>NZ_JAOWDO010000066.1:0-51410 GCF_030336535.1 Citrobacter sp. Ce006
AAATAACCAGACTGACATACGCCAGTCTGGCTGAACTTGCCCGGCAGAATCAGCTTAGAAGTTCCATTTCACACCGACCATCGCAGCGCTGTCGTTATAGCCTTTGTCGCCAGCCTGGACCCCGATGTTGCCCCACAGATTAAGACGCGGACTCACCTGTCCTTCCACACCCACTTTTACTTCGGCGATATTTTTCGCCCCGTCCTGACGAACATTCACGCCGTCCATGGTCGTACTGAAATCTCGTGAATTGTGCAGCCAGTTCAGTTCGGCAAACGGCTGGAATTCACGCTCTTTACCGTTATCCATCTGATGATGGCTCTTAATCCAGGTTTTCAGGCCCAGCCGGGTCTGTACATTGCCGTTACCGTTGCTGGTGATACGGGTGCCGTTGCTTTCCTGATGATCGTCCGCCTTCACGCCCATCCAGACCGCCTGCGCCTGAGGCTGGATGTACCATTCATTCAGCGTGCCATGACTGCCGGCAAATTCGCCCATTTTCTGGGCATATCCCATTTCCAGCGAGGCGGTCACCCCTTTCGATTTATATGACTCGCCCTGCAGATCATCGCCTTTAACATTGTTATCAAACCAGCTGTACTGAGCCCAGCTGTCCAGCCAGGCGCCGTTATGCGACGCATCATTGGCATACCATGTGGCATACACGCCGGTACTGTAGCCATTGACTGAACCCCGGGAACGATAACCCGTGCGTGATGACCGGGTGTTACTGTGGTCGTTCCCGTAACCCGCCATCACGCCCAGGTGCCAGCGGTCAAGTCCGTTCTGGCTCCATTGCGCAATGTCGCCTCCCAGCTGCAATACATAACGGTTGCTCTGGGTTTTCAGCTGGCCGCTGCCGTCACGCCAGTTGTTGTGCCCGCCAACGTGGCGCATCCACATACTGGTGACTTTCTGCTCGCCGGTCAGGGCATCGATATACTGCGTTTCGCCCAGGCGATCGTACAAACGGGTGACGAACATGTTGTTGGCTGCCGCCAGGTTAGCCGTGTAGCTGCCGCCTTCCGGACGCAGATCTTTATCGGGATCCGGATCCGGATTTGGTTCGGGATCCGGATTGGTTTTGCCGCTGGTCAGATACCAGTTGCCACTGTTTTCATCCTGACCGCGCCCAAGGCTGTAGTCATATGCCCCTGCCACAATACGGCCAGCCTGGGTGAACTCACCGTCCGATGCGCCATCAACATGAATAACTTCGATCCCATCAATCGTGGCGGCCCCTTTCCCACCGGCGTTGGTGACGCTGACGGAGGTGGTGCCACTGGTATCGCCTTTCACCACCAGCTTATCCGTAACGGAATTGTCATCCCCCAGCGCGGTGTTCAGGGAAAGATGGCCATCATTACCCGTGTAATTGCCATTGACCACCAGCTGGTTACCGGCCTGCTGACCATTCACACCGGTTGCGAGGGTACCGCTGTTAACCAGGTCGCCCCCCACCGTGAACAGGAGGTTGTCGCCGGTCCCGGTTCCCACCAGCAGCACACCGGCGTTATTCACATGACCTGCAACGCCCCCCGTGCCCGAGAGCATCCCCGCAGCCGCAATGTTGACTTCGCTACTGGCCAGCGTGACCGGAGATGTGCCGTCCCCCAGTACCAGGCCGCCCTGCTCAATCTCCGTTTTGCCCGTCCAGGCGGCGTTATTGCCGACGGTAATGGAGCCGGCTCCCAGCTTGGTCACATCGCCGCTACCATAAACATCGTTATCAAGCTGCCAGTCGGTATTACTGTTCAGCACCAGTGAACCACTGTTGCTCACCTCTGCGCTGCCCAGATTTTCTGCTGTGAACGCGGTGAGCCGGGAATCCGCATCCACAGCAAATTGCCCCGTAAAGGCGCTGTTGTTGCCCACCAGCGCGACATCGCTTTCGCTGAGTTCAACCCGTCCGGCATCGCTGATGCTGTTGTAAAGCGCGCCTACGGCCTTGCTCATCGTCAGCGTCCCCGCCGCCACAATATCGCCGGTGCCGAGACCCAGCGTCGTGTTCATCAGCACGCGCGCGCCTTCTGCAATGGTCGTTTTTGCCGTCAGCGTGCTGTTTTCACCGGTGATGGTCAGCGTGTCGCCATTGATGTTTAACGCGCCACTTCCGGTCAATATTCCATCGGCTGTGCCGCCCTGCGCCAGGGTCAGGCTACCGCCATTGATGTCCAGCAGTGAGTCAGCCGCCGCCGTCAGCTTACCGACAGTCTGGCTATAACCGTTCATGTCAAAACCGGTATCAGCGGCCAGACGCAGTTCGCTGGTCTGTCCCAGAACATTATCGTTTTTCATCAGCAGGTTGCCGCTGCGTACATCGGTGATACCAGTGTAATCGTTATCCATATTCGACAGCGATACCGTCTGGCCTCTGGCGCTGTCAAACGCCAGATCGCCAGTGCCTGTCACGCGGGCGCTGAGATCTGCGGCATTACCGGTATTCCCTTCGGCATTGAGGGTTAGGGCATTATTCCCTTGCGCAAGTAATTCGAGTTGGGTCAGACCATAATTGATGTAAAGTCCATCGCCATTTTCACCACTTGTCAGACGATAATCGTAAACACCATTTGCCACGGTCTCACCATTCTGAGTAATGTGAGATGTCTGGGCATTAGAAACCACATTACCATTCTGATCGACCAGGCTAAGATTCCCAGCACTACCTGTAACCGTGCCGTAGCTATCAGCCAATTTAACCAGGACGTCACCTTCATCCTGCTGGAGCAAAGGTAAAGTTGTGTCAGGATGCTGCGGCGTGTTCTCAAAATCGCCACCAGTACTAATTTGAATTTGCCCGCTACCGGTTAAATTCAGATCGTTTTCCGTCTGAATGAAACGATCGCTAAGCGTATCGCCAGGAGAAACAGCACCAAAAATTAATGTCCCGCCATTAAAGGCCAGACCACCAATGTTTTGTGTTCCAGTTCCAACCGATGTAGCGTTGCCAGTACCCACGGTAAGCGTGGCATTCGTTAACGCAGACGTATTGTCTGCTTCTAATGCGAACAGATTATTATTGAGAATCACATTCCCTGCGAATTCAGAACCCGTGGTATTGCTAAAGTTAAACGCATTACCATTATTATCAGCAACAAGATATCCGGCTCCGGTTAACTTATTATCAAAGCTGAACCCATTGTTTGTTGTCGCGAGCAAGCGTCCGCCACTGCTGATATTTACATCACCGGTACCGAAATTATTCTGCGTAGAGGACACCGCGGTATCCGTTGAAGCAGTGCCCGTTACGTTCCAGTTACCCGCATAGTTTTGGTTAGTACCGGTTATCTGGGCATTACCAGATACGGTTGAATTACCGCTACCTGATAATATGTTATTGAATGCACTGCCATCAGCATAAGCAATATCCAGTCCAGTATTAGTGTTTGGAGCCGTATTAACAGATACCACACCACTTCCCAGTGCTTTACTATCCGCAATGGAAAGTAAACCACCGCTAATTACCGTCCCACCAGTGTAATTTGACACAGCAGCCAGAGTAGTATGTCCTGATTGTTGCTCCACCGCGCCATCGCCATTAATCGCGATATTGAATAAATAGCCTTCAGTACCAGGTTGAGTCTGACTGATGTTATTGAAAATAACCGTATTCTGCCCATCGCCACTCATTGCTATGCTCTTGGCAGCAATAGAGGTAGGGGCACCATACTTAGCATCACCAATATAAAGCTGGGTAGCGCCGCCGGATACACTGTTTAATGTGATATCATTCTCAGCAGTCACTTTTGAAGCGTGCCCCAGGATCACTTTTGTCACGTTGTCAGCGACTGCTGACGATATATTGAAATCACCATTCGTCGTTATGCCCGTTCCTGTTGCATTCAATATCTGAAGACCCGTACCCCCTACGTTTTTACCAACAACATTTATATCTCCACCAACATTTACCACCGTTGAATAAATGCCTGCAGCAGTACTAACAGCATCAATGTTATTGATTTCAACGTTATTACTGAAAGTAAGATCGCCACCAACGTTGATACCATTCGAAGTTGAATTGTTAGTCGCTAAAAAACTACCGTTCGTAGTATCAAGAGACAGATCGCCGCCCACGTTAAGCTGGGAATTGCCCACCATCATGAACGTGCCGCCACTGGTGTTTTTTACGGTCATGTCACCCGTAACATTAATTTCGGCACCCTGCTCTGAAGAACTGGGATTTGCCAGCCATATGCTATTATGATCTGCAGTAAGACTAATGCTTTCTGCAGTTAACCTAGCCATTGCATTCGCTGAACCAAACATCCAGATAGTCGCATCTGTCGCGCCAGTATTCGTTTTAATATCACCTGCAGAGATAACACCGGCAGTCCCCCCGGATTGCTCCGATGTCAACCCTCCTAATTGGGAACCACCAATTTGCAGCATACTATTATTTCCCATTAATAGTGCACCGCTATTTTCCGCTGTTAAACTGCCGCCATTGATCCATATAGATGTATTTTCATTGGCAGGTGGCGCCATATTTATTGTTGGATTGCCACCTGTAATAATAACATCCGCACCGTTATTTACCTGCACAGTAGAGGTTGTGTTCCATTGCAAACCATCATTTATACTTTCTGATGAATTGAATTCAGTATATCCATTGATTTCTAGCGCATTAACGTTCCCTGATAGTATTAATGTAACAACCGTGCTAACAGCTTTAAGATTAAACAGCAAACTGGTGGATTTCGGGGAGAACTGGGTAGTGCTTTTACTTTTCGTTTTACCTTTACCAAACTCCGAAACCACAACCCATAAATTTTGAGCCGAATTCCATATAACACGATAAATCTTGTTCATAATCACCTTCCGAATAAGACCACGAAGCCTTTATGTTTTGGCTAATTATCATGGCGGTACAGCAATGAATATAACGACACTCAACAGATAGCCTCTCTTTTCTGGTCTTTTCCGCAGAAACATTGAGCAACCTGTACGGGGCGGATACTATTCCCGGCTCACAAAAACATCCATTTATATCGATAATTTGATGTATTATAGATACTTTATCTTACTTATATGACAGAAACAGTCATTAACACCAATTCAGTTTAATGCAAAGACAACGCAGTGTTAATGATTTGTATAGATAAATTCCACATAGCTGTTACCACGCTAACTCCACAGCATAAATTTACGAACAAAAAAGTGCAGTTCGTTAGAATTACGTAAATTATATTTTCGCGCAATAGCGATTGTTATCGCCTGGAAAAACTTAACGTCAATCCTTGCTAATTTAGCAGCTTCGCTGACGCTATTTGCAGCCAGTAATAAATGAATAACATATATCTCTCGTCGGGTTAATGTCTTAAGTTGTCTGATGCTTAGTATTTTATCGATTACCTTACGGGAGTGATTTTTTTGTCCCCTGAAGATACATAAACGCCACTTGTAGAAATCATCTGTCATTTCCAAATCAACTAGTGTTCCAAGTAACCGGGAGAGCCATAATCCCCGTGAGATAGTGATTATTCTAGTATCTGCACAGACTGATTCAATTGCACGATAAAGCGCATCCAGTGTAGGAAATGAATCTACATCGCAGAAACACAATATTTTCTCTGTAAAACTCGCTTGCATCAAAGCGTCTATAGAACAACGAAGGTAAGTATCCTGAGTAAAAACAATATATTTTTCTTGCAGCAAACCAATAACTCCTGTCGTTTTCTAATTCCTGAATTTCCGTTCAGGAATCGATACTGTAGATGAGAAATCTTGTAATGTATTTACTTTTAAAATGACACCTTCATTATAATCGGCATGCACAATGTCAGTTATTTATACTAATAAAAAATTAATTTATAGATGTTTTGGCCATAAAGATATCTGGCAGCACAGTCTGTAAAATATAAAATACAAAAAATCCACCATCGTTTCAGTAGATCATACTGTGTTGTTAAGATCAGATCCTGACCGAACTATTGGGAAAATAGTAAATATTGCTTCAAAGGAAGAGATATTTGCTATATCGAAGACAGGAATGAAAAATAGATAACGGGAGGGTTGATAAGAAAGTTCACTGGGTCTACGAGGATACTGATATCGGGTTAAGCCGAGAATGAAACTGCCGGCAATCTATACTTAAGCTGCAAACATGAGCACATAAGCCGGGCAATTCAGAATATGTTTCAAGAAGTTGATATACAACGAACGTCTGAGTAAAAACCTCTATTAATCAGCTCGTTGTATTGGATATCCAGCAACAAAAAATTATGATTAGACTATTTCTAACCAGTGTGGTTAAGCTTGTTGAAGGCCATTCAAATCGTTAAGCATCCGCTTGAGACATTTGATTTTATTCTTATCGCGAACTGACTGTGAAAGCTTACTGAGTTGAAAAAACGTTTTGTCACCAAACCCGTCAATGACTTTGAAGCGATACTCCTGACGCTCGCTGTCCCAGGCGTAAACAATGTTTTTACAATGCAGAGAGTTAATAATGACTCTGGTGCTGACAAACCATGCTAAAAAAGCATTCAGCTTCTGTAATTTACTGTCATCGAGTTCTTTTTTCACGGCGAGCTGATAAAGAGTTTGCGCAATATTGCCATGTTCATCGCACTCCTTCACAGTGATCTGCCCTACTCCTTTGTTTGTTTCAACAAGACCTTCGATCTTTTGCATATAAAGCGAGTCAGTTTGATGGTTAGGCTTGCACTCTTTGAGATCGCGGAAGACTTCACGTAATTTGCTTTTATAGTTAGCTATATCTGAAATAACGATTTTGATCAGCAGCTTGCTATCCTGAGGATGCTGAAAGACGTATCGGTCGTTACCTCTTGCCAGCAAGTCTTCATCTGTCAATACAAGCTCTTGTTTCATAATAGTTTTTGACTCTTACCCTAAGGAAAATGAATTCGCCTCAACTAACCTGCGTCAGTGAGTTCTGCCAGTTAAAACTATTATGTATCCATGTATTTCAATGGTAGTTAAACGAGATGCGTATTCACCCAGTTCATTTTTCTAATTGCCGCTATCACATCTTCATTACGCCGAATCCATTTGCTATCTGATGGTACTGCACACGAACTGAAGTAAATGAATCTTCTGGTAACCAGGGAGACGGGTAAATCTGTTTTGAACTCCCCGGCAAATAATATAGATAAAAAAAAGCGCGTCTGTCGACGCGCTCTTTACTTTTAGCCTGCTGCCAGTTATTTCAGGTATTCACCGCTGCGCAGCGCTTCAATACGTTTATCCAACGGAGGGTGAGTCATAAACAGCTCACTCAGCGATTTGGATTTACCGTTGATGCAGAACGCCATCATGCTGGTCGCTTCCTGCGGCTCATAGCTGGTTTTCAGACGCTGCAGCGCGGCGATCATTTTCTCACGCCCCACCAGTTTTGCTGAACCGGCATCCGCATGGAATTCACGGTGACGTGAGAACCACATGGTAATAATGCTCGCCAGAATACCAAATACCAGCTCCAGCACCGTCGCCACTGCAAAGTAAATCAACGGGTTGCCGTTACTGCTCTCACCTTCATCGCGGTTTCCACCCATAAAACCAGCGGCAATTTGCGCCAGAATACGTGAGATAAAGATAACGAAGGTGTTCACCACCCCTTGAATGAGCGTCATGGTAACCATATCGCCATTGGCAATGTGGCTGATCTCGTGCGCGATGACGGCTTCGGCTTCATCCGGGCTCATGTTTTGCAACAGGCCTGTACTCACAGCCACCAGCGAAGCATCCCGGCGCGCACCGGTAGCAAACGCGTTAATATCTGGCGCATGGTAGATTGCGACCTGTGGCATGGCGATCCCGGCCTGACGAGCCTGATTCGCTACCGTATTCATCAGCCAGCGTTCCCTTTCATTGCGGGGCTGTTCGATTACTTCCCCACCAACGGACTTTAACGCCATCCACTTGGACATCAGCAGCGAAATGAAGGAACCACCAAAACCAAACAGCAGTGCCATGATCAACAAGCCTTGAACGCTGCTTGACTGAATCCCTGTCAGGCTCAATACCAGCCCGAAAACGACCATCACAGCCAGGTTCGTCAGCAGGAAGAGCGCGATTCGCATCATAATTTTCTTTTAACCTCAATTTAACAAAACGCACTATGCGATTACCCATATCGTATGGGTCTTATGGCTATTTTCAAGCATCCATAGGTGCTAAGTCACCAGAAAGACACAACTTTACATTTTATCGTATCAGACTGACGTCTTCATGCGTTTGTTAAAAAAACAGGCACAATTTCTTGTGCCTGTTTAAGGTTATTTACCGGTTGCGGGCTGTTCCGCTGGCTTTTCTTTTTCAAGATGCGCCAGGTCGAGCGCAATTTTTACCGTTTCATCCAGGTACGGATCGGGTTCCTGGTAATCCTTCGGCAGATCGTCCAGTTTCTTCAGCAGCGGTTTGCCTTCGCGCTTAAACCGATCGTTGATACGCGCCAGACGCATTGCGTCATCTTCGTTATTCTCTTTCTCACGCTGAGCGTAATTGAGAGATGCGATGTTGCGTTTATCCTTCAGCGCATTGAAACGCGCAATGTCCTTCATGATGTACTGGAACTCAGGATCGTTGGCAATACGCGCATTGTGCTCTTTCAGCAATTCAGGCCCAAACGGCGTCAGGTTATCTGATTTGGTGTAGGTCGCGGCATCAATGCTATCCCACGGCAGCGCGTTGTCTTCAAACTTCTCACCGGTTTCAGTTTCTTCATTGCCTGTCGGCATGATGATGTCCGGCGTAACGCCTTTACGCTGCGTACTGCCACCGTTTACACGGTAGAATTTCTGGATCGTATACTGAACAGAACCGAGCGCCGGCCATTCCGGACGCAGCATCTGATCGTAAATACGGTTCAGGGAGCGATACTGCTGTACGGTGCCTTTCCCGAAGGTTGGTTCACCAACGATTAGCGCACGACCATAATCCTGCATTGCCGCGGCAAAAATCTCTGATGCCGAAGCACTGAAGCGATCGACTAACACCACCAGCGGGCCTTTGTAGTACACAACGCCGTCGGTATCGCTGTCTTCACGCACTTTACCGTTATTGTCACGAACCTGAACCACCGGGCCAGAAGGAATGAACAGACCGGAAAGTGAAACGGCTTCGGTTAGCGCGCCACCGCCGTTGGTGCGCAGATCGATAATGATGCTGCTGACGTTCTGTTTTTCCAGCTTCTGCAACTGAACTTTGACATCATCCGTCAGGCCAACATAGAAGCCAGGGATATCCAGTACGCCAACTTTTTCTTTGCCAACGGTTTTCACGGACATTTTCACGGCGCGGTCTTCGAGGCGAATACGTTCACGCGTTAACGTTACGGTGCGCGTCTTGGTACCTTTACCAGCGGGCAGGATTTCAAGGCGAACTTTGCTGCCCTTAGGTCCTTTGATCAGCGCCACGACGTCATCAAGACGCCAGCCAATCACGTCAACCATACCTTTTCCGGTCTGGCCCACGCCGACAATACGGTCGCCAACGCTTATCGCTTTGCTCTTGGCTGCCGGGCCACCCGCTACCATGGAGTTAATGACGGTATAGTCATCATCCATTTGCAAAACCGCGCCAATACCTTCCAGAGACAGGCTCATTTCAGTATTGAACTGTTCGGTATTGCGTGGAGACAGATAGTTAGTATGCGGGTCGATTTCACGGGCGAAAGCCGTCATCGCCAGAGAGAACACATCTTCGCTATTGGTCTGCGCCAGACGTCGAATCGCAAACTTGTAGCGACGCGTCAGCGTTTCACGAATTTCCGCATCGGTTTTACCGGTCAGCTTCAGGCTGAGTTCGTCAAATTTAACCTTGCCGTCCCACAGCGCGTTAAGCTCTGCTTCGCTTTTCGGCCATGGGGCTTTGCTCCGGTCGAGGTTAAAGGTGTCAGTACCGGTGAAATCCATTGGACGAGCCAGTACGCTTAATGCGTACTGATAACGCTCAAATCGACGTTTTTGCGCCAGATTATAGAGATCGTAAAAGACATCCAGTTTACCGGTACGCAGTTCATCGCCGAGGACCGTTTTCTTTTTTGCATACTGTTCGATATCGCTCGCCAGCAGCACGTTGTGGCTGTAGTCGAGCAGATTCAAATAGCGGTCAAAAATTTTTGCCGAAAACGCCTGATCCAGGTCGAACTGGCGATAGTGTGAACGCGTAAAACGCGATGTCACACGTTCGCTTACCGTCGCATGCTGGGTTTCTTCCTTTAATACGGGGATTTGATCGGCACGCGTGATATCTTCTACAGCAAGTGCCTGGCCTGCTAATGCAAGCAGACCAGCTAACGCAGTAAGCCTAAAAAAAGTGTTCATGCCAGGCCTGGCCTCCGTTTCAGAACACCAGGTGTTCTGCGCGTACAATCAAAGACATACCCGAATTCAGCTGTACACGGACGCCATCTTTGGTGATTTCTAATACGGTGGCATCCATCGCATTATTACCTGCTTTCACCTTCAGAGATTGCCCTACCGTCAGTACTGAAATATCAGATACCGGGGTATGCTGTTCTTCACGAGGAGCACGCGGTGCTTTTGCTGCTGGTTTTTCAGCGCGAGGTTTACGCTCAGCGCCTTCTTTACGACGCGGAGCAGGACGCGGCTTACGCTCACGACGCGGTGCGTCTTCTTTTTCACCGGCAGCAGCGGCCGCTTCGCGTTTTTTCGCCTGTTGCTCTGCACGTTGCGCCTGAACGCGGGCTTTAGCTTCTTCGAGCTGTTTGCGGGCATGTTCAACGTGCTGCTCATCCAGCTCACCACAAGGGTTGCCGTCAAGATCGACACGCGTTGCGCCCAATTTTACGCCATACAGATAGCGCCAGCTTGAAGTATAGAGACGTAAGGCAGAGCGGAGCTGCGTCTTGCTGAGGTTCATTTCGCCCTCAACACGCTCTACCAGATCCTGAAAAATGCCAATTTTCAGTGGGCGCGCTTCGCCTTCCGCACTAAAACACTGCGGGAAGCGTTCGGCCAGAAACGCAATGACTTCTTTACTACTATTCAACTTAGGTTGATTTTCCATGAAATTTCCTGATTACAACGGACGTAGCCAACAAGCGCAGGCATGAACAGGCGACATTATAATGACGTCATCAGTAATTGCTACGTTATCCGTTGATTATCCTGCGACGCGCGCAAAGAATTTTTTGTAATCCGTCGTTGCAAGCACGGTTTCAAGCGCTGCCACCAGCGTTCGCAGCCCCTGTTCATCCTCTTCACTGAAGCGGCCAAACGCCGTGCTATCGATATCAAGCACGCCGATCATCTGATTTTCGACGGTGATTGGCAGAACGATTTCTGCATTGCTGGCGGCATCGCATGCGATGTGCCCGTCAAAAGCATGAACGTCCTCAATGCGCTGCACCTGGTTCTGCGCTACTGCGGTACCACACACCCCGCGCCCTACCGGGATCCGCACACAGGCGATTTTTCCCTGGAAGGGTCCAAGCACCAGCGTATCGTTTTCGAGTAGATAAAAACCGGCCCAGTTTACTTCTGCAAGACGCTCGTACAACAACGCGCTGGTATTCGCCAGCGTTGCCAGAAAACTGGTTTCACCTGCCATTAATGCCTGAAAATCACGGTTCAGATCCGTGTATAGCTCTATTTTGTTCATTATTTAATCACTTGGTTGTCTTACCTAAAACTGCAGCCTACTAAAATAAACATTAAATGCGTTAATGCTCAAGATCATTCCCGTCATGAGTTAAGATAACATTACTTCAACAATTTGATTCGCGATACATGGCCTTAACGACACCACGCATCACGCCGACTAAAAAAATAGCCATCAGGTCCATTGGTGATGCAATTCCTCGTGCACATTACCATCGTTGCCCTGAATGTGACCTGATCTTTAGCTTGCCTAAAATGCGTTCGCACCAAAGTGCATTTTGCCCACGCTGTCAGGCAAAAATTCGTGACGGACGCGACTGGTCATTAACACGGCTGGCGGCAATGGCTTTCACCATGCTGCTGCTGATGCCCTTTGCCTGGGGAGAACCACTCCTGCACATCTATTTATTAGGTGTGCGCATTGACGCCAATGTGCTGCAAGGTATCTGGCAAATGACCCGACAAGGTGACCCACTCACCGCATCTTTCGTACTGTTTTGCGTTGCCGGGGCACCAATCATTCTGGTTACCTCAATCGCTTATCTATGGTTCGGCAATATTCTTGGCATGAACCTGCGCCCGGTGCTGCTGATGCTGGAAAGACTCAAAGAATGGGTGATGCTTGATATCTATCTGGTTGGTATTGGCGTCGCATCAATCAAAGTTCAGGACTATGCTTTTTTGCAACCTGGTGTGGGGCTGTTTGCTTTTATTGCGCTGGTGATCCTGAGCATTTTGACGCTGTCGCATCTTAACGTTGAGCAGCTTTGGGACCGTTTCTACCCGCAAAGACCGGCTCGTCGGCCCGATGAAAAGCTCCGCGTCTGCCTCGGCTGCCATTTTACAGGTTATCCGGACGCCCGCGGTCGCTGCCCTCGCTGCCATATCCCATTGCGCTGGCGCAGAAATCAAAGTATCCAAAAGTGTTGGGCTGCTCTGCTGGCCTCAGTAGTCCTGCTTTTGCCTGCTAATCTGCTGCCCATCTCGGTAATTTATGTCAACGGCGGCCGACAGGAAGATACGATCCTGTCAGGCATAATGTCACTGGCGAACAGCAACATCGGCGTGGCGGCGATCGTTTTTATCGCCAGTATTCTGGTGCCATTCACCAAAGTGATTGTGATGTTTACGTTGCTCATCAGCATCCATTTTAAATGTGAGCAAGGATTGCGTACCCGCATCAAACTGCTGCGTATAGTGACCTGGATTGGTCGCTGGTCGATGCTGGATCTGTTTGTTATCGCTTTAACCATGTCGCTGATTAATCGCGATCAGATACTTGCTTTTACTATGGGACCGGCTGCGTTTTATTTCGGCGCAGCGGTAATATTGACTATTCTTGCTGTGGAATGGCTGGACAGCCGCTTACTTTGGGATGCACATGAGTCAGGAAACGCCCGCTTCGCAGACTGAAGCGCAGATTAAAACTAAACGCCGTATTTCTCCGTTCTGGCTGCTGCCGTTCATCGCGCTGATGATTGCAGGATGGCTTATCTGGGGAAGCTATGAAGATCGCGGTAATACCGTAACCATTGACTTTATGTCTGCGGACGGCATTGTTCCGGGCCGTACTCCCGTTCGTTATCAGGGCGTTGAAGTGGGCACGGTGCAGGATATCAACCTCAGCAAAGATCTGCGCAAAATTGAAGTCCGCGTCAGCATCAAATCGACCATGAAAGATGCTCTGCGCAAAGATACCCAGTTCTGGCTGGTCACGCCAAAAGCGTCACTGGCCGGGGTTTCTGGTCTGGATGCGTTGGTTGGCGGCAACTATATCGGCATGATGCCCGGAACCGGCGAGCCGGAAGATCATTTCGTCGCCCTCGATACGCAACCTAAATATCGCCTGGATAATGGCGATTTGATGCTGCATCTGCGGGCCCCTGACCTCGGATCGCTCAATAGCGGTTCGCTGGTTTATTTCCGTAAGATTCCGGTGGGTCGGGTGTATGACTACACCATCAACCCAAATCATCAGGGCGTAACCATCGACGTGCTGATCGAACGTCGCTTTACTAATCTGGTGAAAAAAGGCAGCCGTTTCTGGAACGTGTCCGGCGTAAATGCCGATGTCAGCCTCAGCGGAGCGAAGATCAAGCTCGAGAGTCTGGCGGCGCTGGTCAATGGAGCCATTGCTTTTGATTCGCCTGAAGACTCAAAACCCGCGGTGGCCGATGACACGTTTGGTTTATATCAGGATCTCGCGCATAGCCAGCGCGGGGTGATCGTCAAACTTGATTTACCCAGCGGCGACGGACTCAAGGCTGGTTCAACGTCGCTGATGTATCAAGGATTAGAAGTCGGTCAACTGACCAAACTGGATTTAAATCCAGGCGGTAAAGTCACCGGCGAAATGACGGTTGATCCCAGTGTCGTAACGCTGCTGCGTGACAACACGCGGATTGAATTACACAGCCCTAAATTGTCGTTAAGCGATGCAAATATCAGTTCGCTACTGACGGGGAAAACTTTCGAGCTGGTACCCGGCGAGGGAGAGCCGCGTAGCCAGTTTGCCGTGATCCCCGCTGAGAAGTCTTTATTGCACGATCCGGGCGTCATGACGTTTACGCTGACCGCGCCGGAGAGTTACGGTATTGATGCTGGCCAGCCGCTGATTCTCCACGGCGTACAGGTCGGTCAGGTGATTGAGCGCACGCTTTCCAGCAAAGGCGTCTCATTTACCGTTGCCGTTGAACCGCAGCATCGTGCCCTGGTGCAAGGTGACAGTAAGTTCGTGGTCAACAGCCGTGTGGATGTCAAAGTAGGACTTGATGGCGTTGAATTCCTTGGCGCCAGCGCCAGTGAGTGGCTCAGCGGCGGCATTCGCATTTTACCCGGTACCAAAGGTGAAATGAAAAAAAGCTACCCACTGTATGCCAACCTGGAAAAAGCGATTGAAAACAGCCTGAGCGATCTGCCGACCACCACGGTCAGCCTGAGCGCCGAAACGTTACCTGATGTGCAGGCTGGTTCGGTGGTGCTCTATCGCAAATTCGAAGTCGGTGAAGTGATCAGCGTTCGTCCACGCGCCGATGCATTTGATATCGATCTGCATATCAAACCGGAATATCGCAATCTGTTGACCAGCAACAGCGTATTCTGGGCCGAAGGCGGGGCAAAGGTTCAGCTTAACGGCAGCGGTTTGACCGTACAGGCATCTCCCCTTTCGCGGGCGCTTAAGGGCGCGATTAGCTTCGATAACCTGAGCGGCGCCAGCGCCAGCCAACGCAAAGGCGACAAGCGTATTCTGTATGCTTCCGAAACCGCCGCGCGCGCAGTGGGCGGCCAGATTACCCTGCACGCGTTCGACGCTGGTAAACTCGCTGCCGGCATGCCAATTCGCTACCTGGGAATCGATATCGGCCAGATCCAGACGCTTGAGCTGATCACCGCCCGTAACGAAGTTCAGGCAAAAGCGGTTCTGTATCCGGAATACGTGCAAAACTTTGCCCGAAGCGGTACCCGTTTCTCCGTGATCACACCGCAAATTTCGGCGGCAGGCGTAGAGCATCTCGATACGATCTTACAGCCGTATATTAACGTTGAACCAGGACGCGGTAACCCGCGCCGTGATTTTGAGCTGCAGGAAGCCACTATCACCGACTCTCGTTACCTTGATGGTTTAAGCATTGTGGTGGAAGCGCCGGAAGCAGGTTCGCTGAATATCGGTACGCCGGTCCTGTTCAGAGGCATTGAAGTGGGTACCGTCACCGGGCTGACGCTGGGCTCGCTTTCTGACCGCGTGATGGTTGCCATGCGCATTAGCCAGCGCTATCAGCATCTGGTGCGCAACAACTCCGTGTTCTGGCTGGCATCCGGATACAATCTCGACTTTGGTTTGACTGGCGGCGTTGTGAAGACCGGTACCTTCAATCAGTTCATCCGCGGTGGTATCGCCTTCGCTACGCCGCCGGGTACGCCACTGGCCCCGAAAGCGCAGGCCGGTAAACACTTCCTGCTACTCGAAAGCGAACCAAAAGAGTGGCGTGAATGGGGCACCGCCCTGCCACGTTAATGTATCCGCTGCTCCGGCGCGAGTACGTACGCCGGAGCAGTTATGCTACACTGCGCACCTGTTTTTTTGCTGGTGGTACCAAGTGGCTTATTTTCCCGACGCCTTTCTGACGCAAATGCGTGAAGCAATGCCTTCCACGCTCTCATTCGATGATTTTCTCGCTGCCTGCCAGCGCCCGCTGCGCCGCAGTATCCGCGTCAATACGCTGAAAATCTCCGTTGTCGACTTCCTCACTCTGACTGCGCCTTACAACTGGTCACTCACTCCAATTCCCTGGTGTGCAGAAGGCTTCTGGATCGAACGCGATGATGAGGAGTCAGTGCCTCTTGGCAGCACCGCGGAACATTTGAGCGGTCTGTTTTATATTCAGGAAGCCAGCTCGATGCTGCCGGTCGCCGCGCTGTTTGCCGAAGGCAATACCCCGGAACGCGTAATGGATGTTGCGGCTGCCCCCGGCTCCAAAACCACACAAATTGCTGCGAAAATGAATAATCAGGGCGCGATTCTGGCGAATGAATTTTCCGCCAGTCGTGTCAAAGTCTTACACGCCAATATCAGCCGTTGCGGGATAGCCAATGTCGCGCTCACCCATTTTGACGGGCGGGTATTTGGCGCAGCGTTACCAGAAGCCTTCGATGCCATTTTGCTGGACGCCCCGTGTTCCGGTGAAGGCGTGGTGCGTAAAGACCCCGATGCGCTAAAAAACTGGTCGCCAGAAAGTAATCTGCAAATCGCCGAGACCCAGCGCGAACTGCTCGACAGCGCCTTTCATGCCCTGCGTCCCGGTGGCACGTTGGTTTACTCGACCTGCACGCTGAATCGTGACGAAAATGAAAACATCATGCAATGGTTGATTGAGTCCTACCCGGATGCCGTCGAGTTTTTACCGTTGGGCGATTTATTCCCGGAGGCCGAACGCGCCCTGACGCAGGAAGGGTTCCTGCATGTGTTCCCGCAGATCTACGATTGTGAAGGTTTCTTCGTTGCGCGTTTGCGCAAAACGGCCTCCATTCCTGCGTTACCCGCGCCGAAATACAAAGTCGGTAACTTCCCGTTCACCCCGCTAAAAGGACGTGAATCCGCCCTTATCACTGAGGCTGCTAACGCCTGTGGATTGCAGTGGGGAGATAGTCTGCGCCTGTGGCAGCGTGATAAAGAAATTTGGCTGTTTCCAACCGAGATTGAACCCCTGATTGGCAAAGTTCGTTTTTCCCGACTCGGCGTCAAACTGGCTGAAACGCACAATAAAGGATACCGCTGGCAGCATGAGGCCGTAGTCGCTCTTGCCAACCCAAATCACAGCCATGCGTTTGAACTGACCCTTGCCGAAGCCGAAGAGTGGTACCGTGGCCGGGATATCTACCCACAAACCGCGCCGACTACCGATGATGTACTGGTTACGTTCCAGCATCAGCCGCTCGGCCTGGCAAAGCGTATTGGTTCGCGATTAAAGAATAGCTATCCACGCGAACTTGTCCGTGATGGCAAACTCTTTACAGGATAACGCACGTTTTTACTGGCGCTTTTGCTAACGTTGACTACGCTGAAAAATGGACGCCCTAACTGGTCGTACCACAACCAGCAAATAAACGGAGAGCACGATGATGAAAACCAGTGTGCGCATTGGCGCTTTTGAAATCGACGACGCCGAATTACATGGCGAATCGCCAGGGGATCGAACGTTAACCATTCCGTGTAAATCCGATCCGGATTTATGTATGCAACTGGACGCCTGGGATGCCGACACCAGCGTCCCGGCCCTTCTTAACGGAGAACATTCGGTTCTATTTCGCGAGCACTACGATCGTAAGTCAGATGCCTGGATCATGCGCCTTGCCTGATTCAAAAAGAACCCGTCGCCAGACGGGTTATTTCCTGGTTAATTTCCCTCATCTATCAACATCTTCTACACTACAGGTATGGCTTTACCCTTTGAGGATGGAATGTTCACGCTGGTTCTTTTTGTGTGCTACCTGGGCGGCGGTTGTGAAGATATCGTTGTTGATGTCTACAAAACCGAGCAGCAGTGCCTGATATCGATGGACGATCAGCGTATTCGTAACGGCGGATGTTTACCCGCGGATGACTATATCGACAGCTTCTGGCGTCCAGCCCAGGAGTACAGCGATTTTTGATTACTGCAGTTGCACCAGCGTTAACTCGCCTCCAAACACCGCTCCGGTATCAATATAGTGCAGATTCTCGTGATCCAACCGTTGGCGCAATGGCGTGTGGCCAAACCAAAAGTGATCCGCGCCGCGAATGCCGTTGCCTTTATTCATTAGCCTTGAGCGATCCCACAGCACCCGCTGTAAATCGATATCTTTTTGCCACTGATAATCATCATCAGGGTAATCTGCGTGGGCAATGACATGAATGCCATTGCTGCAACGCAGCTCCAGAATCCAGGGTAATTGCTGACATTCTTCAAGAGCGAATTTTGCCGCTGGCTGCTCCGCCTGTGCAAACCACGAACCGCCATTCATATACCACAGCGATTGCTCCCCTGTTGCCAGCGCATCCAACCCCATTTGTTCATGATTCCCTCTGACCGCGACAATCCAGCTTTTACGCAGTAATTTCAGGCAGCGCAAACTGTCAGGCCCGCGATCGATAACATCTCCCACTGAAACCAGCAGGTCCTGCCACGGATCAAAATGACAGTGGCGCAATTTAGCCATCAATAATGAGAAGCAACCGTGGATGTCCCCAACTACCCAGACGTGACGCCAGCGCATCGCTTCCACTCTCTGATAGGCATTGTCAGGCAGTCCCATTTGACCTCCTGTACACAAATATTGCCCTGTTCTTAATTAAACCTTAGCAGTCCGAACCAGACGTCGTGGCCCTACGCTATCCGCGCGTCAACGAGGTACAATCGCAACAGCTTCCAGTTCTTCTTCCAGTTCAGCGACTAAAAATTGCAGGTCATAATCAGGTGCATTACGTGCACAGGCTCTTTCTTCTCTTTTCTGTTTACGACACAACTCCTGATAAAAATCATTAACCGCAGGGATATTCCCGGTAATTTTTATTACATCATGTTCATGATAAAATAGTAACGGTGGCCCGCCTTGCGTGTTAAATGCAACAGCCTTAAGCGGCGTGAGCTCCATCGCCTCAACAAAGCCTTTGTCACAACTCAATATTCCAGGAAAAAAATACCGCTCATCCTTTCCTGTATTGAATGTGAGTGCCTGTTCTAAATACCTACAGTGAGTCAAGTCCCAGGCCATACCCCGTAATGCCGGCCACAGATTTTTCGATTTTTTATGTACTTTGTTAAAAAACCTAAAGTCAGTCCCTCGCTTAAAAAACTCACTCGCCAGGATCAATTCTCTTGTCGCCAAAAAGCAAGCTTTGGTGTGAGCAAAACTTAAGAGATCGATTAGTTTATTCTTAAGCGATCTGGCAGGCGATTTTATTTGTATGATACTCATCATAAGAACATAAGCGTATACGCTATCGTGCCTGTCTGTTAACGCACGCCTGAACTCAGAGTTTCTGTTTTTGGTGAGCATTGAGCTAAAATGTCTGTCTGTATTGAGAAAAAGCTCACCTTGAGATATCTTTGAGGTCAATATTCCACTGCTTCCAGACTTAACGAGATCAACATCTTTTATAAATTCGTATCCCATCAACTTGTCAAATATTTTATGGTGATTATCTTTTTCATCCAGATTTTTAAGATTCTCCAGTTCATATAATACTGAGTCTACTTGCGTATTCTTATGTGAAATAAATTTAAATATTTCTTCAATATCATCATCCAGACCAGAAACTTTGCCATTAATATATGGTCTGAGATAGCTTAATGCCTGACTATCAAGGGATATGGAGTAGTCTATTTTAAATGTAGAGTGCCCTTTCTCACTGAACATTTCCTCTATGGTTTGGGGATCCATCACGAAAACATTTTCATCATTGAATAAAGAGCGGATAGACGCCCCATGCTCGAATTTCTTGTTAGTTTGAAAACCCGGATATGGCCCTTTAGGCGATGAAAAGACAAATTTATACTCAGGAATTAATGGATAGAAACTGGTATATAGTTTTAATGATGCAGAGAGATCATCAGCATTACCAATCTCCATCACAAGCCTTTCTTTTAATTTTTCCATTTCTTATGTCTCTTTATCGAGAAACTAAGTCCATGTATCAGGGACCAGAACTTCATCAATTGATGGATAATCATACCGCTATTGAGAGAGGCGTGTCCAAGCCTCTGAGGAACAAGCATCAACTGAAATGCCGGCACATCAGCCGGATCTCAGGAAAAACGGGCATCACGATCTGATTTTTTTCTGTGCAAATGAAGTGTGAATGTTAAAAACAGTATGGTATAACGAAGAAATCCCGAAAGTGATATGCGGAAAAATTTCGGAAACTTTCAGACGTTATGTCCTAAGTTATTGAAATAAAATCCACATAAAAAGAGACCGAATACGATTCCTGTTTTTTCCAAAATTATTTTTTATCCTTCATTTTCAATGCAATAACAAACCATTAGAACAAAAAATGCACAAATAAAGGTGTGTTTTCAGGCACTAAAAATCATATAGTTAGCCAACATTTCGGACATATTCGGACCGGTTTCGGACAGTTTTTCCTTCCAAAATTGAATGCGTTGACGCCAGCAAGCATAAAATAGAACAGATAAGCCGAAGTGTTCAGGAAATGTTTGAAGAGGCTGATATGTGGATGAATGATTTCTTAAATCTCTAACCAGATAGCCCAACAACAGAGGGAATAACCAGATTAATTCCATGTTTTCTATGAGTTAATATCTGTATTAATATAGCTGTGCATATTAGTTCTAAAGGCCACATTAATGTAACTCTGTAGCTCAACACATAATTCGTTTCTGCCGAAACGTGTAACGGCTGTTATTAAATTCATGGATTTATCATTGATATTCAGTAAATTGTCTCCTTGATTCATCATCCTCAAGGTACTCAAAAGAAAGAAGGCGAATCTTGGTAAGTTTATAAAACCACTCGCAATCTTTTCGTTGAATAATTTCGCCAGGTTTGAAACATATCCCGGATGTCACCCGGATAATCGCATATTTACCATTACTAAACCTGACCCGGTGAATGCAGAAAGGTTGACCGGCCTGCCCGTGACAGCTATTCGACAGAATATGTCCTTCAATAAAAACAGATTTTTTAGATTTCATTATCATACCCTCGACAACTGCAAAACAGGATAAACATTGTCATTTCCCGACATCACTTACGTTAAAAGGCAGAAGCTGATCAGCCGCCGATACACCAGCATTCTGAAGGTCTGAACAACAGTCCGCAGGCAGGGCACTCAAGAACTGCATCTTTTCTTAGTTTACCTGCTTTCTGATCAGCTTTGTGTGCGCATACCGGGCAGGCAACATGAACCGGTCTTTCTTTAAAATACCTGAGCCCTTTTGTATAAGACATAAATAATTCTCTGAGGGATACAGTAATTATTATACGCTTTAATATAAAAATAACTGGCATAAGTTATGTTAAGTTGTGTCTGAATCAGGATATCAAATATTGAAAATTGAACGTCTGATTTATGATACACTACCCTTCCGTGAGAGATTTATAATGAAATCAGAAGACACCCTTGACTGGTATCCGGCACAACTACCGCCAGTGAAAATTATTCTTGGCGAAGCCGTGCTGGCTGTGGGTAAACAGGGCCGACCGATTAATACCCGCACCTTGCTGGAATACCTTCAGTTCATGCAGGACAAACAAAAAAGGCGGGATGACAAAATCGCCATGCAAACTGCGATTGATGTTCTCAGGGATAATCAGCGCATTAACGGCAGACGTTAATGCGCCTCCGGACTCAGTGTCAGTTCTGAATGATCTCAACCATATGGTTTTGTCCATCATCCTTCAGCGGTATTCTGTCATCAGGGAGGAGAACACCATCCAGTGTCACGCGATATTCTGCATCGCCGCGTGAGACACTAATTTGATAATGGCTTTCGCCATATTGATAGCTCATAGAAAAAGATGTCCACCCATCCGGCAACCTGGCATGAACCGTAAAGTCAGCACCGGAACGTTTTATCCCCAGTAATTCCTCGGTAAGTAAACGCCAGGCCCAGCCTGCAGAACCAGTATACCAGCTCCATCCTGCACGTCCGGTATGGGGAGCGACACTGTAGACATCAGCACTCATGACATAAGGTTCAGCTTTATAAATCCCGGCCGAATCTGTATTCAGAGTATGATTTATCGGGTTGAGCATTGACCAGAGTTGCCAAGCGCGTTCGGCATTCCCCATTCGGGCAAATGCCATCACAGCCCAGATAGCGCCATGTGTATACTGCCCTCCGTTTTCCCTCACACCAGGCAGGTAACCCTGTATGTAACCAGGATTTGGACCGTGCCCATCGAAAGGAGGTGTTAATAGTTTTATCAGTCCCCCCTCGTTATCCACAAGGTGCTTATCCAGCGCCTGCATGGCCATTGCGCACCGTCCCGGGCTTGCGGCCCCGGACAATACAGACCAGCTCTGCGCAATCGCATCAATCCGGCAGTCCTGTGAAGCCTTCGCCCCCAGGGGAGTACCATCGTCAAAATATCCACGCCGGTACCATTCACCATCCCAGGCGTGGGCTTCGAGATTGCTTTGCAGGCGCATAGCCTGTGAACGGCACATTGAGGCGACGCTTTCATCCAACCTGCGATCAGCCAGCGCCGCAAACTGCTGCAAAATGTCGAACAGGAAGAAGCCCAGCCAGACGCTTTCACCTTTGCCTTCAATCCCCACCCGGTTCATGCCGTCATTCCAGTCACCAGCCCCCATCAGCGGCAGACCATGCTCCCCGAACTGTTGTCCATACTTAATGGCTTTGACGCAGTGTAACCAGAGTGTCTCTTCGGTACCGCTGATCACCGGCGTATCATAGGCAGACTCTTCACCAGGCTGAAGCGGACGTCCCTCCAGATAAGGAATACGTGTTTCCAGTACATCCATATCCCCCGTCGTTTCGACATAGTGGCAAACGGCAAGCGGAAGCCACAGATAATCATCGGAACAGCGAGTGCGCACTCCGTTGCCGTGTGGCGGGTGCCACCAGTGCTGTACATCACCCTCAATAAATTGCCGTGATGCACACAGGATTATCTGTTCTCGCATCCGGTTCGGATCAGCATGGCTCAGCGCCAGCGTATCCTGCAGTTGATCGCGAAAACCAAATGCGCCGCCGGACTGGTAGTAACCGCTGCGAGCCATCAGGCGACAGGCTACCGTCTGGTACAATAGCCAGCCATTCACCAGTAAATTTACCGATGTGTCGGGAGTGTTAGCCACAATTTTATCGAGCACATTGTGCCAGTGGTTGTGAACCCGGTTCAGCTCCTCGCGGACCGTCTCCTCATTCATATAACGGGCAAGCGTCTCCTGAGCTCGAATATGATTCTCCTCTGCGCCTAGGATAAAAATAAACGTCCTCTGATCCCCATCAATTAATGTTACCGCCGATTGTACTGCCCCGCAGGGATCCAGACCGGCGCCCGTTTTACCTGAAAGCCTGCGTAGCTTCATGACCGACGGGGCGTGCAGAGAACCATTACGACCGATAAACTCCCGGCGGTCCCCGGTCAACGAACAGTCATTACCGCTGACGGCAAAAAAGGCAGTACGACCGCTACCGTTATCGCCATAAAAGTTGTTCGCCAGCACTCCGCAGCCGCCAGGTGGTCTGGCCGCATGTGTCACAATGTGATGGGCTGAGCGAGTTCGTGTTCCTCCGAGCGTCCACTCCACATAGCCGGTGACGGAAAGTTTGCGTGTCCGACCCGAAGAGTTACTGAGCGTCAGGAGCGCCAGTTTAACCGGCGCCTCTTCGGCAACCAGGACCGTCAGCTCGCTGTCTATACCATTCTCTCGATGGGCAAACACGCTGTAACCAAAACCATGGCGGGTCAGGTAATCACCATGTCCGCGAACAGGTAAAGCCGTCGGTGACCAACACTCACCACTCTCTTCATCGCGCAGATAAAACGCCTCGCCGCTGCGATCGCTCACAGGATCGTTCTCCCACGGTGTCAACCGATATTCATGTGCATTCTCATACCAGGAGTAGGCCTGTCCCGCCTCTGAAATCACAGTGCCAAAACGGGCATTTGCCAGTACGTTTGACCAGGGCGCCGGTGTCTGCGCATCTTCCCGCAGAACAATCTGATATTCCCGACCATCCTGAGAAAATCCACCGTACCCATTGAAATGGCATAACTGACTGATATCGGGACTCCAGTCCGTATGTTGATTACGCTCGCGTACAGCCCGTGGAATGAGTGCTCTGGCCTGAGGTTTAAGGGTGTGAGTACGCTGATTAAGCTGCTCATTGATACTACCTGTGCGGTCATCAAGATAAAGACAGGCCACGCTCATCAAAAGCAACTTATCCTCAGCAGAGAGATGCTCGCCATTACGAACAAAAATACCGCCCGTTTTGTCCAGCAGACTGGCTTCAGACCCGGCATAAACTAAGTCCATAATCTGATTTTGTAAGCCCTGCTGGTAGCCGCCGGGACTGTTATTCAGGATAACCAAATCAACATCCAGTCCTTTCTGTCTCCAGTAACGGTGTGCCTGAATCAGTGTGGTCACTGAAGCAATACTTTCCTCGCTGGTAATACTGATCAGCACTATCGGCAGATCACCTGAAATTGCCCAGCCCCACAGACCGGACTGACCACGCCGGTTGCGGCTGATCGCCTGGCCTTCGGCGCGCAGCTCCTGGACAGGGTAAAGCACCGCGCTGGCAAGACGATTAAACAAAGTGGCATCATCTTCACTGGCGTTCATCTGGCGTAACACCACCAGACTGTGAGACCAGGCCAGTTCAAATACGCGATCAGCGATAGGGTAATCGCGGTATTTTTCCAGCAATGCCAGGCTCTGCTGGCGGGTCTCGCTGATGCCATAAATGATATCAATCGTGACCGGCTGCCCCGGCTGCAGAGTGATGGCGTGGCGTATTGCCAGGATCGGATCCAGCACTGACCCCGACGTGTTGCTGAGCGCTCCGCCTGCCTTTATTGCCTGGGCATCCGCAGGGTTTCTGCCACGACCAAGAAATTTTGCCCTGTCTGTTTCAAACGAAACGTTATGACGGTTATCGCCATGCACCACCATCATGTGAAACAGGCAGGGACTCTCTTCACCCGGAGAACGCGGGCGCCGGTGGCAAAGAATAGCGTCACGCTCAGGATCCAGTTCCGTCTGAATAAACAAATTGCTAAATGCCGGGTGTGCCAGATCGCTGGCTTCAGGCGCCAGTACCACTTCGGCATAGGTTGTCAGTTCCAGAGAGCGAGGCTGGCGACCACGATGAATCAGTGTGAGTCGTCGCAACTCAATATCATCCTCTGGGGAGATCACAACCTGAGTTTTGATGCTGAGCCCATCGAAAGAGCGTCTGAATTCAGCACTCGCATCGGTGAATATCACTTCCTCGTCATGCCCGCTGGTGTGGGCTGTCGGTTGCCAGGTATTGCTCGACACATTCCCCGTCTGTATATCGCGGATATAGCAGAATACTCCCCAGTTATCGCGGGTGGTATCACTGCGCCAGCGCGTGAGCGCAATATTATTCCAGCGACTATAGCCGCCGCCGCCCGTGGTCAACATCAGATGATAATGGTTGTTGGACAGCAGTTGAATATCCGGGGCCGGCGTGTCCACGCCATAGAAAATACGGGGTTCATAGCGAACGGGTTTGACCCTGCCCTCATGAGATTCAAAATGACGGCGCGGACTGTACAGATCGACTGCATCCGGCACGCGTTCCTGTAACAGCAGGCTCGCTGAGCGGAAGACCGTACTGGACATGAAGCGTTCAGTCATCGGGGCGTCAAGCAGCACATGAGCCAGCGCCTGAAACGCCATCCCCTGGTGATGCGCCATCCAGGACTGAACCACCGCATAGAGCTGACCGGTTGCGAGGCGTGAGGGAGTATAGTCCAGCGCTTCATAAAAACCGTATTCACCAAGTGCGCCATTTTTTTGCAGCCTTATCAGGTTCTCACAGGCTTTCTGTGGGGAAACCATCAACGCCAGCAGTGTGGCGTAAGGGGCGACAACCATGTCATCAGCAAGCCCCCTGCGCAGGCCGAGACCCGGCACACCAAATGCCTGATATTGATAATTATGCTGAACATCAAAAGCATGATAACCAGACTCTGAAACGCCCCACGGTACTCCGCGTTCTTTCCCCCAATGAATCTGGCGCATAACCGCCGACTGACTCATTTCATCGAGCAGGCTGCCAGGCCAGGTGGGCATTACCAGATTCGGCATCAGGTATTCAAACATTGACCCGCTCCATGACATCAGGGCTGTTTCATTGTCAATGGTGGTGAACAGTCGCCCCAGCGCGTACCAGCTTTTAAGAGGTAGCTGATTAGTGGCAATGGCAAGGAAGCTGGTCAGGCGGATTTCAGACGGCAGAAGATCGTAGTGGCTCTTGTCAGACATATTCGTGTCACAGTTATAGCCAACACTGAGCAGACTGGTTGCTTCGCTGTACAGAAAGGCGAAATCCATCCGGGCATGCTCATCCAACCGTTGTTCAAGTTCAGTGATAATATTGAGTCGCATCCGGGCCTGCTCCGTCGCTGACGCCGGGGGGGTTCCTGCACCAGTAAATGTTGCGCGGGCAAGCTCGCACAAAGTCGGCAGCGTCTGTTCGTTCCAGGATGCGGGTAACCAGCCAAGCAGCAGCGACCACTCATGGCAAACCTGAACCAGTTGATGCTCCAGATGTCCTGCCCAACGCATCTGAAGAGGAGATCCCTGATGGCATAGCGTGTTCAGGTGATTGCACTGGGTGCGCATATTTTTCAGCTCGCTGAAAAATGTCTGCGGAGAGAGCGACACCGCGCTCAGGCAGTGTTTTCGCAGCAACCGCAAGCTGTCAGGCGGGTTCTGACCCCACTGTTTTTCCAGAATATCCAGCGTATCGTTCAGTCCTGCCAGTATCTGTTGGCGGTTTAAAACTGGCTGATGACGCATGGCGGACAGCCCTGCACGCAGTGTCAACAAATGCCCTGCCATGTTGCCGCTGTCGACGCTTGAGATATAGCGTGGGCTGAGGGGGGCCAGCGTACGAGTGTCATACCAGTTGTAGAGATGGCCCCGGTAGTGCTCCATTTTATCCATTGTGTCGAGCGTGAGCGACACGCGCCGTAGCACTTCCCCGCCGGGCAGGTAGCCAAAGTCCCATGCCGTCAGGTTAGCCATGAGGGAAAGGCCAATATTGGTAGGAGAGGTTCGATGGGCCACCGTCGGCTGCGGTATTTCCTGGTAGTTATCAGGCGGAAGCCAGTTCTCTTTTTCTGTTGCAAAGGTTTCAAAAAACGCCCAGATTTCACGGCTTGTCTGGCGCAACAGCTGTTTTTGTTCCGGATTGGGCGAAAACACCTTACGCGTAGGCTGGCGACTCAGCCAGCTCATCAGCAGCGGTGCCACACACCATAACAAACCGATCGGCAACGCAATCCCCAGCAGTTGTGGAGCAAATTGTCCGGTCAGTATTATCAGCATCACACCACATGCAACATTCAGCCACATCGCCTGATAAAAACGCGCGACAGTGGGTCCGGCCTGATTGCTGTCCAGGCTGTGGCTGAACCACTGGCTGAGGTGACGCCTGCTGATCCCCAATCTCCATAACGTCACGGCGATCGCTTTTAGCGAATATCCGGCTTCGTGCGGCAGTATCGCAAAATTAAGGCCGATACCTGACAAACGCTTCAGCGCGCCCGCCCCTACCAGTAACAGATGCGGCTTCAGGCGGCGACGCAGAGGTTTATGCAGCAGGTCATAGGTGATGCAGAGGATGGTTGGCAACAGCCATATCAGCGACAGTACGCCCAGCCAGTAAACCGGATTAGGTACCCCTAGCAGGGTGAAGAACAGCAATACCAGTAATGAAGGGGCGACCAGACTGCGACGCAGATTATCGAGTAATTTCCAGTAAGAAAGCGCGGTCAGCGGATTCCTGGTCCGGGTTCCATCGGCTCTTCTGACACGTGGTTTCAGCCAGTTAAGCAGTTGCCAGTCACCCCGGATCCAGCGTGAACGGCGTGCAACATCCGACAGATAATTATTCGGGTACTGTTCATAGAGTAACACCTCACTCAGCAGACCCGAACGTGCATAGCATCCTTCGAGTAGATCATGGCTGAGAACCAGGTTTTCCGGGCAGGTGTTGGCAGTGGCTTGCATAAAAATGTCAACATCGTAAATCCCTTTGCCCACGAACGATCCTTCCCCAAAAAGATCCTGATAGATATCCGAAGACATCATCGAATAGGGATTATTGCCTGGTGTGCTGCTGCGCATGGCGGCGTAACGTCCCTGACCGTTGCGTGGTATCTCCTCCGCAAGGCCGGGTTGTAAAATGCCAAATCCTTTGACAACCCTCTGGCGTACCGGATCATACTCTGGCGTATTCAGCGGATGCGCCATCGTCGCGACCAGTTTGTGCGCCGTATCGCGCGGCAGCACCGTATCACTGTCCAGGGTAATGACGTATTTAATGTGGCCCGGTAAAAGGTTAGCAGGCATGTCTGCAACGCTGACGAATTGTGTCCCCGGATGGCGCAACCAACTATTCAGTAACGCCAGTTTTCCCCGCTTGCGTTCATAGCCCATCCACGTTCCTTCCGCGGGGTTCCATTCAGGCTGGCGGTGTAGCAGATAAAAACGTGGGCGGCTGGAGGGATAGCGGCGATTCAGCGCCTGCGTATCGGCGATCGCCTGTCTGAGCAGCATCTGGCTTTCCGGCGAGGGTTCATTTGCAGAATCAGCGAAATCAGTGAGCAGCGCAAACCTGAGATTTTCGTTTTCATTCCCCAGCCAGCAGACTTCAAGACTGGTGAGGAGCTGGCTGAAACTTTCGTGGCTGGTCAGCATGCAGGGGATGACTAACAGAGTGGCGCTGTCAGGGGGAATGCCGGTTGAGAAATCCATCCGCGGCAAGGGGCGAGGAACGCGAAAACGGGTGGTTGCGTCACTGAGTAAATCGCTCATTAACTGAGTTACAGCGATAATCAGAGGGAATATCACCGCGATCAACAGCCAGTCTGCGCCCTGCATGGCTGTTTCGTGCAAAATCGTTGCGGTCGTTGCGATTGTCAACAACGCCAGGCTTCCAAGCCATGACAGCAGGGTTATTCTGTTGAAACTGTGCCGCAAGCGCATGAGCCTTGAGGTGTCTGCTAACAGATGAATTTCCAGCGCCTGCCGACCTTCGCCTGCGAGATAATAACCAACATGATGTTCCAGTGTATCGGGAGCACTGTTCCCTGAAAGCGTCAGCACCCTGTCAGCAACTTCAGGCTCGCTGAGACCACTGTCCCTGGCCAGGACCTCAACAACGTGCCGGTAATGATCCCGGGTATTGAAGTGCATCCGGGGATAGATACCGGCAGGATCATTGCGTAATGCCTGTTCGACGACACTTATCGTTTCGGCGAAATCAGCCCAATCCGTTTCACTCAGTAATCGCAGACCCGCGATGCTGTTACTGACAGATAGCTGGCTGGCGGCAAGCTGTTGATTGAAATTATGTATGAGAACGTCGGTGGTGATCCCCTGTTCCCGAAGGCACTGATCAACCCAGGTCAGAGGTAACGACAACGCATTGCCATGCCCCTGCAGGCGCCGCACCAGCTCTGCGACAAACGCACTGGTTAACGTAGGTCGGGAGCGTGCCATATCGGCAACCACCATGATTAAATCGTCAGGGGCATTCTCTGCACATTCGAAAATCCTGGTTATCCACGTATCGGCAAGGTTTCTGTCCTGCTGCGCATTTATCACTTCCATGCTGATACGACGAAGATTTTCAATCAGCGCCAGGCGCAGCATTCCCGGTAGCGCCCAGACTTCACCTAGCGTCAGCGGTGTCACCTGTTGATAGGCAGTGAGATAGCTGGTCAGGCTCGCGGCATCCCAGCGGCCATCACCGTGAGCAACTGCCTCAGATGCGATATGATAAATTCGTGGGCAATTCAGCGGCAACATCAGCGACGGAAGACCTTTACCAAAGCTTTTCGGCAAGTGCTGGCGGACCGTGCGGATTTGTTCCTCAATAAGATAATAATTGTCCAGCAACCACTCCCCGGCAGGCATGATGCTGGTCTTTTTACCCGCGTTAAACTCATAACAGCTTTGGGTGATGATGGCCTCATTCTCGCCGAGTCTTTTTAGAAGATAATAAGGATGTTTATCCGGCGATAATTTATGGGTCCGGGCGAGCTTCTGACCATAGCGTTCCATCTGGGCGGTCGAAAAGAGTTCTGACTGCAGAGTGCTTTCACCGGCAGGATCGTTCGCCGAAAACGTTACGCTTTCGGTAGCATTCATCGGAATATGGGAGCGGTTAAACCACGCCCTGGGGTTCATTTTCATAGCATTGCTCTGATGCAGAGTTAGCATGCAGGAGCAGTTGCAAAATCAGTTCAGAAACGTTCTCTGAGGATGGGCGTAAGGCATCAGGGATTTAACAGCTGCCGGGATTTGACTTAAGTATAGAATATGAGTTTTGTCTGCGTTTTTTGGCCGCGCTAGCGTCGGGAGATAAACAGAGCCTTACATCCAGGGCAAAGCATGGCCTGATTGCGCCGGATTTTTGACAGAAGTTGAGCCGATTTTAAGCCACAAACAGGGCAGACGGCAGTGGCGGTAGACGCACTGGTGAAGAGTTTCATTGCGTAATTGATAATAGACATAACCATTAACCTTTCAATGAACGAGCTTCACCGTATCACATATGGTTAAGTTTTAATCTATTTATTTTGAGGCACTGAAATTCAGGAGAGGTAGATATTCGCAACCACAGGCACCCTGAAGGGAGGTTGAGGCCTTTGCCAGTTTAATTTCTCTTGCAGATTCTCTGGATGGCTAAAATATAATTTGCTTATTATTAATTACCGTGCCTTAATGAATCCCATCAGTTCAATGTACAGACGAACGTTAAACATTTTCCGTGTAGTCCTCATTACCAGGTGTTATCGCTGATATCCCCCCCTTTTGAGTCCATACGTTTAATACTATACGTTTACTATCAATACAATCATGTGTAGCAGGAGTTGGTATGACCATAAGAATTAAAGGTTTGGTAAAATGGTTTAACGAAGACAAAGGGTTTGGCTTCATCTCTCCTCTTGATGGTAGTAAAGACATCTCTGTTCATTTTTCTGCGCTTAACGGCGACAACTTTAAGACCTTATTTGAAGGACAGAAAGTTGAATTCGCCATTCACAGTGGTGACAAAGGCCCTGCTGCTGCAAACGTAATACTTTGCGATAAATAAATCTTTGTGGATCTGCGATAACGATGAATAATTATTCCTGAGTAGACAGTTCCATAACTTAAATCAGATAAAAGTCGTTTATTCTTAATATCAGGTCAGCATATTTTTTCGCAATTATGAGTGTGCTGACCGATGTGATGAAGTGCAGGACTGCTGCATAAAAGTCTGAAAGCAGAAGCTAACTGCTTGTTAAATAATAAAGTGCGTAAGAGGCGAGGCTGCCTCCGAAAGCATCACGTCTTTGCTTTTACCTTATGGCATCTGACTGTTTACATCCACGAGAGAACAGGGTAGTGGAATATGATAAAAGTCCTTGTTTTCTTTAATGCTGAATCCTGTAAAGTCATGACTGTTCTGGAAGGTATATCCTCTATCAGGCAGGAATATCCGAACGGTGAAGAAACGCATCTTCGGATTATGTCTGCAGGCTTTCCTTCCTTAACTGGCGTTCATGGTATTGTTTACGTAGCTTCTGACAGGGAGTTAACGTCACAGGAGATACTTGATGCTGCAAGGAAATATTTATAGCTTTTTTTTATGCTCTCTGCTTCACGTTTGATTGCATTCTTACCATATTTATCAGAAGCGAACAAAAAATGAGTTAAAAATATTTACGGCCTGCTAACAGCAGGCTTTTTTTCATATTCAACATTTTAATACCTACACTGACATGAGAGAAATATTCTTTGTTATCTGATTAAATGCCGATATCTCTCCCACCCTCTTCATGCTATCTTGCCTTTTATGATGAATCCTTCTGAGCGGCAGGGCTAATTAACCTGATGACTTCTATGCTGGAATGTTCATCATGCACGACTGAAGCAGCGAGTCATGGGAGGTTACCCAAAGACTTACCGGGAGGCACCCGGCATCATATATAAGCCCCTGCATATTGCTGCAGGGGATTTCATGCTTCTGATCACTAAAAGTGATTATCGAACAATTGTTATTTATTTCCGCTTTTAGCACATAGCAATCCTAAAAACAGTAGCCACCGTCATGGGGTCTCGGGGGGCGGAGGTTCAAACCCTCTCGTGCCGACCAAAACTCCTTTAAGAACCAGACTTTACGGCTGGTTTTTTTATGCCTGTTTTCTGTACGGGGAAACTCAGGGGATTATTGGGGTGAAACTATCGACAGATTACCAGCCAACTACGTTCTATCGGGTTGTAATATCCTCTTGAATAGCAAGCACGATAATTGCCAGGAACCTTTTCCCTATACAGTTGTCTGACAATTGAATCCATCTGACATTAAGAAGCTCTATGATTACTAGTCTCTTATTGGTATTTGCCGCGATTACCACTCTGTGCATCATGTTGTTCGCTGCGGTAAAAGTAGGGATTGGTTTGTCTAACAATCCAGACAGAAATGATAATTAGCCTCAACCACGTAACCCCACTTCATACTTCACTTAGCAATAATGTGCTCACATGGCCGGGCAATCATCAAACTCTGCATTCCTAGCATCATTGATGATGTAAGTAATCACCCAGAATATAGCGGGTGCAGAACCGTATCCGTCATCATCTACTGGCAGCGCCTCCTTTCGCCCGCTCTCCAGATTAATCAGGTTGGGTTGAGGGTGAGTCCGATATCGCTTCCCCGTCGATTGCACATATCAGCAGTGAGTCATCGCAGGCAGTAAGTGATGTCTCTACCACAAGCAGCGCCCCTGGAGTATCCCTTCCCTGAAATGTGAACGTGATACCCGCATGAAGTAAGTCGTTGCTGGTTGATAAGCTGCTGATCGAGTGAGATCCTCGTTTCAACGTAATCACTGGCAGTTGAAGGGAACCCCATAGCTAAAATCCTCCGTTTGGGGTGAACAGTAGTAATCTGGTAATCATTCAATACCCGCACTATCGAACTTTCGCCAGTTCGCCGTCGCCCGTTCTTGCATACGACGAGGCGGTGGTGTCTTCTCAACACCGCGCAGGAAATTTTTTGTATAGCGTCGCCCTCCCTACATCGTAAATTATAGCCACACGTTTTCTTGACTCACCTGCAGCTATCAACCTTCCAGCCTGAGCCCACTCTTCTGCGGTTAACTTTAGTCGTCTTGCACAAAAGACGGCGATATATCAGCCAGCGAGGAAACAGAACTGGCAGCGTTGCGAAGCTATCGTACTGAGTTACGCCGCCTCGATTTGTCTTCCGCCCCTGATATTAACTGGCCTGAATATTCGGGGAAGTAGGCCATTCAGGATTTGAGGTATCTACCCGGTTAAGCAAGACACGGTATTTCTTCCACTCCAGTAAAAGTGCGGTTTCAACCTTCGTTGCCATGTCGAGATCAACAGCATCCTGTAAGGGAGCTATAGCGGATGTTGCAACCGCCAGAAGATTTATTTTTTCCTGTTCCGCCAACATCAGAAGATGTTCATTTTCCGCATCGGTATCGTGGACCCACTGTGCTCCGTTCCACTTAACAAAATGGCCTTCCGGCGCAACGTAAACAACATCGTCAGGTAACTTACCTAACTGGTCAATTGTGGTAGCTTTCCCGGTTTGAATGTCGTAGACAATTTTCCCTCGATGGTCCTCAACCAGTGACCATTTTTCTGACTTAAGATTAAATACAGCGACAAAACCGGCCTTCGCTGGCGGCGGAGAAATATTGGTACTGTAAGCAGGTAATCCGGTATTAGCAGGGATAAACCCTTCACATTTCCCAATATATTCATTTGTATCTGCACGAAGGTGGTAGAGAGTAATAGTTCGGTTTTCTCCTGTCATTTCAAAAGTCATCAGGCAAGCCTCACAATATAGTTAAACGCAATATTTTTGACAGTGTTTTCCGCGTTACCAGTAGCGTTAACAGTGACGGAGTGTCCGTGTGAACCAATAGCAATGGAGTGTGCATGAGCGCCAATTGCAACAGAGTGCGCATGGTTACCCGTAGTGTTTGTGACGCCAGACCAGGTTCTGGAAGCGTTAAAGTTTACAGGAACACCATAAGTAAAATTAGAACCTGTAAAACTTTTAGCCGCTGCAGAGCCACCAAGTGTAAATGCTCCACTTGCTGTATAGAAGCTACTATTATCACTTCTGAAGTAACCGAGAGTACCAGTAATTTCCATAGTACCTCTGTTGTGGTTATGGTCACCGGTAGTGTTTGAAGTCTTAGTGCCGTAATCAAACGATGATGTGGTTTTAGTTCCCAAATCCGTACTGGATGCGCTGGCTCCGTGGGTATGCGATATAACACCATCCTGTTCATACGAAAGTGCCGCACGACCGTTCGGTTTACCCTTAATCGTCTGGCCTCGCATATCCGGGATAACACCCGATGGATACGCAATCGCAAGCAATGGATAGGCTGCTTTATCGAAAGGTTGCCCCTGCATTAAAGCATACCCTTGCGGAGTTGTATCAGACGGCCAGGGAATAGGTGCGCCGACCGGAAAAGAATCATCAGGTACCCAGGGAGTCCATGCCTGCGTTGAATACTTGCTACGTGTATAACTGCGGGATGAGTTGTACACGCGGTAAATCTGTGTCACTCCGGCGCTTCTCAGTACCATCAGAGAACCTGCATTATTCTCCGGGTAATTCAGTGCCACACTGGTATTAACATTCATATCCTGAACATACAGCCCCGGCGTCTGGAAATTGTCCAGATTTTGGTCTGCACCAATCATCAAGACTTGCCCGTTAAAAATATCCTGTGAGGTGATGTAAATATCACCTGTAAGCGCTTTTTCGTTTACTCTGCGCGTTGAAGGCACCGCGCCAGCTGCTAAATTTATCGTTTCTACCAAACCAAGGTATGTGAGAATTTCATTTATTGAGTTTTTAGCAATCAACCCACGCCCGGTCGTCGTCAGATCCGTCAACATCAACGTATTTTTACTGCTAAAAAATGGCAATTTACTTCCGGAGGTAGACAGCCCGGACAGCGACGTCAGTATTTCATTTAGCGGCTGTTTACCCGCTAACGCATTGAGCATCGTGGTTGCAAAGTTAGGATCATTTCCTAATGCCTGCGCTAACTCAGCCAGCGTATCCAGAGCTTCAGGGGATGAGCCAACTAATGCAGCAACCGCAGCCTGAACGTACTCGGTATTCGCAATCTGTTTGTTACTGACACTTAATGGCGGCGTGGGGGCAGTTGGAGTCCCTGTCAGATCCGGACTGTCCAGTGGGGCCTTCTGGTTTGCCAGGCCTTTGACTTTTTTAACGGCTTTCGGTGTCGCTGCATAGGCTTCACTGTCGCTGTCGTCATCGCTGCTTAACTGAACAAGCCCTTTCTGCGTGGTGCTGGCGTCTCCTGGCTTCAGACTTTCAGCAATATCCCTCGCTTCATCACGGTATCCCTGTGAGGCTACTGCCGCGCTTTCAGCGCCAGCCATTGCGGCTTCGGCGCGCTGAGTATCATCAGCTACAGCGGCTTTCAGTTGCTCCGAAACCTTGCCTGCGGCTTTCTCCGCAGCGTCTGTCGCCGCTGTTTCAGCGGCCTCCACTGCCTCGTTCCGGGAAGTCAGCGCCTCATCTCTGGCCTGTTCTGCGCGGGTGACACTCTCAGCGGCTGCATTTTTCTGTTTCTCAGCCTTTTCGGCTGACTGCAGGGCTGATGCATCACTGGAAGATGCCGATTCTGCACTGGCTGATGCCGCAGCCTCTGATTTAGCAGCCTTTTCGCTGTACTCCCTGGCATGCTGTTCACTTAGCACTGCAGCTGCCGCGCTGTTATCACCCTGTTCTGCCGCCTGCGTGGCCGTGAGGGCGCTTTCACGCGCAGAGGTTTCCGATGCGGCTGCATTACCGGCATGTTCACCCGCTGTTTGTGCTGCTGCAGCAGCACTTCCGGCACTTCCTGCGGCTGACTGTGCCGAAACTCCCGCTTCCTCCTGCGCTTTCTGTGCCGTATCGGCGGCGATTTTTGCCTGTCCGGCCTGCTCCGTCGCTGTCTGTGCAGACTTTGCCGCACTGTCCGCATCCGCTGCACAGGCCAGAACGTCCTGCGCGGTCTGTCGGGCATTATCATCAGCAGAGCGGGCAGACACATCAGCAGCATCTGCAGAGCGTGCTGCCTGCTTCTGTGACTCTGCTGCAGCCGTTGCAGAAAGGGCTGCCGAATCCTTACTTTGTTCCGCTGACTGTGCAGCCTGTTCGGCGCGTTCCCGATCCTTTTCTGTTGCACCGCTCAAATCCACTACACGGTTTACCATTTCTTCAAAGCGTTTCATCACCTCCGGGCGCAGATCTGCATCTTTTGGTGCATCGAGAAACGCATTCAGGGTATCCGGCGCATCGGTCGGGGCCACGTAAATGTCGCCAGCCACAGAGGGCGGAAACCCTTCCCGCATCAGTGACACACTGTAATAACCCGGTTCAGTCTCAATGCTGTAGTGGCCGTTCGCGTCCGTAACAGTGGATGAAATCACCTCCACAACAACGGTCGGGCTGGTTTTCTTCGCATTCAGCTGAATAGTGCAACCCTGTACCGGCTTCCCCGCCCCGTCTTTTAATACGCCAGAAATTTGTACTGACATATGTCATTACCTTTTGTTTTCAGCAATAAAAAAGCGCCCATTCAGGCGCTCGTTTCTGGATTCAGGTATCAGTAAATGCTGATCCCCGTGCTGTTCTTCTTCACCACCATGACCAGCAGGTTGCTGATATCAGCCCAGGCCCCGCCGCCATACCCCCTGGATGAAACCGTGAAGCTCAGCGTCACATTTCCACCTCCGGCTGGCATATCAAGAACCCTGCTGAATGATCTCGCTGTAATCGCGGGTTCTGCGTTGTATATCTCTCTGCCGTTGTGCTTCACCACAAGCCCACAGTCTGTCCATATCTCGTTGCTTGTCTCTGATTTTGCCTTTCCTCCTGCAAAGGTGATGGGGGGAATGATTATCTGCCTGTCAAAATGGTGGTCATCCTGTATCTGAACCGTGAGGGTCCCATTCGGGTAATTAGCGCTTCCGGGGAAAGCCCGCCCCACGGCTTTAACGATATCGCCGACAATATTCTCTGCCCGCATTGTCCCGTTAATGGTGCAGTTTTCCGCTATCGTCACATTATTGAGGGTGCCGGAATTCGCGCTGATATTACCGCTGATATCCGCATTACGGGCAGTCAGCCTGCCGTCAGGCGTCAGCATAAAGGTCGGCGGGTTCCCGCCACTGGTGATGCTCGGGGCCGTCAGATATTTGAGGAACACCTCGTTCATAAATATCTGGTTGCCCTGCGCCACAAACATCGGAGTTTCATTGCCGTTCGCCGGGTTGATAAACGCGATACGGTCAGCCGCCACCAGGAACTGGCTCAGTTTACCTTCTTCCGTATCCTCCATGCTCAGGCCCAGACCAGCCACATAGTGCTTCCCGTCTTCGGTCTGTTCTATCTTCACGCCCCACATGGCATTCCACTTGCCGTTCGCGTCCTGCCACTCTTCCGAAAACTGATCCAGCCGGCTGGCGTTGTCTTCTGTCAGTTCCACCTTCTCCAGCAGTTCTTTGCCGAGGTGGCTTTCGGTGATTTCCCCTTTGAAGAAGTCCAGATAGCCCGCCGCATCGTTGCTGGCCTGGCCTTTAGCCTCCACGAACACCGATTTCCCGACCTGGTTCACGGCCCGGATATAGAAGTAATAGTCTTTACCTGGTTTGATACTCGCGTTTGCCGCAATCCAGTACAGCGCCGTGCCAAGATAACGCGCATCGCTTTCCACCTGGCGGATATCGGGTATCTGCGTATCCGTAAACCAGAATTCATACTGCACCGTGGGGTCATATACCGCCTGACGCGGAGTGGCGGTTATCTGGAAATAGCCGGGAGTCAGCTCAACATAAGACGGTACAGCCGGCGCGGCGATACTGAAATCTGTGCTGGCAGGCTCACCCTGCTGGCCCTGGGTGTTCACCGCCCGCACCGTCAGGGTGTAGCGCCCCGGCGTCAGGTTGCGGAAGGAGTGCTCCGTTTCGGTCAGGGTCAGGCTGCTGGCCAGGCGGTCGCTGTTATCTTCCGCTTTCACCGTCAGGCGCAGGAAGAAGTTAACGCCTTTCACCACGCGCGGCGTGTCCCAGCGCGCCCGCGCCTGATACTGCCCGTCCTCTGCCAGAATCTCCGTGGTGAGATGCTGCACAGCGGGTGGTGTGTTCGTGATACCTGTGCCGGGCAACGGGTCAAACTTCGCACCGTTGTCCACGATGCTCTCTTTCTCCGGAACATGCTGCACGGCGGTGATGGCATACGTGCCGTCATCATTCTCCCGTATGGCCACGCAGCGAAACAGGCGCTGGCGCAGGTCCGGCAGTTTCAGCCCCCACACGCTGTACGCCGCCACGCCATAGGGTAACTGGCTGACGGTCACGCGGTCCGGGGCCGGATGTGCGGTGACCGCGACGGTAACAGGCTGGCCATCGCTGCCCACCAGGTTCAGCACCACATTGCCGCCTGGCGGTATTTCCACCTCGCGGTCCAGGGTGAGCGTACGGGACAGGCTGTCGACCGACAGAACGCGTCCGCCCACGGTCACGCCGACATAATCACTGTCGCAGACCTCAATGATATCGCCGGGAACATGTCGCAGTCCTTCGGCCCCCACGAAAAAATCCACCGTCTGCGTTTCCAGCAATTCGGTGGTGATGGCCCACAACCCGGCGCGGTGCGCCTGCCCACGGCTGGTACAGGCAAATGCATCCATCTTCAGAACATTGCGACCGTAGCGCCGGATGGCAGCGTCGTTTTCCACCAGTTCGGTGGACGTTTCCCAGCCGTTGTTCGGGTCGGTGTAGCGCACCTCGGCGGCATTGTGGCGCTCTTTCAGGGCACTAAAACTGTAGATGAACGGCGCACCGTCAGCGGGCATCACCACATTACTCGGTGTGTAGGTCCAGACTTTATCGGCGGGCCGGTCCTGCACAAAGGTCAGGGTACTGCCGTTCCAGACCGGCATGCAGCGCATCAGGGAACAGAAATCCCCCAGCACGTCCCACGCCTTACGCTGGTCCGTCAGATACGCATTGCAAGTGATGCGCGGCTCTGTCCCGCCAAAACCGTCAGGAACAAGCTGATCGCAGTACTGTGCAATGGCATACAGCGCCCACTTGTCCACATAAGCAACACCAATGCGGTTTCCCATGCCATAGCGCGGATGAGTCAGCATATCCAACACACACCAGGCCGGATTATCTGTCCAGGCGGGTTTAAACGTCCCGTCCCATATTCCCGTATATGTCCGTTTTACCGGATCGTAGTTCGACGGCACCTGTACGATACGCCCGCGCAGAAGATAGTTTCGCGTGACCTGTTGGCTGCCAAACTGCTCCGCGTCCACTTTTACCCCGATAACGGCGGTATTCGGATAGCGTTGTTTTACATCAATGATTTCGGTATAGCCCGACCACACCGTTTTGTTCTGCAGCAGGTCTGTCGTACTGTCATCAGTGATACGTTGCATGCGGACTTCAAACGGCCGGGGCGGCAAATCATCGATCACCACAGATGCCAGAAACTGCGTGGTTGTTTTACCTGTAATGGTGATATCCCGTTCCGTTCGCCACAGCCCGTCCCGGCGAAACTGGATCAGCATCTGTACGCTGGTCGGGTTGCGGTCGCCTTTGGTACTGGTACTAACCAGAGACTGCACACCAAAGGTAAAACGCAGACGGTCCACCGTTTTAGCGGTAATGGTGCGGGTCACCGGCTCTGACTTCTTCACCTCCACACCCAGCAGGGTTTCAGTACCGGAGTCTTCGAACCCCTCCATCGCGGTCTGCTCATCCTCCCCCACGCGGTAAACTACGGTGACACCGTGAACCATCGCATTACCGTCGCTGTCGAGGACCGGCGTTTTGTTAATTCTGACACTTTTCAGTCCGTCCACCGGACCTTCAATCGGCCCCTCGCAGATGGCATCAACAACGGTCAGCATCTGGCTGGATTTCAGGTCGTCAGGAGCCTCATGCGGCGTTTTACTGCTGCCACCACCCTTACCCATAATCTGTTCCCTCTGAAACGACAGAACCGCCCGGAGGCGGTTCTGTGTAAATACAAATATGCTGCAGTAAGTCAGCGACCGATGATCACCACCTGCCCCCCGCCACCTTCATCCCGTGTGCTGATTTCCTGGGAGATCGTGCGGGATCCGACCAGCATTTCACCGTATAACACCGGCAGGGCATTACCCTGTGCCATCATGTTGTCCAGCGACGAAAACCAGGTGTTCTGTTTGCCGTTATCGGTCTGCCGGGACGAGGGGATTTTTGCCTGCGGCGTCAGCATCTGCGCCACACCACCCAGCATCATGGCCGCCCCCATAGAAAACAGAACCGAGGATGCCGAAATAGCACCGGCAGATAACGCTGCTCCCCAGGCTGCCAGTGAAGCCCCTGCTGTAAAAAAGGACGCGGCTATTGCCACTGCTCCCAGCACCACCTGGAACAGACCACCGGATTTAGCCCCAGCCATGCGTGGGACAATATGAATAATGGCACCGTCCGGCAGCGGCTCGTGCAGACGGGCTGACAGGCTGGTTTCATTCACATCTAGGCCTGCAATGCGTATCTGATACCAGCCATCATTCATTTTCTGCCGGAAGCCCGGAACCTGCATGGCCAGCGCGTAAATGGCCTCAGCCCCCGTTTTTATACTGAGGCTGAAGCGGCGGCCAAATCGTTGTAAATCCCCGTGAAGGCAGAGTCGTGCCATGCCCGGTGTCGCCATATCGAGTGTGTGCGGCGTTGCCATTTTTCAGAATACCTCTCGCGTTTACTGAGCTGGTCAGGAATATGGTGCAGCAGTTCGCCGTCGCCGCAGTAAATCACGGCATGGTTGGCAACTGATGAACCAAAACAACAAATCAGAATGTCTCCGGGCTGTGCCTCTTCAGCATTCACCCGATAAAAACCTGTCGCCTCCAGATTATCCAGATACAGATTCTCTCCCTGCTTCCACCAGTCCTCCCCCCGCGCAAAATCCGGCATCTCAATACCCGCCAGATGGTACGCATCTCGGAACAGGGTGTAACAGTCCGTCACCCCGTGCTCAAATGCCCGCCCGGTGAGGAATGGCATGCAGCGAAATTTGTATATCCGGTCATCGCAGACCAGCCACCACGGCAGGCCACTTTGCACCTGCAGGCGGCGATCAACATCGCTGAGAAACGGCTGGCCATCGGGATGGCTGTGTACCAGGGCCACCACATCGCCTGCCGCCTGCGCCTGAAGGTAATCTGCCGGATCCATGCGGAAATACAGAGTCGGTTCAGCGGAAAGATTCCGGCAGGGAAAATACCGCTCCCCGGCAGACGTGTTCACCACATAGCCGCACGATTCAGCCGGCGCGCATGCTGCAGCATGCGCCAGGAGTGTTTTTTTCATGGGTGTATCCATCAGGAAAGACGGTTAATGGAGAGGAAACAGCCGATGCGCGGCAGGTTATTACGCAGCTCGCAGCCGGTACGGCATTTGCTGCAGGCATCTTTTGCCGGGTCTGCCGCGGGCTTGTCAAACTCATCCGCCACAGGCGGACCGGCATAGCCACACTCCTCAGAACGGTAGGTCCAATTGCAGACATCAGCCAGCATGATCCGCGCCGGAAACACGCTGCCGTCCGTTTCGGTCGGTGTGGCCAGCACAAAGGTCGCCGTGGTGGATTTCAGCTCCGACAACTGTTCAATCACCCAGCGGCTGACCACTTCCTGTTCCGGATCGGCTTCCGGGTTGCCGCCTGTAAAGTTCACTGCATCGAGAAAACGGGCATACACAACATGCCTTACCACCGTGGCCCCGACGAGGCTCTGCATATCTGCCGCAAGTCCCGTAACCATGCCAAACAGGTTCGACACTGCCAGCGTCGGGCGGGCAGATGTTCCTTTCCCTACCAGGTCGAACCCGGTTCCCTGTATCGGGTAAACGTCATACTTCCGGCCCTGCCAGGTGACCGGCTCGCCCTTCTCGTTCAGTTCATTTGAAAAATAGTAGCGCTGGCCACCAAAGGCCGTCAGGTCGATTTCCCACAAATCAATGCGGGCCGACTGTTCGGTTTTCGTGGTTTCGTTGAGGGTATTCTGAGGAATATCTTGCATAAGGATCCTTAAGCAATGACCTGCTCAAATTTACAGCTGAAATCGGAATACGTGACGTTGTCCGTAACAGACCACTCCCGGCAGACAACTTTTATCGTGCAGTTGTATTTTGGCGGTCGCCACAGAAAGGCTTTATATCCTCCGTGCTCGGCCAGAAATGCTTCAAGTGCGGTGCGGGAATTGTCCGACGTTGTCCGGAAAACAGGCTGGAAGTTAATTAACTGATGGTTGAGTCCTGTCGGGCGACGTTGCTCATAGCCATCCCCAAATTTTATGGTTGTCACTGAAGGGGAAACAGAAGACGGCATCCCCTCCCTGGGTGCCCAATGAAAGGTTTTCACTTATCCTCCCGCCAGCATGCCGCCATCGCGTCCCTGAGTTCTCAGGATGCTCATGACGCGCGTATCGATCATTTTTACCAGCATCTGCGATGCCTGCGGCCCTATCTCCCCGTTTTGTCCGTCATTCTGGATGGCAATGTGATACACAGGTGAATAAGCAATCCCCCCATTCATACCACCACCAGAGGAACCCGGGTCACCCAGCACCCTGACGCCCAGCGAACCGTCAGGCGTTTTAGCAAGGGGCATAATAGCTTCCGGGCCAGCTTCACCAAACACGCCTGCCCCCTTTGCAAAAGCAAACAGGGTCGGGCTGTCATAGATGCCGTTACTGTAGGCACTTAATGAAGGTGAGTCATAAACACCGCCCTTCTCATTAAAACTAAAACTACTGCCAAAACTGCTGATGGCCGTGCCGGTACTCGCGGTTGCTGCACCGCCAAAAAGACTGCCGCCGATGCCCATAATGGATTTCAGGATGGTGTTGGTAATCAGCGCCTGCGTTGCCATATCGACAAGTTTTTTAATCACCGACTGAGTCAGGGAGGCAAACAATCCAATCATACCGTCCCGAAGTGATTGGGTGTTTACCAGCATGCCTGTCAGCATGTTGGTGGAACGCTCCTGGGTGGTCTCTAACATGCCAACAGCGAGGCTGTTCAGGTTTCCCTGCGATTTATACAGCTCAACCGCTGTCTGGTACTGCGCATCCGCAGAATCCTTGTCAGCCTTTTGCTTCAGCAGCTCGTACTGCTCTTTATTGATCGCATCGTTCTGGTAAAAAGCCTGCAGCAGTGACTGACGCTCGGTCAGTTGATTGCGCAGTTCTGCCATCGGATCAACCGTCCCGGCGATATCAATCAGAGGGGCAGACATTGCCGCTGCCTGTGCCTGTAACAGTTCGCGGGCCGTACTTTGTGCCAGCGTGATTCTGGCCGTCTGGTATTCCTTTTCATCCAGAAGACGGGCATCCAGGAGCGACTTCAGCTCCTGGCTCGCTTCGCGCTCTTTCGTAAGAGTTGCTCTGGCTGGCGCATACTGTTCTGCCAGTTCGAGGCGCTGTTTCTGATAGTTTTCAGCATTCAGCAGAAGCGTCTTCTGAATATCGGCCTCGCTGGCTCCGTCAGCGCGGGCGGCTTCAAGGAGTTTTCTGGCGCTTTCCTGCTCCTGCAGGTTGATTCGTCCGAGACTGGAGGCATGCGCCGCTTCGATTTCACGCCGCAGTTGCTCATACTGGTTAACCTTCGCCTTTTGCCCCTTCCCTGTATCCCCGCCTTCTCCGGTCCAGGAGGTATCAGGTTTATCGCTCCCTGTTTCATTCCCTGGTTTATCCGGCTTCGGCGTGGGATCGGTTTTCCCTGATTTAGCCTGTTCTATCGCCTCTCTGACAATTTTTTGCCGTTCTTTGAGGAGTTTTAACCCCTGCTCAACGGCATCCAGATCCCCTTTGTAGCGGGTTTTATCATTCTGTACGCCTTTAAGTTGTCCGAACGGATCGAAGCCACTCAAGCCATCAATACGGCTTTCCGCATCCTGAATTTCTTTAATCAGTTTATTTCGCTGAATAACCTGATTCTCAAACTGTTCATCAATGTCCAGCTGCTTCACGTTGAGCTGGTTAAGCGACAGTTTTTTTAGCTCTTCATTCGTTTCAACAACAGCATTTTTCAGGTCAATCGCTGACTGGCGGGCATTCTTCGCCTGATTATGGAAATAGAGCAACGCCGAACCGGCAAGCATCGCCGCCCCCACCGGACCGCCCACCAGTGCCAGCGCCCCTCTGGCCATACCTACTGCTGCAGAGACTGCGCGGGCTGAAACGGAAAGCTGTTTATTGGCAGCATTCAGCTGGCTCTTTGCCTGGGTGGAGAGCAGTGTCTGCTCGGTTTCCTGCCGGATTAAGCGGTTAAACTCGCTCTGGTAACTCACGTTAAGGCCAAATTGTCTGGCGCTTTTCTCCATTTCCCGATAACGCCCGAATTCTGCGTTATTCTGCGCCAGCGTGGCAGCGGTACTTTCCAGCGTTTTCCGCGCCATATCGGCCTGCGCCATCGCGCTGGCCCTGACTGCCTGCTGCTGCTCAACCCATGCACCGATGTTCCCCCTGATACCTGCCGTCAGTTTTGTCGCCAGAACAGGAATCAGCGTATACAGCGCAACGTTGGCGACCGTATTAAAATTATCCGTCAGGCCATTAATGGCATCGGTAACGGTCTGAACACCACTGCGCAGCGGACCGTTTCCGCTCTGTCCTACCTTAATAATCAGACCTTCAAAAGCCGAAGTCAGGCTGAGAAGATCGCCGTTCAGGTTATTTACCCTGATTTCGGCCTGCTCATGCGCGGTCTGCGTACCGGTCAGGGCGGCAGTCAGCGACTCCACCTTCTCGCGGTTCTGCACCAGGATGGATGCTGCGCTGAGGTTTTCCACACCGAACAGCTTCACGGCCTGTTTTGTTGACAGATTTTTTCCCGCCAGGTTCTCCAGCGCCTGGCTCAGCCCGACAACAGAAGGCTTCAGGGTCTTATCGGTTCCCTTCTCCAGATTCAGGATCACGTTGCGCAGCGCGGTCCCGGCTTCGCCACCTTTCACTTCGCGCTCTGCCAGTACCTGTATGGCGGCATTGAGGGTTTCAAAACCCACGCCAGCCTGTGCCACTGCCACCCCGCCATTTTTAATCGCGGCAGCAGTATCGGCTATCTCCGACGAGCCAAATTTCGCGCCAGCAGCCAGCACGTTGATATACCGGTCGGCTTCACTGGCTCCCGCCCCAAACTGGTTTAATGACAGGGCCAGCGTTCGGGTGGCATCCGGAAGCGTCGTCCCTGCCGCCTGGGCCAGCGTTAACGCGCTTTTGGTCGCCGCAGTCAGCCCCGCAGAGGTACTCAGCAGTTCAGGCTTTGCCGAAGCCATCAGTTTAATGGCCTCGGCGGCCTGTGATGCGCTGTATTCCGTTGTGCGGCCCATTTCCTGCGCCGCCTGATCGTACAGTTTCATCTGCGCACCGGTGGCACCGGTGATAGCCTGCAAATCCGACAACGACTGGCTGTACTGCCGCGTGGTGCTGATAATGGTACCCAGTGATAAACCCGCCCCGGCAAAACCTGCCAGCCTGCCAGCCAGCCCCGATACCGAAGCGGAAACACGCTTATAGGCATCCTCCGTCTTTTTCGCATCAGCCTGGGCATTGCGGTTAAACTGGCGTGACTGACTCTCAGCGCTGCCGTAGGCGCTCATCAGCTGCGATTTAAAGTTCGCTGCATTCAGATGCAGCCCAACGGCAAGAGAGGCAACGTCACCCATTACATTAATACCTTCATGACTGCCGCACACTGCGCATCCAGACTCAGGTTCGCAGTCGCGGGGGATTTAACAGGGAGCGGGTTATTGTCAGAACCTTCTGGAGAAGGCTTTTTGAAAATGCCCTGTTTGAGGAAGAAAGCACGCCAGTGGAACAGCGTGTCAGCCGGAAGCGCCGCAATTTTTGACGGGTCAGGCTCGCCCCAGCGGTCGGCCAGCCAGAAAATCAGCTCCAGCCAGGGCGAGTCACTCAGTTTTTTTCGGCGGTTTCCAGCTTACCGATGCCGTGCTTTTTCACTTTGTCGATGGCATCCAGAAGCGCAACGTTATCGTGTGCCGCCAGCAGCTCCTTCGCCGTGGGTTTGTCTTTGGCTTTAATCGGGGAGCCGTCAGGCTGAACCAGACTGTCGATAACAATCTGTACACTCAGCTCAGACGCCATGCGGGCATTGCCAGAGGTCTGCGCCTCGATGAGCGCATCTTCATGATCAATAAGCTCAGCCGCCGTCAATCGGCGAAGGTAAACCTTTGTACCGAAGATTTCGGTTTTAATTGGAGAGGGTTTTGCGCTGAGCAGGGCTTTTTTCAGTTCGGATAGGCTAAATTCAGACATGGTGTATCCTGTTTTTCAGACGAAAAAAAACCGCCCGGAGGCGGTGTATAGCGGGAAACGGATTACGCTCCGGCATCTGGCGCTGGGGCGGCAATTCCCCATTTAATGTTGTTTTGCTTACCCTGCACCGTAATCTGGATAACTTCACTGGCAGGCGCTGTGATTTCGTTCATCTGCCAGCCTGAAAGCGCAAGGATCATTGAAGCCGTTCGTTTGTTCGGCAACTCAACATAAAACTGAACGGTCTTACGCTGTTCTGCAGCATTGAGGAATGCGGTGAAATCTTCGTTTTCCGGGTCGTCAATGAATCCCAGCGATTTCTCCGGCCCTTCAGGCAGGTCTGACACAGACTGCTTACTCTTGTCCATCAGGGTGGTACAGTCGACAAATCCTCCCGTCTGACCTGTCGCGCCCAACGCCTTACAGTTAATCAGAGGTTTCAGCGTCGCCACTGCGGCCCCTACTTCGCCAAACTTCACCACCGTCCCGGCAGGAAGCATTGCATACTCAGGGGATGATTTTGGCGTGTTATTTTCATCAGCCATAATGATTCTCTCTTAAATAGTGGGCAGCGGTTGCTACCTGTTCTGAATGCCATTGCGGATTTCTACGGTCAGAATGCGCAGAACCTGCCGGACGTTGTAATCCAGTGCCGGACGGATGAACGGATCGGCAACCTGTTTAACCGTCCCGAACTCCTGGGCCAGCGCTTTCATGTAATGCTTTTTGCTGGGGCCAACCCGAAGGGTGACCACCGTATTTCCGCGACCTTTCCGGATGGAAGAGCGAATTTTGATGGAATCACGCATATGCTCTGCAGAGGACGCATCGTCGAAACCGGCATGTTGTTTCATGTCTTCTTCCACCACTTTCAGCGCCTCACGCTCTGCATCACGTAACACCTTCGTGCCGACCTTTTCACCGAGCGCAGTAAGCTGCCGCTCCAGCTCGTCCAGCCCTTTTACGTCCATAGTGATCATGGTGAGACGTCCCGGTAGTGAAAGGTAAAATCCCGCACGAGCCGGTACTGAATATTGCCGCTGGTCAGTACCGTTTTACTCTGCTGTATTCCACCACGGACCACATTCTGCACGGGAAAACCCTCCAGCTGGCCATGCACGATAGCGGTCCATTCCGCGCTGATTTTTTTATCCAGTTGTAACAGACGGGTGTAGTCATTAAGCAGATGAATCGCTATCTGGAAGCGCCCCGCAATCAGGCCTGTGCGCAGCAGTCCGGCGTACAGCTCCGGATCGGAAATACACTGGTAAGTAATCCCCTCCTGCAGTTCATCAGGCAGGAGCAAAGGGTAAACATCCAGCCCGGTCAGGCGTTCAAGTGCTGTCTTTAATGCCAGCTCGATCATGACGTGCGTCTGCCTCCCCTGTGATGATGATGCGGTCCGCAAGACGTTCGACGTTACGAACGGTATAAACCCGGTCAGACATTGTTATTTTCCAGTCGATATCAATATTCAGGTTCGGATGAGTGGTAAAAAGACACGTTTCAACAACCTGCTGTTGATCCAGTGTGCGGACCTTTCTGCCCGACACCAGTTCGCGCTTCGCCCAGGCTTTCCCGGTCGCGACCAGTTGTTCCGGCAGATGTTCACCCAGCGGCCCTCGGCCGGATTGCATATACCCAATCGAAAGACGGCAGCTCATCTCTTCCGGCTTCAGGCTCATACGGTGTTCTCCTGCAACGGGAAAAGAAGATGCCGGACCGCAGCCGTCTCCAGCCACTGTCCAGTGAAACCATTCAGATACGCATCCCCGACCAAGTACTGCATGGCCAGTTGGATATCTTCATCCGCCACAAAACCGCGTACACCTTCCGGCAGCGCCTGCAGTTCGTCATCGCTTCCCACCAGTTTGCAGTAGTAGTCACGTTCAATACTCTTTTGCGCCGCCGCCACCATTTTAGTGAGCATGCCGTCATGCTCTGTGAAATCCGGCTCCAGACGGAGCTGGATTTTCACATCATCCAATGTCAGTATCATGGTCATCGGCTCCCTTGCGGGGACTCAGCGCCTTTTCCGCATCTTCTGGCCATACCGCAATATGGCGTTCAACCAGTTTCTCTGCGTACTCAGCATCAAAACAGGCCGTATCACCGCGTGAATAACGATGATAGGGTCCCAGGAAAAAAACCGCTTTCCGCGCCACTTCTGCTCCCGTCAGGCCCGTAGTCCCGTTTGTTTCACTTCCGGTCAGTTCAACACCGGCATTATCTGAACCCGCTGCAGTATTCTGACCGTCATCCCCGTCCACTGAATTTTCCGGCGTCAGTTCATCCGGCTTTTTCACATCACCGGCTGCAGCCGCCGCTGCCGCTGCTTTTGCTGATTTCGTTGTCATCGTTTTGCTCCTGAAAAGAAAAAACCCGCTACTGCGGGCCTGGGGGATTACGTGCTTTTATTCTGTGCGACCGTGGTCGCACAGAGTGCAGGACCGGTTAAAACAGCACTTTTGTCCCGAGTACAAGACCTTCCGGATGACGGAAGCCGATATCGTGCTCCGTCACCACGCGGATCAACGACTGGTTACGGGAGAACGCGGAAACCAGATTTCCGTCCCCGTCCTGATAGGAGGCTTCCTGCGAGAACGACACCTTCATGTTGCCGTCTTCACCGATAACCACATCATTAAAGTCAGCGAAGTAAATTTCCGACTCTTTGCCTGCGTCACCGAGGTTTGCCGGGATAGCGCTGGTACGCTGAATCTGAAATCCCTTCAACATCCCCTGGGCCATTTCCGGGTAGACCTTGTTACCGTTACCGTCGCGCAGACCGAACAGTTTCATGTAGGTACGGTTCGACATGCCCCAGCCGCAGCTGATCATGTTGCTGTTCCCGTCCATCGCCATCAGGATAATATTGTCGAGATAGGTATCAATCGTCTGCAGATTAACCTCTGCAGCAGCTTCCCACGGCAGCAGGCGGTTCCACTCAGTTGCCCGCGCTTTCATACCGACAGGCGTATCACCGGTACCGTCATCGCGCATAAAGGCTTTATCTTCGCGAACAGAAATCGCGGTCAGAATATCCTGCAGGACCAGTTGCTCCACGTTGTAGCCGGCACGACCAATCAGCTGGTTGGAGATTGGCACCATTGCAATCATGGTTTTCGCAGTGAGTTTCACATCATCGAAGCGCGCTTCTGATGTTTTCGCATCCTTGCCTTCCCCGGTGTAGCTCGCCGTCGCACCACCGGCCAGACGCGGCAGCGCCATATTGCCATTCGGCAGCGGAATGGAGCGCGCGCCCAGCTTACGAACGATGGTGCGATCGCGCAGCAGTTCGATCACCTCGCTGTGCAGGTTTTGCGGAATAAGAACGCCACCTGACGCGGCGGCAGTATTGATGGCCATCGAGACAGACGGGTCATTCAGTTCTTCAGTTGCAAATGTTGCAGCGTCCTGGACGTTACCCTGTGCTGCCGCAATCGACATTACCAGACGGGTCATGCCTGCGCCGGTATATTGCTTTGGCTCTGCTTTAACGCTGATACCAGGGGCCTGCTGTGTACCTTTAACCGGTTTGGCAACAAGTGCTGCAGCACGTTCAGCCGCTTCCAGACGCTCAATTCTGGCACTGATATCCGTGAACTGCTGCTGCAGGCTGGCAAATTCGGTTAACTGCTCCGCTGTCAGCGTTCCACCGGTAGTTTCAATCGTGGCCAGGGCCTGTACCTGCTCATTAATACCCGCACGCTGACGACGTAATTCTTCAATCTGTGGCATAGTTTTCTCTCTTTTTGGTATAAAAAAAGCAGCCAACAGGCTGCTTTCTGGTAATGACGCGTTAGCGCCGGGTCACATTCTGGTTTGCAGGTCCATCGCGGCGGCCTGCAACTTTATAGAAGTGGTTTGTTGAGGTTGTTTGTACTTTGCTGCAATGGCATTAATCGCAGACTGAGGATCCGAAACTTCATCAGCAAGACCAGCAGAAATGGCATCAGCGCCGAAATAGATTCCGGCCTGCGTGTTAATCACCGTCTGAGGGGCAAGATTCCGGTATTCCGCTACAGAGGTAATAAACGTCTCGTACATATCGTCAATCATCCTCTGGAACATTCCCCGAGCGTCTTCACTCAGCGGCTCATGTTGTGTACCGTTATTTTTGTTATCTCCCCGAAAAATCGTGGTGAATGTTAACCCCATTTGCTCTTCCATCCTGGAAGTATCCAGGTGTTCCATGATCACTCCAATCGAGCCGACTCCACTGGTCTGGCTGACTACAATTTTGCTGCAGGCCGAAGCGATAAAGTAAGCCGCAGAATAGGCGCTGTAGTTCACAATTGCAGTAATAGGCTTAGTTTGACGTGACTGGAAAATATAATCAGCCAGTTCCTTGCATCCAACCGCCGCACCACCACCAGAATTTATATCCAGCACAATTTCACTGATGGAAGGGTCATTTAATGCAGCATGCACCTGGCTACGTATGCGCTCATAGCTGGTAAGTTCAGAACACATTGCAGTAATTTGCCCACGACGCGGAACCAGAATGCCGTGAACAGGAATAACTGCCATTCCACCAGCTGGTTGAACCAAATCTGGCGCCTGATTGTTATCAGGATCCTGCGTCATGTGAATTCCAGCCTCTTCTGATAATCCCTGAATACGGGGAACCAGCACAGCTTTTACAGAATCCATTGTCTGTCGTGTCACGTAATGCGGAACACCAAAGACCATAGCCGCCAGGTGCGGCAGATTAATTAAATTTTTTGTCATGATGTTTACCAGGTCAGCCCGCGCTGCGGGTGATATTCAGTTTCTGGACAGAATAGAGTTGATTTCTGCCAGTTGTTTTGCTGTTGGCGTGTTATCGCCAGGTAAGATTTGTTTACTGTCGACCATATTCAGAGGCGTCAGGTATTTGTCCCCTCCGGCGATGGGTGGAAGGTTCTCCATGCGGCGAATGTCGTTAACCGATAACCAGCCCCACTGGCGGCCTAGTGCATAAGATTCATAGCGTGACTTCTGATCCCCGCGCAGCAGGCCAGAAACATTGAATTCAATGTACAGATCACCGCGCTCGCTGGGTAAAAGCAGATCGCGCATTAATGCGCCTTCATGACGCTTCAGCCAGGCCAACAGCGTGTACATCACAAACTGCAGCCCCTGGTGCTCAATGTTGTTATTCGTGGCTTTCGCCAGCATCTGCACCATATGAGGCGGGATTTTATAGAG
>NZ_JAOWDO010000067.1:0-633961 GCF_030336535.1 Citrobacter sp. Ce006
CTGGCCGCTGATACCGGTTTTGACATGAACGGTTATAGCCAGACTGTCGGTAAGCTGACGGCGGCGGCTGACTCACTGCTGGACATCAATGGCGGTAGCCTGACCCTGGCGCAGGGCGGCACAGCCGATGGAATATTGACCGGAAGTGGCGCGTTAAACATCAATGGCGACACGCTGACCATCACCGGTGAAAACAGCACGCTGACGGCAAAAACGACCATTGCAGAAGGCGCGCGCGTGCTGATGAACACGACGCTGGGTCTCGGCACCGGCGATATTGTGGCGGCGGGGACGCTGACGATGAGCAAGGCCGTAGGCGCGCTTTACAACAGCATCAGCGATGCCGGACGGGTTGAACTCAGCGAAAGCGATGTCGCGCTGGTGGGCAACAACAGCGCCTTTACGGGGCAATTTGCTGTGGATGCGGATTCCCGGCTCACCGCGTTCACAGCAGAAAATCTGGGCAGCGCAGAGGTGAGCAACAGTGGTTCACTGGTGCTGAACAGTAATACCGACTGGCAGCTTGATAACGATGTTTATGGTAGCGGCGATGTGACCAAGCTGGGAGCCGGCTCCATTACCGTCGGCAATAACGCCGCCTGGACGGGCAAAACGGAGATTGAGCAGGGCGGCCTGGTACTGGGGGACGGCACATCTCCGGTCACGCTGGCCAGTAGCGAAGTCAACATTGCGGCTGCGGGGATGCTCTCGGGCACGGGGGGCGTTGCAGGTCATGTGAATAACGCCGGTGTGCTGCTGGTGGGAACCGGGACCGGCGACAACCTCCTGTTCACGGTGGGGGGCGACCTGGTTAACAGCGGTACCCTCGCAACCGGTGTGAATGGTCAGCAGGCCGGTAACCAGCTGGTGGTCAATGGCAATTACACGGGTAATGATGGCCATCTTTCCCTGAACACCGCGCTGGGGGATGACAATTCCGTTACGGATAAGCTGGTGGTGAAAGGCGATACCAGTGGCACCACCTCCGTCAGCGTCACCAACGCCGGTGGGAAAGGGGCCGCCACGATTGATGGGATCGAAGTTATTCATGTTGATGGCGCATCGGACGGTGAGTTCACCCAGGCTGGCCGTATTGTGGCAGGGGCATATGACTACAGCCTTGGGCGCGGTCAGGATGAAAACAGTGGCAACTGGTATCTGACCAGCGGCAAAACCAATCCGGATCCCGAACCAAATCCGGATCCGGATCCCGATAAAGATCTGCGTCCGGAAGGCGGCAGCTACACGGCTAACCTGGCGGCAGCCAACAACATGTTCGTCACCCGTTTGTACGATCGCCTGGGCGAAACGCAGTATATCGATGCCCTGACCGGCGAGCAGAAAGTCACCAGTATGTGGATGCGCCACGTTGGCGGGCACAACAACTGGCGTGACGGCAGCGGCCAGCTGAAAACCCAGAGCAACCGTTATGTATTGCAGCTGGGAGGCGACATTGCGCAATGGAGCCAGAACGGACTTGACCGCTGGCACCTGGGCGTGATGGCGGGTTACGGGAACGACCACAGTAACACCCGGTCATCACGCACGGGTTATCGTTCCCGGGGTTCAGTCAATGGCTACAGTACCGGCGTGTATGCCACATGGTATGCCAATGATGCGTCGCATAACGGCGCCTGGCTGGACAGCTGGGCTCAGTACAGCTGGTTTGATAACAATGTTAAAGGCGATGATCTGCAGGGCGAGTCATATAAATCGAAAGGGGTGACCGCCTCGCTGGAAATGGGATATGCCCAGAAAATGGGCGAATTTGCCGGCAGTCATGGCACGCTGAATGAATGGTACATCCAGCCTCAGGCGCAGGCGGTCTGGATGGGCGTGAAGGCGGACGATCATCAGGAAAGCAACGGCACCCGTATCACCAGCAACGGTAACGGCAATGTACAGACCCGGCTGGGCCTGAAAACCTGGATTAAGAGCCATCATCAGATGGATAACGGTAAAGAGCGTGAATTCCAGCCGTTTGCCGAACTGAACTGGCTGCACAATTCACGAGATTTCAGTACGACCATGGACGGCGTGAATGTTCGTCAGGACGGGGCGAAAAATATCGCCGAAGTAAAAGTGGGTGTGGAAGGACAGGTGAGTCCGCGTCTTAATCTGTGGGGCAACATCGGGGTCCAGGCTGGCGACAAAGGCTATAACGACAGCGCTGCGATGGTCGGTGTGAAATGGAACTTCTAAGCTGATTCTGCCGGGCAAGTTCAGCCAGACTGGCGTATGTCAGTCTGGTTATTTTAAACCCAATAATGAGTGCAATTATTCTTTTGATGAAAGTTTGTACGGGAATACATGCAGAGCGTTGGCTGCGATGGGATAAACGCCAAGGCCTTCAGTTCTGGCTTTGATTTCCTCGAATGAGAGTGAAGGGGAGGGTTCTCGTCCGCCCCACAAATTAATACCTTCAGGAACATCGTCCCGGCTGTACTCCTCGGCGATCTCGATAGTGCCGCCGCTATTCAATTCGATGACAACGCTTTTTCCGTCAACAGGAATCAGGTTCCCGTCACTGTCAGTGATAAAGATTTTCATTGGCTCACCTCTTATTCGTATATTTCTATGATAGCAAAATTAGATGATGTACTACGCCGGTTTTGCCATGCTATTTTTAGTGATTTTTTATATACAAATTATACGGTTACGTTTTTATTGGGGAAGAGTGACTGGGCTTATGGCGGTTTCTGTTTCTGTCTACCATGCTCTGTAGAGATAAATTTGAACACGTAAATGTTCATCATCATGAGTTTTTAATTTTCGCCACAGGACACGAGAATGCGCAAAGCATTGTTACCGGTAATTGCTGCGGTGTGCCTTTTATTCATCGGTGTTTTTATTCTCAATATGCAGCTCTGGTATTCCTCCTCGTTGGAAACTCTTGGAGGAGCCAGATATGCCGCGAAAAATATGGATAACATCCTCGATGAGGCTTTCCAGGCAACCGGTACAGCCATGCGTATCGCTGAAAAAAAATGTGACCAGGATGCTCAGTACCAACTTGGAACCGAGGCAGCGCTTCGGCCTCATTTGCGAACGCTGATCATTATCCGGCAGGGGAAAGTTTGGTGTACGTCTTTGCCGGGGAACAGGATCTTACTTAAGCGAATTCCTGTAATAACTGATTCAAATTTGCTGCTGACTCCCGCAGGCAATACGGAAAACGAGATACCCGTTCTGCTGTATCAAACTCGTTTTCAAACCAGTCGTATTATTGTCACGATCAGTGGGGTGCATATTCGTGGCGCTCTAAAAGTTCCATTAAAGGGTGCGGCATACTCACTGCTCGTGCGCGATAACGTACTCGGTTTAGTGGGCGATGTGAAAACCGTCACAGCAAGTACTCGTACGTCTGGACAGGTGAATTCCGCAAAGTATCCGTTCAGTATTATTTATAATAAACCACCATTATTCAGTGCAAAAAGGCTGGTTACACAAGGCTCAGGAATTCTGGTTTTTGTCCTGTTAATTTCTGTTGCAGCCGCTTATGCCATTGATAAATATCTGAACAAGAATGATACCCCCGAAGAAACGTTGCGTAGGGCGATAGCAAAAGGAGAGATCGTGCCTTTTTATCAACCTATCGTAAATGGTCGAGAGGGGACGTTACGTGGCGTTGAAGTGCTGGCCCGATGGAAACATCCGAAGGTCGGGTATATCTCTCCCGCTTCCTTTATTCCCATCGCCGAAAAGTCAGGTCTGATCGTGCCGCTAACACAAAGCCTGATGAGGCAGGTCGCTGCGAATATGAACTCTATTTCCAGCAAATTGCCACCCGGCTTCCATGTCGGTATTAACTACAGTGCATCTCATATCACATCCCCTACATTCGTGCAGGAGTGCCTGCAATACAGGGACAGTTTTAACCGCGATGATCTCAATCTGGTCATCGAAGTCACTGAGCGCGAACCGCTGGATGTGGACGAGGATCTTGTGCAGAGACTCAATACGCTCCATGAAAATGGCTTTGTGATCGCCTTGGATGATTTTGGTACCGGTTATTCTGGCCTTTCTTATTTGCATGATTTGCATATTGATTACATCAAGATCGATCAGAGCTTTGTGGGAAGGGTAAATGAGCATCCCGATTCAACCCGGATTTTAGATTGTGTACTTGAACTGGCACGTAAACTGTCTTTAAGCATCGTTGCAGAAGGGGTTGAAACAAAGGCGCAGCTTGATTACCTGAATAAAAACAACATCGTTTTCCTGCAAGGATACTATTTCTATAAGCCCGTAACTTTCACTGAGTTCGTCATTATTCTGCTGTCAAAACCTAAAGTGAATGTTTTTGTCGAATAAAACTGGATTAACTCGGTACCAGAAGAATATCTGTTGCCTTATAGATCTTGAGCTCCTGCTGACTGAGATACATGTGATAGCTCGGCCAGCAGGATTTGTAAAAATTAGAACTGATAGTTCAGAGAAACCCAGTAGTTACGACCCGGGTTTACGTATCCGGTTGTAGATTGCGCAGTCTGATAATAATCACCTGCGTAGGTGCTATTACGGCCCACCTGGTACAGTTTGACTTCACTAAAGTCTTTATCCAGCACGTTATTAACCGCTGTATTAAGCGTCAGGTCTTTGGTCAGCTTATAAGACATCCCCATGTCGAGAACGGTCCAGGCTTTTAAATCAGCGCCTTTGTCGTCATATACGGCCTTTTGTACCGCGCTGAGGTTGTCGTAATTTTCGGTAAAGCGTGGAGCTTTACCGCGATAACGTGCGCTCAGCCAGGCGTTCATATCTTCCGTTGCCTGCCAGTTCAGGCGGGCGTTAGCCATATGTTTTGGCGTATAACTTAATGGCGCGCCTTTATTGTCACCATCTTTTTGCTTGCTCTGGGTGTAGGTATAGTTGAGGGATAAGGTTAGCACATCTGACCACAGCGGGAAGGTGCTGGCAAATTCAACGCCATCGGTCCTTGCCTTGCCGCTGTTGGTATAGCTGTTGGTATTATCATCGATAGAATATGAGACAATTTTGTTTTTATATTCGGTATAGAAGCCAGTAACGTTGGCGTTAAGCCCTGCATCGTTCTCGTAATACAGCCCGGTTTCGTAGCTGAGACTTTCCTCCGGTTTGAGGTCCGGGTTACCGACCGTATTCACCGTTCCTTGCGCAGTTACGCCGCTGATCCCGTTATGCAACTGGCTCAGCGAGGGGGCTTTATAACCTGTCGTTACGCCACCTTTGAGCGTCCATTCGTCGGAAACATCCCAGACCATATACGCTCGTGGGCTGAGATGACCGCCAAAGACATCGTTATGCTCATAGCGTGTTCCTGCGGTTAAGGCCAGCGAATCGAGAATATGCCATTCATCTTCCGCATAGGCTGCCCACGTTTTTTGGTGGAACGTCTCACCGGTATTGGCCAGCACCACACCATCTTTCATTCGTGCATCCCAATATTCCCCACCGAGGGTTAAGAGGTGCGAATCACCCAATGGCGTCAGCAGCACTGAGTCCAGGATGACGTTGGTGTTCTTCAGTTCACGTGCATCACCGGCCCGGCCTGCGTTCTCTGGCGTGAGTGCCGAGGAGACCAGTTGTCGGCCTTTGTTCTCGGTTTCATTCCAGCCGAGGGAGGATTTCCAGGTGCCGAACGTTAAGGCGGTATCGTGACCGAGGGTAACTTTGTTACGCTCGTAGCGCAGCGTTTTGTCGTAACCCCCCGTCAGGTTTCCTAATTGACCGTCGTCGTTGTCATAACGCTGTCTGGCAGAATCGAGATCTAACCACAGCGTATTGTTTTCATTCGTTTTCCAGTCGAGGCGCGTACCGATGTTATAGTTTTCCGATTCGGTCGGATAAGGTACGCGGGTGGAGGCGGTATCGCTCAGGGAGGTGACGCTGGAACCCTGACGCTGGGTTGTGCTCCCCCGAACCTGCATATCCAGTACGCCCGCGATTAACGGGCCGCTTGACCAGAAGTTGGCGACCGTACTGTTACCCCATTTATTACTCTCTTGCAGGTTAACGCCAGTATTGATGGAGGTGCTCCATTTATCGGTGCTTTTTTTGGTGATGATATTCACTACGCCACCGATTGCGTCGGAGCCATAAAGCGTCGACATCGGGCCGCGGATCACTTCAATATGGTCGATTGCCGCCAGCGGAGGCATAAAGCTGGTATTCATGGCAGAGAAGCCGTTTGGCGTCACGTCGCTGCTGCCGTTTTGACGAATACCGTCAATCAGGATCAAGGTATAGCTGGCGGGCATACCGCGGATGCTGACCTCCAGCCCACCGGTTTTACCGGTACTGCTTTCAACATCGACCCCTTCAACAGAACGCAGAGCTTCGCCTAAGTCATTATATTTATTGGTTTGTAACTCTTGCTGCGAAATAACGGAGACGCTGGCAGCGGCGTTGGTGATTTTCTTTTCGTAACCGGAAGCGGTTACCACCATGACATCTTCAGCGAAGACCAGAGGACTAGAAAATCCTAAACAGGACAGAACAACAGAAGCAACAGGTTTTAAGCGCATAGTCAAACTTCCTTTGTTAAAATTCAAAGGCAGTAAGATAATTGATGGGAATGATAATACAAATAATTATCATTATGTATTTACATAACTTATCACTTCTGGTCTTTTTCTTGAATAAATATACATAAATTGTCATTAATTTGAGCTAAGGGAATAGCGGAAAAGACCAATAATTAGTATTTGCAATCATTAGGTTGTTATTAATTTGCCATTAATTAAATGGCTAACTTTTGCTCTGTTTCTGTAATTCAGTGCGTACTCATAACGGAGTATCAGAAAAAAGTATGATAATTTTAGAGAATCGTCATACTTTTCTGCGCCGCATCATTTTTTTCGTCATTTCTGTCCGCCATAATCCCTTCCCCAGGAGACCGTTAAACGACAAGACATCGTTGAGCGGCATAAAAATAACGTAAATCTGGATAACATAATGATCAAAGGCAAGCTGGCACTGCTTACGTGCGCATTGACTCTCGCATTAACCTCACCACTTCTCGCCGCGCAAAATGCGAGCGAAGGGCAGACGTTAAAACTGGCAATTGGACCGGAGCCAACGGAAGGGTTTGACCCGATGTTGGGCTGGAGTCATGGCAGCTATTTGCTTTTGCACGCACCATTATTAAAACAAAATGCAGATATGAGCTGGGGAAACCTGCTGACGGAAAAAGTAGAGACCAGCGCAGATGGCAAAACCTGGACATTGACGTTAAAACCCGACCTTAAATTCTCTGATGGATCCCCGCTAACCGCGGAAGATGTGGTGTTCACCTATAACAAAGCCGCAAAAAGCGGCGGCAAAATCGACATGGGGAACTTCAACCATGCCAGCCTGAAAGATAACCGCACGGTAGAAATTACGCTGCGCAGCCCGCAGAGCACCTTTGTAAACGTGCTGGGTTCTTTGGGTATTGTCCCGGAAAAACGGTATGACGAAAAAACCTTCGCCAAAAATCCAATAGGCGCGGGTCCTTATCGGCTGGTGAGTTTTCAGCCGGGGCAGCAGTTGATCGTGGAGGCTAACCCCTGGTATGCCGGTAAGAAAAATGATTTCAGTAAGCTGGTGTTTGTCTTCCTTGATGAAGATAACGCTTATGCCGCAGCGCGCAGTGGCCAACTGGGACTCGTGCGTATTGCGCCGTCGATGGCAGTCGCCCCTCAGCAGCAGAATTTGAAGCTTTGGGTTCGCGACAGCGTGGAAAACCGTGGCATTGTGTTCCCGATGGTTCCTGCGGGTAAAAAAGACGCCAATGGTTACCCAATTGGTAACGATATCACTGCCGATGTCGCTATCAGACGCGCCATCAATTACGCCATTGACCGTAAGCAGATTGCCGAACAGGTCATGGAAGGCCATGCGATTCCGGCGTATAGCGCGGTTCAGGGCCTGCCATGGCAGGGGCAGTCCGTCGCGTTCAACGATGGCGACAGCGAAAAAGCACGGACAATTCTGGAAGAGGCCGGCTGGAAGGTGGGGAAAGACGGCGTACGAGTGAAAGACGGCAAAGAAGCTCGCCTGACGCTGTGGTACGCCAGCGGTGACAGCACGCGCCGGGATTTAGCCGAAGCCGTACGTGCGATGCTGGAGCCCGTGGGTATTCAGGTCTCGCTGCAATCCGGAAGCTGGGAAACCGTTGAGCGCCATATGCATGCGAATCCGACGCTGTTTGGCTGGGGAAGCCTGGATCCGATGGAGCTTTTCCATCACTACAGTAATCAGGCCGCGGGCGTGGAATACTACAATCCGGGCTATTACAGTAATCCCGTTGTTGAACAGCATCTTAAACAGGCTATTGACGCTCCGGACTGGCAAAAAGCATTGCCTTTCTGGCAACAGGTGGAGTGGGATGGCAAGCAAGGGGCCGGCGTGCAGGGCGATGCCGCCTGGGCCTGGCTGCTGAACATTCAGCACACTTACCTGGCTAATCCGTGTATTGACCTGGGCAAAGGCGCACCGGAAATTCACGGTAGCTGGTCACTGCTCAATAATCTGGACGAATGGACCTGGACCTGCCGTTGATGAAGTCTGTTGTGGGCCATTTTCTACGGCTGATAGTGCTATTAGTGCTGGTTGCGGCTGGCACTTTTTTGCTGCTCAGTTTTTCTCCTGTCGATCCGATTCGCGCCTATATCGGCAACGATCTCCTGCACGTGCCGCCGGAACAATATCCGCGGATCGCTGCTCGCTGGGGATTGGACCAGCCGCTATGGGAGCGTTTTGTTCACTGGTTTATACGCGTATTGCAGGGCGATCTCGGCTATTCAATGTTATTTAATGCGCCGGTTGCCAGCGTGATTAAAGAGCGCTTTGCTACCTCGTTTGCGCTACTTGGCGGCGCGTGGTTACTTTCCGGTGTACTGGGAACGGTGATGGGATTTGTCGCGGGTCGCTACCTGAATCGCTGGCCGGATAAAGCAATTTGTCGCCTCAGCTATTTGCTTTCTTCGCTGCCGACCTTCTGGATTGGCATGCTGTTACTGGCGTTATTTGCTGTGCGCTGGCCGGTATTTCCGGTCTGCTGCGCATGGGAGCCGGGCAACAGCGGCGATATGGCCACGCTGACTGAGCGTCTGCGCCATCTGGTGCTTCCCGTTTGCGCGCTAAGTTTGCTGGGACTGGGACAAATTACGCTTCACACGCGGGAAAGTATCGCCAGCGTGATGAAAAGTGATTTTGTTCGTTTTGCGCGTTCTCAGGGAGATAAAGGCTGGTCGCTGTTGCGTCATCAGGTTCTGCGCCACGCTATCACGCCAGCGCTGTGCCTGCAGTTTGCTTCGCTGGGAGAACTACTGGGCGGCGCGCTGCTGGCGGAAAAAGTGTTTGCTTACCCGGGACTGGGACAGGCCACTATTGATGCCGGGTTACGCGGCGATCTGCCGTTACTGATGGGGATAGTGTTGTTCAGTACCGTATTGGTGTTCATTGGCAACTCGCTGTCAACCTGGCTTATCCATGTGCTGAATCGCGCTCTGGAGCGACCTGATGCTCTATAACCCAACGCCGACGCTAATTCGTCTTTTGTTCTCTTTTAGCTGCCTGCTTTTTATTGCGGTGTATGGCGCAGCGACGCTGGATAATCCGTTGAGCGTTAATCTGCTTGCCCGTCATCTGCCACCCGATGCGCTTTACTGGTTTGGCACCGATAACCTGGGTCGCGATTTGTGGACACGATGCTTTCAGGGCGCGTTAACCAGTCTGCAAATTGGTATTGGCGCGGCGTTGTGCAGCGGCTTCATCGCATTAATGATGGCGGCGGTTTCGCGCATACATTCGCGTCTGGATGTGCTTATGCGTCTGATTACCGATGCCATGCTGTCGATGCCGCATCTGCTGTTGCTCATTTTGATCTGCTTTACGCTGGGTGGCGGGAAAAACGGGGTGATCATGGCGGTTGCGCTGACCCACTGGCCGCGACTGGCGCTGATCCTGCGTGCCGAAGCGCAGCGCGTGGCTCATAGTGACTATCTGACGCTGACCTGGCGTCTGGGACACGGACATTTTTACTGCTGGCGGCACCACTATCTACCCGCATTATTACCCCAGTGGTTAACGGGAACATTGCTGATGTTTCCCCACGCGGTGTTGCACAGCGCGGCGTTAAGCTTCCTCGGTTTTGGGCTGGCGCCGCATGAACCGTCACTGGGCCTGCTGCTGGCGGATGCGCTGAGATTTATCAGTCATGGCGACTGGTGGTTGGTGCTGTTTCCAGGACTGATGCTGTTCAGTCTGGTGATGTTATTTGATCAGCTCGCAAGGGCGGTGCATCGTTTATGGTTACGAGGTGACGCATGTTGAGTTTAAGACAGGTTTCGCTGGATGTAGCGCGTTATCGCTGGTACGGCGCGAAACAATGGTCTTCGCTGTTGCAGGATATCTCTTTTGACGTAGCGCCTGGTCAGATGGTGGCGCTAGTTGGGGGAAGTGGGGAAGGGAAGAGTCTGCTGCTGCAATGCCTGCTCGATCTCTTACCGGATAATTTGCGCTTCCAGGGGGCTATCACCCTTGAGGGTAAAACGCTGGACAACGATGATATTCGTAAATGTCGCGGCAATACCTTCACTTATGTCCCGCAAGGCGTTCAGGCGCTTAACCCGCTGCTCTCGATTGAAAAACATCTGCGCAGGGCAAGCCAGCTTTCTGGCCAGCAATGGAATGCCGGAAAAATCGACCGATTGCTCCAGCGTAGCCGACTGGAAAGTCAGGTATTAGATGCTTTCCCGCGCCAGCTTTCAGGGGGGATGGCGAAACGTGTTCTGGCCTGTCACGCATCTCTGAGTCAGGCTCGCTATATTCTGGCGGATGAAATTACCGCCTGGCTTGATGCGCCGCTGGCGAATCAACTGCTTGAACAACTGCGCGAGCTTTGTGAGCACGGGGCAGGCGTTTTGTGGGTAACGCATGACCTCACGCTGGCGGCCCGTCATGCGGATCGTATTGTCGCGCTGCATCAGGGTAGGGTGTCGGATAACGTCAGCCGGGAACAGCTGTTACGCGGAGAGATTAGCGAGCATCTGCAACGACAATGGCGGGCGCTGCCTGAAAGAAATCAACTTTTTGGAGAGCGCGATGCTGTGCTGTCGTGATGTTACGATTTGTCAGGGGGGAAAAGTGTTATGGCAAAATCTGACCTTCTCTCTGCCCCCTGGAGAACGCATTGGGATTTGCGCGCCCAGCGGAACCGGAAAAACGACGCTGGGACGCGTGCTGGCGGGTTGGCAAAAGCCGACCTCGGGTGACATTCTTGTTGATGAGCAACCGCTGCCAATGCACCAGTATTGCCCGGTGCAACTGGTGCCCCAGCATCCGGAATTAACCTTTAACCCCCGGCGCAGCACCGGCGATGCGGTTCATGATGCCTGGCGACCTGATGCTGAAATGCTTACCCGTCTTCACATCAACTCAGAGTGGTTAGATCGCCGTCCCGGACAGCTTTCCGGCGGTGAACTGGCGCGAATTGCTTTACTTCGCGCGCTGGATCCGCGGACACGTTTTCTTATTGCCGATGAAATTACCGCCCAGCTCGATCCTTCCATCCAACGGGATATCTGGGCGCTGCTGCTTGAAGAATGTCAGCGTCGGCCATTAGGTATGCTAATTATCAGCCATCAGCAGGCGTTGCTTGATCAGATCTGCACGCGAGCGCTACTCTCTTCGGACGATTCACCCTTTCAGGCTAATATCTAACGTGAGCGTAAAATCAATTGGTTTGGCTGCGCTATTGTGCGGTGCAGTTGTTGTTGCCGCGCATGCTTCGATTCAGGTGGGCTTTTCGCCGGAAGGTTCGGCCCGGGTTTTAGTGCTGGATTCGATTAACCATGCGCAGCGCAGCATCGATATGATGGCTTATTCATTTCAGTCGGCAGATATTGTTCAGGCCCTGGTAGAGGCCGAAAAGAGGGGCGTTGTTGTTCGGGCGGTTATCGATAAAAAACGAAATCAGGGCAAGGTCAGCCAGAAGGCCATCGCTTTCGCTGCCGCGAATGGGGTCGATGTGCAACTGGATGGCCACTACCACATCCAACATGACAAAGTAATGATAATAGATGGCGACACACTGGAAACCGGCTCGTTCAACTTTGCCAAATCTGCAGAATTTGCCAACTCCGAAAATGTGCTGATCGTTCGTGGCGAACCTGCCGTTATTGCGCAGTATCAGGCCCATTTTGACAGTCGTTGGAAAATCGCACACCGGAGCGTTGAATAGTTTTCACAACGGCGTTGATTTAAATGTAACGTTATATTATAACAATTCACTCGCAAATGATTTGAGGGTGAAATTTTGGCTATTCGTTTTAAAAAAATGACAATCGCTCTGGGGATGCTTTTAGTCAGTGGTTCGGTTTTGGCGCATGGTCATCATTCCCATGGTGCGCCAATGAGTGAGGCAGAACAAAAGGCGTCGGAGGGGATATTTGATGATAACCAGGTGCAGGACAGGGCGCTGACCGACTGGGATGGCATGTGGCAATCCGTCTATCCGTATCTGGTCAGCGGCGAGCTTGATCCGGTATTCAAAAAGAAAGCGGAGAAAGATAAAAGCAAAACGGCAGAACAAATTAAAGCTTATTATCGTACAGGCTATGCAACCAACGTAGACACCATTGGCATAGAAAATGGCGTGATGGAATTTCACACCGGTAATCAGGTTGCATCGTGCAAATACGACTATGCCGGGTTTAAAATTTTGCACTATAAATCAGGCAAGAAAGGTGTACGGTATTTGTTTGAGTGTAAAGCCGCTGACAGCAAAGCACCTAAATACGTGCAATTCAGCGATCATATTATCGCACCGCGTAAATCCAGCCACTTCCATATCTTTATGGGAAATACCTCGCAGGCAGCCTTGCTTGAAGAGATGGAAAACTGGCCTACCTACTACCCTTATCAGTTAAAGGGCGAAGAGGTTGTGGATGAGATGCTGCACCACTGATCCAGATTAACCTTATCTGTACACACCCGCCACCAGTGGCGGGTTTTTTTAATTAATAACCTTCTCTTTCCATCACCTGTCGCATTCGTTAGCATATTGTATTGCAGCAAGTGCATGTGTTTTTTCAGGAAGAGGTTAACGTGTTCGCAGAGTATGGAGTTCTGAATTACTGGACGTATCTGGTGGGGGCTATTTTTATCGTGCTGGTACCGGGGCCAAATACGATATTTGTGCTGAAGAACAGCGTCGGTCGGGGAGTGAAGGGCGGTTATCTCGCAGCCAGCGGTGTGTTTATCGGTGATGCCGTGTTGATGTTTTTGGCCTATGCCGGCGTTGCCGCATTGATCAAAACAACGCCCGTTTTGTTTAACATCGTTCGTTACCTCGGCGCGTTCTATTTACTGTATCTTGGCGCGAAGATCCTGTATGCAACACTGAAATCGAAAGTAGGCGACGCCGCGCCAGAGGAAGTCCCGTTTGGTGCCATTTTTAAACGCGCACTCATTCTGAGTCTGACCAATCCCAAAGCTATTCTGTTTTATGTTTCGTTCTTCGTGCAGTTTATTGATGTCAATGCGCCGCACTCAGGACTGTCGTTCTTTATTTTGGCTATTACGCTTGAGATAGTGAGCTTTTTCTACCTGAGCTTCCTTATTTTCTCCGGCGCGTTCGTGACGCAGTATATCCGTACGAAGAAAAAATTGGCCAAAGTGGGTAATTCCCTTATCGGTCTGATTTTCGTTGGTTTTGCCGCTCGTCTGGCCACGCTTCAGTCGTGATGCTATCGGCCCGCTGATTGCGGCGGGCCTTCGATATGATGCTCTGCTTTTCATTGATAATCGTATGGTTATAACCAATAAATGGTATTTTAAATGTATATTTTGAGGCGTACCCTGTGTACAGCAGCGGTTCAATAAGACTCGCTGGTTGTCGACTGGAAAAGGGAAGAAAAATGCTTCAAATTCCACAGAATCATATCCATACACGCTCTACTCCATTCTGGAACAAAGAAACGGCGCCTGCCGGAATTTTCGAACGCCACCTTGATAAAGGAACCCGGGCCGGGGTTTATCCTCGACTTTCGGTTATGCAGGGGGCGGTCAAATATCTCGGATACGCAGATGAACACAGTCCGGAGCCAGTAGAGGTGATGGTTATTGAAGCCGGTCAGTTTGGCGTTTTTCCACCGGAAAAATGGCATAACATCGAAGTGATGACCGACGACACTTACTTTAATATCGATTTTTTCGTTGCCCCGGAAGTTCTGATGGAGAGCGCAAATCAACGAAAAGTCGTGCGCACCGGCAAGGAGTAAATCATGGGTAAAGCAACCTATACCGTAACAGTGACCAATAACAGCAACGGTGTTTCTGTTGATTATGAAACAGAAGCACCTATGACATTACTGGTGCCGGATGTGGCAGCAGAAGTTGTCAAAGATCTGGTCAACACCGTGCGTTCGTACGATACCGAGAATGAGCACGAAGTCTGCGGGTGGTAAGCGTTAGCTACTGCTACTGATTGAATACATTAGTTTTTAGTCTAAAAACCGCACTGCGTTTCGATGGCGCAGTGCGGTTTTTTTATCCACGCGAAACACGAATGTGTCCGGAAAAGGATTCCTTAAGAATACCTTAAGAAATTCGCATTGATTGCTAATAGTTGATCATTCACAGGGGTTATGATCGCGAAACAGTAACAATACAGAACATCGCGCTTATGAAACTCAATACCCGACTTACATTATCCACAATCATTCTTGGACTGGTCATTGTCGCGATCCCGTTCGTCGCGAACTGGCATCTACCGCTGCTCAACGGGACTGTGGTCAGATGGATAGAAAATGGCCAGGCGCTTTGGCTGCTGTTTGGCGCGGTATTTACTCTTATCTACATCCGACCTTTATCACGTCCTGTAGGCGAGAAGCAATTTTGGCTTTGGGCGGCAGCGTGGTGGGTGGTCTTGCTGGGCCGAAGCACCAGTTGGGGACGCGATTACTTCCCTGAGCATCCTAAACTTCTGTTCAGAGCTATCTCAGTTGTATTAATTGCCATGCTTATTCTGCCGGTGCTGCTGTCGAAGCACTTACGCCAGGATATTGCCCGCCGTGTGCGTAATGAACCGTTACCGCTCTGGCTGTTGGCGATCACCACCTGTGCATTTTTAATCTCTGATACAGTGGAGCATCATCGTCTGCTGGCCCCCATCTTTCTGCACAATGCACAGTATGGCGATCTGATTGAAGAATTGTATGAGCTACCGTTTATGGCGGGATTGTTCCTGATGAACCTGGGCTTTATGCGACGTGATAAGCAGGAGGAAACTGCTTCCATCCGTTTTAGTGAACCGCAACTGGCGAAGTAATGAGATAAGGCCTGAGTCTGGAAAGTTAGACTCAGGCGATGATGGCGCTGACTTACGCAATAGCCTCACACAGGCGTGATTTCATGTCACTATACGTTTGCGCGGCATATTTCTCTGCCCATCCCTGATCGGTAATGTGCTCAATATTCACGGCGCAATATTTGGTTTCCGGCGTTTTCGAAATAGGATCAAGGTTATCCTGGGTTAACTCGTTACACGCGCCAATCCACCATTGATAAGTCATATAGACTGTTCCGGCATTGATGCGCTCGGAGACGTCTGCGCGGCTGATGACCTTACCCCGACGCGAGCTGACCCATACCAGGTCACGATGACGAATACCCAGCTTTTCTGCATCATGGGTATTGATTTGCACATATCCAGGCTCGTCTGCCAGCGCTTGCAACGCTGCACAGTTGCCGGTCATCGAACGGCAGGAGTAGTGCCCGACCTCGCGCACCGTACACAGTACCAGCGGATATTTGTCATCAGGAACTTCTGCGGGCGCTCGCCACTGTGCGGCAAACAGTTTGCCTTTGCCATTGGCGGTATCAAACTGGCTGTGCGCGTAAAGGTATGGTGTTCCAGGACTATCGAGATCCGTGCATGGCCACTGAACATGCCCCATCTCACCCATTTTCTCATAGGTCACGCCGTAGAACAGGGGGCATAGTTCGCGCATCTCATCCCAGATTTGCTGGTTATTTTGATACTGCATTGGATAACCCATTTCGCTGGCCAGCAGGCTGATAATCTCCCAGTCACGCTTTACATCACCGGTAGGGTCAATCGCTTTCTCAAAACGCTGGAAGCCGCGATCGGCACAGGTAAAGACGCCGCCGTGTTCGCCCCATGAGGTGGCAGGCAGTAGAACATCAGCCATTTCCGCCGTTTTAGTCATGAATATATCCTGCACGACGACAAAATCGAGCGCGTTAAATCCTTCGCGGACCAGACCCAAATCGGCCTCGGTTTGCAGCGGATCTTCTCCCATGATGTAGTAGGCTTTGATTTTACCTTCGATAGCCAGATGCGGAACTTCGGTGATACGGGTCCCGACCTTGCCATCCATCTGATTAACATCGATGCCCCAGGCGGTGGCGAATTTCTCCCGAACGGCAAAATCGGTCACGTCCTGATACCCTGGGAACTGGTTAGGCAGTACCCCCATATCGCACGCGCCCTGCACGTTATTTTGCCCGCGCACCGGGCCAACGCCGACGTTAGGACGTCCCAGATTTCCGGTCAGCAACGCCAGACTCGATAAACCGCGAACCACGTCAACGGCCTGACCAAACTGGGTGACGCCCATTCCCCACATTACGGTTGCCGATGGCGCCGCGGCAAATGTACGCATTGCCTGACGAACCTGTTGTGCTGGAACGCCGGTCAAATGTTCAACAGCTTCAGGCGCATAGTCCTTAACGACTTCCCAATATGTTTCCAGGCCTTCCGCATGCTTTTGCACATATTCGCGATCGTAGAGTTGCTCTTCGATCAGAACATGGCCAAAGGCGTTGACCAGCGCCATATTGCAACCGTTTTTTAACTGCAAATGTTGGTCAGCGATACGGGCGGTTTCAATACGACGCGGGTCGCAGACAATGATTTTTGCGCCGTTCTGGCGAGCTTTAATTACCCGGCGAGCCACGATTGGGTGTGAGTCTGCGCAGTTATAACCAAAGATCAGCAGGCATTTTGAGTTTTCAATGTCGCTGATGGAGTTGCTCATTGCGCCATTGCCTAACGTTTCCTGTAACCCGGCAACGGAAGGACCGTGACAGACGCGGGCACAGCAATCGACATTGTTGGTATGTAGCACGCCACGTGCGAATTTTTGCATCACATAGTTGGTTTCATTCCCGGTGCCTCGGGAAGAACCAGTGGTCATGATGGCGCGAGGGCCATAGGTATTTTTGATTTCAGATAAGCGTTTAGCGGTATAACGAATGGCTTCATCCCAGCTAACGGGAGTGAATTTTCCCCCTTTTTCATAACGGATCATCGGGCGAGTCAGACGAGGGGTCAGAAGGCGAGTATCGTTAAGAAAGTCCCAACCATAGTAGCCTTTCAGGCATAACTGATTTTGGTTTGTTACACCCTCTGCGGCTTCAGCGCGGATGATTTTGTTATTTTCAACGACAAGCTTAAGCTTGCACCCGGCCCCACAGTATGGGCAAACACTGGTGATTTTTTTCATCAATAACAGACCTGTTAAATGCTGAAATAGCGCGAATTGTAGACGCAGCCAAGCGATAGGCATCGCGGGCTACGATTTGTCATGGTGACGGGCTGTTAAAGCATAAAGTGTGCCAGAAGTGAAAACCCAGCAATAGCGGGGCTGACAGCCAAAGCGTTAAGTATGATGACTGACGATTCGACATTAATGACGAGATGCGACAAAAATTTAGCACGTTGCTCAGCAGTCATAACATTATGAAACATCGGAAAAAGATGAAAATCAGAAGTGATGATGATCACAAATTTTAATTTTTCAGCGCTATGCTATGCTTTTATACGACGAGTGAATCGTTAATTTAAAAACATAAGTGAGGAAAATTATGGGCATCATTTCATGGGTGGTTTTCGGTCTTATCGCTGGGATTTTGGCAAAATGGATTATGCCGGGTAAAGATGGCGGCGGATTCTTTATGACCATTATCTTAGGGGTGGTTGGTGCGGTAGTGGGTGGCTGGATAAGTACCCTCTTTGGTTTTGGTAAAGTCGATGGCTTCAACTTCGGCAGTTTCGTCGTAGCGGTTATCGGCGCGATTGTGGTGTTGTTTATCTACAGAAAAATCAAAAGCTAAGTAAACATATAGACAACAGAGGCCACTGATAAGTGGCCTTTTTCTTTGATTACCACCAGCCCAGTTCCGTTCCCAGAACGACGATGATAGCCACCCCAATCATAATCAACGTTGTTTTTTTCATCGTTATGCTCCCGGCGCAGCGTAACCGCCAATAAAAAACCAGGATAAGAAAACGACAGCGGAAATGAAAATGATGACGGGGAAAATAATACCGAGTCGCATACGATTATCTGCCAGAGTGATTTAAAGACGAGCCAGCATAGCAGGGCTTAATGTACGACAAAAGGGGTTTTATCCTGACGTTTCTTATCTTTGTACATAGCGCTGTCTGCAAGGTGAAGCGCACAGTTTACATCAGTCTCCAGCGGATCAATTTCCACGATGCCCAGACTGGCGCCAGGATAAAACAGATGAATGTCACCCAGGAGGTAGTCGCCACAAATTTGCTGATGCAGTTGATTCTTTACCTGCAGCAGGCGATCGCGTTGCTCTTTGTCATCTTCCGGTGACAGGCTAACGACTAAAAATTCATCACCGCCCAGTCGACCAAGAATATCATTGTCACCGCATTCACCAAGCAGGCGCTGACCAATCTGGATCAGGAACTGATCGCCAACCTCATGACCAAAGCGGTCATTGATCAATTTGAAATCATCCAAATCAATATAGGCGACGACTACCTTCTGCCTGAGGTGGCGGGCAAGCGAAAAAAGGGTCTCGACATTTTCAAAGATTGCGCGCCGATTTGGTAATCCGGTCAGGGCATCGGTATAGGAGTGGGCAATCAGCGCGGCATTCGCTTCGCGTAACTGAGCCACCAGCGACTCTTTTTGAATCGACTGGGCGATCAGGCCCGCAAACAGATGTAACACCTGCTCGCCACGTTGGCTCAAGGCATGCTGGCGACGGCTGGTGGCGCAGAGCGTTCCGTAAAACGTTCCGTCGGGAAGATGAACCGGAGTGCTCAGGAAGGTGGTTATCTCCAGCGTGCGGGCGGCGGTGCATTCCGGCCAGCGGGCGGGTACGTTATCGCTGTACAGACAGTTTTCGTCTATGGCGCGTTTGCACAGCGTCTCATCCCACGGTACGGACAGCCCCTCAGGGATCTGCATCTGCTTGCTATTGCGCGCGTACAAAATATGCTGCAGGCGGGCATCTAAATCGACCTTGGTTAAATAGGTGGATTCCATCTCTGTCACCACTTCCAGCATCTCCAGAAGTTGGCGAACCAGACTCTCAACTGACTGCTCCGTAGCTAAGGATTGTGAGACTCTGGCAAGGATCATGTCCGACATGAGGTGTAAATGCTCCTGAGTAATGACTGGGCTGACGTTGCCCGCATGATAGAACATCAAGGTGAAAGATGAAACACGCCATCCAGCACAGAATGTAAACATAAAATGGATAGCTGGCAGGAAAATATGGAGATAGATGTAAAGTCGGGGTAACCTGCCAGGATAAGTTTTTTAACAGGAGTAAATATGAAACTGGCGTCTATTGTTTTGCCCGGCTTGTTGGTGCTGGCGGGATGTACCGCTCAGCCTGAAGCCCCCAAACCACCTAAGATTGGCATGGCGAATCCGGCATCGGTGTATTGCGAACAAAAGGGCGGCTCGCTGATTGCGGTGCAGACCCCACAAGGCGTAAGGTCAGACTGCAAACTACCCGGCGGTGAAGTTATTGATGAATGGGCGCTCTGGCGTAGAGATCATCCGGAAACGGGTAAGTGATACGCGGTCAGCATTGACGTAGCCACTCAGCGAGCACCAGTGCGTGGTTTTGCTGAGTATTTTTCGCCGCATACAGTAGCGTTAAGGTTTGCTGTCGGGCAATCTCTGCGAGACGCTTTCCTTCCTGCTGCTGTTGGGCCAGTTCAGTGCGGTATTGCTCGGAAAAGTGCGAAAAATCAATCAATTCTGCGTGGAACGCCTTACGTAAATCAGATGACGGCGTAAGCGCTTTATTCCATTCATCAAAAACAAGGTCGGTTTTTTTTATCCCACGAGGCCACAACCGGTCGACCAGTACGCGATAGCCATCATCTTTTTCCGCGGAGTCATACACGCGTTTACATTGAATTTTCATCTTTTCATCCGCTCCTTTAAGCCACTGCTTTGATATATTTCATCACCTTTATTACGGTTAAATAAGATCGTAAAACGTGACCATTATAGCATTCTGCCCGCTCTGACACCCAATTTAAGGGATTGTGATATCAACAAAAAATAGGTAGGCTGAGGCTCCTTATAGTGTCCCTCATTGTCTGGACATAAGGAAAGCTTAATGGAAATTTCCCCAATTAAAGATACGCTTCGCATTGCGCTGGTGGGCGATTACAGTCCCGATATTGTAGCGCACCAGGCTATCCCTCTTGCCATCGATGATGCCGCCGCCGTCCTGGAATTGGTGGCTGATTATGACTGGCTAACCACATCTGATATCAGCAGCAGTGAAGATTTGATCGGCTATGATGCCATCTGGGTCGTTCCTGGCAGTCCATATCGCCATGTTGAAGGGGCGTTGATAGCGATACGCCACGCGCGTGAAAACAGCATCCCATTCCTGGGGACCTGTGGCGGTTTTCAACATGCGATTCTGGAGTATGCCCGCAACGTGCTGGGCTGGAGCGACGCCGCACACGCGGAGACGGACAGCACGGGTCGGATGGTGATCGCGCCGTTAACCTGCTCGCTGGTAGAAAAAACGGATGATATTGAGCTGCGAGCCAATACGCTGATTGCCAAAGCCTACGGACGGGATGTTATCACCGAGGGGTATCACTGTAACTACGGCGTATCGGAGGATTTTGCCGCCGAGCTTGAAAGCGGCGATCTTAGGGTAACCGGTTGGGATGAAGCTGGTGATATCCGCGCCATTGAGCTGGTGACGCATCCATTTTATGTCGGTACGCTCTTTCAGCATGAACGCGGAGCTCTCGCGGGAAAACCCGTGCCGTTAGTTCAGGCGATGCTGCGCGCTGCGCGTGGATGAAAAAACAGGCAGGTTGTTCACGAACCTGCCCGCTGTATTATGCGTTTGCGATTTCCCGATTGCGTCCCGCGCACAGACCAAACACTGCCATCAGCATCGCTAACACGGCGACACCCGCTAATGGAATCAGCCAGCTACCGTTGAGGTCGTGAATTTTACCCATCAGCGGTGGCCCGCAGGCGGCCAGTAAATACCCAACAGATTGTGCCATGCCGGACAGGGCAGCAGCCTGATGTGCTGAGCTTGCGCGCAGGCCAATAAAGGTCAAGCCGAGGATCATCGTCGCGCCTGAGCCAAAGCCAAACAGGATAGTCCATAGCAATGCCTGGTCAGGCATTACCGCGAATCCTGCCGCGCCGACGGCGCACATTAACGAAACCAGAGCTGCGATGGCGCGCTGATCCTTAAATCTGTTCAGTACTAGAGGGATCAATAACCCTGGCGCGGCGGTCGCCAACTGCAGTAAACCATGTAACGAACCAGCCTGCGCCTCGCTGTAACCGTGGCTGATCAAAATGGCAGGCAGCCAGCCGATGATCACGTAGTAGATAAGTGAATTGATCCCGAGAAACAGCGTCACCTGCCAGGCGAGGCTTGATCGCCAGATGGCGCGGGAATGCAATGCGCGCGAGTTGCTCAGACTGGCATTGGCCTTCTGGCGGCATTGAGGTAACCAGATAATCAGCGCCAGCAGCGGAAAAACCATCAGTACCATCAGCGCACCGCGCCAGCCAAACCCGTTCAACGCCAGCGGAACCACAATAGCTGAACCCAGTGCCGCCGCCGCGCCCATGGTCAATGAGTATGCGCCAGTGAGTTTTGCCACATGCTGAGCAAAATCACGCTTAATCAGCCCAGGTAAAAGCACATTTCCCAGTGCGATTCCGCAACCAATGATGGCGGTGCCACTAAACAGGAACCCAGGTGAGGGTAGCGAACGTATCGCAATACCTGCGCAAATCAGTAGCATAGCGGCAAACAGGCTGCGCTCGATGCCCCAACGGCGCGCAACGGCGGCGGCCAGAGGCGATACCAGAGCAAACGCCAGCAGCGGCAGGGTGGTCAGAAGTCCCGTCTGGGCGGTGCTCAGACCATAATCGGCGCGAATTGCATCCAGCAATGGGGCGGCACCGGTAAAGGTGACGCGCAATGTGGTGGCAATCATCAGGATCCCCGCGATCAGCAACGCTGCGTTCTTGCCACGGGAGGAAGGTGTATTTGTCATTTTTTTCTCATATCGTCAGGCGAGGCGATACCTTATCGTTTTTACTCAATGGATGAATCAAGCTAAAATGACAGTTTATCGCTTAAATCGGACATTTTTATGTTAGGACTGAGGCTGGATGGATACGAACCCGATCTTCACCACGATGCGGCGGTGGCGTTTTGTATTCAGGCCCGGGAAGATGAACTTTTCAGTCCGCTGCATCAGCACCGTAAAGGCCAGTTGATTCTGGCGTTGCATGGCGCGATCACCTGTGAGGTTGAGAATGCTATGTGGATGGTGCCCCCGCAATATGCGGTGTGGATCCCCGGTGAAATTCCACACAGCAACCACGTTACCGTTGGCGCGCAATTGTGCTTTTTGTTTATTGAGCCGCAGGCCGTCGTGATGCCCGAACGCTGCTGCACGCTGAAAATCGCCCCGTTATGTCGGGAGCTTATTCTGGCGCTGGCGTCCAAAACGGATACTCAACGACTGGAGCCGGCAACCCAGCGACTGACGCAGGTATTATTTGATGAACTTCCGCAGCAGCCGCAGGAGCAAATGCAGTTACCGGTTTCCGAACACCCGAAAATCCGCAAAATGGTCGCGACGATGGCGCGGGAACCGGCGCAGTGGCAGACCTTGGGGCAGTGGGCCAGCGTATTTGCGATGAGTGAGCGGAACCTTGCCCGTCTGGTCGTTAAGGAAACGGGGTTGAGTTTTCGCCGTTGGCGTCACCAGCTTCAACTGATTCTGGCGCTGCAGGCGCTGATAGATGGTCATAACGTGCAACAGGTTGCGCAAATGCTCGGTTACGATTCAACCACGGCATTTATCACCATGTTCAAAAAAGGCCTGGGGCAGACGCCAGGCCGTTATCTGGCTGGGCTGGCTACTGCTTCCCAACAATCAATGACACCAGACCTGCTGCAATGAGCGGCCCCACCGGCACACCGCGAAATAGCGCCACGCCCAGTACCGTGCCCACCAGTAAACCGGCAACGAGCTGAGGCTGGCTGCCCATGAGCGTGATACCGCGCCCGCCAAGCCAGGAGACAAATACCCCGACGGCAATAGCGACCAGTGATTTCCAGTTAACAAAGGAGTGGATGAGCGTGGAGGGCGGTAGCGTTCCGCTGGCGATCGGCGCCATAACGCCAATGGTCAGAATGATAATCCCGACGGTCAGGCCCTGTTTTTCTATCCATGGGAAGAAAGTATTCAGAGGGGTAACACGGACAATGATCAGCACCAGAATTGAAACAGCAACAGTGGTGTTGTGGCTGACAAAGCCCAGAGCTGCCAGTCCGAGCAGGATCAGCAGAGTGACATCAAACATCGTAGTTTCCTTGCCAAAAGAAAAAATAAGCCTGCTTACTGTACGCGTAAATGCGTGACGGAACAGGCTTTTTTTAATGATTATTATTTTTTTTGGGCTAACGCACGACGCGACGTATTTTACTGCTAACTCGGGCTGTTATTGCTCGCGGCGGAACGGGATTAATTCCGGTTGCGCGATGCGCAGATAATCTGCGGTATCCATAATCACGGATTTTTCGAGCACCCCGGCATTGAACGCAATTTCATTAAAACGCGCAAATAATAGCGGATCGGCAACCAGCTTGAGATTTGGATGGAAGCTAAACGGTGGGATAGCGCCAAATACGCAGCCTGTCAGCTCATCGACTTCCGCAGGGCTGGCAAGTGATGCTCTTAACCCGCCGATATGACTGGCGAGCAGGCTCAGGTCAGCCTGCTGGTCGGCAGGCAGAATCGCCAGTACATGCTGATTTACACCGTTGCCTTTCACCTTACAGACCAGCGCTTTTGCTCCCTGACCCAGCGCGGTACCACGAATTTCAGAAACCGCTTCACATTTACCTACGGCTTCATGGCTTATCACGCGATACGTTGCGCCTTGTTCTGCCAACAGCGAAATTAAACGCTGATGTGTGGCGTTACCTTTGTTCACTTCCGTCATGACTTACTCCTGGTACAACAATGAAAATCCTGTCAGAAAAAAGATCACGCACCGGTGCGTTTTTTCTGTTTGTTCAGGTAGAGCTGTGCATCGGATGCTTTATAGGCATCATCGATGGTGTCGTTTGGCTGCATATTATAAATCCCTGCGGAAAAGCTGATTGATATATCTTGCGCAATAATTTGTAAGTTATAGCGGATCCTCTCCAGCAGGCGAGGCGTTAATTCGCCGGGGTGATCGATGAGGATAATACAAAACTCATCCCCACCGAGGCGGATGGCATAGTCGCTTTTGCGAATCGAGGTTTGAATAGCTTTGGCCAGAATGGTGATAATGCGATCGCCTTCCTTATGACCCAGCGTATCATTAATGACTTTTAGTTTATCGCAATCAATGGCGATAAAGGTCACGAGGGTGCCTGAGTTTACTAACTGCTGTAAACGCTGTTCGAGCGTCGGCGTGAGAATTTTACGGTTATAGAGCCCGGTCATCGCGTCACTGATGTTTTCCCGCGTGACGTTGTGGTACAGCCGAAAGTGTGTTCTGACCATATTCAGCAGCAGGATCGTCGCTAGCAGATAGAAGGCGAATATTTTCCAGGAGGAGACAATAAAGTACATAAAATCAAGCGATAAAGTGATGCGTATCCCGCCGGGTATCTCCTTCTGGTAGTGAACGTAGCGAAACAGGTTGGTCTCGCTTTGGTGAACGAGTATCTCTTTACCAGAGTTGATGTCCGAGAGCGTTACGTTAAGATAGCGCCAGACGAGAGGGCGGTCGCTGGTATAAAAAATATTCTTTAAATTCTCTTTGTTGATATCCACCATCACCACGCCTTTTAACTTACTGGCATAGTAGACCGGTGTTAAAAAGCTCATCACCTTTTTCTCGGTCAGATTATCTTCATAAATGCTGGAGATCACCGTGCGCCCCGTGAAGATACCGTCAATATCATTCTGGTCGATTCCCAGGGTACCTTTTTGCAAAAACGACCAGTTGTGTATCGCAAATTTTCGCGAGTCGATCAGATCATAGAAATAGACATAATTATTCTTGAGATCGACGTAATATCGAAATTTATACTCCAGCGTACCTAATCCCTGGCCGTAATCTTTTTGCTCACGATTAACGTTTACCGCCTGGTCAAAAGAAGGCAGTAGAAATATATCTTCAAGTTTCTCGCTACATTTTGTGGAGGTAGTTTGCAACGTACCGTGTAATGGCTGGTAGCTATGCTTCGTGAGGTTGAGCCCATGAGTGCCGTTAACGCTGTCGAAAGCGTTGCAAAGTGCTTTTTGTTGCTCGACAGAAGCAGGTTCCTGGGGGGATGAAAAAGTGCGCATCAGATGGGCTGCAATGCTTTGATTAGTATACTTATCATAGAGAAACGACGAGTCTGCTTTCTCATTGATATAGCGCATATACGCATTCATTGATTTATCGCTGGCAATGAGCTCATAAACCAAAAAAGAAGACGTCAAAACAATTACGCTGACGGAGATAAAGAGCCTGAGCGCTTTATGATGCAATTTCATAATGATTTACAGCCCTGTAATTCTGATACTTCAGTCTATCACACGGCATACATCCGCTCTAACGCTACTGGAAAGGACATTTTGTAATAAAAATCATTCGCGTGCTTCACCTTTAACTCTTAATGTTGTATTTATAATGCAACTTATAGAAAAGGAGACAGACAGATGAGCGCGACTGAAAAAGCGGGGCATACTTTCTTAGCCAGCCTGGGCAAAACACGTCTGCGTCCGGGAGGCGTTGAAGCAACAGAGTGGTTGTTCAGCCAGTCACAGTTAACGTCCAACAGGCAGGTACTTGAAGTGGCATGCAACATGGCCACGACGGCGATAGAGTTAGTTCAACGCTATGGTTGTACGGTATACGCCATTGATATGGATAAAACCGCACTGGAAAACGCCAGAAACAACGTGGCGGCAAAAGGTCTGGAAAATCACATTCACGTCATGGCTGCTAACGCCAACATCCTTCCTTTTGCGGATAACAGTTTCGACGTTGTGATTAACGAAGCCATGCTGACAATGTATGCCGATAAAGCGAAGGCGAAGTTAGTTGCCGAGTATTTTCGCGTATTGAAGCCCGGCGGTCGTCTGCTCACTCACGACATTATGTTTACCGCACAAAAACTGGGCGCGGGCGAGCAGGGCCAGCTTGTAGAGGTGGTGAAGTCGAATGTCAGCCCGATGACCAGACAAGCCTGGCGCGAGTTATTTCTCAACTGTGGGTTTGAACAGGTCCTGCAGCAGAATGGCGATATGTCGCTGATGTCGCCGCGAGGATTAATTCGTGATGAAGGGCTGACAGGAGCGATTAAAATTGTGTTTAACGGATTACGCACGAGTGACAATCGTCGCCGGTTCCTGAAAATGTTTCGCTTCTTCCGTTCGCAACGTCACCAGCTCAACTACATTGCCTGCTGCTCCGTAAAGGGAAAATGAAAAGGATAACCGGATGAATATTGATAAAATGAAAAATCAGCATGTTGAAATCCTGGAAAAAATATCATTTCTGCGTAAGTTGAGCCATGCAGGGGTATCATCCAATGCTCAGGAAATTGCTACTGCGATCGTTAGCATGAGTGCAATTATTAAAACGCATTTGTCTGCTGAAGATCAGTTCCTTTATCCGCATATTGAACATGATGGAAGCAGCACGCTCAGACAGGTTAGCTCAAAATTTCAACGCGAAATGACGGATATCGTCAGTGAATATGAAGTTTTTTCCCGGCGCTGGAATATTGCCAGTAAATTAGTAGGTAATGATGCGGCATTCAGATGTGATGCCAACAATGTTCTACGCAAAGTGTATGAGCGTATGCAAAAAGAAAATAAAGACTTCTATCCGCTGGTGGAAAGGATGTAGGGTGTTTTAAAACTCAATGATAAAAGGATGGTGAAGTGTCAGAAAAACACTGGTCGAGAATGGAGTATCTTCATCAGACGGTGACCAACCCTAATATTATTATTAAGGGTACACATAGTTATTACAGTGATTGCTGGGATCAAGGATTCGAACGTTCGGTTGTGAGGTATTTACTCGGCGATGAGATCAGCAAAGACTGGGAACCGCTTGGACATTTGGATAAGTTGATTATCGGGAATTTCGTCTGCATAGGCGCGGAAAGCGTTATTCTGATGGGTGGAAATAGTACGCATCGGCTTGACTGGATCAGCCTTTATCCTTTTATGGCGTCAATCAAAGATGCTTACGAGTTTCGGGGCGACACGGTGTTGCATGATGGTTGTTGGTTAGGTATGCGGGCCATGATCATGCCAGGCGTTACTATTGGGGAAGGCGCTGTTGTTGCAGCAGGTGCGGTGGTGACTAAAGATGTGGCACCGTATGCTGTAGTCGGAGGTAATCCGGCTAAAATAATAAAATATCGCCTGCCGATGGGTGAAATTGAACGATTACTGGCCCTTAATTTGTACCAGCTACCAGAGGAGTCACTCGTGAAAATGCAACCTCTGTTGTCTTCTGGCGATATTTCCGCGCTCGAAGTGGAAGTGGCTTGCCTGAGACAAAATGCGCTATGACATAAAGTCTGGTCAAGATACGTGGTCATAAAAATCAGCCAGAGGAGGTAATCTCTGGCTGATTTGTTTATGTGGTCAGCTATTACTGGTCGTACTTTGCTTATGAAACAGTTCGCGGAATACCGGATAAATATCATCCTGGTCGCGGATATGCTGCATCGCAAAATTTTCAAACGTTGACTGTAGATGTTCGTATTCACGCCACAAGGTCTGGTGCGCGCGGCGGGTGATTTCGATATAGCTATAATATCGCACCACCGGTAGCAGTTTTTTCGCCAGAATCTCGTGACACAACGGTGAATCATCCGCCCAGTTATCACCGTCCGAGGCCTGTGCGGCATAAATATTCCACTGGGCCGGGTCGTAACGGTCTTTTACCACTTCATCCATTAACTTCAACGCGCTGGAGACAATGGTGCCACCGGTTTCCTGAGAGTAGAAGAACTCGTGCTCATCCACCTCTTTCGCCTGGGTATGGTGGCGAATATAAACCACTTCCACGTTTTTGTAGGTCCTGCTCAGGAACAAATACAGCAGGATGTAAAAACGCTTGGCCATGTCTTTGGTCGACTGATCCATTGAGCCAGAAACGTCCATCAGACAAAACATCACTGCCTGGCTGGAAGGATCGGGCCGTTTTTCATAATTCTTGTAGCGTAAATCAAAGGTGTCGATAAACGGCACGCGTTCGATTTTTGCCCGTAATTCGGCAATTTCTTTGCGTAACCGTTCTTCTTCCAGCAACTGCGCTGGTTCACTTTTCGCGATGGTTTCCAAATCTGCTTCGAGCGCATGCAGTTCGCGACGCTTACCCGCCGTCATCGCCGTGCGGCGCGCCAGTGAGTTTTGCAGGGAGCGCACCACGCTGATGTTGGCAGGCACACCGTTTGAGGTAAACCCTGCCCGGTGCGTTTTGTACTCCGTTAACTGACGCTGTTGATTCTGCTTCAGGTTAGGAAGTGCTAAATCTTCGAACAACAGATCGAGATACTCATCTTTAGAGATCTGGAAGACGAATTCATCCTGACCTTCGCCATCCTGGCTGGCCTGGCCTTGCCCGCTTCCTGAACCGCCGCCGCCACCCTGTGGGCGCTCAATACGGTCATTCTGCACAAAATGGTCGTTACCCGGATGCACACGATGGCGCAGGCCGCCACGCCCCTGGTGGAACATCGGTTCGCTAATATCATCGCTCGGAATAGAGACAGATTCGCCGCTATCCACATCAGTCACCGAACGCTTGTTAATGGCCTCGGAGATCGACTGTTTAATTTGCGATTTATAACGGCGTAAGAAGCGCTGACGGTTTACCGTGCTCTTGTTTTTGCCGTTAAGACGTCGGTCTATGAACCAGGTCATATGCCCCCCGTACTGCCAACTGTTCGCCATGTCTGTAAGTGCCGGATGGCGCTGGCGCTATCCGGCCTACGGAACATTGTTTTGCAAGCCCGGTAAGCGCATGCGCCACCGGGCATTTATGCTATTAGGACGATTTACGTACGCGCAAATACCATTCGCACAGTAAACGCACCTGTTTACGCGTGTAGCCTTTTTCCATCATACGATCGACAAAATCGTCGTGCTTTTTCTGCTCGTCAGTCGAGGTTTTGGCGTTGAACGAAATGACCGGCAGCAGCTCTTCGGTATTGGAGAACATTTTCTTCTCAATAACCGTGCGCAATTTTTCGTAACTGGTCCAGTTTGGGTTACGACCGCTGTTATTCGCTCTGGCACGCAGAACAAAGTTAACGATCTCGTTACGGAAATCTTTCGGGTTACTGATACCCGCCGGCTTCTCAATTTTCTCCAGTTCTGAGTTCAGCGACTCACGGTCAAACAGCTGACCGGTATCCGGGTCGCGATACTCCTGATCCTGAATCCAGAAATCCGCATAAGTGACATAGCGGTCGAAAATATTTTGTCCATATTCGGAATAGGATTCGAGATAGGCTGTCTGGATCTCTTTGCCAATGAATTCAGCATATTTCGGGATCAGATAACCTTTCAGGAACTCAAGATATCGTTCAGCCAGCTCCTGTGGGAACTGTTCGCGCTCGATTTGCTGTTCCAGGACGTAGAACAGATGCACCGGGTTCGCCGCAACTTCTGCATGATCAAAGTTAAAGACGCGAGAAAGGATCTTAAACGCAAAACGCGTGGAGAGACCGTTCATTCCCTCATCTACCCCAGCGTAATCCCGATACTCCTGGTAGGACTTCGCTTTTGGATCGGTATCTTTCAGGCTTTCACCATCGTAAACGCGCATCTTCGAGTAAATGCTCGAGTTCTCAGGTTCTTTCAGACGAGAAAGAATGGTGAAGCGAGAGAGCGTTTCCAGCGTACCCGGCGCGCAAGGCGCATGGGTCAGCTCACTATGATTGAGCAGTTTTTCGTAAATCTTGATCTCTTCGGAGATCCGCAGGCAATAAGGCACTTTGACGATGTAAACACGGTCAAGGAACGCCTCATTGTTTTTGTTATTACGGAACGTCACCCATTCGGATTCGTTCGAGTGGGCAAGAATAATCCCGTTAAACGGCAGGGCGGAGATACCTTCTGTCCCGTTGTAGTTTCCTTCCTGGGTTGCGGTCAGCAGAGGATGCAGCACTTTAATCGGTGCTTTAAACATCTCAACGAACTCCATAATCCCCTGGTTTGAGCGGCACAGTGCACCCGAATAACCATAGGCATCAGGATCGTTCTGGGCGTGGTGTTCGAGTTTACGAATATCCACTTTCCCCACCAGCGCAGAGATATCCTGGTTGTTTTCATCACCAGGCTCCGTTTTGGCGATTGCGATCTGCTCCAGAATAGACGGCCAGACTTTGACGACGCGGAATTTTGTAATGTCCCCGCCAAAATCATGCAGACGTTTCGCAGCCCACGGCGACATGATCGTACCGAGATAGCGACGCGGGATCCCATACTCTTTTTCCAGAATCTGCGCGTCTTCCTGTGGATTAAACAGGCATAACGGATGATCGTTTACCGGACTACGTTCGCCATTGGCGCTCAGGACATAAATCGGTACTCGCTGCATCAGCGACTTCAGCCGCTCAGCAAGAGATGATTTCCCCCCTCCCACAGGCCCCAGCAGATACAGGATCTGCTTCTTCTCTTCCAGACCTTGTGCCGCATGCTTCAAATAAGAAACAATCTGCTCAATGGCGTCTTCCATGCCGTAAAACTCTTCAAAGGCGGGATATCGTGCAATCACCCGATTCGAAAAGAGTCGAGAAAGTCGAGGTTCGTGGGCAGTGTCGACCATGACAGGCTCACCAATAGCCATTAATAGCCGCTCTGCCGCGTTGGCATAAGCACTGCGATCTTGCCGACAAGTGGTAAGAAACTCCTGCAGCGTGAACTCTTCGTCCTTGGCAGCTTCATAACGCTGGCGATAGTGATCGAATATATTCATGGTATGCCGTCCTTTCGTTTTTTAGCACATGTTAAGAGCCGTTCATATGAATAGTAGAGGCCCCTGAAGAGGTAAACTGAACGACGTCGCCGCTGAAGAAATAAGCAACTCTCATGCCATTGTGGTGGTCAGGAGATCAACGCATTCGGTGATACACCTTCTAAAATTAAGCGTAGATGGCATTTGCAAAACTTGCCTGTGTGCGCAAATGAATTTCAATGGCATATCAATAACTCATCAGCAAAAAAAGCACATCTTATGTAAAGAAATGAGGCAGGATTCATACAGTGTTAACCCTTCTGCAAGCAAATTGTCATCACTCGCTGAGAAATTAGGGGGTTACATTCCGGGGCGAATACGTAAAATAGTTGGGCTGAAGCGTATTGGCGGTTACACTTTGACCGCTACACATTTGAATAAGGAATTATGGACTGTGACCAAACTCAAACTTCTGGCATTGGGCATCCTTGCAGCAACCGCAGTTAGCACCGCACAGGCGGAAAGTCAGTGGACTGTTGGTGCAGGTGCCGGCGTGATTAACAGCCCGTACAAACAGTATGATCGTGATGTTTATCCCGTTCCGGTTGTCACCTATGAAGGCGATAACGTCTGGTTCCACGGTCTGGGTGGCGGCTACTATCTGTGGAATGATACGGCAGATAAGCTCTCCATCATGGCGTACTATGATCCGACGCACTTCAAGCCGGGTGATAGCGATAGCCATGCTTTGCGCCAACTCGACAAGCGTAAAAGCAGCTTGATGGCTGGCCTCTCGTATGTACATAACACCCAGTATGGTTTCCTGCGTACTGCACTGGCGGGTGATACTCTGGATAACAGCAATGGTTTTATCTGGGATCTGGCCTGGCTCTACCGTTACACCAACGGTGCGCTGACTCTGACGCCGGGTATCGGTGTGCAGTACAGCAGCGAAAACTACAACGACTATTATTATGGCGTGTCTAATAACGAGTCTCGCCGCAGTGGTCTGAAAAGCTACAACGCTGACGATGGTTGGGATCCGTTCCTGGAGTTAACCGCGAGCTATAACTTCCTTGGCAACTGGAACGTATACGGCACTGGCCGTTATGTGCGTTTGAGTGATGAAGTGAAGGACAGCCCAATGGTTGACAAGTCCTGGTCTGGCATCTTCTCAGTGGGTGTGACCTACAAATTCTGATACCACTGCGTGTCAAACACTAGCCCGCAGAGATGCGGGCTTTTTTGTGCGTAACAGAGATGAATGTTGATCTAAAACATGAGATTTGATTTTTTGTGCCATTATGACATTACACCTGGTCGCAACGAATATTTAACGTAGTTTCTCTGTCGCAATTACCAAAATTAAACCTCTTGCATGATTAACCTTAAATATCTTCGTTTGGTAAGGGAGGCGTATCTGCACAATTTTACGAATCATTGTCCTGTGTAAGTGATTTTGGTTTGTGCAATATCTTGATAGGATTCTCTTTTATAATCGTAGCATGCATTTATTATTTCTTATCGTGCGCTATAAAACAGTTGATAACTATTTTATTCTTTTTGATTAACATTGAAAGTTAACTTTCATTTGAAAAAAAGAAAACCATTCAATTCATTTTTACTTTACATCTTTTAGGTATTTATCTGAAAAAATTAAAATTGACATTAAATTATCTATTGCAGATATTAATCCAACTTAAAGTTAAGACAGTAACTCTGCGTGGCTGAGGTATTACATGCCATGTGGCTTTCTTGAGAATCAACCGGGTATAAATAATGAAAAAGTTAATCTTGATAGCGATGATGAGCTGCGTTCTGGCGGGATGTTCCACTGAGGCTTCACGCATGAATGCTTGCGAAAGCAAGGGCGTGAGCCGCGATGCCTGCTATATCGCAGAGCAAAACCGTCAGGCGACAATCAATGCCGCAGCTGAAAAACAGGCTATGGAAAACGCGCAAAACGTATATAGCTCAAATGATACTAATACCAGTCATCACCACAAACACGACAAATATTAAGATTTAACTTATGAAAAAATTAATAATTATCGCTGTGCTGGCAGCGACATCTGCAGCGGTGCCCGCCTATGCCATCAGTGAAGCATATCGACAGCAGCTGCAGCATGAACATAAAACGATGGTCAGCGATGCGAATGCTCCGGTACACGTCACTAAAATCACACCAGTGCATGTGAATAAACTGGGCGTAGACTTTAAACGCGGCGCTGATGGTATTGCTTATATTAATGGCAAAGCTGCGGCAAATGATGAGAACAGTGCAGAAGCTCAGACTTATAGCGCGGGCCTGATTTCCGTCATCGTTTATAAAAATGGAAAGATCAATGCGATGAAAGAGGGTAAATATTTAGGCCGCTTGAAATAATCGCCGCGCAGTTAAGAATTTTTTCTATTTAGCCCGGGAACATTATTTCTTCCCGGGTTTTTTATGCCATTGCCATAGCGGTCAATCCCAATCACGGATGGTGCAATTTGTGCACCTTAACAGGACACATGCCGGTTGTTTTGCTTTACTGTGGTGCATTAACACAGGAGGGTGCGATGACAGCGAAACAGGTGATGTTTACAAAGCAGGAATCGCTTCCTGCTATTGGGCAGGGAACATGGTACATGGGCGAGGACCGAAGCCGACGCCGGGATGAGGTTTCAGCCCTGCGAGCGGGTCTTGATCTCGGGCTACGGCTGATTGATACCGCCGAAATGTATGCTGATGGCGCAGCGGAAGAGGTAGTGGGTGAAGCAATAACGGGGCGGCGTGATAACGCCTTTTTAGTCTCGAAAGTTTATCCCTGGAATGCCGGTGGACAGAAGGCCATTACCGCCTGTGAAGCGAGCTTGCGTCGACTGAAAACTGATTATCTGGATCTCTATTTGCTGCACTGGTCGGGAAATTTTTCATTTGCTGAGACCATCGACGCTATGGAAGCGCTTATCGCGCAGGGGAAAATCCGTCGCTGGGGCGTCTCAAATCTCGATTATGATGATATGCAGGCGTTATGGCAGGTACCTGGTGGACGGGAATGCGCAACTAACCAGGTGCTTTATCATTTAGCATCGCGCGGTATTGAATATGATTTGCTGCCGTGGTGCCAGCAGCAGCAGATGCCAGTTATGGCTTACAGCCCACTGGCTCAGGCAGGTCGACTGCGCGGTGACTTGCTTTCTAACTCTGTGGTTAACGACATTGCGCGCGCGCACAATGTTAGCGCTGCTCAGGTTTTGCTGGCGTGGGTGATTCGTCTTCCGGGCGTAATGGCGATTCCGAAAGCGGCAAGCGTAGCGCATGTGGAACAGAATGCCGCTGCCCTGGAGATAGCGCTCTCTGTTGATGAGCTGAAGCAGTTAGATAAGGCATATCCGGCACCAAAAGGCAAAACGGCGCTGGATATGGCCTGATTTGTCGAATAGCCTACGGCTGCGAGCGGTTTGTAGGCCGGATAAGGCGTGAGCCGCATCCGGCATGGTGCGCAGAGCTGTGTTAGCGTTTAGCTACCCGGATAGTTTGCGCCAGGCGAGACGGTTTTTCTTCAGTGGTTTTCTGCGGAGCTGTCGCATAAGCCGTCTCTACGCAAACAAACGTTTTGTAGCCGTCATCAGGGATGTCGCCCATGCTGACGGACAGTGCCGGGCCCGGGTTCCAGCCCACGACGTTCAGATGATGGTGGTGGACGACGTCGATATTGCGATTCAACGCAGCATCATGAATCACGCTGCACGCTTCCGGGTTCAGATAGACACGATCGGTCCTGTCCGGGAAGGTCTGGATACCATCAGCCAGCACATCTTCTTTAGCATCATTCACTTTATCGATCAGTCGATCGCCAAGACCACTGACTTTCACTGCCGCAATGTCACCCACGTTGAAATAGGTATGCAGCGCAGAGGTGGTTTCAAACTCACCGTGAGCTTCCAGTTCCATCTCACAGGTAGCGCCCACTTTGAAACGGGCCAACAGGCAGAATTCATGCGGCCATAGCTGACGCGTTTCAGCGTTGCTTTGCAGTTCAAACGTCAGCACCACGCTATTGTCGTCTTCGTTGTGTGCTTTTAGCGTCCATGGCAGGTTACGGGCAAAGCCATGAGAAGGCAGACCCTGCTGAGCCGCCGGACCAAACCACGGCCAGCATATTGGTACGCCGCCACGCAGCGCTACGCCGGTTTTAAACGGAGTGTTGTTACTTAACCACAGAACTTCCTCTTCGCCGTTTGGTTTCCAGGAAAGAAGGTGTGCGCCCTGCAGTGCGAAAGAAGCTTTAACCTGTGGGTGATCGACAACAAGAACCTCAAGCTCATCAAGCTGACGGCGGGAGAGGACAGAGGTAATTTGTTCAATGACCGGGAGAGCGAAAATTTTGTTAATCATGATGCAATCCTTGGTGTTTAAATATTTTGGTCATAAAAAAAGGCGACCGAAGTCGCCTTTTTGGATCAGATACTCATCTCAACTTATTTGGAGATGTGAGCAATCAGGTCCAGAACTTTGTTGGAGTAACCAGTTTCGTTGTCGTACCAGGATACCAGTTTCACGAAGTTGTCGTTCAGTGCGATACCAGCTTTAGCATCGAACACGGAAGTGCAAACTTCACCGTTGAAATCGGTAGATACTACGTCGTCTTCGGTGTAACCCAGAACGCCTTTCATCGGGCCTTCGGAAGCAGCTTTGATTGCTTTCTTAATTTCTTCGTAAGAAGCAGCTTTTTCCAGACGAACGGTCAGGTCAACAACAGATACGTTCGGGGTAGGAACGCGGAACGCCATACCAGTCAGTTTGCCATTCAGTTCTGGCAGTACTTTACCTACAGCTTTAGCAGCACCGGTAGAGGACGGGATGATGTTCTGGGATGCGCCGCGGCCGCCGCGCCAGTCTTTGTGAGACGGGCCATCAACGGTTTTCTGAGTAGCGGTGGTTGCGTGAACAGTAGTCATCAGACCTTCGATGATGCCGAAGTTGTCGTTGATAACTTTAGCCAGCGGAGCCAGGCAGTTAGTGGTGCAGGAAGCGTTAGAAACGATGTCCTGACCTTCGTATTTGTCAAAGTTAGCGCCTTTAACAAACATCGGAGTGTTATCTTTGGACGGACCAGTCAGAACCACTTTTTTCGCGCCAGCAGTGATGTGCTTACGAGCGGTTTCGTCTGTCAGGAACAGGCCAGTAGCTTCAGCTACTACGTCAACACCAACTTCGTCCCATTTCAGGTTAGCCGGATCACGTTCAGCGGTAACACGGATTTTTTTACCGTTTACGATCAGATGACCGTCTTTCACTTCAACGGTACCGTTGAAACGGCCGTGAGTGGAGTCATATTTCAGCATGTAAGCCATGTAGTCAGCGTCTAACAGGTCGTTGATTGCAACGATCTCGATGTCAGAGCGTTCTTGAGCAGCACGGAAAACAATGCGACCGATACGGCCAAAACCGTTGATACCTACTTTGATAGTCATATATTCCACCAGCTATTTGTTAGTGAATAAAAGGTTGCCTGTAAAATTACAAAAACCTTACGCAGCGTCAAGCGGAATCGTGTCAATCATTGCGACAAATCAAACTGCTGCCTAAGCTTTGCGCAACTGACTCGCCTCACTCTTCCTTTGGGCTTGAAACCACATGGGGTCGGCGGCCCGAATTTTAAAGGGCAATCAAGATAAAAATGTGATTCTGATCACGAATTGCAGGCTGCCATTTCGCAAGGATCAAGTTTAGAACAAAAGTTCGTACTCCGGTGTTAATGTTTTGTTAGAATCTGTCTCGCGATGTGAGTTTAGATAAAGCGAGATGTGAGCAAATGGCTAATCAACCTTCTCCAGAAGAACTGAAAAATAATTTAACCGAAATGCAGTTCTACGTGACGCAGAATCACGGGACAGAACCGCCATTTACCGGGCGTTTGCTGCATAACAAACGTGACGGCATCTACCACTGTCTGATCTGCGACAAACCGCTATTTCGTTCCGAGACAAAATATGACTCTGGCTGCGGCTGGCCCAGCTTTTACGAGCCTGTCAGTGAAGAGGCTATCCGTTACATAAAAGATACGTCACACGGTATGCAGCGCATTGAAATCCGCTGCGGTAACTGCGATGCGCACCTGGGACACGTCTTCCCGGATGGCCCGAAACCTACCGGTGAACGTTACTGCGTTAACTCAGCGTCTTTGAACTTCACCGATGGTGAAAACGGTGAGCAAACCAAGGGCTGAAGAAACGATTCAGCAAATTATTCTGCGGAGAGTGGATTTAACATGAATCTTGATGAGATGATCAACAGCATGACGCCGGAAGTTTATCAGCGCTTATCTACTGCCGTTGAACTCGGAAAATGGCCGGATGGCGTGGCGCTAACGGCAGAACAAAAAGAGAACTGCTTGCAATTGGTCATGTTATGGCAGGCGCGAAACAATATTGACGCGCAGCATATGACAATTGATACCAACGGTGAGATGGTGATGAAGAGTAAGCAGCAGCTGAAAGTGGAATTTGGTATTTCACCCGAACCGATAGCGACGTTTAAATCTTGATTACCCAGGCCCGGCATATATAGGTGTCGGGCCCGCAGCTGATGTTATTTCTTGTTCATCATCGCCTTCAGATCGGCGAACGGGTTATATTTCGCTTCGCCGACGTCTTTCTGCGCATCTTCGCCCGCCACTACGGTAGAACCATACTGATCCACTTCTGTGTATTTCGAGTGCTCATGATCGTGGCAGTACAGGCACAACATTTCCCAGTTGCTACCATCTTCCGGATTATTGGAGTGATCGTGATCGATATGGTGTACCGTCAACTCGCGCAAATTTGAATACGCGAATTCACGGGAACAACGTCCGCAGACCCAGGGAAAGAGTTTAAGCGCCTTTTCCCGGTAACCGACTTCCAGACGGGCGTAATTTTTAGGGATAAAAGCCATAAAGCTCATGCCTCCAGTAGAAAATGAAGAGCTGCGCCAAAAGCGGGCGCAGCAGAATGCGCTAATCATAACCTATTGTGTCAGGCGTTGGGATCAGTGTTTGATGCCTAACGAATCGGCTAACTGCTTCGCCAACTGATTTTGGTCATCCGCACCGTATTCCCAGAACATGGCGCCACCCAGCCCCTTACTCTTGATGTAGTCAGCCTTAATCGCTACCGAGCGCGGATTTTCATAGGAGAGAGCAAAGAGTGCTTTTCCATCCGCAGACTTTACCGATAACCACGGCACTTTCGCTTCATCATCCCAATGTTGGCTAAAGCGCTTTTGCGGATCGTTGATCAACTTCGCCACGATATCGTTGTACTTCACATAGGTATCTTTGCTCAGATCGACGCCCAGTGATTTGAACAACTCAATTTGCGCGGGTTCGAAATAGGGCTGGGTAACGGGGTTTTTCTGCGCGTCGGGTTTGCTCCAGTCAATGCCTGGCTCAACGGCGCGTTTTGGTACTCGTCCATAAAAACCAATGCCAAGGTTCATCTGACTCGCTTTTAGACCAGCGGCAAGATAGTTGTTAACGACAAAATCGGCGCTGTACTTATCCGCCGTGGCGACCGTCGGCCAATGCGTCGAATCGTACAGGTTCGAGTTGAAATACTGGGTGCCGTAAGCCATGTCATAAGTCATCAGGTTGATGTAGTCGAGCGATGGCGCAATGGCTTTCACATCCACCCAGCTTTTCGGGCTTTCCGCATTCGCGCCCACGGCGATGGTCAGTAGTTTTTTATGCCCTAATGCGGCACGCAGCTCAGTTAACAGTGCGGTAAAGTTAGCGCGGTCGCCCGGCTGACTTTCGACCAGTCCCCAGGCGCCATTGACTGGATATTCCCAGTCGAGATCGATGCCATCAAGACCATATTTCGCAATTATCTCCTGCGCAGACTGAATAAACACCGCCCGTGTTTCTTTCGTTGCCGCCGCGCCAGAGAATCCACGTGCGCCCCAACCACCGACGGAAAGCAGAACTTTCAGGTTCGGGTTTTGTTTACGCAGTTGTGGAATTTTCAGCAAATCATCCTGCACTTTCTGTGAAAGCCAAATCTGATGCAACTTGCTGGCGTCTTTTAAGGCGTCATTGGTCTCGTCTTTTTCATTGTTGTAGACAAGGCCAAATGAATAGTTGAGGTGGGTTATCTGACGAACATCCAGTTTATTGATGTCGCCACCGGGGCCGGCAGTGACGTCGCCGCCACCATTAAAGTAGCCAACTGACATCAGTGAACTGGCGGAAACAACGCTGGCGCAGAGCAGGGGTAATGCTGCCAACAAAGGCAATAGTTTCATCGGTGTTCCTCTTTGACATTTAAACAAGCAAACACGCCACGGAAATGGCGTGGCGAAAAAAACAGCACTCGTAGGTTAACAGTTTCATAACAGAAAAAATGCGAAGAGGTTCACGCCATTTTTAGCGAAGCGGCTGCCGTGTTCCATTGAGTTTCAGTTCATCTTTGCACTGATTTGTGATCTGAGTTGTGAAATGCAGATCTGTATCTGTGTTTTAAAGATTTAATGTTGACCTCAAAAATTATATGGATAAGTATGATGACCACTGATGCAAAACGAACACAAAGGAAAATTCAATGAAAGCACTGGCAAGATTTGGCAAGGCCTTTGGTGGCTACAAGATGATTGATGTTCCGGAGCCAGTATGCGGTCCGGATGACGTTGTGATTGAAATCAAGGCGGCTGCTATCTGTGGCGCGGACATGAAACACTACAATGTCGACAGTGGATCCGACCTTTTTAATTCGATTCGTGGTCATGAATTCGCTGGGCAAATTGTACAGGTTGGCGACAAGGTTAAGGACTGGAAGGTAGGGCAGCGAGTGGTGTCAGATAACAGCGGGCACGTTTGCGGCGTATGTCCTGCATGCGAACAAGGCGATTTTCTTTGTTGTACAGAAAAGGTGAATTTAGGTCTGGATAACAATACCTGGGGCGGTGGGTTCTCGAAATATTGTCTGGTCCCTGGGGAAATCCTCAAGATTCACCGTCACGCGCTGTGGGAAATCCCTGCTGGGGTCGATTATGAAGAAGCGGCTGTGCTGGATCCTATCTGCAATGCCTACAAATCTATCGCTCAGCAATCCAAATTTCTTCCGGGCCAGGACGTTGTGGTTTTCGGTACCGGCCCGTTAGGACTCTTTTCCGTACAAATGGCGCGCATTATGGGGGCTGTTAATATCGTGATGGTCGGGCTGGAAGACGATGTCGCGGTGCGTTTCCCCATTGCCAAAGAAATGGGGGCGACAGCGGTCGTCAACGGTTCGACCGAAGATGTGGTTGCACGTTGTCAGGAAATCTGCGGGAAAGACAATCTGGGACTGGTTATCGAATGTTCCGGTGCCAACATTGCCCTTAAACAATCAATTGAAATGCTGCGTCCCAACGGTGAAGTCGTCCGCGTGGGCATGGGCTTCAAGCCTCTCGAATTTTCCATTAACGACATCACTGCGTGGAATAAAAGCATCATTGGCCATATGGCTTACGATTCCACCTCCTGGCGCAATGCCATCCGTCTGCTGGCCAGCGGCGCGATCAAAGTCAAACCGATGATCACTCACCGTATTGGTCTGTCGCAATGGCGCGAAGGTTTTGACGCCATGGTCGATAAAACCGCGATTAAGGTCATCATGACCTATGACTTTGATGAATAACCCATTTATTAAAGGAAGGTTCCCGGATGGAACAGATAGCAAAACCGCACTGCGGCGCGAGGTTAGACAGGCTGCCTGACTGCCGCTGGCACATGTCGATGTTTGCAATGGTTGCCTTCGGATTACTGGTTTGTTGGAGTAATGCCGTTGGCGGATTAATTCTCGCGCAGTTAAAAGAACTCGGCTGGACCGATAATTCCACCACCGCCACGTTTTCTGCCATTACGACGGCAGGAATGTTTCTCGGCGCGCTCGGGGGGGGAATTATCGGTGACAAAACCGGGCGTAAAAACGCATTTATCTTGTATGAAGCGATTCATATTATTTCTATGATAGTTGGTGCGTTTTCACCCAACATGACCTTCCTGATCGCCTGTCGTTTTGTAATGGGAGTTGGATTAGGTGCATTGCTGGTGACCTTATTTGCCGGGTTTACCGAATATATGCCAGGCCGAAATCGTGGTACCTGGTCCAGTCGGGTATCGTTTATCGGTAACTGGTCTTATCCACTTTGTTCGCTGATTGCTATGGGGCTGACACCACTTATCAGCGCGGAATGGAACTGGCGTGTACAGTTGTTGATTCCAGCTGTGCTGTCGCTTATAGCAACTGTTATTGCATGGCGCAGTTTCCCGGAGTCGCCTCGCTGGCTGGAATCTCGCGGACGCTACCAGGAAGCCGAACAGGTAATGCGGATAATTGAGGAGGGCGTTATTCGCCAGACCGGCAAGCCGCTGCCACCAGTCGTAATAGATGATGATGGCAAACAACCGCGTTCTGTTCCGTATTCCGCCTTATTAACAGGGGTGTTACTTAAACGGGTTATTTTGGGTTCCTTTGTTCTGATTGCCATGAACATCGTGCAGTACACCTTAATTAACTGGCTACCGACAATATTTATGACTCAAGGTATTAATCTGAAAGACTCCATTGTTTTAAATACCATGAGTATGTTTGGCGCGCCGTTTGGGATTTTTATCGCCATGCTGGTAATGGATAAAATTCCGAGAAAAAGCATGGGAGTTGGCTTATTAGTATTAATCGCTGTGTTGGGTTATATCTATTCACTGCAAACCAGCATGCTGTTAATAACATTAATTGGTTTCTTCCTTATTACATTTGTTTATATGTACGTCTGTTATGCCTCAGCGGTTTATGTTCCGGAAATATGGCCGACCGAGGCGAAACTTCGCGGGTCTGGGCTTGCCAACGCGGTAGGGCGTATCAGCGGTATCGCGGCACCTTATGCTGTCGCGGTATTGCTTAGCAGCTACGGTGTGACGGGAGTATTTGTACTACTTGGCGCTGTCTCAATTATTGTCGCGGTTGCTATTGCCACTATCGGAATCGAAACAAAAGGCGTCTCTGTCGAAAGTCTCGGTATTGATGCAATTACCAGCAAATAATATTGATGGGAAATAAGATGAAAAATTCAAAAGCAATCTTAAAAACACCGGGAACGATGAAAATTATCGACGCCGAAATTCCGGTGCCAAAAGAGCATGAAGTGCTGATTAAAGTGGAATACGTTGGAATTTGTGGATCAGATGTTCATGGTTTTGAATCGGGTCCTTTTATTCCGCCGAAAGATCCCAATCAGGAAATTGGTCTGGGGCATGAATGCGCTGGTACGGTGGTGGCGGTAGGAAACCGAGTGACAAAATTTAAACCCGGAGACCGGGTGAACATTGAGCCGGGCGTGCCGTGTGGTCACTGTCGCTACTGTCTTGAAGGGAAATACAACATCTGTCCGGACGTCGATTTCATGGCCACTCAGCCCAATTATCGCGGCGCGCTAACCCACTATCTGTGTCATCCGGAGAGCTTCACTTACAAGCTGCCCGATAACATGGACACGCTGGAAGGCGCGCTGGTGGAGCCTGCGGCGGTCGGTATGCATGCTGCAATGCTGGCGGACGTTAAGCCGGGCAAGAAAATCATCATTCTGGGGGCTGGCTGTATTGGTTTAATGACCCTGCAAGCTTGTAAATGTTTGGGCGCAACCGACATTGCGGTGGTTGATGTGCTGGAAAAACGCCTGGTGATGGCCGAGCAACTTGGGGCGTCGACCGTTATCAACGGTGCAAAAGAGGACACCATCGCCTGTTGCCAACAATTCTCTGGCGACATGGGGGCGGACATTGTTTTCGAAACCGCCGGCTCAGCCATCACCGTTAAACAGACTCCCTATCTGGTGATGCGCGGCGGGAAAATTATGATCGTGGGTACAGTACCTGGTGATTCAGCGATTAATTTCCTCAAAATTAACCGTGAAGTGTCGATTCAGACGGTTTTTCGTTATGCCAACCGCTACCCGGTAACGATTGAAGCCATCTCCTCTGGTCGTTTCGATGTGAAGTCGATGGTGACGCATATTTACGATTATGCAGATGTTCAGCGCGCGTTTGATGAATCCGTTAATAACAAGCGTGAAATTATCAAAGGCGTTATTAAAGTAAATCATTAATTTATTGAAAAGGGAGAAGTAACCATGTTGGCAGATATTAAATATTGGGAAAATGATGCCCAAAATAAACATTATGCAATTGCCCACTTTAACGTGTGGAATGCAGAAATGCTAATGGGGGTGATGGATGCGGCGGAAGAATCTAAATCGCCGGTGATTATTTCCTTCGGCACTGGTTTTGTAGGTAATACCTCATTTGAAGATTTCTCGCACATGATGGTTTCAATGGCGAAAAAAGCCTCGGTTCCGGTTATTACGCACTGGGATCACGGACGCAGCATGGAAATTATCCATAACGCCTGGACCCATGGTATGAATTCGCTAATGCGTGATGCCTCTGCCTTTGATTTTGAAGAGAATATTCGTCTGACGAAAGAGTCTGTGGATTTTTTCCATCCGCTGGGCGTGCCGGTCGAAGCTGAACTGGGCCATGTGGGGAATGAAACGGTTTATGAAGAGGCGTTGGCGGGCTATCACTATACCGACCCAAGCCAGGCGGCGGAATTTGTCGAGCGTACCGGCTGTGATTCTCTGGCGGTGGCGATTGGCAACCAGCACGGGGTTTATACCTCTGAACCGAAACTTAATTTCGAGGTTGTTGAGCGCGTACGCCGGGCGGTTTCTGTTCCGCTGGTGCTACACGGTGCGTCAGGTATCAGCGATGCGGATATCAAAAAAGCCATTTCATTAGGCATCTCTAAAATCAACATTCATACTGAACTATGCCAGGCCGCCATGGCGGCTGTACAAGCGAATCAGAATCAGCCGTTTCTCCACGTTGAACGTGAAGTTCGTAAAGCAGTAAAAGAGCGAGCATTAGAAAAAATTAAATTGTTTGGCTCTGACGGTAAAGCGGAATGACAATATGGATAATATCGAGGTTATTTGTATAGGGGCGGCAATTGTTGATATTCCTTTGCAGCCAGTGAGCAAAAATATCTTTGATGTAGACTCTTATCCTTTAGAAAGAATAGCCATGACCACGGGCGGCGACGCTATTAATGAGGCGACCATTATTTCTCGCCTTGGCCATCGTACAGCGTTAATTAGTCGGGTGGGGGATGATGCGGCAGGTCATTTTATTATCGAACATTGTCGTCGGGAGAGTATCGATATTCAGAGTCTGAAACAGGATGCCGATGTTGATACCTCTATCAATGTGGGCTTAGTCACTGCTGATGGTGAGCGTACTTTTGTGACTAACCGCAACGGCAGCCTGTGGCAGTTGAATATAAACGATGTAGATTTTGACCGTTTCTCTCAGGCAAAACTGCTATCGCTGGCAAGTATTTTTAATAGCCCATTATTGGATGGCGATGCGCTGACGGCAATTTTCACTCAGGCGAAAGCGCATCAGTTAATTATTTGTGCCGATATGATCAAGCCGCGGCTTAATGAAACACTGGAAGATATTCGCCAGGCGTTAAGCTACGTCGATTATCTGTTTCCCAATTTCGAGGAGGCAAAACTGCTCACCGGGAAAGAGACGCTGGATGATATTGCCGACAGTTTCCTGGACTGTGGCGTGAAAACAGTTGTGATTAAGACCGGCAAAAGAGGCTGCTTTATCAAACGTGCCGATCTGAAAATGGAGGTCCCGGCAGTTTCGGGAATTACCGCTATCGACACCATCGGTGCGGGAGACAATTTTGCCTCGGGATTTATCTCTGCACTGCTTGAAGGCAAGCCGCTGCGCGAGTGCGCGCTGTTTGCTAACGCAACGGCAGCGATATCGGTACTGAGCGTGGGCGCCACGACGGGCGTGAAGAACAGAAAGTTGGTTGAACAACTTCTTGACGAATACGAAGGGTAATAGCGGCAGATGAAAATGATTCCTTTAGGCAGTACGGATATTATGCTTTCCCGCATGGGATTAGGCACATGGGCCATTGGCGGCGGCCCAGCATGGAATGGCGATCTCGATCTGCAGATTTGTATCGATACCATTGTTGAGGCGCATCGCTGCGGTATCAATTTGATAGATACCGCGCCAGGCTACAACTTTGGCAACAGTGAAGTGATTGTCGGGCAGGCGCTGAAAAAGCTGCCGCGCAGTGAGGTAGTGGTTGAAACCAAATGCGGCATCGTCTGGGAGCGAACAGGTAGCCTGTTTAACAAAGTGGGCGATCGCCAGCTGTATAAAAACCTCACGCCTGAATCTATTCGCGAAGAGGTTGATGCCAGCCTGCAAAGATTGGGTATCGACAGCATTGATATCTATATGACCCATTGGCAGTCGGTCGAACCCTGTTTTACGCCGATAGCGGAAACCGTTGATACGCTGAACGCCCTGAAGAAAGAAGGCAAAATTCGGTCTATAGGTGCCGCAAACGTGGATGCCGGGCATGTCAGGGAGTACCTCAAACATGGCGAGTTGGATATCGTGCAGGCCAAATACAGCATTCTTGATCGTGCACTGGAAACTGAACTGCTGCCGTTATGCCAGCAGAATGGCATTGTTGTGCAGGTTTATTCACCGCTCGAGCAGGGACTCCTGACCGGGACTATTGATCGGGATTATGTCCCTGGCGGTGCGCGGGCCAACAAAGTCTGGTTCCAACGGGACAATATGCTGAGGGTGATTGACATGCTTGAGCAATGGCGGCCGCTGTGCGAGAAATACCATTGTACAATCCCCGCGCTGGCTCTGGCGTGGATATTAAAGCAAAGTGATTTAATCACCTTACTGAGCGGCGCAACTGCGCCTGAGCAGGTTCGTGAGAATGTTGAGGCGTTAACTATTCCTCTGTCAGATGATGATTCATTATTGATGAGACAAATGGCAGAAGCGTTGGATAGCAAATAAGCCTGATGGGACTGACCTCTGTTTCTGTGTAAAATAGCATTAAAATCTGTGATTCAGACATGTTCTTTTGAAAATAAACATAGCCTGTGAGATACTAGGGTCTTATTATTACTTTGCAGGAAACAGAGGTGTCATCGTGGCGGCAAAAGACAGGATTCAGGCCATTAAGCAAATGGTGGCTAACGATAAGAAAGTGGCGGTATCGAATTTAAGTTCAATCTTTCAGGTAACTGAGGAAACGATTCGCCGCGATCTTGAAAAACTGGAAGATGAAGGTTTTTTGACTCGAACATATGGCGGTGCAGTGCTCAATACCACCGCGTTGTCCGACAATATTCATTTTTATAAGCGAGCAAAATCTTTCTTTGAAGAGAAGCAGATCATTGCCCGTAATGCATTGCCGTTTATTAAAAATAAGACCACGATGGCTGCCGACTCCAGCAGTACTGCGATGGAATTATTAAAGCTGTTGAAGGAAAGAAACGATCTGACACTGCTTACCAACTCGGCTGAAGCTTTTCATGAATTGGCGCAGTCAGAAATTAACGTGGTTTCTACCGGCGGTGAATTGAACAAGAATACACTGTCGCTGCAGGGAAGGATCACCAAGGAGATTATCAGCCGCTATCATGTTGATATTATGGTGATGAGCTGCAAAGGACTGGATATGCAGAGCGGGGCGCTTGATTCTAACGAAGCGGAAGCGGAAATCAAAAAAACCATGATCCGTCAGGCGACTGAAGTGGCGCTGTTGGTTGATCACTCAAAATTTGATCGCAAAGCTTTCGTCCAGCTCGTTGACTTTAGCCATATTAATTATCTTATAACCAATAAGGCACCGGGTGCAGAGTGGATTGCATTTTGCCAAGAGAATAATATTCAACTCGTTTATTAATTGTAGCGTGAGTTGCGTCGATATTATTTTAGTTTGCACCTGGAAAATGCCATAAGAATCTAATGATGATGGATGGCGCGGCAAAATTGTTTCTGCCGCGATCGCCATACTTTCTATTTAGCTGAGTTTGAGGCATCCAGATGGAAAAATGTGACCCTATCGGCGCAAGATTAGATCGCTTACCTTTATCTCGATTTCATTTTCGCATTTTCGGCATTATTAGTTTTAGTTTATTAATAACCGGTTTTCTCAGCTACTCCGGGAATGTGGTATTGGCAAAATTAGTCAGTACCGGCTGGTCAAATAATTATCTGAATGCCGCGTTTACCTCAGCGTTGATGTTCGGCTACTTTATCGGTTCACTCGGCGGTGGCTTTATTGGTGATTACTTCGGACGACGCAAAGCGTTCCGTATCAATTTGCTAATCGTCGGGGCCTCAGCCTGTGCGGCAACGTTTGTGCCCAACATGTATTGGCTTATCTTTTTCCGCTGTCTGATGGGGGTTGGAATGGGGGCGCTAATTATGGTGGGCTATGCCTCATTTACGGAATTTATTCCGCCTGAGGTGCGCGGAAAATGGTCTGCCCGCCTGTCGTTTGTCGGCAACTGGGCGCCAATGCTATCGGCGGCAATTGGCGTCGTGATTATTGCCTTTATAAGCTGGCGGGTGATGTTTTTGCTTGGTGGTATGGCAATGCTGTTGGCCTGGTATCTGTCGGGAAAATACTATATTGAATCCCCGCGTTGGCTGGCTGGTAAAGGTCAAAGAAGTGAAGCTGAAAAACATCTTTTGCAGGTGGAATCGCAAATTGAGAAAGAAAAAAACATCACTTTATCCTCCTGCCAGAATGGTTGCCTGACGGCGGACTTAAGCACGGAAAGTGGGTCATTTTGGCTCCTGTTCAAGGGGCCGATGTTGCGCTGTACGTTGGTGGCGATCACTGTGCTTATCGCGATGAATATTTCGCTCTATACCATTACGGTATGGATCCCGACGATATTTGTTAATTCAGGAATCGATGTAACGAAATCCATCTTTATGACCGCGATAATTATGATTGGCGCGCCAGTTGGAATATTTATTGCTGCGCTAATTATCGATCGTTTTCCACGGCGGTTATTTGGTTCATCCTTGTTGATTATTATCGCGCTGCTCGGGTATTTCTATTCGATTCAAACCGAAGAGTGGGCCATTCTGAGCTATGGGCTGGTGATGATCTTTTTTCTGTATATGTATGTTTGCTTTGCTTCTGCGGTGTATGTCCCTGAACTGTGGCCCACGCATCTTAGATTGCGGGGCTCGGGTTTTGTGAATGCAGTCGGAAGGATTGTCGCGGTGTTTACGCCTTATGGCGTTGCTATTTTGTTGACCCGTTACGGGTCGATTACGGTCTTTATCGTGCTAGGCGTAATGTTGGTGCTATGCGCGCTGATTCTTTTTTGTTTTGGCATCGAAACACGCAAAGTATCGCTGGAAGATATTTCAGCGCTGGCCTGAGAAAATGCGCCGACAGGAGTGACCCTGTCGGCATCGCTTACGGCTGGGTTTCCAGCCAGTCATCAAGCGTATACAGCGTTGCGCCCGCCGCCGCCATTTCCATAAAAGCCTCTGCACTGTCCTGGGGGTGAATATTGACGCCACGACAGCCGTCGGTAATCACGCTGACGGTGTAACCAAGATCGAGCGCATCCAGTACGGTGAACTTAACGCAATAGTCGGTAGCCAGCCCCATGATAATAAGCTCGGCAATGCGGTGTTCGAGCAGCCAAGCGTTCAGCGCGGTTGCCTGACGACGGCCGTTATCAAAAAAAGCACTGTAACTGTCGACCAGTAGATTCTCTCCCTTGGTGAAGGTTTGAGAAATCGCACGTTGGTTCAACAGCGGATGCAAAGCTGCCCCTTCGCTGTTTTGCACGCAATGATCGGGCCAGAACGTCTGCGCCAGGCCATCGAGTTGCCCCTGACTGTAGGGTTCGACCTGATGCTGACTGGCAAAGCTACCGTGATTCGCCGGGTGCCAGTCCAGACTGGCAACGACGGTGTCGCCGCGTACTGTGCACCAGTCAATCAGACGGTTGGCAATATCGATTGTGCTGTCGCCTTGCGGAACGGCGAGAGCGCCGCCGGCACAAAAGTCATTTTGTAAATCGACCAACAGTAAGGCTCGGGCCATGGGCATAGACTCCTTATTCGTCCGGGGTAAGCTCGCCGCGCAGATTTTGCGTCATTGCTTCACGAATGGTCTGCGTGTCCAGTCCTTGGCTCAGTAGATAGTGCAATTTGGTGAGCGTAGCCTCGACGGTCATATCCGCGCCGCCAATCACGCCAGCATGCGCCAGGGCATTCCCCGTCGCATAGCCACCCATATTTACCTTGCCGGACATACACTGGGTCAGATTCACCACCACAATGCCACGCGAACTCGCATCTTCAAGCTCTTTCAGAAATTCTTTGTTTTGTGGGGCATTGCCCACGCCGTAGGAGCGCAATATTAACGCTTTTACCGGTTGGCGCAGGAAGTTGCGCACCACATCAGCAGAGATGCCGGGATAAATGGTGACCACGCCAATTGGTTGTGGAGTAATAGGATGAACAATCAGTTCGCCTGTGCCGTGTGGGGCTGGTGGTGTACCCAGTCGACGGATATGGATCCCGGCTTCCAGCAGCGGTGCAAGGTTAGGGGAGGCAAAGGCGTCAAAACCATCGGCGTGCGCTTTAGTGGTACGGTTGCCGCGAAACAGTCGGTTGTTGAAAAACAGGGTCACTTCATTGATCGGGTAATTTGCCGCCACGTACAGCGCATTCAGCAGATTGATTTGCCCGTCTGAACGTAGCTCTGCCAGCGGGATTTGTGACCCTGTCACAATTACCGGTTTACCCAAATTCTCCAGCATGAAAGAGAGCGCTGAAGCCGTAAACGCCATGGTGTCAGTACCGTGCAGGATGACAAAACCGTCGTAATCGTCGTAGTGCGCTTTAATGTCTTCCGCAATATGCTGCCAGTCTTCAGGCGTCATGTCGGAGGAATCCATCAGCGGGACATATTCGTGGATGGTGAAGTCTGGCATCTCTGGGCGGTGGAATTCAGGCATCAACGCCAGCTGACGCTGGAGATGACCGGAAACAGGAATATAACCCTGTTCGGAGCGCTGCATACCAATGGTACCGCCGGTATAGGCAACGTAAATCGATTTCTTTTGCATGACTTATCTTCTGTCTCAAAGAAAACCCCTCTTCATCCTGAAGAGGGGTCAATAGTTAGCGAACGTTGGCGCAGGTCAGGCAAAACGCATATCGGTTTTGCGGATCGTTAAACGCGGCCAGCTTATCGCTTTCCGCTTTTACCGCGCTCGCCGCAGAAGCAAGCGGTGGCGGGAGCATGGCCTGAATGGCTTCGGGCAGCATGGCGCGAACGGAGCCTGACATGCTGTCCATCACCATATCGACGAATGTTGGTTCGTCCTGATAATACTCAATATGCCACTGTTTCAGTTTGGCAAGCTCAGCCGCTTTCGCGACGGCGTCGTCAAAATCACCGAGGCTGTCTACCAGTCCGTTGGCTTTCGCATCCTGACCGGTCCAGACGTGGCCCTGCGCGATTTTGTCAATCTGCTCAGGCGTTGTCTTACGCGCATCCGCAACCAGCGTGATAAAGCGCTTATAGCCGTTCTCAATGCTCAGTTGCATCATTTGCTGGACTTCAGACGGTAACGCTTTGGTGATGGAGATATCCGCCAGCGGGGATGTCGCCACGCCGTCGGTATGTACGCCAATAGAATCCAGACTGTTTTCGACAGTGTTGATCACACCAAAGATCCCGATTGACCCGGTCAAGGTGCTGGGGTTTGCCACAATGTAGCTGGCTGGCGTGGAGATCCAGTATCCACCAGAAGCCGCCATGCCGCCCATGGACACGACAACCGGTTTACCCGCCGCTTTTGCCGCAGCCAGTTCAGCACGAATGACTTCGGAGGCGCTGACGCTGCCGCCAGGGCTGTTCACACGCAGCACAATCGCTTTAACTTTCGGGTCGAGACGCGCTTCGCGGATCTGTGCGGCAGTGGTGTCGCCACCCACATTTCCCGGGGTTTCTTCACCGTCCATAATCGCGCCATTCGCGAAGATAACGCCAATGCTGTCTCCCGTATCCGCTGGCGTTTTCAGCGAATAATCGTAATAGCTGACGGCGCGATAGTTTTTATCCGCTTTGCTCCAGCCAAACTGTTTGGTCAGCATTTTTTCGACTTCAGCGCTGGAAGCGAGTGCATCCACCAGTTTGTTGTCGAGCGCGTATTTCGCGGTATCACCATCGACTTTCGTTAATCCGTCCAGCATCGCCTGCGCGCCAGGGAACACCTGCTGAGCTGGGATCTGGCGGTTGGCGGCGACCGTGTCGAGATAGTTCTGCCACAGCTCGCCGATCCAGCGGCTGTCCGCTTCACGCGCGGCAGGAGACATATCATCGCGGATAAACGGCTCTACGGCAGACTTATAGGTTCCGACACGGAACACGTGCGTGGAGACTTTCAGTTTGTCGAGCAGAGACTTGTAGTACAGACCGTTGGTGGCAAAGCCGTGCAGATCAACGGAACCCTGAGGAGAGAGGTAAATTTTGTTGGCAAAACTGGCGAGGTAATACTGTCCCTGGCTGAAGTTATCGCCTACGGCAAAGACCGGTTTCCCGCTGTCACGGAATTCCCGCAGCGCTTTGCCGATATACTGCATGGAGGGCTGGTCAGCCCCGGCAAAATTTTTCAGATCCATCACGATGCCGGTGATGTTGCGATCATCTTTTGCCTGACGAATGGTATTCACGATATCGAACAGGGAGTTTTCCTGCAGACGATCGGAACTGGCACCAAACAGCTGACGGCCAATCACGCTTAAACGACTGGTGCTTGAGGGTTTATCAACAATCACCCCCGAAATATCCAGCAGCAGCGCGCCTCGCTCAGCGTGTTCGCTGGTATTGCTGCTGCTGACCTGCATCCAGATGCCCACGCCAACCAGCACCAAAAAGATGAAGAACAGGTTAAGCACAAATTCACGGACGAAATTGAGTAATCGCCATGTCCATTTAAAAAATCCGGCAATAAATCGCCACAGGGTTCGCATGTATTCTCCCTACCGATTAACAACACGCCATCCCGAAATCCCGGAGAAAGGCGATAAGATGAGGCTATCGTAATGACCCGACAGGCACTTGTCAGCAGGAATCACCGCCTGTGCTGTAACAAAATCCGCTCACGTGTTAATTTTGTGAACAAATCTCATTGTTGGAGTTAAGCAAATGGATGCACTCGAATTACTTATGACCCGTCGTAGCGCCTCTCGTCTCGTCGATCCGGCCCCGGCTGGAGAGCAACTGCAAAATATTCTACGGGCGGGAATGCGCGCGCCGGACCACAAAACGCTGCAACCGTGGCAGTTCATTGTTATTGAGGGCGAGGGACGTGAACGCTTTAGTGATGTGCTGGAAAAAGGCGCGATTGCCGCAGGCAGCGATGAGAAAGCCCAGGAAAAAGCGCGCAGCGCACCGTTTCGCGCGCCGCTGATTATTACCGTGGTGGCGAAATGTGAAGAAAACGAAAAGGTTCCGTTATGGGAACAGGAAATGTCTGCCGGTTGTGCAGTGATGGCCATGCAGATGGCTGCAATTGCGCAGGGCTTTGGCGGTATCTGGCGCAGCGGCGCATTAACCGAAAGTGCGGTTGTTCGTGACGCGTTTGACTGTCGCCCGCAGGATAAAATCGTTGGTTTTCTCTATCTGGGCACACCACAGCTCAAAGCGTCCACGACGGTTAACCTTGCCGATCCGAGCGCATTCGTCCGTTATTTCTGATATCAACGGCAAAACTGTCTGGATTATGAGCAAAGACACCCGAATTCAGACAGTCACTCTTACCACATCATGGAATGAGCGCTACCATATCCGGATTGCAATGACAGGAGATGTCCATGAGCGAGCAAGCTATTCGTTTAACGCAATACAGCCACGGAGCCGGTTGCGGTTGTAAAATTTCCCCAAAAGTGCTGGAAACCATTCTGCACAGCGAGCAGGCGAAGTTTGTTGATCCGAACTTACTGGTGGGTAATGAAACCCGAGACGACGCGGCCGTATACGATCTGGGGAACGGCACCAGCGTTATCAGCACCACCGATTTCTTTATGCCGATTGTCGATAATCCGTTTGATTTTGGCCGCATCGCTGCGACTAACGCCATCAGCGATATTTTCGCAATGGGCGGCAAACCGATTATGGCAATTGCTATTCTGGGCTGGCCGCTGGATAAGCTGGCGCCGGAAATCGCTCGCGAAGTTACCGAAGGCGGACGCTTTGCCTGCCGTCAGGCGGGTATTGCGCTGGCGGGCGGCCACTCTATCGATGCCCCAGAACCTATCTTTGGCCTTGCGGTAACCGGCATTGTGCCGACCGAACGCGTGAAGAAAAACAGCACCGCCGAGGCCGGATGTAAGTTGTTCCTGACCAAGCCGCTGGGTATTGGCGTCCTGACTACCGCAGAGAAAAAATCGCTGCTGAAAGACGAACACAAAGGACTGGCGACGGAAGTGATGTGCCGGATGAACATTGCAGGGGCGGCATTCGCCGATATCGACGGCGTGAAAGCCATGACCGACGTTACCGGTTTTGGTCTGCTGGGACATCTGAGCGAGATGTGTCAGGGCGCTGGCGTTCAGGCGCAGATCGTCTACCAGGATATTCCTAAGCTTCCTGGCGTTGAAGAATACATCGCGCAGGGCGCGGTGCCGGGCGGAACCCAGCGTAACTTTGCCAGCTACGGACACCTGATGGGTGAAATGCCGCAGTCGGTACGCGATCTGCTCTGCGATCCGCAAACTTCTGGTGGTCTGCTGCTGGCGGTAACGCCGGAAGCTGAAGCCGAAGTGAAAGCGGCGGCAGCGCAGTTTGGCATCGACCTCACCGCGATTGGTGAGTTAGTGGAAGCTCGTGGCGGTCGCGCCATGGTTGAGATCCGTTAACTCGATGCGGTTGTTTATTGCCGAAAAACCGAGTCTGGCGCGCGCTATCGCCGATGTGCTGCCGAAGCCGCATCGCAAAGGTGACGGTTTTATTGAATGCGGAAACGGACAAGTGGTGACCTGGTGCATTGGTCACCTGCTTGAGCAGGCGCAGCCAGATGCCTACGACAGTCGCTATGCTCGCTGGAGTCTGGTCGATCTGCCGATTGTCCCGGAAAAGTGGCAACTGCAGCCGCGTCCCTCGGTGACCAAACAGCTCAATGTCATTAAGCGCTTTTTACATGAGGCCAGCGAAGTCATTCACGCAGGTGACCCCGACCGTGAAGGACAACTGCTGGTGGATGAGGTACTTGATTACCTGCAACTGGCCCCTGAAAAGCGCCAGCAGGTGCAACGCTGCCTGATTAACGACCTCAACCCGCAGGCCGTCGAGCGGGCTATTGAGCGCCTGCGCGCCAACAGTGAGTTCATTCCGCTGTGCGTGTCGGCACTGGCGCGGGCGCGGGCGGACTGGCTGTACGGTATCAATATGACGCGCGCTTACACCATTCTTGGGCGTAACGCGGGCTATCAGGGCGTACTTTCGGTCGGGCGCGTACAAACGCCGGTGCTCGGCCTGGTTGTGCGTCGCGATGAAGAGATTGAAAACTTCGTCGCCAAAGATTTCTTCGAGGTAAAAGCGCATATCGTGACGCCTGCCGATGAGCGATTTACCGCTATCTGGCAACCGAGCGAAGCGTGTGAGCCGTATCAGGATGAAGAAGGGCGCTTGCTGAATCGTACCCTGGCTGAACACGTGGTAAACCGCATTAACGGCCAGCCGGCGATAGTCACCAGTTATAACGATAAACGGGAATCAGAATCTGCGCCGCTGCCGTTTTCGCTGTCGGCGTTGCAGATTGAAGCGGCGAAACGCTTTGGCTTAAGTGCGCAAAACGTTCTGGATATCTGCCAGAAGCTGTATGAAACCCATAAGCTGATTACCTATCCGCGTTCGGATAGCCGTTATCTGCCGGAAGAACACTTTGCCGGACGTCACGCGGTGTTGAACGCGATTAGCGTTCATGCCCCCGATTTGCTCCCGCAACCAGCGGTCAATCCTGATACGCGAAACCGCTGCTGGGACGATAAAAAAGTGGATGCGCACCACGCCATCATTCCTACCGCACGCAGTTCGTCCATCAACCTGAACGATAACGAAGCGAAAATTTACAACCTGATTGCCCGTCAGTATCTGATGCAGTTCTGTGCGGACGCGGTCTTCAGGAAGTGCGTTATTGAGTTGGATATCGCCAAAGGAAAGTTTGTCGCCAAAGCGCGTTTTCTGGCGGAGGCCGGATGGCGCACGCTGCTTGGCAACAAAGAGCGCGATGAAGATAACGACGGGACGCCGCTGCCGGTGGTGGCAAAAGACGATGAGCTGCTGTGCGAAAAAGGCGAAGTGGTTGAACGTCAGACCCAGCCCCCGCGGCACTTTACTGATGCCACGCTGCTGTCAGCGATGACCGGGATTGCGCGCTTTGTGCAGGATAAAGATCTGAAAAAGATCCTGCGTGCCACGGATGGATTAGGAACGGAAGCGACGCGCGCCGGGATTATCGAGCTGCTTTTTAAACGCGGATTCCTGGTAAAAAAAGGGCGTTATATCCATTCTACCGACGCGGGAAAAGCGCTGTTTCACTCGCTGCCCGAAATGGCGACGCGTCCGGACATGACCGCGCACTGGGAATCTATCCTGACCCAAATAAGTGAAAAGCAGTGTCGTTATCAGGACTTCATGCAGCCGTTGGTGGGAACGCTGTATCAGCTTATCGATCAGGCGCGCAGCACGCCGGTACGACGCTTCCGTGGCATTGCCGCTCCGGGCGGTAGTGGTGGCGATAAGAAAAAGAGCGCGCCGCGTAAACGTACGGCGAAAAAAAGCCCGCCATCCGAAGAGGCAGGCGTGTAAGTCTGTAGGCCTGATAAGCGTAGCGCCATCAGGCTTTGCCGGATGCGGCACTCGCGCCTTATCCGGCCTACGGATCTACAGAGACAATATTAAATCACACCCTGGCCCAACATCGCGTCGGCAACTTTCACGAATCCCGCGATGTTGGCGCCACGTACGTAGTTGGTTTGCTTGCTTTCGCCGCCATACTCGACGCAGGCATGGTGAATATCCAGCATGATGTGATGCAGACGCGCATCCACTTTCTCCGCCTTCCAGCCCAGACGAGCGGCGTTTTGCGCCATTTCCAGACCAGATGTCGCTACGCCACCGGCGTTGGCTGCTTTACCCGGTGCGAACAGGACGCCCGCTTCGAGGAACAGGTCGGTGGCTTCGATGGTGGTCGGCATGTTGGCCCCTTCGGCGACAGCTTTCACACCGTTGGCGATCAGCACGCGCGCCGCATCGACATCCAGTTCGTTCTGAGTGGCGCACGGCAGGGCGATATCAACCGGAACCGACCACGGCTGTTTGCCTTCCAGATAGGTCAGGCCAAACTCACGAGCGTAATCCGCCACGCGACCGTCACGGCTGTCTTTGATCGCGCACAGACGCGCCAGTTTTTCTTTGGTAAAGCCGCTTTCGTCAACCACGGTACCGCTGGAATCGGAAGCGGTAACGACGCGGGCGCCAAACTCCATAGCTTTTTCAATGGCGAATTGCGCCACGTTACCGGAACCAGAGACCGCTACGCGCATGCCTTCAAAGCCCAGACCATGGCGTTTCAGCATTGCTTCGGTAAAGTACACCAGGCCGTAGCCGGTGGCTTCCGGGCGAATCAGGCTGCCGCCAAAAGAGAGACCTTTACCGGTAAAGACGCAGGCGCTGTTGTTGGACAGTTTTTTCATCATCCCGGCCATAAAGCCGACTTCACGACCGCCCACCCCGATATCGCCCGCCGGAACGTCGGTATCGGGGCCTAAATGGCGGAACAGTTCGGTCATCAGCGCCTGGCAGAAGCGCATGATTTCGCCTTCGCTTTTTCCTTTCGGATCGAAATCGCTCCCGCCTTTACCACCGCCCATTGGTAACGTGGTGAGGGCGTTCTTAAACGTCTGCTCGAAGCCAAGGAATTTCAGGATCGACAGATTCACGGAAGGGTGAAAACGCATACCGCCTTTGTACGGGCCAATGGCGGAGCTGAACTGCACACGCCACGCGCGGTTAACCTGTACCTGATTGCGATCGTCCAGCCAGACTACGCGGAACTGGATCACGCGCTCCGGTTCAACCAGACGTTCCAGCAATGACATCTGACGATAACGTGGGTTTTGTTCGAGGAAGGGCCACAGTGTCGTCATTACCTCACGAACGGCTTGCGCGAACTCGGTCTGATTCGGGTCGCGCTTTTGCACATGGTTAAGGAATGACTCCAGAGAACATGTCTGATCCATAGATATAAGAACCTCTTATGTATTGATATGGTTATATTTTTGATTTTTGTGTTAAGTGTTTTGCAGTTTTTGACTATAACATCAGCAGTGTGACGGGACGCAAGAAAAAATTAACCCCGCTAAGTAAATTAATATTGCGCCGCGGGTCATAACCAAAAACGATGACGGAAGGGGCTAAAGTTTCTGCCGATTTATACCGTTATACTGAGCATAACTGTCAGTCAAAAAGGAAAGAATATGCGCCGTTTAATCGTGGCAGGAGCGTTGGCAATAATGTCCAGCGCGACGCTGGCAAATCAGCTTTATCGCCCGGACGTGCAGGTGAATGTGCCGCCGGAAGTGTTCAGTTCCAGCGGTCAGCGGGCGCAACCCTGTAGTCAGTGCTGTATTTATCAGGATCAAAACTACTCAGAAGGGGCGGTGATTAAGGCGGATGGCGTTCTGTTGCAGTGCCAGCGTGATGATAACACGATCAGCACGAATCCGCTGGTCTGGCGGCGCGTAAAAGGATAAACGCTTCTAACAACGGGATATCGGCAGGCGCCAGCGGATAACGCAGCGCCTCTTCGGGTGAACACCAGACGATATCCTGATGCTCATACGCCTTCAGTTCTCCCTGATATGACGGCACATGCCAGGCATGTAAGTGAATCAGTCGGCCTGAAACCTCGCGTTGATGGCTGGCAATGTAGCGCCCAACGACCGCCTCGATGCCCAACTCTTCACGCAGTTCACGGACCAGCGCCTCGGGCTGACTTTCGCCAGACTCAACCTTACCGCCGGCAAACTCCCACATACCTGACTGATCCGCATGCTGCGGACGTTGAGCCAGTAAAATTTTGCCATCACGTTCTATGATAGCGGCGACCACGTCGAGGGTTTTCATTATATTCATCAAGATCTAACGGCAGAAAGTGACATACTATCGTTATCTTCGTTTTATCTAAAGTATTCAGGAGCAACCGTTGAACGATCCTCAGTCGTGGGTAAAACCGTTAACGCGTATCCCTTTCAGTTTAAAACCGCTCGTTGCGACGCAGAAAAAGCATTATGGCGATGTGCTGCATCCCACGCGCTGGTGGGGGCGGATGCCATTTCTGTTCTGGCTGGTAGCGCTGTTTGTTGGATTTCTGGAGCGTAAAAAGGCGCGCTTAACGCCGGTGATGCGCGCATTGCTAATGACCCGCGTATCTCAGGTGTGCCACTGCGCTTTCTGCATTGATGCCAACAGTTTACGGCTGGCTGAACGCTGCGGCGCGCTGGATAAAGTCTTGCAGGTTGCCAACTGGCAAGAATCGACGCTGTTCAGTGCAGAAGAGCGCGTAGCGCTGGCCTATGCGGATGCGGTGACCGCAACGCCTCCACAGATTGACGATGCGCTGAAAGCGCAGATGAAGCAGTATTTTACCGATACCGCGATTACTGAAATGACCGCGCTGATTGCGTTTCAAAATCTCTCGGCGCGTTTTAATGCCGCACTCGATATCCCCTCCCAGGGACTGTGCGACAGTTTTAAAGGACGCCCGCATGCTTGACCGTCATCTTCACCCGCGATTAAAACCGCTTTTGCATCGCTGCGTGGGGGTCATTGATAAACCCGCGATTACCCCAGACGGACTTACGCTCGTCGGTTTTGCCATTGGTGTGCTGGCGTTGCCATTTCTGGCGCTAGGCTGGTATCTGGCGGCGCTGGTGGCCATTGTGCTCAATCGGCTGTTTGATGGGCTGGATGGGGCGCTGGCTCGGCGTAGAGGGCTTACCGATGCGGGAGGATTTCTCGATATCTCGCTTGATTTTCTGTTTTACGCTTTAGTGCCGTTTGGTTTTATTCTTGCCGCACCGGCGCAAAATGCGCTGGCAGGCGGCTGGCTGCTGTTCGCGTTTATTGGCACCGGCAGCAGCTTTCTGGCCTTCGCCGCGCTGGCGGCTAAGCATCAGATAGATAACCCTGGCTACGCGCATAAATCGTTTTATTATCTGGGCGGACTAACCGAAGGAACCGAGACGATTATGCTGTTTGTGTTGGGATGTCTGTTCCCGGACTATTTCGCTGTGATGGCGTGGGTCTTTGGCGCGCTGTGCTGGATGACGACGTTCACCCGAATCTGGAGCGGATATCTGACGCTGAAAGCGGTTCAGCGTCAGGCGTAATGTATTGCGTTGCCGGATGCGCTTATCCGGCAATCGTGACCATTTTACTTGCTGGCGTCCGGACCCCGTTCACCGCGGGCAACCGGGTTTTTCGGATTGCTGCTCCACTCGTACCAGCCGCCGTCGTAAACAGAGACGTTTTTCCAGCCCATCGCGCGGGCATACATAAACGTTTCTGAAGCACGCCAGCCGGTGCCGCAGTAGAAAGAAACCTGCTGGTCTGGCGTGATATTCCACTGTTTCCACATGGCGGCGATGTCATCCGCGCTGCGCATGGTGCCATCCGGATTATGGAAATCTTCCATATGCGTGGAATCGCTGCCTGCGTGGCCCCAGCGTGCGCCTGCGATCTCACCTTTTGGCTTGATGTAGCTATAGCCGCTGGTAGTACCGATAAACTCCGGCCATGAACGAATGCTCACCAACGACGCATCCTGTCGATGCAGCAGGCCGCGAGCCTGTTCCATATTCAGCATCAACTGCGGCTGGGCAGGAATTTTTACGCCGAAATCAGGTTCTGGCTTCACCGTCGGCGGAGTACCACGTTCGACCGGTAAACCTGAGTCGGACCAGGTTTGCCAGCCGCCGTCGAGTAGACGAACATCTTTCACGCCTGCGTACAGCATAATTTGCGCCACGCGCGCGGCGGCATAAACATCGCGTCCATATAAAATCACCGTAGTGTCGTGGCGAACACCGTGTTTCGCCAGCATCGCTTTGAGCTGCTCGTCGGAAACTTTATTCCACAGTGGTTCGCTTTCGACTTCGTTGGTATCAATATAGCCCGCACCGGGGATATGGCTCAGCAGATACAACTTCGGCGCGCCCCAGGCGGCTTCAATCACTTTCCAGTCACCGGTCGGTTTGGCAGTCACGTCTTTACCCTGCTGCAGGTCGAGCAGCCACTGCGGGTAAACCAGTTGTTCGAAGTGCGGCAGACGTTGCAGACGGGCAGGGTCCGTAAGCGCATCGCTGAGGGTTGAGATATGGCTAAAGCCGACTTTCTGCAGGCGAGATTTGACGGCCTGCATGTCGCTATCGCTGCCATACAGCGCCACCGGCGCGTCGGTTTTCAGCTGATGTGACTTAACCCAGGCGCTGAGTTGTGCATCATTCATCGTGTCGAGCCAGGCGGCAGACAGGTTCAGCGCGGAAGGTTCGTGTCCTGAAGGACCATTGAGCGACTGCGGCCAGCCGTTGTAAAAAGCGCTCTGACGGGTATCGATCGCCGCGCCTTGCTTTTGCTGTAACTGGTTGAGGGTGAGCGTTTGTGCTGTTTCAGCAGCCCAGGATGAAGCGCAAGCGAGCCCTAAAGCCAGTGCCAGCGCGGTCATTTGAGAAACACGTTTCATCGAATAGCCCGACGTTGAAAAAAGAGGACGACATTCTGTGCCGCCAGTGAAGTAAAAACCTTGCGTTAACGCAGCATATCGCTACATTCACGCCCAGCTTTCCATCTGTAATACACGGCCTGCGGGCGGAACGTCCTGCGCGTCATGGGTAACCTGGACCACCGGTATACCCAGCTTACGGACTTCAGTGAAGACCCACTGGCGAAAGGTATCGCGCAGTGACGCATCCAGCCTGCTAAAGGGTTCATCGAGTAACAGCGCCTGAGGCTGCGCCAGCAGCGCGCGAAGCAGGGCGACCCGCGAACGCTGCCCACCGGAGAGCGAAGCCGGATCGCGTGAATAAAATCCTGCCAGGTCCGCGCGCGCGAGGGCGCTTTCTACCTCATGACGCCTGGCGGGACCTTGCAGACTGGCGGGTAAGGCCAGCAGTAAATTCTGCCCAACGCTGAAATGGTCAAACAGCAGCGCATCCTGGAACAGGATGCCAATCTGGCGCTGCGCGGTAGGCAGGGTGTCAATGCGTCGTTCGTTGAGCCACAGTTCGCCTGACGCCTGAAACTGAGGAGACAGCGCTCCGATCATCCACGAAAATAGCGAAGACTTTCCGCTGCCGGAAGGCCCCATAATAGTGACAATGTCACTTTTATTTACCTGAAAATTCACGTCCTTTACCAGCGCTGTCGCGCCCTGGTACAACGAAACGTCTCGTACGGTAAGCATTAGCGGAGTCCTTGTCGAAAGCGGCCAATCCACGCAGCGAGAAACGCCGTGAGTGCGAAAACTAACAGTGGTAACAGAAGCTGCCATAATGCCTGGGTAGCCAGAATCGCGGTGCTACCACCGCTGCTTAATGCCACCGCTTCGGTGGTCAGCGTCGGATAGCGTCCGGCACCTAACCACAGCGTCGGCATATACTGGGCAATACTGACTGAGAATCCTACCGCGAAGGCAATCAGCGCCGGGCGCACTAGCAGTGGGCATTTCACCTGCCAGAATATCCGCCCCCGCGTCCAGCCCAGCGTTTGTGCAATCAAAATCAATCGCGGATCAATGCGTTGCCACGCCGGTTTGAGAACAAACAGCATCCATGGCATCACCCACAGCAGGTGGCCCCAGATAATGGTCGTCATCAGCCCATCCTGTCCGCCATATAATGCCAACAGGTACTGTCCGGTCACCAGCGGCAGCGCAGGCAAAATGAGCGGTAGCCAGACCCAGCGGTGTCCGGTTTGTGGACCCCATTCCAGCCAGGCAAACAGTATCAGCAGCGCCAGCACGCTGGAAAGGAGTCCCAGTTGCAGGCTGTTGCTGAGCGCCTCGCTGTTTAGCGAGGAATAGTTGGCGAGAAGCGCCAGCACCAGCGCACATACCACACCGCTCAGGGGTAAAAGCTGTACCAGCGGGCGTGCGGCCGTAGCGGATGAAAAACGCAGGCGTTCACCGTTTACTGCCGGAATAGTGCGTCGCCAGATGCGCCAGAACAAATAACCCGCCAGCGCAATAATGAGAAGTAACAACACCAGCAGCAGGCTGGCGAGCGCACCTTTAGCCTGCTGTTCAACATCGCCCTGACTGAGCCATTGCCAGCTCAATACGGCAAGCGTTGGCGGATTGCCGGGGCCAAGAACGATTGCCACATCCACAACGGAGAGTGACCAGGCGACAATCGCCAGCATAGCTTTGCCCAACGCCGGGGCGATAGCGGGCAGAACCAGCCACTTCAGGCATTGCAGTCGGCTGTAACCCAGCGAATCCAGCACGATAACCTGCTGCGAAAGTTGTTTTTCACTTAGCAGGGCCGAGAGGATCCATAACAAAAAGGCGCTCTCTTTCACGGCCAGCGTTACGCCAAGTCCAATGCCGTAGCGATCCGGCTGGGGGCTGAAAAACGCAAGCCATTGCCAGAGCAGGCCGCCTTCGGCAAAAACTAACAGCACGCTGGTGGCAAAGGCAACGTGCGGAATTGCCAGCAGCCAGGGAAGACGCGTATACAGACGTACCCAGCCAGCGCCGGGCCACAGGGCGAGGATTGCCAGCAGAGCGATGAGCAGCGCGCCGCCAGCCGCGAGGATTACGGAAACCAGCGTTGCCAGTAACGCCTGCGGGAATTGAGGATCGGTGACTAGCGCCTGCCAGTGTGCGGTGTTAAGCGCCGGTGCTATCAGCGACAATGCCGCTGGCGCCAGCGGCAGATAAACTGCCGCCATAATGGCCCAGAGTAGCAGTATTAATGCGTACCGTAGCGGCGTAGCCATTCTTGTTCCAGAGCGTTTACCCAGGCTGCATGCGGTTCTGGCAGTACGGCAGGGAGTCCTTGCGGGATCCGCGCCAGCAACGCATTACGCTGTTCGACAGGTAATTTTTGTGGATCAAGCACCGAAGGATCTCCCCAGATAGTCGGGTCGGCTTTGCGCAGTTGCGCTTCGGGCGAAAGCAGGTAGTTTGCCACGACTTTCGCTCCGGCGCTGGCGCGCGCATTCGCCGGAATGGTGACAAAATGCACGTTGCCGAGCATGCCCTGTGAGAAACCAAAACTATAGCTGCTTTTGGGCAATTCGCCGCTGGCCACTTTTTGCTGTGCGTGGGCAGGGTTAAAGGTTATTGATAAACGCAGAACGCCACTATTAAGCAGCGCATCCATTCGTGCAGGCGTGGGCGGAAAGTCTTTGCCTTCGCGCCAGAGTGCAGGATGCAACGCATCAAGATAGTGCCATAACGGGGCAGTAACGTCGGCGAAGGTGGTTGCATCAGGAGCGATTTTCAACGCTTGCGGTTTGGTGGTGAGCGATAGTAACAACTGCTCAAGAAACGCTGTTCCGGTAAAATCTGGCGGGCGCGGATAGGTCACGGTACCGGGGTGCGCCTGCGCGAACTCCAGAAGCGCCTGCGGGGATTGCGGCGGCTGCGCGGTGAGATCGCGCCTGGCAATAAAGGTTAGCTGGGCGCCGCCCCACGGTGATTCAGCCCCCTCCGTTGGAACGGAGAAATCTTCCGTCACCGGTTTTTGGGTATCAACATAGCGCCAGTTAGGCAGCGTTTGCGCCCACTGAGTTTGCAGCAGTCCGGCTTCTTTCAGCGTACGGAAGTTTTCGCCGTTAACCCACAGTAAATCTACAGAGCCACCGGTTTTTCGCCCGGATGTCGCTTCCGTCTGAATGCGTTTTACGGCGTCGGCAGCATCCGCCAGGCGCACGATTTTTAGGTTAATGGCGTAGTGCGTTTTCATCTCACCGCTAACCCAGTCGAGATACTGATTAACTGCATTGTCGCCACCCCAGGCGTTGAACCACACCGTCTGACCGCGGGCATCTTTTTTGATTTGCTGCCAGTTGGCGTCCTGGGCAAACGTCGCCAGCGGGCAGAGCAACAAACTCAGGCACAATAAGCAGTAACGCATAATATCTCCATTGCTAAAAATGGGGGAAGTCTCAGGTTTTTTTCCGTTGATGCTCAAGATAAAGGCTTCTCGCCACGGATATCACTACGCTCAGGGCGAACAGAATGAACAGGCCGGTAACAAACCAAAATGTGCCGCCGGTTAACAGGCTACCCGCCCACGAATAGACGATAGTGGCAGGTAATTGTCCGATGCCGGTGGCGATGAAAAAATGGCGAAAGCGAATCGAGGTCAGGCCTGCTGCATAACTTACCGGGTCGAAGGGCACAAAAGGTAACAGGCGACAGATCAGAATTGTGTGCTTGCCATAGCGCTCGAAAAAAGCGTCCATGCTGTTCAGCACCGTTTTTCCGGTCAGTTTCTCCACCGCGCCGCGACCTAAAACGCGGGCAATAAAAAAGCACAGCGCCGCACCCACCATCGCGCTGCTCCAGGACAGTACGCCGCCCCAAAATGCGCCAAACAGTGAGGCATTGGCAAACGTAATAACAAAGGCAGGAAGGGGCGCGACGATGGCCTGCAGGATCATCAGGAAGAACGACACGACCGCGGCCTGGGTTCCGTAAGAACGAATGAAGTTCTCAACAGCATGCTGATCGAGCGTAGCAAACGCTGCCAGGCTGGCGTGGAGAAAGTCGCTCACGCCTGGTATCCACGCCCATGCGATTAGCGCGAGCAGCAGCAGAGCAAGCAAGCTTACCCGGTAATAGCGTGTCAGCCGCGGTGTATTCATTTTGAACATTTACCCGCGCACTCATGCCGGGACGACGGATCGATATGCTTATACCTGGCCCAGGCTTTGGCGGCCTGAACGAGGGCGAATAACACCAGCCCCGCAATGCTGAGCGTACCGATAAATGCCCAGCTAATCCCTTCGCTGGCCAGTTCGTGCGACATCAGCGTATAAATGAAGATGCCGGGCAAGGTGGTTACCGCAGATATCACGGTAAATGACCAGAACGGAATCGCCGTCAGCCCATAAGCGTAGTTTTGAATGTTATAGGGGAACAGCGGCACGAGCCGGGTCAGGATCAGAAAGTCTACTCCGCTATGCGCAATGCCTTTTTCGATAGCCTGAAACGTCGCTGTGTGCCCAACGTATTTTTGCAGTAGATCCCGACCAAGCCAGCGAGCCAGCAAAAACGACAGCGCCGAGGCAACGGTTGCCGCCACTAACGAGATGAGCGTTCCTGTCACGGGACCAAATAGCACCCCACCGACGATCACCAGGATACTGCCTGGGATCAGACACAGCGCAGCAACAATAAACAACAGGATATAAAGCGTATAGCCGAACATACCGCTTTGGCGGATGACGTCTCGTAAATGATGGAAATTGGTTATCAGGTCGGTCAGACCATAATGATGGAAAACTCCCGCCAGAACGCAGAACAGGACCGCGACAATCAGCAGCCGGTATTCTGCTTTATGCGAACTTCTTTTTCATGGGGGTTCTCCTGTAAAACCGAGTGCAATGCAGCATTTTCGTCAGCGAAAAGTGCGCGGGAAGATATAATAAATTCCCGGCCGTAACAATGTATTACCGTCGCTTTATTGATTTTGCACAGAATAAACAGACTCTCCAGGCCGGGCCCGGAGAGTGAAAAGACGCAGAAGGTCAGACGCGGAATTTAGCCCATACAGGCGCATGATCGGACGGTTTTTCCATGCTGCGAATTTCATAGTCGATGCCGGTTTCTTCGCAGCGCTCCGCCAGTGGGTTGCTCGCCAGCAGAAGATCGATACGCAGGCCACGGTTATCGTCAAAGCCTTTTGAGCGGTAATCAAACCACGAGAACTGGTCGTTCTTTTCAGGATAAGCGTGGCGATAGGTATCTACCAGACCCCAGCCCAGCAGGCGCTCCATCCACTCGCGCTCTTCCGGCAGGAAGGAACATTTACCGGTCCGCAGCCAGCGTTTACGGTTCTCTTCGCCGATGCCGATATCGAGGTCGGTAGGGCTGATATTCATATCGCCCATGATCAACACCGGATTGTCGCGTTTCAGTTCTGTCTCCAGATAGTTTTGTAGGTTCTGATAAAACGCGGCTTTGGCCGGGAATTTAGTTTCATGGTCACGGCTTTCGCCCTGCGGGAAATAGCCGTTGATCACCGTGATGCTGCCCAGCGGGGATGGAATTTCCGCCATGATGATACGACGCTGCGCTTCCTCGCCATCGCCGGGGAAGCCACGACGCACCGCGATTGGCGTTTCTTTCGTTAACAGCGCCACGCCGTAATGACCTTTCTGTCCATGATAAAAGACGTTGTAACCGAGCTTTGCTACCTCTTCGAGAGGGAACATATCGTCGTGGACCTTTGTCTCCTGTAAGCCAATAACATCCGGTTGGTGTTTTTCGACAATGGCTGCCAGTTGATGGGGACGGGCGCGCAGGCCGTTGATATTAAAAGAGACAAATTTCATAGTCGCTGCCACTTTGCAAGATGAATAGTGCAAGGATGGTAGCAGAATTTCCGCAGGCTGACTGCTTCTTGTCACCTGATTCCAACAATGATTGCTAATGGCGTTAACGATGGAGCAAAAACTGCACCGTTTTGGCGCGAAGCGCGTCGGAATAGGGCAATAATTTCCGATAAATTTCGTATACGATCACAATTTCAGAATTATATTTGGCGACTGAATAAAACTGCGTTTTTTCCTCTGTTTAGTCGCCGGATGCGCAAACATATTCACTTTATATGCACATATAGTGAATATCGCCACGTTGTAACCTGTTGATATTCCGTTACCAACCTCTGTTTATGCACTTTTTTCGCTGGCTGGCACGAACCCTGCAATCTACATTTACACCGCAAATACTATATTTATTAACATACAGATAACTTTTTATTTACCGTTGAGGTCGCTATGTCTCTGTCAATTACGCGTGAAAATTTTGATGAATGGATGATGCCCGTATACGCTCCGGCCCCTTTTATTCCGGTGCGTGGTGAAGGTTCACGTCTGTGGGACCAGCAGGGCAAAGAGTATATCGATTTCGCGGGAGGCATTGCGGTTAACGCGCTGGGTCACGCCCATCCGGCATTGCGCGATGCATTAAACGACCAGGCGAGCAAATTCTGGCATACGGGAAATGGCTACACCAACGAGCCGGTGCTGCGTCTGGCGAAAAAGTTAATTGACGCCACCTTCGCCGAGCGCATTTTCTTCTGTAACTCTGGCGCAGAGGCCAATGAAGCGGCACTAAAACTGGCGCGTAAATATGCTCACGATCGTTTTGGCAGCCAGAAGAGTGGCATTGTAGCGTTTAAAAATGCTTTCCATGGCCGCACGCTCTTTACCGTCAGCGCCGGAGGACAGCCTGCCTATTCACAGGATTTCGCACCGCTGCCGCCGGATATCCGTCATGCCGTATACAACGATCTCGACTCTGCCAGCCAACTGATTGATGACACCACCTGCGCGGTTATCGTGGAGCCGGTGCAGGGTGAAGGCGGCGTGGTGCCGGCAACGAATGCCTTTTTACAGGGGCTGCGTGAATTATGCGATCGCCATAATGCACTGCTGATATTTGATGAAGTTCAGACCGGCGTTGGCCGTACCGGAGAACTGTATGCCTATATGCACTATGGCGTTACGCCGGATCTACTGACGACAGCAAAAGCGTTGGGCGGTGGCTTTCCCATCGGCGCACTGCTGGCGACAGAGCATTGTGCCAGCGTGATGACGGTCGGTACGCACGGTACAACGTACGGCGGAAACCCGCTGGCCACGGCGGTGGCGGGCAAACTGCTGGAAATTGTTAACACGCCGGAAGTGCTCAACGGAGTGAAACAGCGCCACGACTGGTTTGTGGAGCGTATTAACGCCATTAACGAACCTTTTGGACTGTTTAGTGAAATTCGTGGACTCGGACTGCTGATCGGCTGCGTGCTGAACGCGGAATTTGCCGGGAAAGCGAAACTTATCTCGCAAGAAGCGGCCGTTGCCGGGGTGATGGTACTGATTGCTGGTGCTAACGTGGTGCGTTTTGCCCCTGCGTTAAACGTCAGTGAAGAAGAAGTCGCCACCGGGCTGGATCGCTTTGCGCTGGCCTGCGAACGCATTAAAGCAGGAGGTTCATCATGATGGTGATTCGTCCCATTGAACGCGCGGATATCACTGCGTTGATGCAGCTTGCCAGTAAGACCGGCGGCGGATTGACTTCGCTACCGGCGAATGAAGCTACGCTAATGGCGCGTATCGAACGTTCGCTACAAACCTGGCGCGGTGAGTTGCCAAAAAGTGAGCAAGGATATGTGTTTGTGCTGGAAGACAGCGCCAGCGGAACCGTGGCGGGGATTTGCGCCATCGAGGTGGCGGTGGGGCTTAACGACCCCTGGTACAACTACCGGGTCGGTACTCTGGTGCACGCGTCGAAAGAGCTGAACGTATACAACGCGCTGCCGACGCTGTTTCTGAGTAACGATCATACGGGCAGTAGCGAACTTTGCACTCTGTTTCTCGATCCGGACTGGCGTAAAGAGGGCAACGGTTATTTGCTGTCGAAGTCGCGTTTTATGTTTATGGCGGCCTTTCGCGATCGATTCAATGAGAAAGTCGTGGCCGAGATGCGCGGCGTGATCGATGAGCATGGCTACTCTCCGTTCTGGCAAAGCCTCGGCAAACGATTTTTCTCGATGGAGTTTAGCCGGGCGGATTTTCTCTGCGGAACCGGGCAAAAAGCATTCATTGCTGAACTGATGCCTAAGCATCCGATTTATACCCATTTCTTGTCTGATGAAGCGCAAAGCGTGATTGGTCAGGTACATCCGCAAACGGCTCCTGCTCGGGCAGTGCTGGAGAAAGAAGGGTTTCGCTACCGTAACTATGTCGATATTTTCGACGGCGGGCCGACCCTGGAATGTGATATTGACCGGGTGCGGGCTATCCGTAAAAGCCGACTGGTGGAGGTGGCTGAAGGGCAGCCTGCGCCGGGCGATTATCCAGCTTGTCTGGTTGCCAATGAAAATTATCAAAACTTCCGCGTCATGTTGGTTCGTGCCGACCCGGATACTCAGCGTCTGGTACTGACGGCGGCGCAACTGGACGCCCTGAAATGCCATGCGGGCGACCATGTACGTTTTGTGCGTCTTTGTGCAGAGGAGAAAACAGCATGACATTATGGATAAACGGCGACTGGGTGACCGGGCAGGGTGAGCGTCGGGTGAAAACCAATCCGGTAAGCGGTGATGCGCTGTGGCAGGGCAATGATGCCGATGCAACTCAGGTAGCACAGGCGTGTCGGGCCGCGCGCGCAGCCTTTACCGGTTGGGCTAAACAGCCCTTTAGCGCCCGTCAGACTATTGTTGAAAAGTTTGCTTCATTGCTGGAAAGCAATAAAGCCGAGCTGACCCAGATTATCGCCCGGGAAACCGGCAAACCTCATTGGGAAGCCGCGACTGAACTGACGGCGATGATCAATAAAATTGCCATCTCCGTGAAAGCTTATCATGCCCGTACCGGAGAGCAGCACAGCGAGTTACCGGATGGCGCGGCAACGTTGCGCCATCGCCCGCACGGCGTACTGGCGGTATTTGGCCCGTATAACTTCCCCGGCCATTTACCCAATGGTCATATTGTTCCGGCACTGCTGGCAGGCAATACGTTGATTTTCAAACCCAGCGAGCTGACGCCGTGGACCGGCGAAGCCGTGACAAAGCTGTGGGAGCTGGCGGGATTGCCGCCGGGCGTGCTGAACCTGGTGCAGGGCGGACGCGAAACGGGGCAGGCGCTGAGCGCGCAGGAAGATCTTGATGGTCTGCTGTTTACCGGCAGTGCCAATACCGGTTATCAACTGCATCGACAGCTATCCGGCCAGCCGGAAAAAATCCTTGCCCTGGAAATGGGGGGCAACAACCCGCTGATTATTGAGAATCCGCAAGATATTGATGCCGCGGTGCATCTGACGATTCAATCCGCGTTTGTTACCGCCGGACAGCGTTGTACCTGCGCCCGCCGCCTGTTAGTTAAAAAAGGCGCGCAGGGGGATGCGTTCCTGGCGCGTCTGGTGGAGGTCAGCCAGCGTTTAATGCCCGGCAACTGGGATGCACAACCGCAGCCGTTTCTTGGCGGACTGATTTCCGAACAGGCTGCGCAGCACGTCTATGATGCCTGGCAGCGCCTGGAGTCGTTGGGTGGCCGTACGCTGCTGGCGCCACATCTGGTGAAAGCCGGAACGTCACTGCTGACCCCTGGTATTATCGAACTGACCGGGGCAGGAAACGTACCTGATGAAGAGGTTTTTGGTCCGCTGCTCGGCGTCTGGCGTTATGACAGCTTTGATGATGCGATTCGTATGGCGAACAACACCCGTTTTGGGCTGTCATGCGGCCTGGTGTCACCCGATCGCAGCCAGTTTGACCAATTGCTGCTGGAGGCGCGGGCTGGGATCGTCAACTGGAATAAGCCGTTAACTGGCGCGGCGAGCACAGCGCCGTTTGGCGGGGTTGGCGCGTCCGGGAACCATCGCGCGAGCGCGTGGTATGCCGCAGATTATTGCGCCTGGCCGATGGCAAGTCTGGAATCACCTGCCTTAACGCTGCCAACGGCGCTTAGCCCCGGACTGGATTTTTCTCGCGAGGATAAGCTATGAAAGCCCGTGAGGTAAATTTTGATGGTCTGGTGGGACTGACCCACCATTATGCGGGGCTGTCATTTGGTAATGAGGCCTCAACCAAACATCGTTTTCAGGTGTCGAACCCGCGTCTGGCGGCGAAACAGGGTCTGCTAAAGATGAAAGCGCTGGCGGATGCGGGATTTCCCCAGGCGGTGATCCCTCCCCACGAACGGCCTTATATTCCGGTATTGCGTCAGTTGGGGTTTCACGGCAGTGACGAACAGGTGCTGGAGAAGGTGGCGCGTCAGGCGCCTCACTGGCTTTCCTGCGCCAGCTCCGCATCGCCTATGTGGGTGGCGAACGCGGCAACGGTCTGCCCTTCGGCAGATTCGCTGGACGGGAAAGTACATCTGACAGTGGCGAATCTGAATAATAAGTTCCACCGTTCGCTGGAAGCGCCAACTACCGAAGCATTGTTACGGGCAATTTTCCGTGATGAGAATAGCTTTGCGGTCCACGGCGCGTTGCCTCAGGTTGCGCTTTTCGGTGATGAAGGGGCGGCAAACCATAACCGCCTCGGTGGAGATTACGGTGACCCTGGCGTACAGCTATTCGTTTACGGTCGTGAAGAAGGGAATGCCTCCCAGCCGAAGCGCTATCCGGCGAGGCAATCCCGTGAGGCCAGCGAAGCGGTCGCACGACTGAATCAGGTTAACCCGCATCAGCGCATTTTTGCCCAGCAAAACCCGGACGTCATCGATCTCGGCGTGTTTCATAACGATGTGATTGCGGTATCGAATCGTCAGGTGCTGTTTTGTCATCAACAGGCATTTGTCAGACAGCAGGCGTTGTTAGAGCAGTTACGCAGCCAGGTGGCTGGATTTACTCCGCTGGAAGTTCCGGCTGCGGAAGTGTCGGTGCAGGATGCGGTCACTACCTATCTGTTTAACAGTCAGTTACTCAGCCGGGATGACGGTTCGATGATGTTGGTCCTGCCGCAGGAATGTCGGGAGCATGCGGGCGTGTGGCGGTATTTGAACCGTCTGCTTGAGGAAGACAATCCGATCGATGACCTGCGGGTATTCGACCTGCGCGAAAGTATGTCCAACGGCGGCGGTCCGGCATGTTTGCGCCTGAGAGTGGTGCTTACCCCACAAGAGCTGCAGGTGGTGAACCCAGCGGTTATCATGAACGACACGCTGTTTAACACGTTGAATAACTGGGTTGACCGTTACTACCGCGATCGTCTTACCGCCGCGGATCTTGCCGACCCGCAGCTGTTGCGCGAGGGGCGTGAAGCGCTGGATACGCTGACGCAATTGCTCAATCTCGGCTCTGTGTATCCTTTCCAGCAGGAGAGGACCAGTCATGGATAATTTTCTGACCCAAACGCTTAACGGGAAAATCCCCGAGCAAATCCAGGGCACAGCACATGGTTTTACCTGGCAGTGGGTGGGGCGCGGGATTCTGGAACTGACGCCGAATGCACCCGTTGAACAGTCTCTGGTGCTGTCTGCGGGGATCCATGGCAATGAAACGGCCCCGGTAGAGATTCTCGAATCATTGCTTTCCAGGCTGTTTAGCGGCGAGCTGGCACTGACATGGCGGCTGCTGGTGATTCTGGGAAACCCGCAGGCGCTGGCAGCGGGAAAACGTTATTGCCATAGTGACCTTAACCGGATGTTTGGCGGTCGTTGGCAGATTTTTGCCGCGAGTGAAGAAACGCACCGCGCCCACGAGCTTGAGCTGTGTCTGGAAGATTTCTATTCGCGGGCAAAAGAGCCAGTACGCTGGCATCTGGATCTGCACACCGCGATCCGCGGGTCACAGCATCTGCGCTTTGGCGTGTTGCCACAACGCAACGTTGCCTGGGACGAAGATTTTCTGGGATGGCTGGGTGATGCAGGGCTGGAGGCGCTGGTTTTCCATCAGACACCTGGCGGCACGTTTACCCATTTTAGCGCCGAACATTTTGGCGCGCTGGCCTGTACGCTGGAGCTGGGTAAAGCGCTACCGTTTGGACAAAACGATCTGGCCCAGTTTTCGCAGACGTCAGATGCGCTGGCGAAGCTGCTGCGGGGCGAGCGAATGGTTTGCGGAGAAACATCCCCGCTGCGTTACCGCGTGGTGTCGCAAATTACGCGGCGTAGTGATGATTTCATTCTCCATATGGATAACCAGACGCTCAACTTTACCCCTTTTAAAGAGGGGACTTTGCTTGCGCAGGACGGGGATGAACGTTTTATCGTCACCCATGATGTTGAATACGTTCTCTTTCCGAACCCTAACGTGGCCTGTGGCTTACGTGCCGGATTGATGCTGGAAAAATTGTGACGAATATATTTGCCCTGCAGGTTTATCCTTAAGGGCATATTTTGCGTGCTGTTTTTATTTATTACAGATTATTCCTGGTGAATTGCTTTCTTAATAATCAGGGTTCAGGTATAGTTCTTCATAATCCCTTCAAAATCATCCTGTTGTAATTTTTCATTGCAACTCTGCGCAATTAATTCTTTTTTTCTCCATAATTGATGAAAGTTTGTTTTTTACACTTTCACTGTTTTACCGTTGCTCTGATTAATTGACGCTTAAGCCGGTAAAGTTAATCTCGTCAACACGACATCACATTGCATAAGAGTCGCATGAGTGTCGTAAAAATAACTGAAAGAAAGGATAGAAATTATGCGTAAACTGACTGCTCTGTTTGTTGCCTCTACCCTGGCGCTGGGCGCTGCTAACCTGGCACACGCCGCTGACACGACAACAGCTGCGCCAGCGGATGCCAAACCGATGATGCACCACAACGGCAAATTCGCCCCGCATCATGACATGATGTTCAAAGACCTGAACCTGACCGACGCACAGAAACAGCAGATTCGCGAAATCATGAAAGGTCAGCGCGATCAGATGAAACGTCCACCGCTGGAAGAGCGCCGCGCAATGCACGACATCATTGCCAGCGATAGCTTCGATAAAGCAAAAGCAGAAGCGCAAATTGCGAAGATGGAAGAACAGCGCAAAGCCAATATGCTGGCGCATATGGAAACCCAGAATAAGATTTACAACATCCTGACGCCGGAACAGAAAAAGCAGTTTAATGCCAATTTTGAGAAGCGTCTGACAGAACGTGCAGCGCAGAAAGGTAAAATGCCGCAAGCTGCTGAGTAATCGTTCAGCGTCTACACTAAATCATTCACGCTGTGTGTGCTGATTGCCGCGCAGTGTGAAACCAAACTCAAGACCGCCGCTCTTGTCCACAACACGTTTAACGAGGTGGGCAGGATCGGCGGTTTTTTCTTTACCGCCTCTTGCACCGCGCTTGTGACGCGTTATTCTCCTGAAGCCCGCGAAAATTCCACCTGGAAGGCGCTAATTTTTTTGCAAAACACCGGGTTCATCGCTAAGGCAAATCAACTCTGCTGCCGATAACAATAATCTGCAGGGTGAACAAAACAATGATGATTTATGGCTGCCTGTTATGGCGGGCTGCCGTGCTGCGCCTTTCTGGAGGGATGATGGAATACTTTGATATCCGCAAAATGCCGGTCAATCTGTGGCGAAATGGTGCGGGAGAAACGCGTGAAATTTGCTGTTTTCCACCAGCAACACGAGATTTTCACTGGCGGGCGAGTATCGCCTCCATCGCAGCAAACGGTGAGTTTTCTCTTTTTCCCGGTGTAGAACGCGTGATTACCCTGCTGGAAGGCGGAGAAGTGACCCTGGAAGAGTCGAACACCTTCACGCATACCCTGAAACAGCATCAGCCTTTTACCTTTGCCGGTGACAAGGTGGTAAAAGCGAAGCTGACGGAAGGGCAGATGTCGATGGATTTTAATATCATGACCCGACGGGATGTCTGCCAGGCGAAAGTCAGGGTGGCCGATCGCACCTTTACGACCTTTGGTTCGCGCGGCGGTGTGGTGTTCGTTATCAGCGGCGCCTGGCAACTGGGCGATAAGCTGTTGACGGCCGATCAGGGTGCAAGCTGGCACGACGGTAAACACACATTACGACTGCTGGAGCGTGAGGGGAAACTGCTGTTTAGTGAGATTAACTGGATGCCGGGGCATTCTCCGGACGCAGTTCAATAATGTCATATTGACCAGACAGAACAGGCCGGCAGAGAATTTTATAGCCATCATGGTCAAAGCCGGCCGGCATACGCGCCAGTGTTGCCGCTTCATCCAGCGTAGAAACGGCCCCCAGCCACAGCCAGTTATTGATGATATGGTACTGCGTCATTTCAGCGCGCGTTTCCTGCAGCGCAATGGCATTGCTCCATGGCCAGCAGATCACGCGCACTCTTTCCAGTGCTTCTACCAGACGCAAATGATGCGCTTCAGGGCTTTCCTTCCCACAGCAGGCTCCGGCACAGCGTTTAAGCGCGGAGCGAAAACAGGCGCGCCCGCGACTCAGGGGTTCCAGACCCAACAGGCCGTAGCACAGCTTTTGTTCATCGGCGAGACTTTGCAGCGTCTGTAGCGCCGCGCGGCGATTAGCAAACAGACCAAACAGATTGGGGGCGTGGGAGAAATCAATATCTCGTGCGTAGACAACCTGAACAGTCCGCTCGGTAAGCTGCAAGGCACAAAGTTGACGATTGCGTCGCAGTCGTTTGTTAAACAACGGCTGCTGTTCTTTGATAAGCCGTGCTTCCAGCAGCAGGGCGCCAATTTCTCCGGCCGTACAAATCCAGCTAATGCGTTTGGCCTGACGTAGCATGGCCGCTTCATCTGCGGTACGTAAATGCGCCAGCACGCGGCTGCGAATATTGACGCTTTTACCAATATAAAGCGGCATGGTGTCGCTATCACTGTGAAACAGATAGACGCCGGGCGCGGTGGGAAGCTCACTCAAAAATGGGCGCAGGTGTTCGGGATATTCATAGATTGCCGCTGCCTCAAATGACAGGCGAGGGGCTGATTGACGCTGTACCACTGTTCACTCCGGATGCTGGTTATTCATCCAGTGTAGCAGCTTGAAGGCGATTAAAAAAGCGGCATGAGGTCAGCAGGCTAATGCCGGATTTCGTCAATACTGGCGCTATCCGGCATTATGAAGAGAAAAGGGTTACGCTTTTTTCCAGAAATCATCAAACACGGTGATCGGTGGACGGCGTTTGTGCTCAGTTTTTACGTACCAGCCTTCAATCTTTTTCGCGACGTCGGCAGCCAGTGCTTTTCCTTCCAGATAATCGTCGATGTTGTCGTAGGTGACGCCCAAAGCGGCTTCATCTGGCAGAGAAGGACGATCGTCTTCAAGATCGGCGGTTGGCGCTTTCTTATATAAATGCTCCGGGCAGCCCAGCGCCGCAAGCAACTGTTTACCCTGGCGTTTGTTCAGACGGAATAGAGGGTTAATGTCGGTGCCGCCATCGCCGTATTTAGTGAAAAATCCGGTGATGGCTTCCGCTGCATGATCGGTACCCACGACAACGCCGCTGGTCATGCCGGCGATGCTGTATTGTGCCTTCATGCGCTCACGGGCTTTTTCATTGCCACGCACAAAATCGCTCAGCTCAATACCCGCCTCACGCAGGGCCTGCTCGCTGGCCAGCACCGCGCCCTTGATATTAACAGTGAGCACGCGGTCCGGTTGAATGAAGGCGATGGCGTCCTGACAGTCCTGTTCATCAGCCTGAACGCCATACGGTAGGCGCACGGCAATAAACTGCAACGCGTCATTCCCCGTTTCGTTGCGAAGCTCGGATATCGCCATTTGACACAGTTTTCCAGCGAGCGTCGAGTCTTGTCCGCCGCTAATTCCCAACACCAGCGATTTCAGAAAGGGGTAGGCCTGCAGATAGGATTTCAGGAAATCCACGCTGCGGCGAATTTCTTCTTCTGCATTGATGTGCGGTTTTGCGCCAAGCGCCTGAATTATCTCTTGCTGCAGAGTCATTTAACCCCCTCCTAAAATAAAAATGATCAAAAAAATGATGTGTTAAAGCTAACGCGTTGAGGCCCAAACGACAAGGGATCCGAGCCTGATATCGCAGTATTTTGTTTTAATATACCCGTCATACTTCAAGTTGCATGTGCGTTGGCTGCGCTCGTTCTCCCCGGTCACTTACTTTAGTAAGCTCCTGGGGATTCACTCCCTTGCCGCCTTCCTGCAACTCGAATTATTTAGGCTATAGAATTTTCCGAAACTACCTAAGTATCATCTGATTGCTTGAAAAATGCGTTGTTGTGCTCCAGGCTTATATAACACGCTGAAATAAAAGAGGACGGAATATGAACAAGAATCTAACAGGAATTCTGAGCGCAGCGGCTGTTTTGACTATGCTGGCAGGGTGTACGGCCTACGACCGTACCAAAGACCAATTTGTTCAGCCCGTGGTGAAAGATGTGAAGAAAGGGATGAGCCGGGCGCAGGTGGCGCAGATCGCCGGTAAACCTTCTTCTGAAGTCAGTATGATTCATGCACGTGGGACATGCCAGACCTACATCCTGGGTCAACGAGATGGTAAAGCTGAAACCTATTTTGTTGCTCTGGACGACACCGGACACGTGATTAACTCTGGTTATCAGACCTGTGCAGAGTACGACACCGACCCGCAGGCGGCGAAGAAGTAACAACTGTTTATTGCCTGAGCACACAGAAGAGCCGGCCATCGCGCCGGTTTTTTTGTGCCACACGATCTTATTTATTGCCGCGAATTATTTGCCCGAAATGTGAGGGGGGTCATAACGACAGGTCAAGGAGAGACAATTTAGTTGGTCAAGGAAATACCATCCATCGGTGCAATCCCGTATACTCATTTCAGCCACCTAAAAAAGTAATTTAGCTGACGCAAGTTACCCAGAGCATGGATGCAGGTTATGGCTTGCGGAGTGTCTGGTTGACAGATAATCGCATATGAGGATCGTTTTAATGGAAAAGAAACACATTTATCTGTTTTGTTCTGCGGGCATGTCGACTTCATTGTTGGTTTCGAAGATGCGTGCTCAGGCCGAAAAATACGAAGTACCGGTTATTATTGAAGCGTTTCCTGAGACGCTGGCCGGAGAAAAAGGTCCTGCGGCCGATGTCGTATTATTAGGTCCACAAATTGCTTATATGTTGCCCGAAATTCAGCGCTTGTTACCCAACAAGCCTGTGGAAGTGATTGACTCGCTGCTGTATGGCAAAGTCGATGGTTTAGGCGTGCTTAAGGCTGCAGTTGCAGCAATTAAAAAAGCCGCAGCAAATTAATTATTTTATTTTAATTTTTCCCGTCAAAGAGTTATTTCATTAACATTCACCGTAATTATCAATTGCGGTATTTAAGGGTATTTTTCTATGAGTAACGCTATTGCTTCACTTGAAAAGGTACTCCTTCCTTTTGCTGTAAAAATTGGAAAGCAGCCACACGTTAATGCAATCAAAAACGGCTTTATTCGTTTAATGCCGTTAACCCTCGCAGGGGCCATGTTTGTATTAATCAATAACGTTTTCCTGAGCTTTGGGGAGGGGTCGTTTTTTTATTCAATGGGTATTCGACTTGATGCCTCAACTATTGAAACGCTGAATAGTTTGAAAGGCATTGGTGGAAACGTCTATAACGGTACGCTGGGTATCATGTCCTTGATGGCGCCGTTCTTTATTGGCATGGCGCTGGCGGAAGAACGCAAAGTCGACTCACTGGCAGCCGGGCTGTTATCCGTCGCCGCGTTTATGACCGTAACGCCATATAGCGTGGGTGAAGCCTATGCCGTTGGCGCAAACTGGCTCGGCGGTGCCAATATTATTTCCGGTATTATTATCGGCCTCGCGGTCGCGGAAATGTTTACCTTTGTGGTCCGTCGCAATTGGGTTATTAAATTACCTGATAGCGTACCGACATCCGTATCGCGTTCTTTCTCTGCACTGATTCCTGGCTTCCTTATCCTCTCCATTATGGGGATCATCGCCTGGGCGTTGAACACCTGGGGTACGAACTTCCACCAGATCATCATGGATTCCATTTCAACTCCGCTGGCGTCATTGGGCAGCGTGGTGGGCTGGGCCTACGTGATTTTTGTTCCACTGCTGTGGTTCTTCGGTATTCACGGTTCTCTGGCGCTGACCGCGCTGGACAGCGGAATCATGACGCCATGGGCGCTGGAAAACATCTCCATCTACCAACAGTTTGGTTCCGTAGACGCAGCGCTGGAAGCCGGTAAGACGTTCCACGTCTGGGCGAAACCGATGCTCGACTCCTACATCTTCCTTGGAGGGAGCGGGGCAACGCTGGGTCTGATTATCGCTATCTTCCTGGCATCGCGTCGTCCTGACTATCGTCAGGTTGCTAAACTGGCGCTGCCATCAGGTCTGTTCCAGATTAACGAACCTATCCTGTTCGGTCTGCCGATCATCATGAACCCAGTGATGTTTATCCCATTCATTCTGGTTCAGCCGATTCTGGCGGCGATTACGCTGGCAGCTTATTACTCAGGCATTATTCCACCGATTACCAACATTGCACCGTGGACTATGCCAACCGGTTTGGGCGCGTTCTTTAACACCAACGGTAGCGTCGCTGCTCTGCTGGTCGCGCTGTTCAACCTCGGTATTGCAACGCTGGTTTACCTGCCATTCGTGGTGGTAGCCAATAAAGCGCAGAACGTTATTGATCAAGAAGAAAGCGAAGAAGATATCGCTAACGCATTGAAATTCTAAATTTAATCCGGCATGGCTTCACTGTCATGCCGGACTGAACCAGAGGAAAAAAGTATGTTGGATATCGAAAACATCGTCGACACCCAGTCAGAAGCAGAAGAACTTGAAGAAGTGGTGATGGGCCTTATTATCAATTCTGGTCAGGCACGTAGCCTGGCGTACGGCGCGCTCAAAATGGCCAAGCAAGGTGATTTCGAGTCGGCTAAGGCCATGATGGACCAGTCTCGCCTGGCGCTGAACGAAGCGCACCTCGTGCAAACGAAACTGATTGAAGGCGATCAGGGCGAAGGTAAAATGAAAGTTAGTCTGGTGCTGGTCCACGCGCAGGACCACCTGATGACATCAATGCTGGCGCGTGAGCTGGTGACTGAACTGATTGAGCTTCACGAAAAGCTGAAATAGCGAGGAGTGCATAATGCAGCTACAGATTAACGCACCGGAAATCAAGACCGTCTATGAGCAGCAGCTATTTAATGGCAAAAATTTCCATGTGTTCATCTATAACAAAACTGAGAGCATCAGCGGGCTGCATCAGCATGACTACTATGAATTCACCCTGGTGTTAACCGGGCGCTATTATCAGGAAATCAACGGCAAACGCGTACTGCTCGAACGTGGAGACTTTGTCTTTATCCCGTTAGGATCGCACCACCAAAGTTTTTATGATTTTGGTGCAACAAGGATCCTTAACGTCGGCATCAGTAAACGTTTTTTTGAACAGCACTATCACCCGCTGCTGCCATTTTGTTTTGTTGCATCGCAGGTCTATCACGCGAATAACGCGTTTCTTACCTATATTGAAACGGTTATTGCATCACTGAACTTTCGTGAGAGCGGACTCGATGAATTTGTAGAAGTGGTCACCTTCTATATTATTAATCGGTTACGCCATCATCGCGAAGAGCAGGTGTTGGATGATATTCCTCAGTGGCTCAAAATAACCGTCGAGACCATGCACGACAAACGGCAGTTTAGCGAGAATGCGCTGGAAAATATGGTACACCTGTCCGCGAAATCCCAGGAGTATCTGACCCGCGCGACCCAGCGTTATTACAGCAAAACGCCGATGCAGATCATCAATGAAATCCGCATTAACTTTGCTAAAAAACAGCTGGAAATGACTAATTATTCTGTAACGGATATTGCTTATGAGTCTGGCTACAGTAGTCCAAGCCTGTTTATTAAAACGTTTAAAAAGCTGACGTCATTTACACCTAATAGCTATCGTAAGAAATTAACTGAATTTAATCAGTAGATATTATTTGCCAATAACCCATTTTTTATAGCTTGCCCAAAATAGCGTCGGGACAGCCACGCTATACCTGACAAACGGGTTGAGCATAATACACGTCAGTGTTTTGACACTGAAGGGAGAAATTATGAGCCAGAAATTAAAAGTCGTCACTATCGGTGGCGGGAGCAGCTACACCCCTGAGTTACTTGAAGGCTTTATTAAGCGCTATCATGAATTACCGGTTTCTGAGTTGTGGCTGGTTGATGTCGACGGTGGAAAAGAGAAACTGGACATTATTTTTGACCTTTGCCAGCGAATGATCGACAAAGCGGGTGTGCCGATGAAATTGTTTAAAACACTGGACCGCCGTGAAGCGCTGAAAGATGCTGATTTCGTTACTACCCAGCTGCGCGTAGGGCAACTAAAAGCCCGTGAAAAGGATGAGCGCATTCCACTGAGTCACGGTTATCTGGGGCAGGAAACTAACGGCGCTGGTGGGCTGTTCAAAGGTTTGCGTACCATTCCGGTTATCTTTGATATTGTGAAAGATGTGGAAGAACTGTGCCCGAATGCGTGGGTGATTAACTTTACTAACCCGGCCGGGATGGTGACTGAAGCGGTCTATCGTCATACGAATTTCAAAAAATTCATCGGCGTGTGTAATATTCCTGTCGGCATGAAAATGTTCATTAGCGATGTGCTGGCGCTTAACGAGAGCGACGACTTATCCATCGATCTGTTTGGTCTCAACCATATGGTCTTTATTAAAGACGTACTGGTGAACGGTACATCACGCTTTGATGAACTGTTGGACGGCGTAGCTTCGGGCCAGTTGAAAGCCTCTACCGTGAAGAACATCTTTGACCTGCCGTTTAGTGAAGGACTGATTCGTTCGCTGAAACTGCTGCCGTGCTCTTATTTGCTCTACTACTTCAAGCCAAAAGAGATGCTGGCGATTGAAATGGGTGAATACTATAAGGGCGGCGCGCGCGCTCAGGTGGTACAGAAAGTGGAGAAACAACTGTTTGATCTCTACAAAAACCCGGATCTGAACGTGAAGCCGAAAGAACTGGAGCAGCGCGGTGGAGCCTATTACTCCGATGCGGCCTGCGAAGTGATCAACGCCATCTACAACGACAAACAGACCGAGCACTATGTCAACGTTCCGCACCATGGGCATGTTGATAATATCCCTGCGGACTGGGCGGTAGAGATGACCTGCACGCTGGGACGTAACGGGGCTACGCCGCATCCACGGATTACCCATTTTGATGAGAAAGTGCTCGGCCTTATCTATACCATTAAAGGCTTCGAGGTCGCGGCGAGCAATGCGGCATTGAGCGGCGAGCTGAATGATGTGCTGCTGGCATTGAACCTGAGTCCGCTGGTGCACTCCGACAGCGATGCCGAGATCCTGGCGCGTGAGCTGATTCTGGCGCATGAAAAATGGCTGCCAAACTTTGCCGGGTGTATTGAAAAACTCAAAAGCGAACAACACTAACTGAGGTCGGCTATGGAACGCGTACTGATTGTAAATGCGGATGATTTTGGCCTGAGTAAAGGACAAAACTACGGCATTGTTGAAGCCTGCCGCAATGGCGTTGTCACCTCGACGACGGCACTGGTTAACGGCGCGGCAATTGACCATGCGGTACAGCTGAGTCGCGACATACCGGAACTTGCCGTCGGCATGCATTTTGTTCTGACGCTGGGCATGCCGTTGACGGCAATGCCTGGTCTTACTCGTGACGGATTACTGGGGAAATGGATCTGGCAGATGGCTGAAGAAGACATCTTACCGCTGGATGAAATTTCTCAGGAGCTGGCCGCGCAGTATCAGCGTTTTATTGACCTGTTCGGGCGGGAGCCGACGCATCTGGATAGCCATCACCACGTGCATATGTTCCCACAGATTTTCCCTATAGTGGCCGGGTTCGCTGCCCAAAAAGGGATTGCGTTACGGATCGATCGTCAGGCGGTATTCCAGGCGTCTGACTTTCCACAGACGTTACGGACTTCCCAGGGATTCAGCAGTGAGTTTTACGGCGAGGCGATTTCTGAAGCTCTGTTTTTGCAAACGCTTGACGCGTCAGCAGACCGGGGAGAGTCCTCGCTGGAAGTGATGTGTCACCCGGCCTTTATCGATGACATTATTCGTCAAAGTGCCTACTGTTACCCCCGCTTAACTGAGCTCGACGTGCTGACGTCTTCGTCACTGAAATATGCTATTGCGGAGCGCGGTTATCGTCTTGGCAGTTTTCTGAACGTGTAATTCCTGAGTTTGCGGCGCTTAATGCGCCGCATTTTTTTAGGCAGGAATCGTGTCTATTTTTCCGGCGCGTGACCAGACGCGGTGCGCGGTCATCAGCGTCAGCAGGGTATCCATAAACTGTGCGTTTGCACTGTCCGCTTCAACCACGCCTTCCTCTCCTTCATTTTTGATATTCAACGTTGCTTTAAACTGACGAGCATCGCCAGCCAGGGCGATAGGTTTTAAGTGTTTATACGCTTCGAGTAAGTAATATCGGGCATCACCGTTCGTAACGATATCCGCGAGATTGCCACACGGAACGATAACCGCATCGACCGTCAGGGATGGCGAACCCGCAAAAGTACCGGCGATCGTCAGGGCAGAACCATCATCGGCAACCACATTACCCATTCGGGAATAGAGCAATTTGGCATGTACACCTTTAGCCTGTAGGGCTTGCATGATGGCGAGCAGGTCGCTCGATTTCACCTGGTCATTCAGTAGGATGGCGACCACACGGCCCTTAATCTCTCCTTGCGAACCCGCATATAAACTGAGTGACGGTGCATTTTTCAAACCGTTGACGTTGGGCGGCGGCGCAATGTTGGTCTGTTCCTTGGTTAGCTCAAAACCGAGATTATCGGCAACCGCTTTGGCGAGTGACGTATCAATATGAGCTAACTGTTCGACCACTCTTTCACGAATATAGGGGCGCGTAACTTTACTGAGTTCAAAACTGAATCCACCGATAATATGCTGCTGTTCAATTGGCGTCTGACTTAGCCAGAACAGGCGAGGCTGCGCATAGTATTCGCCAAAAGAGGGGCTGCGTTCGCGGATTTTGTTTCCTTCAATACGTTCCTGATACGACTCGAATCCACCGCGTTTTGGTCCCGGCGGCGTTTCGCGCGGCCAGTTATCATTGATAGAGTTCGGTTCATAGTTGGCAGGATTGGTATCGATGTCCATACGATGCATGCCGTCACGCTGGAAATTATGGTACGGACAGGTTGGGCGATTGATCGGGATTTCATGGAAGTTTGGCCCGCCAAGGCGACTGATTTGGGTATCGGTATAGGAGAACAAGCGGCCCTGCAGCAGGGGATCGTTGGTAAAGTCGATGCCGGGGACGATGTGTCCGGGATGAAACGCGACTTGCTCATTTTCAGCAAAGAAATTATCCGGGTTGCGGTTCAGCACCATTTTACCGACGCGTTGCACCGGAACCAGCTCTTCCGGGATCAGCTTGGTCGGATCGAGCAGGTCAAAATCGAACTTAAATTCGTCTTCTTCGGGAATCAACTGTAGCCCCAGTTCATATTCCGGATAATCGCCCGCTTCAATAGCTTCCCACAGATCGCGACGATGAAAATCGGGATCCCGACCGGTAAGTTTTTGCGCTTCATCCCATACCAGCGACGCTTTGCCTGCCAGCGGTTTCCAGTGGAATCGGACAAAGGTGGCTTTCCCTTGCGCATTGATTAACCGGAATGTGTGGATGCCAAAGCCTTCCATCGTGCGATAGCTGCGTGGGATACCCCGGTCGGACATTGCCCACATGACGTTGTGCAACGTTTCCGGCTGTAATGAGACATAATCCCAAAAGGTATCATGTGCGCTTTGTCCCTGCGGGATAGCCCAATGCGGCTCCGGTTTAACCGCATGGACGAAATCCGGGAATTTATGGGCATCCTGAATAAAGAAGACAGGCGTGTTGTTTCCCACCAGATCGAAAATGCCCTCTTCAGTGTAAAACTTGGTCGCAAACCCCCGAATATCTCTGACTGTATCCGCGGAGCCTGCGCCGCCCTGAACCGTAGAAAAACGCACAAAAACCGGTGTGATTTTATTTTCATCACTCAGAAAGTCCGCTTTCGTCGTTGCGCTGAGGCTGGCATAGGGCTGAAAGTAACCGTGAGCGGCAGAACCTCGGGCATGTACGATCCGCTCAGGGATGCGTTCGTGATCAAAGTGGGTGATTTTTTCCCGCAGGATGAAGTCTTCCAGCAGGGTAGGCCCACGGTTTCCGGCGCGCAGAGAGTTTTGATCGTCCGCAATGCGCACGCCCTGATTGGTGGTCAGGGCAAAATCCTCGCTTCCTTTGCGAAAACTCTCCAGCGCGTTGAGTTTGTCACTTGTGACGTCAGGCGCTTTTAAGCTGCCGGACGTAGTGGGCTGCATGCCTGGTGGCGTAGGTTCAGGCGCTGGCCGATGTGAACCGTCTGCTGGCGCCAGTGAGTCAAGTCCTGGCTGGGATTCGCTGGCATCATGAACCGGCGCTGAGTGATGGAGTGGGTGCTTATCATTCTGTGACATTAAACTCTTCTCCTGCTTTCATCGCTTAAAGGGTCGTTGTTGCCGTCAAAAGCTTTAACTATAGACCACTCACTCAGTGGCGCAGGAACAGACCGATGGTGTAAAGCGCGATGAACCAGGCAAACAGCGCACGCAAGGCAGGACGTCAGTAGGCAAAATCGGCTAAGATAGCAGTTTTCTGATTTTTAGAATTTGTCTTTAGTGAAGCAACTGATTATGAAACCTCTTCGCCAACAAAATCGTCCGGTTATCAGCTATGTTCCTCGCGTGGAGCCTGCCCCACCAGAGCATGCGGTTAAAATGGATGCGTTTCGTGACGTATGGATACTGCGCGGAAAATATGTCGCTTTTGTCTTAATGGGGGAGGCGTTTCAACGTTCGCCTGCATTTACGGTCCCGGAATCAGCGCAACGCTGGGCTAATCAGGTTCGTCAGGAAAATGAACTGAGCGATTAATGGATATAAAAAAACCGCCGGAGCATGACACTCCGGCGGTTTTTTGTTTTTCAACTAACCGGCTTAGCGATGCGCCAGTTCGGCGTTATCGTCGCTGTCCAGAATCGTTTTATCGGTCTGCTTCAGCCATTGACTGGTCAGCGTACCGGCAGTCATAGACCCGCTTACGTTCAGCGCGGTACGACCCATATCGATCAGCGGTTCAACGGAGATCAGCAGCGCAACCAGCGTGACCGGCAGACCCATAGCAGGCAGGACGATCAGCGCGGCAAACGTTGCTCCGCCACCGACACCCGCAACGCCTGCGGAACTCACGGTCACGATACCGACCAGCGTGGCAATCCACATTGGGTCCAGCGGGTTGATTCCGACGGTCGGCGCGACCATTACTGCCAGCATTGCCGGGTACAGGCCCGCACAACCGTTCTGGCCAATCGTGGCGCCAAAAGAGGCGGCGAAAGAGGCGATAGATTCAGGCACGCCCAGACGACGGGTTTGCGCTTCAACGTTCAACGGAATTGAGGCTGCGCTGGAACGGCTGGTGAAGGCGAAAGTCAGTACCGGCCACACCTTACGGAAGTATTTCAGCGGGCTAACGCCGTTAATACCCAGCAGGATCCCGTGAACCACGAACATGATGCCCAGACCGAGATAAGAGGCCACGACAAAGCTACCCAGCTTGATGATGTCCTGCAGGTTGGAGCCTGCAACCACTTTGGTCATCAGCGCCAGAACGCCGTACGGAGTCAATTGCATCACCAGACGAACCAGCTTCATCACCCAGCTTTGCAGGGTATCGATAGCGACCAGAACGCGCTCGCCTTTTGGTGCATCATCTTTCAGCAGCTTCAGCGCGGCAACACCCAGGAATGCAGCGAAGATAACCACGCTGATAATCGACGTCGGGTTAGCACCAGTCAGGTCGGCAAACGGGTTTTTCGGGATAAAGGATAACACCAGTTGCGGAACGCTGAGGTCAGCCACTTTGCCAACGTAGTTGGTTTCAATCGCATTCAGGCGTGCAGTTTCGGCGCCACCTTGAACCAGACCTTCGGCGGTCAGGCCGAACAGGTTGGTCACCAGAACCCCTACCAGCGCGGCAATCAGCGTGGTAAACAGCAGGGTGCCGATGGTCAGGAAGCTGATTTTACCTAACTGAGAGGCGTTGTGCAGACGTGCGACGGCGCTGAGAATAGACGCAAACACCAGCGGCATGACAATCATCTGCAGCAGTTGGACATAACCGTTGCCGACAATGTTGAACCACTGTACGGAATCTTTAAGAACCTGGCTGTCGGAGCCATAAATGGTGTGCAGGGCGAGGCCAAACACGACACCCATGACCAGACCGACCAGTACTTTTTTTGCCAGACTCCACTGTTTGTGACGGGCTTGCGCCAGCAGCAACAGCAGCACTACGAACACGATAATGTTCGCGATTAATGGAAAGTTCATCCCCGTTCTCCTGATCTTATTATGCGTATCACCGTTTAAAGGTGATTCTGTTGGCGCAAGATTAGCAGAACTGTGACTTGCCTCTTATATTCAAATGGAATTGTTTATGCCAAAAATGACTTTTTGGCTGATTAATTAGTCAACCTGGTGCGTTATAAAACGATTAAACTGCATTTGCAGCGTATTTATCATCTGTGATGACCAGCGCACCGCACTGTTCTCTTGTACGGTCTGCGGCATCCAGATTGCCCACGCGAACAGCGCCATGCACAGAAACCGCTCCAGTTGATTACCTTTCTGCGGCACGAGGATCGGCAGACGAAAACGCCAGCGGCATGGCCAAAGCAGAGGAACGCCCGCCGGGGTTAGCATATCGGCCAGTATATGGCTGAGATAACCAAGAACCATACCTTGTAAGGCATCTGCCGGTATTATCCACGTGTCCGGGACTTTCAGGTAAAACGTGGCCAGCAGGGCAAAGACTGCCAGCAGGCTATGCGTAAACCCGCGATGACCAAATGCCCGGGCAATGGGTTTTGATATCCACTTCAGACGCTGCCCCAGCAGGGATTTGGGATGATCGATATCCGGCAGCAGGCACGTTAAAATGGCTGAAGGAACAATATGCCACCAGTCACCCTGCGCAAGAACGGGCGTTAGCTCGGCATTCTTGGCAAATACCGCACAGGCAATAGAAAAAAGAAGGTGACCTTCCGCCGTCATGATAAAACCCAATAAACTGTCGATTCATACAGTATAGGGGTTTTATACAGTAGGCGGAAGAGGTGACGTTGTAACCCTTTGTCACAAGTGCGCCTTTACCGCGCCAGCCAACCGCCATCCACGGCCAGCGTATAGCCATGTATATAGTCAGAGGCAGGACTGGCGAGGAAAACGACCGGGCCTTTCAGGTCATCTGGCGTGCCCCAGCGTCCGGCGGGAATACGATCGACAATCTCCTGATTACGCTCACTGTCTTCGCGCAACTGCTGTGTGTTATTGGTCGCCATATAGCCGGGAGCGATGGCATTAACATTAATCCCCAGGGGCGCCCATTCATTAGCCAGCAGGCGGGTGATACCCAGCACGCCGCTTTTTGATGCGGTATAGGATGGTACGCGGATACCGCCCTGAAAAGAGAGCATTGAGGCAATGTTAATGATTTTTCCGCCGTTGCCCTGAGCCAGAAACTGGCGCGCCACGGCCTGTGACAGAAAGAAAATGGATTTAAGGTTGAGGTTCATCACGTCATCCCAATCCTTTTCGCTGAAGTCCAGCGCATCCTGACGGCGGATGGTTCCCGCATTGTTAACCAGAATATCGACCCGGCCAAACGCCGCCACCGCTTGTGTCACAATGTTGGTGAGCGCATCCTGTTGGCTGAGGTCGGCCTGAATGGCCATAAAGCGCCGACCAAGGCCGTTAATTATCTCTGCGGTTTCATGCGGTATTTTACGATTCACGCCGACGATATCGCAGCCCGCTTCCGCCAGCGCCGCTGCCATACCTTGCCCAAGGCCGGTATCACATCCTGTGACGATAGCGATTTTACCCTCGAGACGAAAAGCTTCCTGAATCATGTTTACCTCAACTATATATGCCATTAACGCTTGCTCTGTAGGGCAAGGATAGGAGAGGTTAAACAGAAATACAATTGAAAATGAAACGATGTTTTAAAAAATAAAAAGCAGGGAAGGCGGGCAATCCGAACATTGCCCGTCACAGGATTAGCCGCGCAGGTGAGCGGCGGTGAGTTCGGTGAGCGAGGTCAGTTTGACGTCGGCAAGAACGAAGCGAGGATCGTCCTGATTTTCATGCGCCGGCACCACGACGGAACGCATACGGGCGGCTTTCGAAGCAATCATACCGTTTACCGAGTCTTCCAGTGCTACGCAGTTTAAAGGATCGATACCCAGTAGCGCCGCGCAATCGAGATAAACCTGTGGGTGCGGTTTGCTGTAGGGCAGTTTTTCCGCAGAAGCCAGTGCGTCGAAGCTGCTGCGCAGCTCAAACATGGTCAGCACTTTTTCCAGCATATGCAGCGGCGAGGCGGATGCCAGTCCTACTTTGATTCCCTGAGATTTGCACAACGCCACGGCTTCACGCACGCCCGGCAGCAACGGCTTTGTTTCTTCTACTAACGCAATTGCCCGGGTAATGATGCGCTCGGTAACTTCCTGACGTGAGGGACCATTCCATGGTTGCTGCGCAAACCACAAATCAACCACCATGTCGATGCGTAAACCAAGGGTATCGGGAAGTTCATGGCGGCGGGAGATATCAACGCCTAAACTTGCTATCACATCCAGTTCAGCCTGATCCCAAAGCGGTTCAGAATCGACCAGTAATCCATCCATATCGAAAATTGCAGCAAGAATCTGACGCGGGGTTGACATCACAACCTCTCCTGTACGGTGATAAAAGGGATTAAGAGCCAGCCAGAACGGGCTCTGAGCGTTCATTATGGCTAATTCGGCAGTATACCGCCTTTAAAGATCAGGCGAAAACGGTAATCAACGGGTAAACTTAGGCCAAAATGACACGTCTTAATCAAGGGGAACTCATGACGTATCAACAAGCTGGACGCATTGCCATCTTGAAAAGGCTGGTGGGATGGGTGGTTTTCATTCCCGCGCTGATTTCAACGCTGGTTTCAGTACTGAAGTTTATGTATGCGCACAGCGAAAAGCAGGAAGGAATTAACGCAGTCATGCTCGATTTTGCCCATGTGATGATCGACATGATGCGGGTGAACACACCTTTTCTTAACGTGTTTTGGTATAACTCGCCGACGCCCGATTTTCAAAGTGGACTGAATCTCGTCTTTTGGCTGATTTTCATTCTGATTTTTATCGGTCTGGCGTTGCAGGACTCCGGTGCCAGAATGAGTCGTCAGGCGCGTTTTTTACGCGAGGGCGTTGAGGACCAGTTGATTCTGGAACAGGCAAAAGGCAGTGAAGGTTTATCGCGCGCGCAACTTGAGTCGCGTATCGTGGTTCCGCACCATACGATTTTTTTGCAAATATTCCCACTCTATATTTTGCCGGTGATTGTTATCGTGATCGGCTACTTCTTCTTTTCATTGCTGGGCTTTTTGTAAGTGCAGGTCTATCAGGCCTGCCGCGTTGTGAAACGCCAGGCCTGATAAGCAGGCTAAGCCGCCAGTAACCTGTCCAGCGCTTTCTGCGCGACCACCAGATGCTGTCCCCCGAACAAAATTGCCCGATTCAGCAGCGTATAGAGCTGGTAGACAGGCTGCCTGTCGAGAAAATCTAATGGTAGCGGCGAAACAGACTGATAGCCGTCATAGATTTGCGGCGGCTGGTCGGTATGCAACGGCAGCATGGCCAGGTCACACTCTCTGTCCCCCCAGTAGCAGGCAGGGTCAAAGATGTACGGACCGTTTGGACCGAGAGCGCAGTTCCCGGACCACAAATCACCGTGCAGAAGAGACGGCTGCGGTTGATGGGAAGATAGACGCTGCTGAACATGCTCAACAATGGCGTCTATATTGCCAAACGCAATGCCTTTTTCAGCGGCGAGTTCCAACTGCCAGCCAATACGCTGCTCGGCAAAAAAGGTTGACCAGCGACGTTGCCAGGTGTTGGGCTGGGGTGTGGTAGAGAGCGCATTATCGAAGTCGAGCCCAAACTGCGGCTGATCGCTCCATTCATGCAAATGCGCCAGCTGTTGGCCGAGGATAAAAGCATTGTGCGCATCAAGCGGACGGGGAGGGAGGAAATCCATCACCAGAAAGCTGTAATCTCTGTCTGCGCCTACCGCCCAGACTTTCGGTACAGATACGGTTTGACTGCGAGAAAGTAGCTCCAACTGATCGGCTTCCGCCGTAAAGCCGGTTAACAGCTCTCTTTCATCGCATTTGACGAAAAAATCGCGCCCCGCATAGCGTAAATGCCATGCGGCGTGGATCTCTCCGCCGGGCAGTTCGTTACGCAGTTCGATTTCGCCTTCACCTAGTTGCTCGCTTAAAAGACGACTGATAGCCTGCCACATGATGTCTCTCCCCATGTTGTCTGCCAGATCATAAGGTTAGCGCAAGAATGCGGTTAAAAAACACGAACTGACGCACACCACTGACGCGTCATCGCTGGAAAGGCACTTAATGTTTGTCGTTCTTCTTCACCTCGCATCGATGTGAAGACGTCCGGTTGCACATGATTCACTTCTTTGTAATCACGTGATTTTTTATCATAGACGTATAACACCCATGCCGACAGTTTTACGGGTAAATCCCCCTGAATCAATACAAGGGGGAAGGTGTCATTACTGAGTAAGATACGAATATATTTTTTGCGTATCGTCTAAGGCGCACAGACGCGTACCCTGATTCAGGGTAGCGGCGCTACCTGCTGCTACACCGTAGCGGACAATATCTTCAAAAGGTACGTTCTCAGCGAGTTTAAGCGTCATGGCGCCGACCATACTGTCGCCCGCGCCTACGGTACTTTGACTTTTCACCGGTGGCGGAACCACCTGGACACAGGTGTCGCGATCAACGCCCAGTGCCCCTTGCGGCCCAAGCGAGACCACTACGCGATGGGCTTTTCCGCTTTGCACGATTTCCTGTGCGGCTTTACGCACGTCATCGGGCTGGGTGAGTTCGCGGTTGACCAGCGCGCTCAGTTCTTTGAGATTAGGTTTGACCAGTTCGATATTGCCGATAGCCAATGCCGCCGCCAGCGCTTCGCCAGAACTATCGACAATACAGCGAATCCCTTGTTTTTGTGCCGTGGTAACGAGACGGGTCAGCTTCTCAAGCTGTACGCCAGGCGGCAAACTGCCACTAATAACCAGCAGCGCGCCAGACTCTATTTCCAGCACCTGATCCTGAAGTTGGTAGAACTCGTCATCGGTCAGCGCAGCACCTGGCATGACGAAGCGATACTGTTCGCCGCTGGACTCAACGTGCACATGGAGATTTTGTCGGGTCCAGTCTTTGGCTTCGACGGTGGATACGGGAACATTTTCGTCGGCGAGCAGAGCGACAAGATGCTCTCCGGTAGCGCCTCCCGCAGGGAAGATAGCCGTCGCGGTTCCGCCAAGATGGGCAATTGCGCGAGCGACGTTGATGCCGCCGCCGCCGGGTTCAAAAACCGGCGAGGTACAGCGAAGTTTACCTTCCGGGTAGATTTGCGGAGTGATTGTTGCGCTATCGAGAGAGGGCGCAAGTGTTAACGTATAGATACGTACCATCTTTACCTCCTGTTAGGCTGTCCTCAGTCTGGCACTTAACCTCGCGAAAGTGAAGTAATTAACAACATGATTTTTAATATCTTTATTTAAAACATTTGCGTCAAAGATATATAAATAAAAAAACGGTTTAGGAACGCTCTTATTCAAAAAATGAAATAAGAATTTATTGCTATGTTATTCGAGTCTTTTTATAATTTGTTACCTTTCAAGGATCTTTTGTCATTGATCCATATGAAAGTTTCCGAGACCGTAATGGTCTCTTTTTTTGTTGTACGGACTCTTAATAAATGAAGCTTTTGAAGACAGTGCCCGCAGCATTACTGCTGACGGGTGGCCTGCTTGCGTCAATGCATGCTGCCGCCGATGATTCCGTTTTTACTGTCATGGATGACCCTTCCAGCGCGAAAAAACCCTTTGAAGGTAACCTGAACGCGGGATATCTCGCCCAGTCAGGCAACACAAAAAGTTCTTCTTTAACCGCAGACACCACCATGACCTGGTACGGTGAAACCACGGCGTGGTCTCTGTGGGGAAATGCCAGCAATACCTCTTCAAATGATGAGCGTTCATCAGAGAAATATGCCGTAGGTGGTCGTAGTCGTTACAACATGACCGACTATGACTACCTCTTTGGGCAGGCAAGCTGGTTGACCGACCGTTACAACGGCTATCGCGAGCGTGACGTGCTGACCGCCGGTTATGGTCGCCAGTTCCTTAACGGACCAGTACATAGCTTCCGTTTTGAATTCGGTCCTGGCGTGCGCTATGACGAGCATACGGATGGCACCACCGAAACGCAGCCGTTGGGCTATGCGTCCGGGGCCTATGCGTGGCAGATGACGGACAATACTAAATTTACGCAAGGCGTGTCGGTATTCGGTGCTGACGATACAACGCTCAACTCTGAAACGGCCTTGAACGTTGCCATCAACGAACACTTTGGGTTAAAGGTGGCTTACAACGTCACCTGGAACTCTGAACCACCGGCAACAGCGCCGGAACATACCGATCGTCGTACTACTGTTTCACTCGGCTACCGGATGTAATGACAAACCGGGTCAAATAATTGGCCCGGCTTTTATCTATTAAAGTTAAGGTTATTTAATAGTTAATCTGTGTTTTATTTTTAGCACTTATCAATAACGCGCTATTTTTCAGACAAATTCGATTTAATTGATAAATACATCCGAACCGGAACAGCGCGCCAGTATTTTAACCCCAGATCATCGCTGCCCAACGTAGCATTAGCATTGCCGCACAAATAACGAGTAGGATCACCACCATCTTCCAGTGTTTCTTTGCAAAGCGATTTGTTGGCATTGTTCTTTTCCTGCTCAGATTAGATGACTTTCTGCAAGTGTAACAAAGACGTCAGGGTGTCAGTGAATTGATTTACATCATAGAGTACGCGTTGATTGTTGCTTTGATCGGCTCGAAATGCCGTGTACACTGTGAAACGGTGTTATCAAAAAGCGGGTGTAGGTCCAGTGTAGCCATTGAGGCAATCAGTGACATATTTCGCAGAGTGAAGCGGGAATCAGCCCACACCTTTTTGATAATTTTAAATATTGAATCTTTGTATGTGATCTTACGTGTGGGTCACCACTGCAAATAAGGATATAACATGCCTGTTATTACTCTTCCTGATGGCAGCCAACGCCATTACGACCACGCTGTAAGCCCCATGGATGTTGCGCTGGACATCGGTCCAGGTCTGGCGAAAGCCACTATTGCTGGCCGTGTTGACGGTGAGCTGGTAGATGCTTCCGATCTGATTGAGCATGATGCGAAGCTCTCCATCATCACCGCGAAGGATGAAGAAGGTCTGGAGATCATTCGTCACTCCTGTGCGCACCTGTTAGGGCACGCGATCAAACAACTCTGGCCGCACACCAAAATGGCGATCGGACCGGTTGTTGATAACGGTTTTTACTACGATATCGATCTTGACCGTACGTTAACCCAGGAAGACGTCGACGCGCTCGAGAAGCGGATGCACGAGCTCGCTGAGAAAAACTACGATGTCATTAAGAAGAAAGTCAGCTGGTACGAAGCGCGTGAAACCTTCGTGAAGCGTGGCGAGACCTATAAAGTCTCTATTCTTGATGAAAACATCGCCCATGATGACAAGCCTGGCTTGTACCATCATGAAGAATATGTCGATATGTGCCGTGGCCCGCACGTGCCGAACATGCGTTTCTGCCATCACTTCAAACTGATGAAGACCGCTGGGGCATACTGGCGTGGCGACAGCAATAACAAGATGCTGCAGCGTATTTATGGTACTGCATGGGCAGATAAAAAAGCCCTGAATGCCTATCTGCAACGTCTGGAAGAAGCGGCCAAACGCGACCACCGTAAAATCGGCAAGCAGCTTGACCTGTATCACATGCAGGAAGAAGCGCCGGGTATGGTGTTCTGGCATAACGATGGCTGGACTATCTTCCGTGAACTGGAAGTCTTTGTTCGCTCAAAACTGAAAGAATACCAGTATCAGGAAGTTAAAGGTCCGTTCATGATGGACCGCGTGCTGTGGGAAAAAACAGGTCACTGGGATAACTACAAAGATGCAATGTTCACGACCTCCTCTGAGAACCGTGAATACTGCATTAAGCCCATGAACTGCCCAGGCCACGTGCAGATCTTCAATCAGGGTCTGAAATCCTATCGCGATCTGCCGTTGCGTATGGCAGAGTTTGGTAGCTGCCACCGTAATGAGCCGTCAGGCGCGCTGCATGGCCTGATGCGTGTTCGTGGCTTCACTCAGGATGATGCGCATATCTTCTGTACAGAAGAGCAGATCCGTGATGAAGTTAACGCTTGCATTCGTATGGTCTACGATATGTACAGCACCTTTGGCTTCGAGAAAATCGTCGTCAAACTGTCCACTCGCCCCGAAAAACGTATCGGCAGCGATGAAATGTGGGACCGTGCTGAAGCTGACCTGGCCGTTGCGCTGGAAGAAAACAACATCCCGTTTGAGTTCCAACTGGGTGAGGGCGCATTCTACGGTCCGAAAATTGAATTTACCCTGTATGACTGCCTCGATCGTGCATGGCAGTGCGGTACTGTACAGCTGGACTTCTCCCTGCCGTCCCGTTTAAGCGCCTCTTATGTTGGCGAAAATAACGAGCGTCAGGTGCCGGTTATGATTCACCGCGCAATTCTTGGGTCGATGGAACGTTTCATCGGTATCCTGACCGAAGAGTTCGCTGGCTTCTTCCCGACCTGGCTTGCGCCGGTTCAGGTTGTTGTCATGAACATCACCGATTCTCAGTCTGAATACGTTAACGAATTAACGCAGAAACTACAAAATGCGGGTATTCGTGTAAAAGCAGACTTGAGAAATGAGAAGATTGGCTTTAAAATCCGCGAGCACACTTTACGTCGTGTCCCTTACATGTTGGTCTGTGGCGACAAAGAGGTAGAAGCAGGCAAAGTTGCCGTGCGCACCCGTCGTGGCAAAGACTTGGGCAGCCTGGACGTAAATGAAGTGATTGAGAAGCTGCAACAAGAGATTCGCAGCCGCAGTCTTCAACAACTGGAGGAATAAGGTATTAAAGGCGGAAAACGAGTTCAAACGGCACGTCCGAATCGTATCAATGGCGAGATTCGCGCCCTGGAAGTTCGCTTAACAGGTCTGGAAGGCGAAGCTTTGGGTATTGTGAGTCTGAGAGAAGCGATCGAAAAAGCTGAAGAAGCTGGAGTAGATTTAGTTGAAATCAGCCCTAACGCCGAACCGCCAGTTTGTCGTATTATGGACTACGGCAAGTTCCTTTATGAAAAGAGTAAGTCTTCTAAGGAACAGAAGAAAAAGCAAAAAGTTATCCAGGTTAAGGAAATTAAATTCCGTCCTGGTACCGACGATGGCGATTACCAGGTAAAACTCCGCAGCCTGGTACGCTTTCTGGAAGATGGCGATAAGGCTAAGATCACGCTGCGTTTTCGCGGCCGTGAGATGGCCCACCAACAGATCGGTATGGAAGTGCTCAACCGCGTCCGTGACGATCTGAGTGAACTGGCAGTAGTCGAATCCTTCCCTACGAAGATCGAAGGCCGCCAGATGATCATGGTGCTCGCTCCTAAGAAGAAACAGTAAGGCCTTCAAGTAGCAATGTCTGTGGAGCCTGCGGGTTCCACAGCCGTTGTTCGCCTACGTTTCGTTTATTAACAATGCGAAGTGGAAGTTATTAAAATGCCAAAAATTAAGACCGTACGCGGTGCTGCTAAGCGCTTCAAAAAAACCGGTGGTGGTGGATTTAAGCGTAAGCACGCAAACCTGCGTCATATTCTGACCAAAAAATCTACTAAGCGTAAACGTCACCTGCGTCCAAAAGGCCTCGTGTCTAAAGGCGATCTGGGTCTGGTTATCGCGTGCCTGCCGTACGCATAAGCCGTTAACGTTTAATTCATTTTTTTACTAAGAATATAGATACAGGAGAGCACATATGGCTCGCGTAAAACGTGGTGTAGTTGCCCGTGCACGTCACAAGAAAATTTTGAAACAAGCTAAAGGCTACTACGGTGCGCGTTCTCGCGTATACCGCGTTGCCTTCCAGGCTGTTATCAAAGCTGGTCAGTACGCTTATCGTGACCGTCGTCAGAAAAAGCGTCAGTTCCGTCAACTGTGGATTGCGCGTATCAACGCAGCAGCACGTCAGAACGGTATTTCTTACAGCAAATTCATCAACGGCCTGAAAAAAGCCTCTGTTGAAATCGACCGTAAGATCCTGGCTGACATCGCAGTATTCGACAAAGTAGCGTTCACCGCTCTGGTCGAAAAAGCGAAAGCAGCTCTGGCATAAGCCGGTGAAAAGAGGGAGCCTGGCTCCCTCTCTTTTATTTGTAGCGCAATCAATTAGTTGACAATTTATCCGTAAGCCTTTTCAATAACGGTTGTCCGGTTTTTTTACCACACAAGGTAACGCAAGCATGAATGCTGCTATTTTCCGCTTCTTCTTTTACTTTAGCACCTGAACTCAGGAGGCTTGCGCGTGAAAGAAGAAACGGAAAACAGCGCCTAAAAGCCTCCCTGGTGGAGGCTTTTTTTATACGCGTCATCCTTCAAGTTGTCTCTGTATTGGCTGCATTTGCTCTTTTGCCGCGTTGATACAACTTGAATGGTTTTGCGTATAGATGAGCGACTAGTGAATATCGCAACATAACGAGGAAAATCATGTCACATCTCGCAGAGCTGGTTGCCAGTGCAACGGCCGCCATTAACCAGGCTTCAGATGTTGCCGCGTTAGACAATGTCCGCGTCGAATATTTGGGCAAGAAAGGGCACCTGACCCTTCAGATGACTACCCTGCGCGAGCTGCCGGCAGAAGAGCGCCCGGCTGCAGGTGCGGTGATAAACGTTGCCAAAGAGCAGGTTCAGCAGGCACTGAACGCGCGTAAAGCCGAATTAGAAAATGCCGCGCTGAATGCCCGTCTGGCTGAAGAAACGATCGATATATCTTTGCCTGGGCGTCGTATCGAAAACGGCGGTCTGCATCCGGTAACGCGTACTATCGACAGGATTGAAAGTTTCTTCGGTGAGCTGGGCTTTACCGTGGCGACGGGTCCAGAAATCGAAGATGACTATCATAACTTCGATGCGCTGAATATTCCTGGCCATCACCCGGCGCGCGCTGACCACGACACTTTCTGGTTTGACGCGACGCGTCTGCTGCGTACACAGACTTCAGGCGTGCAAATCCGCACCATGAAGGAAAAACAACCGCCGATCCGTATTATCGCTCCGGGCCGTGTATATCGTAACGATTACGATCAGACGCACACCCCAATGTTCCATCAGATGGAAGGGCTGATTGTTGATACCAACATCAACTTCACCAACCTGAAAGGCACGCTGCACGATTTCCTGCGCAACTTCTTTGAAGAAGACCTGCAGGTTCGTTTCCGTCCGTCCTACTTCCCGTTCACCGAACCTTCTGCGGAAGTGGACGTGATGGGCAAAAACGGTAAATGGCTGGAAGTGCTGGGTTGCGGGATGGTTCACCCGAACGTGCTGCGTAACGTCGGCATCGATCCGGAAATCTACTCTGGTTTTGCATTCGGTATGGGTATGGAGCGTCTGACCATGCTGCGTTACGGCGTTACCGATCTGCGTTCTTTCTTCGAAAACGATCTGCGTTTCCTCAAACAGTTTAAATAAAGGCAGGATAAAACAATGAAATTCAGTGAACTGTGGTTACGCGAATGGGTAAACCCGGCAATTGATAGCGATGCGCTGTCAAACCAAATCACGATGGCGGGTCTGGAAGTTGACGGTGTGGATCCCGTTTCCGGCGCGTTCAATGGCGTTGTGGTGGGCGAAGTGGTTGAGTGCGCTCAGCACCCGAACGCTGACAAACTACGCGTTACCAAAGTGAACGTCGGCGGCGACCGCCTGCTGGATATCGTCTGCGGTGCGCCAAACTGCCGTCAGGGCCTGAAAGTGGCCGTGGCAACCGTGGGTGCCGTTCTGCCGGGCGATTTCAAAATCAAAGCCGCTAAACTGCGCGGTGAGCCGTCTGAAGGCATGCTGTGCTCGTTTTCCGAGCTGGGTATTTCCGACGATCATAACGGTATTATCGAACTGCCAGCCGATGCACCAATTGGCACCGATATCCGTGAATACCTGAAGCTTGACGACAACACTATCGAAATCAGCGTTACGCCGAACCGCGCCGACTGCTTAGGTATTATCGGTGTGGCACGTGACGTTGCTGTACTGAACAAAGCCCCGCTGGTTGAGCCAGAAATGGCGCCAGTGGCCGCAACCATTAGCGACGTCCTGCCGATTCAGGTCGAAGCGGTGGAAGCCTGCCCACGCTACCTGGGGCGCGTGGTAAAAGGTATCAACGTTAAAGCGCCAACCCCGTTGTGGATGAAAGAAAAACTGCGTCGTTGCGGTATCCGCTCTATCGATGCCGTGGTTGACGTGACTAACTATGTGCTGCTCGAACTGGGCCAGCCGATGCACGCCTTCGACAAAGACCGCATTGAAGGCGGGATTGTTGTCCGTATGGCAAAAGAGGGGGAGACCCTGGTATTGCTGGACGGCAGCGAAGCGAAGCTGAATGCGGATACGCTGGTGATTGCGGACCATAACAAAGCGCTGGCGATGGGCGGCATCTTTGGTGGCGAACACTCCGGTGTGAATGATGAAACGCAAAACGTCCTGCTGGAATGCGCATTCTTTAGCCCGCTGTCTATTACTGGTCGCGCACGTCGTCACGGTCTGCACACCGATGCATCTCACCGCTATGAGCGTGGTGTTGACCCGGCTCTGCAGCATAAAGCCATGGAACGCGCGACACGCCTGCTGATTGATATCTGCGGTGGCGAAGCGGGTCCAATCATTGATGTGACGAACGAAGCTACACTGCCAAAACGCGCAACCATTACGCTTCGCCGTAGCAAACTGGATCGTCTGATCGGGCACCATATTGCGGATGAGCAGGTGAGCGACATTCTGCGTCGTCTGGGATGTGACGTGACGGAAGGGCAGGATGAGTGGAAAGCGGTAGCGCCGAGCTGGCGTTTCGATATGGAAATCGAAGAAGACCTGGTAGAAGAAGTCGCCCGCGTATACGGTTATGACAATATCCCGAACACGCCAATTCAGGCGGGTCTTATCATGGGTACGCATCGTGAAGCGGATTTGTCGCTGAAACGCGTAAAAACCATGCTGAATGACAAAGGCTACCAGGAAGTCATTACCTACAGCTTCGTCGACCCGAAAGTCCAGTCGCTGCTGCATCCGGGTGAAGAAGCGCTGCTGCTGCCAAGCCCAATCTCTATTGATATGTCGGCAATGCGTTTGTCCCTGTGGACTGGCTTGCTGTCTACGGTAGTGTATAACCAGAACCGTCAGCAGAACCGCGTGCGTATTTTCGAAACGGGTTTACGTTTCGTTCCGGATACGCAGGCCAACCTCGGGATCCGTCAGGATCTGATGCTGGCGGGCGTGATCTGCGGCAACCGTCATGATGAACACTGGAACCTGGCAAAAGAGACCGTTGATTTCTATGATCTGAAAGGCGATCTGGAAGCGGTTCTCGACCTGACCGGCAAACTGGCGGACATTCAGTTCAAAGCTGAAGCGAACCCAGCGCTGCATCCGGGGCAGTCTGCGGCGATTTATCTGAAAGGTGAACACATTGGTTTCATTGGGGTTGTTCATCCTGAACTGGAACGTAAACTGGATCTGAACGGTCGCACTCTGGTGTTTGAACTGGAGTGGAACAAGCTCGCAGACCGCGTGGTGCCTCAGGCGCGTGAAGTTTCTCGCTTCCCGGCGAACCGTCGCGATATCGCGGTCGTTGTGGCAGAAAACGTTCCCGCTGCGGATATTTTATCCGAGTGTAAGAAAGTTGGCGTAAATCAGGTAGTTGGCGTAAACTTATTTGACGTGTACCGCGGTAAGGGTGTTGCGGAGGGTTATAAGAGCCTCGCTATCAGCCTGATCCTTCAGGATACCAGCCGTACACTTGAAGAAGAGGAGATTGCCGCTACCGTCGCCAAATGTGTAGAGGCATTAAAAGAGCGATTCCAGGCATCATTGAGGGATTGAACCTATGGCGCTTACAAAAGCTGAAATGTCAGAATATCTGTTTGATAAGCTTGGGCTTAGCAAGCGGGATGCCAAAGAACTGGTCGAGCTGTTTTTCGAAGAGATCCGTCGTGCTCTGGAAAATGGTGAGCAGGTAAAACTCTCTGGTTTTGGTAACTTCGATCTGCGTGATAAGAATCAACGTCCGGGACGTAACCCGAAAACGGGCGAAGATATTCCCATTACAGCACGGCGCGTGGTGACCTTCAGACCCGGACAGAAGTTAAAAAGCCGGGTCGAAAACGCAACGCCCAAAGAAGAGTGATTTAACGATACGCAGAGTATGACGCGTATAACTAAAAAGGCCGCTATGCGGCCTTTTTCCTTTTCACTACTGAATCAGCACCGTAGAATCACCTCCATCTCTTTTCAGCAGAATGGAAAACATGCTGACTTTCGCCCATCAACAGCAGCGACGAAACGTGCGCTGGATACTGTCACTGTCAGTACTGATGCTACTGGCAACGATTCTAAGCTTGTGCGCAGGAGAACAGTGGATCGCCCCCGGCGACTGGTTCAGCGCCCGCGGCGATCTGTTCGTCTGGCAAATTCGACTTCCCCGTACTCTTGCCGTTTTGCTGGTAGGCGCTGCGTTGGCCTTATCAGGAGCCGTGATGCAAGCTCTATTTGAAAACCCGCTCGCAGAGCCTGGATTACTGGGCGTGTCTAACGGTGCGGGAGTCGGGCTTATCGCAGCGGTGCTGCTGGGGCAGGGGCAACTCCCCGGCTGGGCGTTGGGCTTATGCGCTATCGCTGGGGCGCTGATTATCACGCTTATTCTGCTACGTTTTGCCCGACGTCATTTGTCTACCAGCCGCCTGTTGTTGGCGGGAGTAGCGCTGGGGATTATCTGTAGCGCGTTGATGACATGGGCCATCTACTTCTCCACGTCTTTTGATTTGCGACAGCTGATGTACTGGATGATGGGGGGCTTTGGTGGCGTAGACTGGCATCAGGCCTGGCTCATGGTGGCGTTGATTCCGGTGCTGGTGTGGATCTGCTGTCAGTCGCAGCCGATGAATATGCTGGCGTTGGGGGAGACTTCCGCACGTCAGTTGGGACTGCCCCTGTGGTTCTGGCGCAACCTGCTGGTGGTCGCCACTGGCTGGATGGTTGGCGTAAGCGTGGCTCTGGCCGGAGCGATTGGCTTTATCGGGCTGGTGATCCCACATATTTTGCGGCTGTGCGGCTTAACCGATCACCGCGTGTTGCTGCCGGGCTGCGCGTTGGCTGGTGCAATCGTACTACTGTTTGCTGATGTTGTCGCGCGTCTGGTGCTGGCCTCGGCTGAGCTGCCAATCGGCGTGGTGACGGCCACCATGGGCGCACCGGTATTTATCTGGCTATTGTTAAAAGCCGCGCGCTAGAACGCGTTGGTTCGGTCTATGATTAAAAACTGAAAATTCACCTGTTGTTCTGGAGATGCTATGCAAAACACTATTCTCGATACAGAAGTGACGACCATCGACGGTGAGGCTACCTCACTGCAGCCGTATTCCGGAAATGTGCTGTTAATCGTCAACGTGGCCTCAAAATGTGGACTGACGCCGCAATACGAGCAACTGGAGAATCTGCAGAAAGCCTGGCATCAACAGGGTTTTACTGTCCTTGGGTTCCCTTGTAACCAGTTTCTGGGTCAGGAGCCGGGCAGCGAAGAGGAAATAAAAACGTATTGCAGTACCACCTGGGGGGTTACCTTCCCAATGTTCAGCAAAATTGACGTTAACGGCGAGGGACGCCATCCGCTGTATCAGAAGCTGATTGATGCCGCGCCAACGGCCACTGCGCCTGCGGATAGTGGGTTCTATGAGCGTATGGCGAGTAAAGGTCGGGCACCGCTCTATCCGGACGATATTCTATGGAATTTCGAGAAGTTTTTAGTGGGGCGAGATGGTCAGGTATTGCAACGATTCTCACCCGATATGACGCCTGAGGATCCCATTCTGGTGCAATCTATCAAGAAGGCGCTGGCAAACTAATGTCTCGATTGATGCAGCTACAGGACGTAGCGGAATCGACCCGTCTCGGCCCGCTCTCTGGTGAGATAAAAGCCGGAGAGATCCTGCATTTAGTGGGGCCTAACGGTGCTGGAAAGAGCACGCTGTTGGCACGAATGGCGGGCCTGACGACCGGTGAGGGCAGCATCATCTTTGGTGATATGCCGCTGGACGAATGGCCGTCAGCAAAGCTGGCGCAATACCGCGCCTATCTGGCGCAACAGCAAAACCCGCCGTTTGCGATGCCGGTCTGGCATTTTCTGACGCTGCATCAGCCAGACAAAGCGCGCACCGATCTGTTACAGGAAGTCGCTGATGCGCTTGGGCTTGGGGATAAGCTGGGGCGCAGCGTGAATCAGCTCTCCGGCGGTGAGTGGCAGCGCGTGCGCCTGGCTGCGGTTATCCTGCAGATTAGCCCGCAAGCGAATCCATTCGGCCAACTTTTACTGCTGGATGAGCCGATGAACAGCCTGGACGTGGCGCAACAAAACGCGCTGGACCGCTTGTTGAGTCGGCTGTGTCTGCAGGGCATAGCGATTGTCATGAGCAGCCATGACCTTAATCACACCTTACGTCATGCGCATAAGGCCTGGCTCCTCAAACGTGGGAAGTTGCTTGCCAGCGGCGCTCGTGATGCGGTACTCACGCCCGCCAATCTGTCTGCGGCTTATGGCGTGAACTTCCGTCGTTTGGATATTGAAGGCCACAGAATGCTCATATCAACCACTTAAGTTAAATGGGTTCTTGAAAATCATATAATTTCCACGCTAAATTGGCATAAAAATATAATTCAGAGGATTCGTCCTGAATGCGCTTTTGGCTTCTTTTCATCACAGCATTGTTTTTGGCGGGCTGCAGCAGCCATCGTGCTCCTGCGCCAAATGCCCGATTGTCGGATTCTATCGCGGTTATCGCCGGTCTTAATGACCAGCTACAAACCTGGCATGGCACACCCTATCGTTATGGCGGCATGAGCCGTAGCGGGGTGGATTGTTCTGGATTTGTTTTGATGACAATGCGCGATAAATTCGATCTGCAACTCCCGCGTGATACGCGCACGCAATCAAAGATTGGTACCGAAATTGATAAAGACGATTTGCTGCCCGGCGATCTGGTTTTCTTTAAAACCGGGTCTGGAGAAAGTGGTCTGCATGTCGGAATTTACGATACCAATAATCAATTTATTCATGCCTCCACCAGCCGCGGAGTGATGCGCTCGTCCCTGGACAACGTTTACTGGCGTAAAAACTTTTGGCAGGCGCGACGTATTTAATCCTCATTAGTCACAAGGCCGCCCAGGACTGTGCGGCCTCGGCATTTCCATTTGAAAGTCACTTTTTAATTCTACCATCAGCCGGACAATACCCCTGAACAGTAAGAGCGTATCTTGCTAAAAATATGATTTATCCCGAGATATTAAAAAGTGCAAAGCTGGATATTCGCTTATAATCAGGATAAGCTAAAAAAAAGGATTCGATTTACTGGCTATAAAGGGAAAAATGAAAGGGCCTCTACTTGCATCAGCAATAACGTATTTCTCCATCCTTTGCTACAGGATGCCGGATAACACCTATGCAGAGGGGCTGGCGCGATGATTGTTTCACTGGATACTCTTTACCATTCAGAGTTTTCTTTTTTGCCTGCGAGAAGCGAAAAAGGCGATCTTGAATACGTCGATATCATCACCAGTTTCGCCAGCGCGGATGGGGATGTGCGTATACCCACCGAGCTGGTCCTACCTCGGATGTCGGATGAAGAGCAATGTCGCTTATTTACCGAAAAGCTTGAATTAATCGAAACGTGCCAACATTTTTTTATTCAGCGAAATGTCCTGGCCTGGATTAATTTAACGCCGGCAATTGCTAATACTTTATTATCAGATGCTAAATTTGCTTCACAAGTTGAACGATTTTCATTTCTGGAACTGGCTATTAATGAAAACTATCCAGAGTTAAATAATGGAAAAGAGAATCCAACGCTGGCCGCGCTAGCGGCGAGATTTCCATTAGTTCTGACAAACTATGGTGCTGGCGGTATATCCACCCGGGCAATTTTTGATGGGCTGTTCAAACGCGTTGTGTTAGATAAAAACTTTGTTCAACAAAGGATTACACATATTTCGTTTGAGCCGTTTATGCGGGCTATTCTGGCACAGTTATCTCCCAGCAGTGAGTCAATCATCATTAGCGGTATCGATACGCCAGAGATGTTAGCGCGCGTACTGCCTTTGGGATTCAGCGCCATACAGGGCGCGCTGTGGCCCGCCGTGCCACCGGCACAGATAATTTCGTTATCCAGAATATAACCCTTTTATTTGCTGGTGTTTAACAGGCTTTTAACAGTCTACACTAGAGACAGGAGGCCCTATGACCCTGTCTTTTACCACTCGCTGGCGTGATGAATTACCAGCAACCTATACAGCACTTTCGTCGACACCCCTGAAAAACGCACGCCTGATCTGGCATAACGATGCGCTGGCGGAGCTATTAGCTATTCCTGAGTCGCTTTTTGATATTCCGAGCGGAGCGGGTGTTTGGGGTGGCGAATCGCTGCTCCCCGGGATGTCGCCTTTAGCGCAAGTGTATAGCGGAAATCAGTTTGGCGTCTGGGCAGGCCAGCTTGGCGATGGCCGCGGGATCCTGCTGGGCGAGCAACGGCTCGCTGATGGCTCCACGTTTGACTGGCACCTGAAAGGCGCCGGACTTACGCCTTATTCCCGTATGGGGGATGGGCGCGCCGTACTGCGCTCAACAATTCGCGAAAGCCTGGCCAGCGAAGCGATGCACTACCTGGGCATACCAACCACGCGGGCATTGTCGATTGTTACCAGCGACACGCCGGTGTATCGCGAAACGGTAGAAGCAGGGGCGATGCTCATTCGCGTGGCGCAAAGCCATATGCGTTTTGGCCATTTTGAACACTTCTACTATCGCCGCGAGCCGGAAAAAGTGCGTCAGTTGGCTGATTTTGCAATTCGCCATTATTGGTCGCAATGGCAGGAAGAAGCCGATAAATACCAGCTGTGGTTTAACGATGTTGTCACGCGTACAGCGACGTTAATCGCTGACTGGCAAGCGGTAGGATTTGCGCATGGAGTCATGAACACGGACAACATGTCGATTCTGGGACTGACGATGGATTACGGTCCATTCGGTTTTCTAGATGACTACGAGCCCGATTTTATCTGCAACCACTCGGACAACCAGGGACGATACAGTTTCGATAATCAACCGGCCGCGGCGCTGTGGAACTTGCAACGTCTGGCGCAAACCCTGTCGCCATTTATCCCGGTCGAGACGCTCAATGATGCGCTGGACAGTTACCAACTGGCGCTGTTAACTCGCTACGGTCAGCGGATGCGGCAAAAGCTCGGCTTCTTTAGCGAGCAGAAAGACGATAACGAATTGCTAAGCGAACTGTTTAGTCTGATGGCGAGGGAAAGAAGCGACTATACGCGAACGTTTCGTATGCTCAGCCAAACGGAACAACACAGTGCGCAATCCCCACTGCGCGATGAGTTTATCGACCGCGCGGCGTTTGACGACTGGTTCACGCGGTATCGCTCGCGTCTGCAGCAAGACAACATTGCTGACGCAGTCAGACAAACGCAGATGAAGGCGGCTAACCCGGCGATGGTATTACGTAACTGGCTGGCGCAACGGGCGATTAGTCAGGCAGAGCAGGGGGATTACGCCGAGCTGCATCGGTTGCACCAGGCGTTGCGTACCCCGTTTACCGATCGTGATGATGACTATGTCAGCCGTCCACCTGACTGGGGTAAACGGCTGGAAGTGAGCTGTTCAAGTTAAGGGGCCAGAAACACCTGCGGAGATCCGTTGGCCGGATGCTGGCCAACGTGTACCTGAGCGCCATACCAGCGCTTCAGGTCATCGGCCTGTAGCACGCTCTCAGGCGTTCCCTGCGATACCAACCTGCCATCGTGCAGCAACACTATTCTGTCCGCCCATAGTGCGGCGAGGTTCAGATCGTGAAGCACAATGCACACATGTAGCTCTCCCGAAGCGGTTAGCGTCTTCAGCAAGCGCAACAGGTGCTGCTGGTGATAAAGATCCAGCGCAGAGGTGGGTTCATCAAGGAATAACCAACCGCGAGGCGCGCCGTTGCACCAAAGTTGCGCCAGTGCACGGGCCAACTGCACTCGCTGTTGCTCGCCGCCGGAAAGTGCGGCGTATTGCCGGCCCGCCAACGGTGTGCATCCGGTCATTTCCATTACCTGAGCGATAAGCCGGGGTTCCTGCTGTTGGGTCCAGGGCGCACGTCCCATCGCGATGACGGCCTCTACCGGCCAGTCAAATCCCAGTTGCGTTTGCTGGCGCATTACCGCCCGATGCCGCGACAACGTTTGGGTAGGCCACTCCTCCAGCGGTTTGTCCGCCAGCACGCAGCGCCCGGTTGCCGGTTTGAGAAAACCGGTCAGCAGGCGCAGCAGGGTGGATTTTCCTGCACCGTTTGGGCCGATGAGCGCCACCAGTTCACCTTTTGCGAGGGCGAGTGATACATCGTCAATTACCTCTCTGCCAGCCACGCGATAATGAAGCCCTTCAGCGATGAAATGTTCAGCCATGCGGTCCTCGCTGACGAAAAATAAGCCATAAAAACCACGGTGCGCCGAGAAGACTGGTCAACAGACCGACCGGCATCTCTGCAGGGGCAACCGCCGTACGGGCCAACGTGTCGGCAATCAGTAACAGAAACGCGCCCGCCAGCACGGATCCCGGAATAACGGCCCGATGATCTGAGCCAAGCCACATGCGCATCAGATGCGGGATAACCAACCCGATAAATCCAATTACGCCGCTTACCGCCACGGCTGCGGCAACCAGCAATGCGCTACAAAGCAGCAAAATACGCTGAACGGTACGCACATCTACGCCGAGATAATGCGCCTCTTCCTCACCCAACTGCAGCAGGTTCAGTGCCGGCGCCAGACGCCAGATAATCAGCACCGTCGGGATAGTCAGCGAGGTTACCGCCAGCAGCGTGGACCATTGCGCAGCCCCCAGACTTCCCATTCCCCATAGCGACAGCTGGCGCAGTTGCGCATCATTACTGACCCACGACAGAACGCCAACCGCCGCCCCGCAAAGCGCGTTGATGGCAATACCGACCAGTAGCAGACGCGAGAGTGATCCGTCGCGTTGTTGGCTGAGGATAAAAATCACCACCGTTGCCGCCAGGGCACCCATAAAAGCGGCCAGCATTGGGGCGTACAGCATCAGCAGCGCGGGCAAAGAGACAGGCAGTACCACCCACAGGGCGACGGCGCAGGCGGCGCCGCTGCTTATCCCCAGTAATCCCGGGTCAGCTAGCGGGTTGCGAAACAGTCCCTGCATCACGCAGCCTGCGAGCGCCAGAGAGCCGCCAATCACCAGCGCCAGCAGGACGCGCGGCAGACGAATTGTGAGCCAGATTTGACGCAGTGCCTCATCGCCATCATGCCAGAGCAGACTTACCGGCAGGCGCAACGCGCCAAAACCGGTAGCCAGGATTGTCATCATGACTAATATGAGTGCGAGCGCCCATAAAGAATAACTGATACGTCGGGACATCAGGGCAATTGCTCTGCTTTAGCGCGAAGCTGCAAAATGGCCTGCGGCGTACGCACGCTGAAGCCGAGTAGCGCCATATCATCCACCTGTAACACCTGTTTATTCCGCCCGGCAGGCGTTAGCGCAAGGCCCGGCAGCGCCCACAGGTTATCTTCGCCACCCATCGCCTTAACGCCGTCCTGTGAAATCACCACCAGATCGGGCTGGCTGGCAATGACGCCTTCCTGTGACAGCGGCTGATAGCGGTTAACGCCCTGCATGGCGTTGTGCAAACCGGCGGCACGAATAGCCGCATCGGCTCCGGTTTGCTGGCCCGCCGCCATTGCAGTCATCCCGCCATGATTAAGAATAAACAGCACGCGTTTATTTAGTTCAGATGACGGCAACGCCGCCATTTCCTGACGTAAGCTGGCGCGCAGCGTTTCGCCTTCGGCCTGCCGATGGGTTGCTTCGGCGATGACGCGAATTTTTTCATCAATCACCTCAAGATCGTTGCTCGCCGGGATCGTAACAACCCTGACGTTGCTCTGCTCAAGCTGTTTTAGCGCCAGAGAGGGCTGTGCCTGCGCGCTGGCAAGGACCAGCGTAGGGCGTGTAGCAAGGATCCCTTCCGCGTTGAGCTGGCGTAAGTAACCAACATCCGGTAGCGCGCTTGCTGCTTCAGGCCACTGGCTGGTGCTGTCTCGCGCCACAAGGGAAGACTGTGCTCCCAGTGCGTATACAATCTCAGTAACATCGCCACCGAGTGCAACAACCCGTTCCCCGGCAGCAGCCAGCGCTGCAATGGGCAGCAGCGCGATCAGGACCAGCAGTTTTTTCATGCGGCCAGTCCTTTCGGCGTCAGCGCGTCAATCTGTGCACGCCATTGCGTCTGCTCCGGCTCGCCTTCCGTACGTTGACCGTACAACTGGGCAATTTGCGTGCCGTCGGCAGCAAACAGTTCCAGACTGGTGACGTGTCCATCGGCGGTCGGTTTGCGCGTTACCCATGTTTCTGCCACGCTCTCTTCCAGCAGGTGTAAGGTAAATGCCGGGTTGAATATATTCAGCCAGCCTTTCATCGGTACCAATTTTTCAATCACGCCGGTAAAAATCTGTACGCAGCCGCGATTACCCACAAAGATCATGATTTCATTGCCATCCTGACGCGCGGTGTCGAGTAACTGCGCCAGTGCGCTATTAGAAACTTTACAGGCCAGATCGTCGCCCACCAGATTAAACGCCTGTTGGCGGGTGAGGTCGTGGCGTTTCAGCAGACCGAAGAATTGATGGACATCGGTCATTGCTCGCCACTCTTGATCAACGGTCTGCGCATCGACCGTGACGACGGCGGGAGCAGAATTGTTGGCGGGTTGCAGCACCAGTGGCGGGTTTTCGGCAAAGATGAATCGGGTCAGCAACGCCGCCCAATCCTCAATGAGGGTATTCTGCGTGGCGTAGACCTTCAGCAGCGCATCTCCCTGATGGTCAAAGAACTGGATGCTCTGACGTTCGCCGTGGGCGGTTGTTTCGCTGATATGAAATACGCTTGCCCACTGATTGAGGAACAGGCGCAGGTCGAGGGCGCGCGGATTAAGAACCAGCCCGGCATGACCGTTGAGGTGCTGATTGGTAAAAGCACCCACCTGCTCATGTACCGCGTATTCGTTGCGGCAAATGCATTTGGTTTCGCCTACGGTTTCCAGTGCGCCGAGGATTTCGCGTACTTCGCCACGTAAGCGCCAGGCGTCATGACCGACGCGGGCGAAGGTCAGTTCGGCTTCGCTAATATTCATCAACCCCGCAATGTCACGTGCGTATTTGCCAGGATTTTCTTTCTTCAGTTCCAGCCAGCGTGTGTAATGATTCATTGTCTCTTCCTTCCAGATTGCTACCCCGGCGAACCGGGGAAAAGTGATTACCACTGATAACTCACGAAAATTTTGCCATTACGACCATCCTGCGGAATGCCTTGCGGCGACCAGTACTCTTTGTCGAAGGCGTTGCCCAGTACCAGTGTGGTGGTCATACCTTTCAGCGCTTGTTGGCCCTGATAGCTCACGTAGAAATCGTTTACCGCATAGCCGGGCTGTTTAGTGTAGCTGCTGCTGATATGCGTTGAACGATCGGCAAATGTCCCTATCCAGCCCACGGAGAATCCGCTGTGCGCAACCGGCACGTTCAGTTTGCTGGTGACCGTATCTGGGTTAATGCTGGAAATGTATTCTCCCGTGTCAGTATCTTTGCCGCGCGTACGGTTATAGGCCATATCGAGGCTGAACAGATCGGCGGAATATTTCGCCATGACGTCCCAGCCCCAGATTTTCGCGTTGGGGACGTTATAAGACATCGTTGTTGCGGCGGCGAAGTCGACGCTGGTGGAGATGTAATCTTTCGCTTTGGTGTCGAAATAGCTGGCTTTAAATTCGAGCGCATCGCTTGCCATCAGTAGATCGTCAAAGCGCAGACCAAATCCGTATTCCTGTGTTTCGTTGGTTTCCGGACGCAGGTTAGGGTTTGGCACCCAGTAGTTGGTGTAGAAACGGCCAATCGAGAAGTGTTTCGCATCGTTATACATCTCGCCCATAGTCGGTGCACGGAAGGCCTGAGCGTAAGAACCAAACAGCATCAGCCAGTCTGCTGGCGCAACGGTAAGTCCGGCGCGGGACGACCATTTATCGGCATCGACATCTTCATAGCCGTCGCTGCTGCCGCGATAAGAGTCATAACGGGTACCGCCCAGCAGCGTAACCGGCAGATCGCGCAGGGTGATTTCATCCTGTAGCCAGCCGGAGCTGAAATCGATCTTTGCCTCTGGGAAACCGGTGGTTGTGCCACCTGGCTGTTGTTCCTGACGATAGTACTCACCGCCGTAGGTCAGCAGGTGAGATGCGAAAGAGTCGGTAAACAGGCGGGTACGGTTGTCGAGTTTACCGCCTTTGGTCGTCTGCTTGCGAAACTCGCCGGTGTTATCCGTGTTTTGTGCATTAATGCGCGCTTCGGACCAGTAAATACGAGCATCCGCGTTCAGCCAGTCATTGTCCGCCGGGGAGAGCGAGTAGGTCAGTTGCGCATCGCGCTGGATCGTTGAACGGTTGGTCATCGGGTTGCTGGTGGCATCCGCTGCGCTGGTTTGTGGATTTTTAGGTTCACGGGCGTCATTGTTGTAGTAACGCAGCGAACCGGCCAGCGTCTGGGCGCTGTCAATTTTCCAACTGCCTTTCGCCAGCATATTGTTGATCGCTTCGTCGTTTGGCGCTGTTGTACCGTCACTCTGACGCAAATCGCCGCGATCTCGACTCGACCAGGCAAGCAGTCCGTCCAGCGTATCGGTGCGCCCAAAAGCGCTGGCGCCCATACCGAGGCTGTGATCGCCGGTTGCCGCAGTACCGAACACGCGATAACCGCTGTTTTGTCCGGCTTCCAGCAGATCTTTGGCATCCGCTGTGTCATAGGCGATCACGCCGCCCAGCGCACCGCTGCCGTACAGCAGTGCAGAAGGGCCGCGTACGACTTCGATGCGTTTGATAAGCGCCGGGTCGAGGAAGGTACTGTTCAGGTGTCCGGTGTCGGTGCCCTGACGAACGCCGTCAACCAGCACCAGAACGCCGCGTCGATCGTAGCCGCGTAGATTCACGTCCTGGCCATTGGTACGACCTGTGCCATCGAGGGTCAGACCCGGAACCGTCCGCAGCAGATCGGCTGCCGAGCTGGCGGTCTGGTTTTCTGGGGCCGTGGCATCAATCACGCTGACCATCATCGGCGCTTCAAAGGCGCTACGGGCATTGCCAGTGGCGGTAACGGTCATATCTTCAACCGCCGCATAAGCGACGGCGGGCAGGTTACTGATAATCGCCAGCGCCAACAGTGATGGACGCAGGGATGCAGTGTGCAGGTGTGGCATAGCAACTCTCCATTAGGAAATCGAAAAGCGCTGGCTGCCTGGGGATTACCTGGGTGGCTGGCGAAAAGTGTTGTTTATTTAGTCAGAATGAGTTTTCCGGCTTGGGTCTGGCGCAGCAGATAGAGCTGACCATCGTGTTCTATGATCACGCGTCCCTCTTTGCCCAATAGACTTTTACTGTCAATTCGACGCTCGTTTGGCGCGACAGAAGGGGGGGCTTTCTCTTTTGCGTGCGTTGTTGTTGTGTTATCCATACGTGAAATAGTTTTTAAAAATAACAATCAATTTAACAATGATAATCATTATCATCAAACTGCAAATTTGCGGCAAGCATTTTTGTGAAATAATTGTGACGAGAATAGATTTTGTACAACAAGGAGGGGAAAAACAAAGGATTAGCACCGGGCAACGTGATGTTACCCGGCGAACAACATTAAAAACGGCTATCAACCGCAGAGGCGAGTTTTTCAACCAGCAGTTCAGTATCTTCCCAGTTCAGGCATGGGTCGGTAATGGACTGACCGTAAACCAGCGGCTGGCCGCTAACGATTTTTTGCGTACCTTCACGCAGGAAACTCTCCGCCATAATCCCGGCAATCGCCGTCGAACCGTTGCGAATTTGCTGACACACGTCATCACAAACGTCCAACTGACGACGATGCTGCTTCTGGCAATTGCCGTGGCTAAAATCGACTACCAGATGCTCAGGCAGGGAAAATTCGTGCAGGGTATCGCAGGCGGCGGCAATATCTTCAGCATAATAATTCGGCTTTTTACCGCCGCGCATAATGATATGTCCGTAAGGATTACCGCTGGTTTGATAAATGGTCATCTGGCCGGTTTTATCCGGTGAGAGGAACATGTGGCTGGCGCGGGAGGCGCGGATCGCATCGACAGCGATACGCGTGTTGCCATCCGTGCCGTTTTTAAAGCCGACCGGACAGGAGAGCGCAGACGCCATTTCACGGTGGATTTGGCTTTCGGTGGTGCGCGCGCCAATGGCTCCCCAACTGATTAAATCGGCAATAAACTGACCGGTCACCATATCGAGGAATTCTGTTGCCGTGGGTACGCCCAGTTCATTGACCTGCAACAGCAGCTTGCGCGCCAGTTCAATGCCGTGGTTCACGCGGTAGCTGCCGTTTAAATCCGGGTCGGAAATTAAGCCTTTCCAGCCCACGACGGTGCGCGGTTTTTCAAAATAGGTGCGCATCACGATTTCCAGGCGCGCCTGATGTTTTTCGCGCAGCCCCTGCAAGCGGGTCGCGTATTCCATGGCGGCATCAAGATCGTGAATCGAGCAGGGACCTACGATCACCAGCAAACGAGCGTCTTCACCATTTAATATTTTTTCTATCCGACGTCGGGATTCCGTGACATGACGGGCGACGGAGGAAGAAACAGGATGCCGTTGCGCAAGCTCTGCTGGAGTGACCAGATTGTCAATACGCGCAGTACGGAGTTCATCGGTTCTGTTCATTACTTGTCTCAGAAATTTGTTGCTTCAACGGCAGGACTACCGGGAAGTGATGTACATCACAATATCACACTCATCCTGCCTGGTGGCGAGCATAATAACAAAAAATCGAACCAATGCACTAGCATTCTAGTACATGCGGCGATTCAGCCCCATTATGTCGAGGATCTTGGTAGCAATCTCTTCTACCGAATAATTGGTACTGTTCAGCCATGGGATCTGATTTTTACGATACAGCGCTTCCACCTCAGCCACCTCCATACGGCACTGGCGCATGGAGGCGTAACGGCTGTTCTCCCGGCGCTCTTCGCGGATGGCCGCCAGGCGCTCAGGGTCGATGGTCAGGCCGAATAATTTATGCTGTAACGGCTTCAGTGACGCTGGCAGCACCAGATTATCCATATCATCGGCAATAAAGGGGTAGTTGGCCGCACGAATACCAAACTGCATCGCCAGATACAAACTGGTTGGGGTTTTGCCGCAGCGAGAAACGCCGAGCAGGATCACCTGCGCCTGATCGAGGTTGCGCAACGAAATACCGTCGTCATGGGCCAGGGTGTAATCAATGGCGGCAATGCGCGCATCGTACTTGTTGAGGTTGCCGGGATTCAGACCGTGGGTACGATGGGCTATCGGCGTGGGATCGAGCTTCATTTCGTGCTGCAGTGGGGCAACCAATGCCTGCACGATATCCTGACAAAATCCTTCGCTTTGTAGAATGATTGAGCGAATTTCCGGCAAGACGATGGAGTAAAACACCAGAGGGCGCACCCCAGTTTGTTGGTAGATCGCGTCAATCTGGTCTTTGACCGCCCGCGCACGACTCTCATTTTCCACAAACGGCAGCGTAATGCTGCTGATCGTGACCGGAAATTGCGACATTACCGCGTGGCCCAATACCTCGGCGGTGATGGCCGTACCATCAGAAATATAAAATACGTGACGATCAACAGCATTATCCATTTTGCTCATCCTGGGGCTGACATAATTCTCTGAAAGCATAAATTAAAATTCGCCAGAAGCGAATATTGCTGCATCTATTTTATAAAATGAAACGGTATTTTTATATTTAATGAAAAGTACATTTCATTTTTCGGAACAAATGTTTATACCGATAGTTTTTGTGGTGATCCCCTGTGGCTCGCGGGTTTGCGCAAATGCGTAAACAATCTGAAAAAATAAAAAATAAAGTTGCTTGAACGATTCACCGTTTTTTTCGTTGAGGTAAATATGCAAAGATAATTACGCAAAATTGAGTTTCCTAACCTCGTTCATATATAAGGATTGTTCGATGTCCAACAATGGCTCGTCACCGCTGGTGCTTTGGTATAACCAACTCGGCATGAATGATGTAGACAGAGTTGGGGGCAAAAATGCCTCCCTGGGTGAAATGATTACTAACCTTTCCGGTATGGGTGTTTCCGTACCGAATGGTTTTGCAACGACCGCCGATGCGTTTAACCAGTTTCTGGACCAGAGCGGTGTAAACCAGCGCATTTATGAGCTGCTGGATAAAACGGATATTGACGACGTCACCGAGCTTGCGAAAGCCGGTGCACAGATCCGCCAGTGGATTATCGACACTCCTTTCCAGCCGGAGCTGGAAAATGCCGTTCGCGATGCCTACGCGCAGCTTTCAGCGGACGATGCCCATGCTTCTTTTGCCGTGCGCTCTTCCGCTACCGCAGAAGATATGCCAGATGCGTCATTTGCCGGTCAGCAGGAAACCTTCCTCAACGTCCAGGGATTTGATGCCGTACTGGTTGCTATCAAACACGTATTTGCCTCGCTGTTTAACGACCGCGCGATCTCTTATCGTGTTCACCAGGGCTATGACCATCGTGGCGTGGCGCTCTCCGCTGGCGTCCAGCGGATGGTGCGCTCAGACCTCGCGTCTTCTGGCGTAATGTTCTCCATCGATACCGAATCTGGTTTCGATCAGGTGGTGTTTATCACTTCCGCATGGGGCCTGGGTGAAATGGTCGTGCAGGGTGCCGTTAACCCGGATGAATTCTACGTGCACAAACCGACTCTGGCGGCTGACCGTCCGGCGATCGTCCGTCGCACAATGGGTTCGAAAAAAATCCGCATGGTCTACGCGCCAACCCAGGAACACGGTAAGCAGGTAACGATTGAAGATGTACCGCAGGAACAGCGCGACATTTTCTCCCTGACCAATGCAGAAGTGCAGGAGCTGGCGAAGCAGGCGGTACAGATCGAGAAGCACTATGGTCGTCCGATGGACATCGAATGGGCGAAAGACGGTCATACCGGCAAGCTGTTCATTGTGCAGGCGCGCCCGGAAACCGTGCGTTCTCGCGGCCAGGTCATGGAGCGTTATACGCTGCATGCGCAGGGTAAAATTATTGCTGAAGGTCGTGCTATCGGCCATCGCATTGGTGCGGGCCCGGTCAAAGTCATTCATGACATCAGCGAAATGAACCGTATCGAGCCAGGCGACGTACTGGTTACCGACATGACCGACCCGGACTGGGAACCGATCATGAAGAAAGCGGCGGCGATTGTGACCAACCGTGGCGGTCGTACCTGTCACGCGGCGATCATTGCCCGCGAACTGGGGATCCCGGCCGTGGTAGGCTGTGGCGATGCCACCGAGCGCATGAAAGACGGTGAGAAGGTAACCGTTTCCTGTGCCGAAGGGGATACTGGTTATGTTTACGCTGACATGCTCGACTTTAGCGTGAAAAGTTCCAGCGTGGAGACCATGCCGGATCTGCCGTTGAAGGTGATGATGAACGTCGGTAACCCGGATCGGGCTTTCGACTTCGCCTGCCTGCCAAACGAAGGCGTCGGCCTGGCGCGTCTGGAATTTATCATCAACCGTATGATTGGCGTGCACCCGCGTGCGTTGCTGGAGTTCGATGATCAGACGCCTGAGCTGCAAAACGAAATCCGCGGCATGATGAAAGGTTTCGATTCCCCACGTGAATTCTACGTCGGTCGTTTGACGGAAGGGATTGCAACGCTGGGGGCGGCGTTTTATCCAAAACGCGTCATCGTGCGTATGTCGGACTTTAAGTCCAATGAATATGCCAACCTCGTTGGTGGTGAGCGTTATGAGCCGCATGAAGAGAACCCGATGCTGGGCTTCCGCGGGGCGGGCCGCTACGTTGCAGATAGCTTCCGCGACTGCTTCGCGCTGGAATGTGATGCAGTGAAACGTGTCCGTAACGATATGGGCCTGACTAACGTTGAAGTGATGGTACCGTTTGTGCGTACCGTTGCTCAGGCGAAAGCGGTAGTAGAAGAGCTGGCGCGTCAGGGTCTGAAACGCGGTGAGAACGGACTGAAGATCATCATGATGTGTGAGATCCCGTCCAACGCCTTGCTGGCCGAGCAGTTCCTTGAGTACTTTGACGGCTTCTCCATCGGCTCAAACGACATGACGCAGTTAGCGCTGGGTCTGGACCGTGACTCTGGTGTGGTTTCTGAACTGTTTGATGAGCGTAACGACGCGGTGAAAGCGTTGCTGTCGATGGCGATTCGCGCAGCTAAGAAACAGGGTAAATACGTGGGTATTTGCGGTCAGGGACCATCCGACCACGAAGACTTCGCGGCCTGGCTGATGGAAGAGGGTATCGACAGCCTGTCGCTGAACCCGGACACCGTCGTGCAGACCTGGCTGAGCCTGGCTGAACTGAACAAGTAACATCATGCCTTATCCGGCCTATTCAATGTAGGCCGGATAAGACGCAAGAGCGTCGCCATCCGGCATTTTATCCTGCAACGATCTCCACACTCTCCACGTTTAAACGCTGAATAATATCCTGACGCAGCTGGTATTTTCGTATCTTACCGGACGCCGTGCGCGGTAACTTCTCGACAATCACGACATGCTCCGGATATTTATACTTTGCCACCCGTTTGCGGCTAAAAAAGGCCACCACTGATTCCAGCGAGAGTGAGTGATGCGGAGGTTTCAGCACCACGTAAGCGCACGACCGTTCACCTAAGCGTTCGTCCGGCATCGCGACAACGCAGGCATCATGAATGCGTGGGTGCTGCAATAAAATGTCCTCAACTTCGCGACTGCTGATGTTTTCCCCTCCGCGCACAATAATATCTTTTTTTCGTCCGGTGATTTTGATGTATCCCGCGTCGTCCATTCGGCATAAATCGCCACTGTAATACCAGCCGTCCTGATCCAGCGCGCGAGCGGTTAGTTCGGGTTCGTCGAGGTAGCCCATAAAAACATTGGGACCACGCGAGGCCTCTTCACCTTCTACTCCTGCGGGCAGGGTATTGCGCGCTTCATCGACGACTTTAATTTCGACGCCTGCGGCAGCATAGCCGTCGGTTGTCATCATGCGGGAGGGTGAATCATCGAGATTGACCAGCGCATGCGGCGAGCTCTCCGTGGAACCATAAATACTTAACAATTTAATGCCTCGCTGTTGGCAGTCACGGGCAATCTTTTGCGGAATAGTGGTGCCTCCGCATAAGAAAAAACGCAGTGAGGTGAGATCGCAGGGCCGTTTTTCCATGCTACATAACATGTCGTAGACGAAGGGCGTAGCTCCGAGCACGCAGGTACAGCGTTGTTGCTCCAGCAGTTCAAGACAAGCTGTTGGGGTGAAAATATCCAACAATACGCTGCGCGCGCCGATTAAAAACGGCGCGGTAACGCCATGCAGAAAACCGGTAGCGTGTCCAAGTGGAGCGGGCATCAAAAACACATCCTGCCAGGTAAGGTTGAGGCGGGCGCAGTAGGCACGCTCGCTGGCAAGGATGTTGTTGTGGGTTAACATGACGCCTTTCGGCATTCCCTCGGTCCCGGAAGTAAACAGCACGGCAGCCAGTTCATCGGCGTGAACGTTAATCATCTGAGTTAACGGTGGCGCTAAAAGCAACTGGCTGAGCGCCAGCGAGGTTGTTGCTGGCGCCAGTTTATCTACGGCGACAATCTGTTGCAGATGTGGCAACTGGTTTTGTAAGGGGAGGATCAGATCGACCGGTCGGGTCTGCTTAAAAAGCGTTGGTGCGAAAAAAATCTTCGCCTGGCATTTGTTCAGTACCCATACCAACTCCGCTTCGCGCCAGGCAGGCAACAGTGGGACGGAAACCGCTCCGGTTTTCAGGCAGGCCAGATAGATAATGGTAAATTCGCACCAGCCCGGCAACTGAAAGGCAATGCGATCGCCGGGTTGAATACCGCAGGCTAAAAACCAGGTTGCCAGACTGCTGGCAGCACCGTCGAGTGCGGCGTAAGTGTACGAAGCGCCATGATTATCAACCACGGCGATTTTATCCGGCATGGCTCTGGCCGTTTGGCACCAGTAGTCGCTAAGCGAAGCATCTCCCCATAAACCCTGTTTTCGCCAGGCTTCGCGGCGTTCGGCGTTAAACGTTAGTGTGATACTCATGAAGTTATTCCCTGGATGATTTCGGCATACATCTGACCGGATGGCCAGCGGGGCCAATCCGGCGGACAACATGCAAAACCCGCTAGCCGTAGCGGAAATCGACGCCAAATGTTCCGAGCGGATATTCCCATTGTGTGAGGATCGTGTCGCCGCACAGCACCCGGCAGGTGCCGCACTCCAGACAGCCTGCGGAGTCAAAATGAATATTGCCACTCTCATCCTGCTTATACAGTCCGGCGGGGCAGGCTTTCAGCAGCTTGCGAAATTCATTAAGGTCGGGGTGCTCAGCCAGGATGATGTGCGGATGAGCTTCATCGACATTAAATTTATTGACGCCCAGTTTGACGTCGACGTTAACGTTATTGTCCTGATTCATAGCGCGGTTGCCCCCATGATGCCGTCTTTCAGTAAGTTCATCAGCCCAACTTTTCTGGCATGGGACATGATCATCTTGCGAACCGGCTGATTTGGGCGTCCGTCAACGGTAAACATATCGCTCATAATATCGGCCACCATGCGAGGATACTGGGTGAACAGGCGCGGGTTTTCCATCAGCGCCGGGATCTTGCGAAAATGCTGCAAATCACGCATCACGCAGCCCTGTTCGAGGGCGCGTTTGTAGTCCATCAGGCTAGTGGCTGAGTAATCCTGACGTTCTTTGGCTGCAATGGCTGTCTTGGCGGCGGCTTCTGCGGAGGCTATCGCCAAATCCATGCCACGCACCGTGTAACCCAGATTCAGACAGAAACCAGCGGCATCGCCGACGATCATCACACCGTCATCAACCAGCTTCGGAACCATTGCCAGTCCACCTTCCGGTACCATATGTGCGGAGTACTCCAGCAGTTCGCCGCCGGCAATCAACGGACGAATTGTCGGGTGTTGCTTAAAGTCTTCCAGCATTTGTGGAATGCTTTTCGTCGCATGGGCAATCTCTCCCAGTCCACACACCAGACCCAAAGAGATGGAGTTCTGGTTGGTATACAGAAATCCTCCGCCCATCAGTCCATCTGACGGCGAGCCTGCAAACAGCCAGGCTGCACCTTCGTTGCCTGACAGGTTGAATCGATCCGCAATGACCGCTGACGGTAAGCCGATCAGCTCTTTCACGCCAACGGCATAGTGCTGTGCAGAAGAGGGAGGCACCATCCCCAGTGACCGTCCCAGGATAGAATTGACGCCATCGGCAAGGATAACCATATTGGCTTCCAGGATGTCGTCCCCGGCTTGCACGCCGGTGACTTTATTACCTTCGCGGATTAGTGCGTCGACGCGCACGCCGGGAATGAACTGTACGCCAGCCTGTTCCGCTTTTTCCATAAGCCATGGGTCGAGCCTGTTGCGCAAAACTGTCCAGGAATCCTGCGCTGGCGCGTTGTCTTTCTCACGATGGAAGTCGAGGGTAACGGCGCTTTCTTCGGTCAGAAAGGAGATTTTTTCGCGGGTCACTTTACGTTCGAGCGGTGCTTCCTGCGCAAATCCAGGCATGATGCGCTCAAGGCTGTGCGCGTAGAGTCTCCCACCGGTCATATTTTTACTGCCTGCGCTGTTCCCGCGCTCGATGACCAGTACGTCCAGTCCTGCCTGGGCCATAACGTAGCCTGCAATTGTACCCGCTACGCCAGCACCGACCACAATGGCATCAAATTTTTCATCTGACATGCTTTATGCTCCTTTCCCGCCGCGAGGCAGCGGGAGATGTGCGTTAAAGAGGATTAGCGGCTGAGATGTTCGATAAGCGCTGGAACGACTTTGTAGATGTCGCCTACCAGGCCGTAATCGGCGTAATTGAAAATAGGCGCGTTTTTATCTTTGTTGATGGCGACAATGACTTTCGCGCCGTTACCGCCGACCATATGCTGGATTTGTCCTGAGATGCCTAGCGTGAGGTAAAGGTCCGATTTCAATAACACGCCAGAAACGCCAATATAGCGTTCGCGCTCCATCCAGTTTTCGCCTTCAGCAATGGGGCGTGAACAACCCACTTCAGCACCCAGTACGGATGCCAGTTGGTGCACCATTGCCAGGTCGTTTTGCGCAACCAGGCCGCGACCCACACCCACCACGCGTTTGGCTTTGCTGAGGTCCACGCTGCTCACGGATTTGGCGCGACGCTCCAGGCACATAATTTCATGGTGCGGTGAGATGTAATTTGCTGAGACAACAGGGCTGTTATGCGAGGCGTTTTCCGCTACGGGTTCAAGCAGGCCAGGGGCAAGCGTGATGATCGCCAGCGTGCTTTTGATTTTTTCTTTGCCAAATGCCAGCCCACCGTACATACGGTGTTCAGCGAACAGTGTGCCTGCATCAAGCGTTACTGATGTGGCATCGTTCACCATCGCGGCGTTGAGCTGAATGCTTAAGCGCGCGCCAAGGGATTTGGCCCGTTTGGTGGCGGGCATCAATAGCAGTCCGGCGTGTTCCTGTATCAGAGCGACGATGGTTTCGGCATAATTTTCAACACGCTGCAAACCGGAGATTGCTTCGAGCACGACGATTTTATCAGCGCCCAGGGGTTGCAACTGCTTGGCCTGGTCGCTGCCTTGCACAATAAGGTGTACCTGCTCACCCCACTGGCGAGCGCCGGCCATTAATTCTGCATAGCGTTCTACGTTATCGCTGAACACCCAGACGTTGGCTAATTTACTCATGATAATTTCTCTCCGTTGGGCTTAGTTCAGGGCTTTTTTCAGATGTTCAGCCAGTTCGGCAATGGCTTCTGCTGAGTCATTTTCCAGAATGATGTGCTGACGTTCGGTTTGCGGCGGCACGGTGAGACTCACCAGTTCTGCTAACGGTGACGCAGGTATCCAACCAATATCGCTGGCTTGCCACGGAGTGACCGGTTTTTTACCTGCGCCCAGAATCGCTTTCATTGAGGGGATACGCGGTGTGTTGATATCCGACGTCACGCAAAGTACGGCGGGGAGCGGCAGATCAATCACTTCGACTTCATCTTCCAACGTGCGCTCAACCACCAGGCGATCGCCGTTACGTTGGATGCGGCTGACGGCATTAATCACCGGGAGCTGTAATAGTTCACCAACCAGTAAGCCGACCTGCTGAGCGTAGATATCCCCCGATCCTTCACCGAACAACATCAGGTCGACATCCATTTTTTTGGCCGCGCAGGCCAGCGCCTGAGCGGTATCGCGGGGTAATGAGTGCTCCAACTGTGGATCCTGCACCATAAACAAACTGTCCGGCCCGCGGGACAGCACGTCCTTACGCACTTTAGAGTTTTGTAGTAGCGAACCACCCACCGTTAAGGCGACGATTTCATCACCCTCGGCGCTAAGTTGCGCAGCGGCCTCTATCGCATTTAAATCAAACTGACTGATTTTGGCATCGGCCCGGTCAAAGTTAAGCGAGCGCTGTGGGGTAACAACAACGTCCTGTTCTTCAGGCACCAACTTAAAGCAGGTTATTATTTTCATGGCATCTCCAGTGATTCTCGTGTGGATAATGACGTGGCGCGTCATTATCGACAGTAGGGAAAATTGACTGAAAATAGTGTGCGACAGAGGGGACTGTATTTTCGACGGGACAATCTGTTTTCATTGCCAACAATCTTGCAAAAAAAACGACCCGGGATTACCGGGTTTATCAGCAATAATCAGACGTTGCGTACTGCAGGAAAAAACGGGAAGACAAAGGCAGTGAAAATAAATGCGAAATGCATCATGTTTTTAATCGCTTTTATGCTTGATTTGTTTCTTATATGTAAATTATTAATGCAGGGTTAATAACATTTATTCTTTCTGATTATTATAAAACACAAATAATCAGTGGTGACAATGCACTGGAGCAGCCGGTGTCATCTTGCAGATGGCGCAAATAATTTTGTTTCGCCTGGAAGGAATAACGTTGTATAACGTCATTATCGTTTTTATTTTTTCATATTAATAATTCATAAAATTGCTGCCTTTAGGTGGAGGTTGTCATGTATCAACGCTGCTTTGATAATGCCATGGAGACCCTTTTTGAACCGGGGAAAAACCCGAGGTTTTCGCGATTCGTCATCAGTGATGACCCTAAGTGGGAGTCGGGGCATCATGTTCACGATAATGAAACGGAACTTATTTATGTCAAAAAAGGGGTCGCAAGATTTATTATCGATTCGTCGCTGTATGTTGCGCATGCCGGGGATATCGTGGTGATAGAGCAAGGGCGGCTTCATGCGGTTGCTTCAGATAGCAATGCGCCTGCTACCACATACACCTGTGCGCTCCACGATTTTCGTTTCAACGGTTGGCAGGATAATCAGCTATTACAACTGCACTCGTGTCCGGTCATAAGCGTGACTCAGGGTAAGGAGGTTATTAAGAGTATCTTTAATGAGTTGAGCGTCATGCTGCCCCAGAGCAAAAATAATTTGTCGTCTTCAGCTTACGATGCATTTGCTTATGCACTAACTGTTTTATATTACGAAAATTTTAAAAATGCATATCGTTCAGAGCAAGGTTATATCAAAAAAGATGTTTTAATTAAAGATGTGCTGGTTTATTTGAATAATAACTTCCGCGAAAAAATAACTCTCGATCAGCTCTCCAAAAAATTCCGTGCCAGTGTCAGTTATATCTGTCACGAATTTACTAAAGAGTATCGTATTTCTCCGATAAATTATGTGATTCAGCGACGGATGACTGAGGCAAAATTTGCCCTGACAAATACGGAAGCCTCGTTAGCGGAAATCTCCTGGCGGGTAGGGTATGAAAATGTCGATCACTTTGCCAAACTCTTCCAGCGGCATGTGGGTTGTACACCCAGTGATTATCGTAAGCAGTTTAAAAATAATCTGGCTGAGCAGGAATGCCTGATGCCAGAGGTCTGATTATCCTGGCTTGTGCCGGAAAACGCATTTGCGCTATCCGGCACGTATTACCGCTTACTTGTTCTGATAGTCTTTCAGGATTTGGCGACCAGCGACGTAAATCATAATTTCGTCGGTACCGCCGCCAATACGTTCGCAACGGACATCGCGCCAGAATCGGGAAACGCGAGCTTCATCGGTGTAACCCAACCCGCCCATGATTTGAATGGCGTCATCAATCACTTCCATTGCCGTACGGGCGCAATACAGTTTTGCCAACGCCGCGCTGGTCCGCAGTGACTGTTCCTGATCGGCCTGCCAGGCAACTTTCAGCACCATGTTGCGCATGTTTTCGATTTTAATCGCCATCAGCGCCAGTTTTTCCTGGATCATCTGGTTATGGCCAATCGGTTTACCAAATGCGATACGTTGGTTAGCGTAACGGGCGGCATCTTCGAAGGCGCACTCGGCAAAACCGGTACTGCGTGCAGCGTTGATCAACCGTTCCATTTCAAAGTTGTACATGACGTTAAGGAAACCCATGCCTTCTTCGCCGACCCTATCGCTTTCGTCTACTTCAACGTCATCAAGATAGACTTCGCAGGTGCTGAGCATGTGCCAACCAATCTTATGCAGTGGATTAACCTTAATGCCGGGTTTCTTCGAATCCACCCACCACAGCGTAAAGGCTTTTTTCGGATCTTTCGGCTCCGGATCGCGAGCCAGTACCAGCATATACGGGTACTCTTTCGCGCCGGTGATAAAGGTTTTTTGCCCGTTGAGATAGACCTTGCCATTTTTGCGAGTGTAGCTGGTGGTCGCGCTGTTGTTGTCTGAACCCGCTCCCGGCTCGGTTAATGCCAGCGCATAGGCCGGATCGCCCGTTTCCATGGTGCTTTCTGCCGTTTTACGTAACTGCTCGGCGGAGCCAAAACGGCGCATACTGTGGATACACTGACCGTTCGTTATTAAAAAAGCGGGTGCGCCGCATTTGGACACTTCCATCAGCGCCAGCATCTGCGTGACGTAATCTGCCGGGATACCGCCGAACTCTTCCGGAACGCCCAGCATCGAAATACCATTGTCGGCAAGGGCGCGCATAAACTCTTTCGGATAGGTAGCTGTCTGATCGCAGGTACGGAAATATTCTTCCGGGAAATTACTGGTAATCAGTTCCCGAATGCTGGCAAGCAGCAGTTCTTGTTCTTCAGTTAATGAAAAATCCATTAGGGTACTCCTTTTAATTGGCCGCATCGGGTAATACAAAACCCATCGAGGTGTCGATAAATAATCTTTCGTCCATCAGTTTCAGCTCGGGGGAAATAACCGGAGAAAAATCCATTTTGTCCAGAATGTCTTCCTGTAAAGAGACTCCTGGGGCAATCTCGATTAAATGAAGACCATCTTCTTTTAACCTAAATACAGCGCGCTCGGTGATGTAGCGCACATCAAGCCCTCGCTCGAGGGCAATTTTCCCGCTGAAAGTAACTTCAGGTAATTCATTGACGAATTTTTTTACCCGTCCTTCCTGAACGATATTTAATTTGCCATCGGCAACTTCTGTTTTCAGACTTCCGGCAGTTAATGTGCCGCAAAATATTATTTTCTTCGAGGTGGCGCTGATATCGATAAAACCGCCAGTGCCCATGATTTTGCCATTGAATTTATGTACGCCGACGTTGCCGTGGCGATCCACCTCAGCAAAGCTTAAATAGCATACATCCAGCCCGCCACCGTGATAGAAGTCAAACTGAGAGGTCATATCCAGAATTGCGCGAGTGTTGACGTTGGCGCCAAAAGCGATGCCCTGAGAGGTAATACCGCCTATCGGGCCAGTCTCAACCGTCAGAATGAAGTCGTCAGCGCAGCCTTCTTCGCGCGCGACGAGACCTATACCATCGGCGATACCCACGCCAACGTTGCCGACCGCGCCTTTACGCATTTCGAACAGGGCGCGGCGAGCCACCAGTTTACGCTGATTGAGCGCCAGGGGCGTTTGTTGGCTGTCATCGAGGACAAAATCGCCCGAGATAAAGCGGTTAACTGCCGCACCGCCGTACAGTTGAGTTTGATCGGGGTCGATGACCACAATATCGACCAGATAGCCCGGGATACGTACCGCTTTCGGGTGCAGGGTGGCTTTCTTCACCATTTTTTGCACCTGCATCATGACGATGCCGCCGCTGTTGTGTACGGCCTGGGCAATCACCAGCGCATCGAGATACATAACTTCATCTTCAAAGGTGGCGTAGCCTTCGCTGTCGCAGGTGGTGGCACGAATAAAGGCGATGTTTGGCGCAATGGCTTTGTAATAGAGGTACTCTTTGTTATCGATTTCCACCAGCTTGATCAGATCGTCGGTGGTCACTTCATTCAGTTTTCCGCCCTGTTGGCGGGGATCGACAAATGTTCCGATACCAATCTCACTCAGAATGCCCGGCTGGTGGGCTGCCGATGCACGCAGGGTCTGGGTTAATACGCCCTGAGGATAGTTGTAGGCGGCGACTTTATTCTGTTCAGCGAGGTCGGAGATTCGTGGTGATTGTCCCCAGTGACCGCATAATGCCCATTTGACTAAACCTTCCTGTGCCAGCGGGCTAATTCCACGGTCTGCACGGTCACCCAGTCCCGTAGGGCTAATCAATGATAAGTTTCGCGGTGACTGTTCATTTTTATATTTTTCAGCCAGCGCGTTAATTAATGTCGTTGCTTCGAGGATACCTCCGCCTGCGCCTAAAACACAGAGCGTTGCTTCATCAGGAATGTAATTAATGGCTTCAGTTGCGGATAATACGGGTACCCGACCATCAATGCGTTTTGGTCTTAATAATTTCATGTAAACTCCAGATTATATGCGTGCGACAGCCTGTCGCTATATTCGACAATAATAATTTGAGTTATTTAATAATGTCCGGCCAGCTGCCCGATATTCGTGAATGAGCGAATATCTGGGGCAGGGCATTACTGATATTAATATGAATAAATTTTATTATTACGCCTGATGCAATATGGTCAAAACGGTACGTAGATCGGTGACCGAAATTTGCCCAGGGGCAGAGGCTTTTTTCACCGCGCCAAAGGTTGCCGCTGAACCGAAAACCTCACCGGACAGGCGTGAAATCACCCCTGTTTTGGCCATCGACATGGTAATGATCGGCCGATCGGCATAGCGTTCTTGCATTTCCAGGGTGGCGCCAAGCAGGGTCAATACATCCGATGTGTTCTGCGGCATCAGGGCGATTTTAGGAATATCAGCGCCAAGTTCCTGCATTTTACGCAGACGTTGAATAATCTCTTGTGCGGCTGGCGTCTTATGGAAATCATGATTCGACATAATGACGGCGACATTTTTAGCGTGCGCATGTTCGACGGTGGCTTTAACCAACTCATCACCAGTGAAAAGCTCCAGGTCGATCATATCCACCAGACCGCTATCTACTGCCGCACGGTTTAGCTCGATATAGTTTTCAACAGATAGCGCCTGTTCACCACCTTCTTTAGCGCTACGAAAGGTAAACAGCAGCGGTTTGTCAGTCATTACATCGCGGATGGTGCGTGCAGCTTCCAGCACGGCATCTATGGAGGAGATATCGCTGAAATGGTCAACGCGCCATTCCAGAATATCGAAATCCGCTTCGCGATAGGCCAGCGCTTCACTTTTTACCGTTGCGATGTCTTTACCCATCAGCGAGACAATGATCTTCGGCGCACCCTCGCCAATCACGAGGTTTTTTACGGTTACGGTTTTCATCGATTACCCTATTAATATATTACAAATGCTTGTCCGTCAGGCTGCAAAACCCATAACCTGTTTCACATACTCCAGTGGGAAATCTTTCCCGGTCCAGAGTTTGAACTGTTCAGCCCCTTGCCATAACAACATGCCGTAACCATCAATCGTTTTGCAACCGGCAAGTTGTGCCTGCTGCAATAATTTGGTCATATGCGGGTTGTAGACGCATTCAGTTACCAGCAGGTCCGGTCGCAGCAGGGTAACGTCGGTTACGAGAGAGTCGTTCTCCAGCGGTTTCATGCCCACTTTCGTACCGTTGGTCAAAATATCTGCACTGGCCAGTGCGTCAGCAAAAGCCTGTCGATCGTCGAGATCGATAACGGTGACCACGCAGTCGGTATTCTCATTGACACGTTTAGCGAATTCTTGCGCTTTGGCAAAGAACTCATCCTGGCGGTTGAAGAGTTTGATTTCTTTGATGCCTTCAATCGCTGCCTGGGCGCCAATGGCCGTTGACGCGCCGCCTGCGCCCAACAGTACCATGGTTTTACCTCTGATATCGAAACCGCTTTCCTTGATTGCCCGAATATGACCGGTGCCATCGGTATTGTAGCCGCGCAGGTAACCATCGTCATTGACGATAGTATTGATCGCGCCGACCAGTTTGGCTGCAGGCGTTAATTCATCAACATATTCGCATGCCAGCTGTTTGTTGGGCATAGAGACTCCGGTACCGCGCATCTTTAAGGCTTTCAGCCCGGCAATTGCGTTAGCAAACGTTGAGTTATCAACTTCAAATGCCATGTAAGTAAAAGGCAATCCTGCTTTTTCTAATGCCTTGTTTTGCATTTCAGGCGACAGACTATGTCTGATAGGGTAGGCCATCAGACCAATCAGTTCATATTTTGCAGTTACGTCCATTTGATACTCCTTCTGAATAATTTATTGAAAATAACGTTCGCCCAACCGCACATCATTTTGGGGAATATCAAATACGCGGTAGTAACGAATAAAAACGATGATCGCGGTGACGAAGGCCAGCAAAGCGAATGCGAGGTCCAGCAAAATGATGTACTGCAGGCCAATGTTAGAAAGGTATCCGGTGATTAATGGGATAATAAAGTTGGCGACGCCACCCATCATCATATAAATACTGGTGACTTTGGCTTTGCTCCTGGGAAAAAACTCTGACATCACCGAAACGCCGAGCTGTAAAATCCCCCCTGCTGCAGAGAACCCAATCAGAAATGAACCGGCGTTACACACCAATGGAGATGGATATAAATAGATAATGGCGGCGGTGACGGTTGCCAGTCCGGCGTTAAAGACATTCGCCCAAATAGGTCGAACCATTTTCTTAAGCAGCGCTGCAAAAATAAACACGCAGACCAGCGATCCCATGCTGTAGTAAGAGATGGTTTTTAGCGCGTCGGCTTCTGCCATACCGGCAAATGCCATCGCGTATTTCGGCATCCAGACAACGATGACGTAAAAGGTCGAAAATGCGGCTACCCCGAACATGACGGATGCCACGCCTTCCAGCCAGACCAACGGTTTACTGTTCATCTGGGGGAGTTCTTTTGCAATGCCCGCATCCACCATCTGGCTGGGGAAGCGACTTCTTAGCAACATTAAGGTGATGATGACAAACAATACGCCCGGGATAATGACCGCATAGCCGTACCAGATATGATTGAGCAGCATGGTGCTGACGACGATGGGGTAGACCATCTGCCCAAACGAGACCATCGCTTTAACCAGGATAACAGCGGATCCAGATGCCTTAGGGAAACACTCCATCAATGCCGGATAGCCGCCTGTATCCAGCGCCGAGTTTGCCACACCGACGCAAACAGCCAGAATAAAGGCAATCATCAGATTCGGGCTGGCGGGAATACCGAAGAAAAACAGCATGTACAGAATCGCACCTAACAGAATGATTGCCCGCCGACCAAATTTGTCTGAGAGCACCCCAAAGAATAAAATACTCACTAATCGACCAAGACCAATGCCGGAAATTAAATAGGCAATCCCGGCATTGTCGGTGGAGAATTTTTCTGCAAGCGAGCTCATATTTTGCGCCAATGTAATGACGCTAATTCCGTGTAAAAAATAACTTAAATAAATACAGCTTATCGCCAAAAGAAATGGCGTAGTAAAGGTCTTGTTTTGAGACATTTTCACAACTCCTTGCGGATTTTAAAATTGTTCTGTGCTCGTCGGTTTAGTTTAAATTGCGGCGACCTTGTGAATAATATACCGGGTGGTAACTATTGGGCCTACATAGCATGGCGTTTAACTTACCAGGGATGTTGCATGTCAAATTGTGAATTTAATACTCTGCGCCCACTTTTTGCTGAAATTTTAAAAATGCAGTCAATTATTTTGCAGGTATGAGGAACAATATTGCATCCGCGCTATTCTGCGACTTGAGTCATTTTTAATTGATGCTTTGACGCGATGTTGCTGCGATAACCAATAAACAGCGCCAACAGAAAACCTACAGCGGCTATGGCGGTATCAAACCACATGATGTGAGCGATGCTAATCTCGGAAAGTTTCGCTGTAATCAACGGGATGGTAAAAGTGGCTATGCTGCCTGCGCTGTAGTAAATCCCGGTGGCTTTGCCCTTTGCCTGCGGAAAGCGTGCCGCCATCAGCGTTAAACCGATTTGTACCACGCCTCCGGCTGAAGAAAAACCGATGACAAACGCGAAGACGATGACCACGTAGGTTGTTGGATGCAGACACACCATGAGCAGGGCGAAAAATGAAATGAACGTGTACAGCGTCAATAACGATGTCGCGCGTGCTGCTTTGCGTACCAGTGGGGCAGTAATCAAAACGCACAACAGGGAACCGCACGTGTAAATGCTTAAGAGTTTGATCGATAACGTATAGGACATCCCGGCGACGAACTGTCCGTATTGTGCCAGCCACTGGCTCACCAGATAAAATGTCGCCATGGCGATATAGCCGTATAAGGTATAACTAGCAAGGTCGAGCAAGGAGCATTGAGGTTCAGGCTGTGCGGTTTTTTGTTTTGCAGGTTGTGTTCTGATGACGATATCAGGCCCGGGATGCGGCGGGAACCGACAGCGAAACAAAAACACACCGTTGAATAACATAATGGCTGCAGCCAGCAGGAAGGACCAGCCAAACCAAAGTTCGGCCCACACCAGTAGACTGATAATCATAGGCAGTAGAAACTGGCCACTGGAGACGAACGCTTTAATTAAAATATTGGCCGTGCTGGGTGTGCGGGGAAACGCCTCCATCAGGCTGGGGTATGTACCGGCATCGAGAAAACTGTTTGCCATTCCTGCCAAAAAACCAAATGCATAGGCAATATAAATACTGTGAGTATTGACGATGCCGACAAAGAAAATCAGGTAGCAGGTCATGCCGAAAATAATAAACGGTCTGCGGCCATAGCGATCTGAGAGCATGCCTGCCACCAGTAAGACGCTTAAACGGCCAATGCCGAGTGAGGAAATAACAATTGAAACACCCGCGGCATTGGTCTGCCACTGTTGTTCCAGTGCAGACATATTGAGGCTCATCAGAATCACCCCCATGCCGTGTACCAGGTAATTAAAGTACAGCCCTATCGCAGTGGAGAAATAGGTATTTTTCATAATATGTTACTCAGCGAAGAGGCTAAATGAGAGTGGTGTTGCTGTCTCTTAACACAAACGCTCAAGGTCGTGGGCATACAGCTCTGCAGCAGCAGATTGGTAGATTTTCCAGTCAAGAAAATTATCGTGCTGATAAACCGTCTGAAAAGAGATGAAATCGGGGAAAAAACGCATGGTGTTATTACCGATACGATTATTTATTTTGTCGATAATTGCGTTAATTCTTAACTTTCTCATGGCCTTCATTTCTGCACAAATTCGCGTGATGTCTTCCGGGATTTCCCTTTCGCCATTTTCCCATTGATGCCAGGCGGCAACATTATGATCCCGCGAGATATACATAGCGCTTTCTTCTACCGTCATAGCAAAAATATGGCGGATAGCCTGGAGTTCTAATGCGTTCATTATTTGATAACCTCATCAAAGACGGTGGAATAGTAATAACATTGCTGTGGATATTTCGGCTTGAAGAGAGTCACAGTATCTTGTGCAATATTATTTGTTCATCAACGGGGAAGTGGACGTGTGGAGCGGTTAGGTGGGTGGCGAGGCGTGCTAAGGACAAAAAAAAGCCCATCGTGGGAGATGGGCAAAGACTACACACAGCAATTCGTTGTTTCACTCAGGGGATTTCCATGCTTATAAATCAATGTGTTGATCTAAAGCCATGGGCTAATAGTAGGCATACTGGTTTTTTACGTCGATCAGATTCATCTCAATAGTTTAAAAACTGTAAAGAATTTGCGACACAAATGAGTATTTAAAGAGGGTGAGGTTCAGTCCAATACAGTAAGGGAAAGGAACTGATTAGCATTGTTAAACAATCAGGCGGCAGTGCCGCCTGAAGTGGGATTACTTATTGCGTTCCATTTCAGCAATTTCTTCGAGGATTTCATCCGGATTGCTGCCTGGTGCAGGGGCTTCGTTTACCCAGGCTGAGAACAGACGCCAGGAGACGGCCAGTACTACCGGGCCGATGAACAGACCAATCATACCGAAAGCAATCAGTCCGCCGATGACTCCAGAGAGAATCAGGATCAGCGGCAAATCGGCGCCCATGCGAATCAGCATCGGGCGAATAACGTTATCCAGTGTACCGACCACGCCGCTCCACACCAGCAGCACGGTGCCCCAGGTTGAATCCCCCGTCCAGTACAGCCAGATAATGGCCGGCACCAGCACCGGTAACGGCCCCAGTTGGATCAGGCATGACAGGATCATCAATACCGCCAGCAGCGTGGCATACGGCACGCCGGTTACCGCCAGACCAATGCCGCCAAGAACAGCCTGCACCAGGGCGGTGACCACAACACCTAATGCGACGGCGCGAATGGCCTGCGCTGCCAGCAGAATGGCAGCATCGCCGCGTTTGGATGCCAGGCGACAAGCAAAATGGCGAATACCTAACGCCACCTGTTCACCGCGCCAGTACAGCAGGGCGCTGAACAGCAGCATCAGACCACAGTGCATCATAAAGCGACCAATATGCGCAGCCTGTCCGACAAACCAGGTTGTCGTCGTGCCAATATAAGGACGAACCTTGGCCATGATGGCCGAGCCGCCCATATCCAGCAGGCTGTGCCATGCGGCATACATTTTGGCACCGACCAACGGAATACTGTTCAACCACGCCAGATCCGGCAACGTCATATCGCCAGCGGTTACGGCATGGATCAACGGCCCGCTGCCATCAACAATGCTATTAACCAGCAGCGCGATAGGAATGATAAACAACAGCACCAGCAGCAGGGTCATTACCAGCACGGCCAGTGAGCGGCGTCCCCAAAGTAATTTTTGTAAGCGTAGCAGGATCGGCCAGGTTGCAATGACCACCGTACCTGCCCATGCAAAACCGAGGATAAAGGGTTGAACAATCCAGAGACAGGCCACAATCATGATGGCTAAAAACAGCACCGATAGCAGCACTTGTGCAATATCCCTGGGCTGACGGAAATTTACCATAAATACTTTTCACCTTTGTCTTTGCGCCAGAACGTTGACGCGACGTGAACACTTAAATGACACCCTGTAATGATGAGCAATTTCAGCGGTTTTGAACAGGCGGATTCTGCCTGTAAATCTGCTGAGCGTATTAGAAAAAAATGTGATACAACAAACAAAGCAACACGCAAACGATTAAATTCACAACACAGACCGCAGGAAAGGGTCACTATAATGATTCCACAAATTTCTCAGGCGCCAGGTGTCGTTCAACTGGTGCTCAATTTTTTGCAGGCGCTGGAGCAGCAAGGATTTACGGGCGATACGGCAACGAGCTATGCCGATCGCCTGACAATGTCGACGGATAACAGTATTTATCAGCTGCTTCCTGATGCTGTTGTTTTCCCGCGTTCAACCGCAGATGTGGCGCTGATCGCCCGTCTGGCGGCGGAACCTCTTTTCTCTTCGCTGATTTTTACCCCGCGCGGCGGCGGCACCGGGACCAACGGTCAGGCGCTGAATCAGGGCATTATTGTTGATATGTCCCGCTATATGAGCCGCATTATAGAAATCAATGTGCAGGAAGGCTGGGTGCGGGTCGAAGCCGGGGTGATTAAAGACCAGCTCAACCAGTTTCTGAAACCTTACGGCTATTTCTTTGCTCCCGAATTATCCACCAGTAACCGGGCAACGTTGGGGGGGATGATCAATACCGACGCATCCGGACAAGGTTCGTTGGTTTACGGTAAAACCTCCGATCACGTGCTGGGTATCCGCGCGGTGCTGATGGGCGGCGATATTCTTGATACTCAGCCAATGCCGGTCGAACTTGCCCAAACGCTGGGTAACAGCAATACCACTATTGGCCGCATCTACAAGACGGTTTATGAGCGTTGCCGCGATAACCGACAGTTGATCATTGATAAATTCCCCAAACTTAATCGCTTCCTGACCGGTTACGATCTACGGCACGTCTTTAACGATGAGATGACCGAATTTGATTTAACCCGCATTCTTACCGGCTCTGAAGGTACGCTGGCGTTTATCACCGAAGCCCGTCTGGACATCACGCCGCTGCCCAAAGTCAGACAACTGGTTAACGTTAAGTACGACTCTTTCGACTCGGCGTTGCGTAATGCCCCGGTGATGGTGGAAGCTCGCGCGCTGTCGGTAGAAACCGTCGACTCTAAAGTGCTTAATCTGGCGCGGGAAGATATCGTCTGGCACTCGGTAAGTGAATTGATTACCGATGTTCCTGATAAAGAGATGCTGGGTCTGAACATTGTGGAGTTTGCTGGTGACGACGAAGCATTGATTGATTCGCAGGTCAGCGCACTGTGTGAACGTCTGGATGGCTTAATCGCTCGTCAGGAAGCGGGCGTCATTGGCTGGCAGCTATGTACCGAACTGGCGGGTGTAGAACGAATTTACGCTATGCGTAAAAAAGCCGTTGGTTTGCTGGGGAATGCTAAAGGTGCCGCGAAGCCGATCCCGTTTGCCGAGGATACGTGCGTCCCGCCTGAACATCTGGCTGACTATATTGCCGAGTTCCGCGCGCTGCTCGATAGCCATGGTCTCAGTTACGGCATGTTTGGTCACGTAGACGCAGGCGTGCTGCACGTCAGACCCGCGCTGGATATGTGCGACCCGCAGCAGGAAGTGCTGATGAAACGCATTTCTGACGATGTCGTCGCGTTGACGGCAAAATATGGCGGACTGCTTTGGGGCGAGCATGGAAAAGGTTTTCGTGCAGAATACAGCCCGGCGTTCTTCGGTGAGGAGCTGTATAGCGAACTGCGTAAAGTAAAATCGGTCTTTGATCCGCAAAACCGGCTGAATCCGGGGAAAATCTGTCCACCTGAAGGCGTAGATGCGCCGATGATGAAAGTGGACGCGGTGAAGCGCGGAACGTATGACCGTCAGATCCCGCTGGCCGTACGCCAGGAGTGGCGCGGGGCGATGGAGTGTAACGGTAACGGATTGTGCTTTAACTTCGATGCGAAAAGCCCCATGTGTCCGTCGATGAAAATTAGCCTCAACCGTATTCATTCACCGAAGGGGCGGGCCACGCTGGTGCGTGAATGGCTGCGTCTGCTGGCCGATCGCGGGATTGACCCGGTACAGCTGGAGAAAGAGCTACCGGAAAAACGCGCCAGTTTACGTACGCTGATTGCCCGTACCCGCAACAGCTGGCATGCGCGCAAGGGTGAATACGATTTCTCGCACGAAGTAAAAGAGGCAATGTCCGGCTGTCTGGCGTGTAAAGCCTGTTCCACACAGTGTCCGATTAAAATCGATGTCCCGGAATTCCGCTCGCGCTTCCTGCAAATGTACCACACGCGTTATCTGAGACCGTTGCGCGATCACATGGTGGCGACCGTTGAGAGTTATGCGCCGTTAATGGCGCGGGCGCCCAAAACGTTTAACTTTTTCATCAACCAGCCGCTGGTGCGGAATCTGGCTAAAAAGCACATCGGTATGGTCGATTTACCGCTGCTGTCTGCGCCATCGCTTCAACGTCAGATGGTTGGTCATCGTTCTGCCAATATGACGCTGGAACAGCTCGAGTTGCTCAGCATTGAGCAAAAAGCCCGTACGGTGCTGGTGGTGCAGGACCCGTTCACCAGCTATTACGATGCGCAGGTGGTGGCTGATTTTATACGCCTGGTTGAAAAGTTGGGTCTGCAGCCGGTATTGCTGCCTTTCTCGCCAAACGGCAAAGCTCAGCATATTAAGGGCTTTTTAAACCGTTTTGCCAAAACAGCGAAAAAGACATCCGAGTTTCTCAACCGGGTGGCGAAGCTGAACATTCCGATGGTGGGGGTCGATCCGGCGCTGGTGCTCTGTTATCGCGATGAATACAAGCTGGCGCTCGGGGAACAGCGGGGTGATTTCCATGTGCTGCTGGCTAACGAATGGTTATCGACAGTCCTGGAGTCACAGCCGGCAGTCACAATCGGCGGCGAACCGTGGTACTTCTTTGGACACTGTACTGAGGTGACGGCCCTGCCGGGCGCGCCTGCGCAGTGGGCGGCTATCTTTGCGCGCTTTGGCGCCAGACTGGAGAACGTCAGCGTGGGTTGCTGTGGAATGGCGGGCACTTATGGTCACGAAGTGAAGAATCATCAGAATTCACTGGGGATCTATGAGCTATCATGGCACCAGGCAATGCAACGATTGCCGCGTAACCGTTGCCTGGCTACTGGATACTCCTGTCGCAGCCAGGTCAAACGCGTTGAAGGCACGGGCGTTCGCCATCCATTACAGGCACTGCTGGAGATTATAGGATGATCTGGAAACGTGAAGTTACACTCGAGGCACTCAATGCTATGGGTGAAGGAAACATGGTGGGGCTGCTCGATATTCGTTTTGTGCACATTGGCGATGATACGCTGGAAGCCACGATGCCGGTGGATCACCGTACCAAACAACCTTTTGGTTTGCTGCACGGCGGCGCGTCCGTAGTGCTGGCGGAAAGTATCGGTTCGGTGGCTGGCTACCTGTGTACCCAGGGGGAACAGAAAGTCGTGGGCCTGGAGGTTAACGCCAACCATATTCGCTCCGCGCGGGAAGGGCGCGTCAGAGGGGTATGTCGCGCGGTACATACCGGCTCTCGTCATCAGGTGTGGCAAATCGAAATCTTCGATGAGCAGGGACGATTGTGCTGCACGTCGCGTCTGACAACCGCAATTTTGTGATGCATATTGCTTTTGGTCATTATCTGCACAGGGAATGTGTTATACTGTGCAGGTTTTGAACACAAGCGAGGATGATATGTCTACCCAATTAGACCCGGCCCAACTGGCAATAGAATTTTTACGTCGTGATAAAACCGATCTTTCACCGGCTCAGTACCTGAAAAGACTGAAACAACTTGAGCTGGAGTTTGCAGATCTGTTGGCGCTCTCTTCAACTGAATTGAAAGAAGAGATCTATTTTGCCTGGCGCATGGGCGTTCATTGATTCCGGTATGCTTATCGTAATAAAACCCCGACACGCGTTCGGGGTTATTTTTTGCCTTAGATCTTAATTACCACTTCATCTCACCGCTATTAACCTTCGCACTTAGCTCCAGAGAACTTGCGTCCGCAAGACCCGGCCATGCTGCGGTCATGGTTTTAATCACATAGTCTGAACCTTTCTTCGCCCCCAACGCCTGCTCAAACGACTGTAAATAGTCATGTGTGAAGCGAATGGCCTTATCGCCCGCAGGGCGTTCGCCAATGTAATGGCCCGGAACTACCTGAGTAGGCTGTAAATTCTGCATTTCGCTCAGTACGCTACGCCATGCGCTACGTTGTTCTGCAGATTGTGTATCCGCCGTCCAGACGTGAATCCCGGAAGCCACGCCGGTCCCGCCAATAATGGCACGGTTCGCCGGGATCCAGACATAGGCTGCATAATCGTCAGGATGACGCAGTTCCAGCGTTTCGCCATCAATCGTGAAATGCGTTTGCGTGGTCGCCTGTGGAACGGTGAGCGATGTTGGCGCGCCGTCCTTCATTTGAGGGCCCCAGAACTGCAGCTTAGCCTCTTTGGTGGCGCGGATATGGTCTACTACGTGCGGTGTTGCCAGAACTTTAACCTGCGGGAACGCGTTGACGATGGGCTGCAGACCGAAATAGAAATCCGGATCGCCGGAAGTGATCACGATAGCCTTCAGCGTTTTACCGCTGGCGCGAATCATCTGCACCAGTTGTTCGCCATCTTTGGTGCTGAACTGGGCGTCAAACAAAATCGCCTCTTTGGGGCCAGACACCAGCGTCGAAGAGACTGGGAAAATAGCCTTATCCTGCGGATTATAGACGTCGAGCTGTAGCGGTGCGGCAAAAGCTGAAGACGCAAACAGAGGTAATAACAGGGCCAGAGATTTAACTTTCATACCAGGTAACCTTATGCAGGGAATTGTCTTTTGATAGTCCCCGTATTTTAAGCATATTCGTATCTGTTAGAATTCCCTCATTAGGACATGCTGAGTTTCATAAAACGATCGGATGGGATGCAATGGACAGAGTGATGGCGGCAACGGTATTCAACCATATCTGTGATTTGGGCAGTCTGAGTGCCGCCGCGCGCGCATTGGGGTTGTCGCGCCCGATGGTCAGTCGATATCTCGACGAGATGGAGAAATGGGCGGGGACAAGGCTTATCCATCGTTCGTCGCGCCGTTTGACGATCACGCCAGCGGGTGAAGAGGCATTACTGAAAACACGTTCTCTGGCGCAACTTTCGCTGGATATTGGCGCCGCCAGCGCCGCACAAACGCCGTCCGGCACGTTACGTGTGGCCTGTGCACATTTTACTGCCTTGCATATCTTAGCGCCGGTTCTGCCCGCTTTTCTGGCGAGGTATCCGCAACTGCGTATCGAGGTGGAGATCAATAACCAACCGGTAAGCCTCGTGGGAGAACGTATCGATGTGGCGATCCGTATAACGGAAAACCCCGAGCCAGGGACTATCGCCCGTCGCCTTGGCGACTGTAAATCGGTGCTCTGTGCGTCTGTTGATTATCTGCATCAGCATGGCACTCCAGAGACTATCGATGATCTTACGCAGCATAATTGTCTCTACTACAGCGGTTTTGCTGGAAAATCCTGGCACTTTCTGGATGCCCAGGGCCAGGCTGTCTCTGCTGCAATCAGAGGTAATTTGAGCGCCGGGATCTCTTCGCTACTTTGTGAGTCGGCGTTGGCGGGAATAGGCGTTGCGTTGGTGCCTGAACTGGAGGCGCGGGAAGGGCTGGCACAGAGAAAACTGATTAGACTATTGCCCGAGCTTCAACCTAAATGCCTGCCGATATATGGTTTATACCTTTCTCGAGAGCATCAGCCAGCAGGGTTGCGCCTGTTGCTGGATGCGCTTAGTGAACCAGAGTGCTAACCGGGTGGCTAAACGTGCTTATAAAATAGTCAAACCGCCATTAGTGTTAAAAAAAACTGTTCAGTGTATGAGATTCTTCTTATCGCCCCTTCAAGAGCTAAGCCATCGTGAGTGCCGGAGATAAGCGCCGGATGGGGCCGGAACCCTTAAGCCTGCCAGCAAGCAGACTTAAGGGTTTTTTGTTGTTTGTCGTCGATACCGAAAACAGTAGGACGGAAGTCCTACTGTTAAGTAGGCATTTAATTTTTACATCTTTCCATTATCATTGACACGGATAATATAAAAATCCCGTTCAATAATAATGCGGCTATAAAAATAACAGTCATATGGGTATTGTCCCACGTATTTGGATCCATCTCTTTTATACTAGGGTAGATTAAATCAAATAATTTCTTTTCAGGTAAGTATCTAAATAACAGGAGGAAAAAACAAACCCAAGACATTGCAAATAAATACCAAGTGATGATTTTTTTGATATGCTTCATTAATACACCTGAACAGTGCCGTATGCACGAATGCTGGAGGTAACCAGTATTTGTGGAGTGTTTAAGAGAGCTTGTCTGAGTATGTTATAATGAGCTCTGCTGGGGAGCGTTATGCAACCATTACTGACACCCTTATACCCCGCTGGGTGCAATCTGAAATACCCCCGACTGACCTTACTATAGAACGTAACGTCATCTAATTTTTCATCCTCTCTGAATAATCCGAACCAGATATCGCGGTTTGAACCGCTAATCTCTGACGCAGTATAGTCTTTAATCGCGCTGAAAACCCCGCCTTTCGGACGTGAAACAATATAGTATTTACCAGGGGGAAGCGGACCTATATCCTTAATTGTTACCGAGTCAGGGTTATTTCTATGCTCACCATTGTTACCGGAATATGCAGGGAAGAAGCCAACACCAGGGCAGCTAAGATTCGATAGTTGTCCACCGTTTAAATGAAATGTACAACGAATCACCGCTCACTCCATGAATCAGAAAATATCAAGTTCCCGTCGCAGTGCTTCCAGGTTATTCGCTCATATCTAAGGGCAATGCTTTCAAGGTGATTATGTTTTTCAGTTGCTGCGTTTTTTACGTCGTGCATTAGGGGACAAATTGAAACCACCCTCACTGTTTCGAGTAGCATGTTGAAATATTCAACTTCCTGACCGGCGTCATTGATTTTGTACCATTTGAATTCAGCCTCCTTAAGGGTTTGCCCAGTGGCTACCGCTTTGTAAAGATATGGGCTGGAGCTATCGAACTCCTTTTCGAATACAAGTGCGCTATGCACTCGTGTCCCTGTTATTTTCCCTGTGTTGTTGTCGGTAGGGAGGTGCAGGCCATGACCAAAGCCCAAGATCTCAATGCTCCTCTCACGGTCGCGAACATCTACCGAGCCATTGATATTTGCTCCTCCATCATCTTTTAACCATAAATATGCAGGTATAGCCATTTCTACAATTCCATTTCATATAAGTAAGGAGACTTTAATAAACGACATATTGCATGAGAACACAAGGCAATTAATGCCATACATTTTCAATATATTTTATTTATATTTATGGGGGGAATGGAAAGCTTGAATTTAATATGAGCAGTAATAATAAATATATAAAAATTATTGATATTTTTTGGGGGGCATATAGCTTAATTTTGATGTTGAGAAGAACTTTGTTACGCTATCAAGTAGGAACCTAAAAGTAGCCGCACAAACAGTAACGTGGGTTATGTCTGGAAGGCGATGTGGTGTTTTTTATAAATCACCTCCACAGGAAGCATGAAAAATGGTGCAGCTCGTGAAGAAAAATCGCGCTGAGGGCTCAATTTTGGACGTTAAATAGTCCGTCCTTATCTATCACGAGAAAATACTAAGTTTCTGATTATAAAATAATCGCATGATTTAATTAAATTATCAAAACCTATCCCTTAAATAGACATTATCTATACATCTTTTAATATTTGACCTGCCTGAACGATTGGATTTTTATAATCCATTGTTAATCAATGTATTGAACAAAAAATTCCATCCCTGTAAACCCACGCTGCAGGGTCTATGCTTAGTAAAAGTAGTCAAAAAGGGCGATTAACCCGAATGCCCCTGCTGTTGAGGGGTTGAAGTGATAATCATTATCACTAACATGGTGTTATAGCTTCAAAGCTAGTGACTCGAGGTAACTCTATGGAATTGCATTCAGGAACATTTAACCCGGACGATTTTGCCTGGCGTGGACTGACGTTAACGCCAGCGGCTGCGGCGCATATCCGCGAGCTGGTAGCAAAGCAACCCGACATGTTGGGCGTGCGTTTAGGCGTGAAGCAAACGGGATGTGCGGGATTCGGCTACGTGCTGGACACCGTCCGCGAGGTCCAAAAAGACGATCTGTTGTTTGAAACGGATGGCGCCAGACTTTATGTGCCGTTACAGGCGATGCCGTTTATCGACGGTACAGAGGTCGATTTCGTTCGCGAAGGATTAAATCAGTTATTTAAATTTCATAACCCGAAAGCCCAGAACGAATGCGGCTGTGGCGAAAGTTTTGGGGTATAGGCGGTACTATGTCTCGTAATACTGAAGCAACTGACGATGTCAACACCTGGGCTGGCGGGCACCTTAATTATAAAGAGGGCTTCTTCACCCAACTGCAAACTGATGAGCTGGCGAAAGGGATCAACGAAGATGTCGTGCGTGCGATTTCGGCAAAACGAAATGAACCCGACTGGATGCTGGAATTTCGCCTGAATGCCTTTAACGCATGGCTCTCCATGGAAGAGCCGCACTGGCTGAAAGCGCATTACGACAAACTGAATTACCAGGAGTATAGCTATTACTCCGCGCCGTCCTGCGGCAATTGCGATGAAACCTGCGCATCTGAGCCGGGAGCGGTACAGCAAACGGGGGCGAATGCGTTTTTAAGCAAAGAGGTTGAGGACGCATTTGAACAGCTTGGCGTGCCGGTCCGCGAAGGCAAAGAGGTGGCGGTTGATGCCATTTTTGACTCGGTGTCGGTAGCGACCACCTATCGTGACAAACTGGCGGAACAGGGCATTATTTTCTGTTCGTTTGGTGAGGCGATTCACGATCACCCTGAGCTGGTAAAACAGTATCTGGGCACGGTCGTACCAGGTAATGACAATTTCTTTGCCGCGCTGAATGCGGCGGTGGCATCCGACGGTACGTTTATCTATGTACCGAAAGGTGTGCGTTGCCCAATGGAACTGTCGACCTATTTCCGTATCAATGCGGAAAAAACCGGGCAGTTTGAACGCACCATTCTGGTTGCGGATGAGGGCAGCTACGTCAGCTATATCGAAGGCTGTTCAGCCCCGGTGCGTGACAGCTACCAACTGCATGCCGCGGTGGTGGAAGTCATCATCCACAAAGATGCCGAAGTGAAATACTCGACGGTACAAAACTGGTTCCCTGGCGATGGTAACACCGGCGGCATTTTAAACTTCGTTACCAAGCGCGCTCTGTGCGAAGGTGAAAACAGCAAAATGTCGTGGACGCAGTCGGAAACCGGCTCAGCCATTACGTGGAAATACCCAAGCTGCATTCTGCGTGGCGACAACTCTATCGGCGAATTCTATTCCGTTGCGCTAACCAGTGGTCACCAGCAGGCCGATACCGGCACCAAGATGATCCACATCGGCAAGAACACCAAATCGACCATTATCTCGAAAGGGATCTCCGCCGGACACAGCCAGAACAGCTATCGCGGTTTGGTGAAGATCATGCCGACCGCCACCAATGCCCGCAACTATACCCAATGCGATTCGATGCTGATCGGCGCGGATTGTGGGGCGCACACCTTCCCGTATGTCGAGTGTCGTAACAATAGCGCCCAGCTTGAGCACGAAGCCACAACGTCGCGTATTGGTGAAGACCAGCTGTTTTACTGCCTGCAGCGCGGCATCAGCGAAGAGGATGCCATTTCGATGATCGTGAATGGTTTCTGTAAAGACGTGTTCTCTGAACTGCCGCTGGAATTTGCCGTGGAAGCGCAAAAACTGCTCGCCATAAGCCTTGAACACAGCGTCGGTTAAAAATTTAAGGAAAGCACATGCTAAGCATCAAAGATTTACAGGTCAGTGTGGAAGATAAGGCGATCCTGCGTGGTCTCAGCCTTGAGATTCGCCCCGGAGAAGTCCACGCCATTATGGGACCGAACGGTTCCGGGAAAAGTACGCTTTCCGCCACGCTGGCCGGACGTGATGACTACGAAGTCACCGGCGGGACGGTAGAATTCAACGGTAAAGATTTACTGGAACTGTCACCGGAAGACCGGGCCGGTGAAGGGATCTTTATGGCATTTCAGTATCCGGTGGAAATCCCCGGGGTCAGTAATCAGTTTTTCCTGCAAACGGCGCTGAATGCGGTGCGCAGCTACCGTGGCGAGGAGTCGCTGGACAGGTTTGACTTCCAGGATCTGATGGAAGAGAAAATCGCGTTGTTGAAGATGCCGGAAGATCTGCTGACCCGTTCGGTAAACGTCGGTTTCTCCGGCGGCGAGAAAAAGCGTAATGACATTTTGCAAATGGCGGTACTGGAGCCTCAACTGTGCATTCTTGATGAGTCGGACTCCGGGCTGGATATCGACGCGCTGAAAATCGTCGCCGATGGCGTGAACTCGCTGCGCGATGGGCAACGTTCATTCATTATCGTCACCCACTATCAGCGCATCCTGGACTATATCAAACCCGATTATGTTCACGTTCTCTACCAGGGGCGAATTGTGAAGTCTGGCGATTTCTCGCTGGTCAAACAACTGGAGGAGCAAGGTTATGGCTGGCTTAGCGAACAGCAGTAACGTGCTGCAACAGTGGCATCATCTGTTTGAGACGCAAGGGGAGACGCGCTCGCATCATGCCCAGCAGCATCTGCAACAGATGCTACGTCTGGGACTGCCAACGCGTAAGCATGAGGACTGGAAATACACGCCGCTGGAGGGATTAACCAACAGCCAGTTTGTCAGCCATGTCGCTGAAATAACGTCAGCCCAGTGTGAAGCGTTAGCGCCGGCTATTGATGCTGTCCGACTGGTGTTTGTCGACGGGCAATTCTCTCCGACGCTCAGCGACAGCGCGGAGGGTAGCGGTTTTGAGATTGTCGTTGACGATGTGCGCCAGACGCTGCCTGCGGCTGTACAACCGGAAGTTTTTCTGCACCTGACGGAAAGCCTGTCCCGCAGCGTAACGCACATTCAGGTGAAGCGTAACCAGCGCCCCGCGAAACCGTTGCTGCTGCTGCACATTACTCAGGGACTGACGGGCGATGAGGTGAACACAGCGCACTACCGCCACCATCTGGAGCTGGCGGAAGGCGCTGAAGCCACCGTCATTGAATACTATGTAAGCCTAAGCGAGCTTCGCCATTTTACCGGTGCTCGTTTAACCATGAACGTCGCGGCGAATGCGCATTTGCGCCATATCAAACTGGCATTTGAGAATTCGCTCAGCCACCATTTCGCCCATAACGATATTCAATTGGGCGCAGATGCCACCGCCGCCAGCCACAGCTTTTTACTCGGTGCTGCGGTGTTGCGCCATAACACCAGCACCCAGCTTAATGGTGAAAACACCACGCTTCGGCTTAACAGCCTGGCGATGCCAGTGAAAAATGAAGTCTGCGATACCCGGACCTGGCTTGCGCATAACAAAGGATATTGCAACAGCCGCCAGCTGCATAAAACGATTGTCAGCGATAAGGGCCGGGCGGTATTTAATGGCCTGATCAACGTCGCCCAGCACGCTATTAAAACCGATGGTCAGATGACCAACAATAATTTGCTGCTCGGTAGACTGGCAGAAGTGGACACCAAGCCACAGCTGGAAATCTATGCCGACGACGTGAAATGCAGTCACGGAGCGACGGTAGGGCGGATTGACGATGAGCAGATGTTCTATCTGCGTTCACGCGGGATCGGCCAGCAGGATGCTCAACAAATGATTCTCTATGCGTTTGCCGCTGAGCTAACGGAAGCCCTGGGCGATGAAACGCTGAAACAATTGGTACTGGCGCGGATCGCCCAACGCTTGCCGGGAGGCGTAGCATGACATTTCCCATTGAAAAAGTGCGGGCCGATTTTCCGGTCCTGGCGCGTGAAGTGAACGGTTTACCGCTAGCCTATCTGGACAGCGCCGCCAGCGCGCAAAAGCCTAATCAGGTGATTGATGCCGAAGCCGAATTTTACCGTCATGGCTATGCAGCGGTCCACCGCGGGATCCATACGCTGAGCGCGCAGGCCACAGAAAAAATGGAGAATGTACGCAAGCTCGCCTCGCTGTTTATTAACGCCCGTTCAGCTGAAGAGCTGGTGTTCGTGCGTGGTACCACGGAAGGTATCAACCTGGTGGCGAACAGTTGGGGCAGCAGCAATGTGCGGGCGGGCGATAACATTATCATCAGCGAAATGGAGCATCACGCCAATATTGTACCCTGGCAGATGCTGTGTACCCGCGTAGGCGCAGAACTGCGCGTCATTCCACTCAATACAGACGGTACGTTGCAGCTGGAAACGCTACCGACGCTGTTTGACGATCGCACGCAACTGCTGGCGATTACCCACGTATCTAACGTGCTGGGCACGGAAAACCCGTTGGGTGAGATGATTGAGCTGGCGCATCAATACGGCGCAAAAGTGCTGGTGGATGGCGCACAGGCGGTTATGCATCATCAGGTGGATGTGCAGGCGCTGGATTGCGACTTCTATGTTTTCTCCGGACACAAGCTTTACGGGCCAACCGGTATTGGCGTTCTGTATGCCAGAGAGTCGCTGCTGCAGGAAATGCCACCCTGGGAAGGCGGTGGTTCGATGATTGCGACAGTAAGCCTGAGCCAGGGGACGACGTGGGCCAAAGCCCCCTGGCGGTTTGAAGCCGGAACGCCAAACACCGGGGGCATTATTGGGCTTGGCGCGGCGATTGAGTACGTTTCAGCGCTGGGGCTTACTGAAATCAGCGAATATGAACAGTTCATGATGCGCTATGCGCTGGAACAACTGGCGGAAGTGCCGGATTTGACGCTTTACGGTCCGGATAACCGCCTGGGGGTGATTGCGTTTAACCTCGGCAAACATCACGCCTATGACGTCGGGAGTTTTCTCGATAATTATGGGATCGCCGTGCGGACAGGGCATCACTGTGCTATGCCGCTGATGGCCTACTACAACGTTCCCGCGATGTGTCGTGCGTCGATCGCCATGTACAACACCCACGAAGAAGTGGATCGCCTGGTAACGGGTCTCAAGCGTATTCATCACTTACTGGGATAACAGGGAGGCGTTATGGCTGCGCTACCGGACAAAGAAAAGTTGTTGCGTAATTTTCTGCGTTGCGCGAATTGGGAAGAGAAATACCTGTACATTATTGAACTGGGTCAGCGTCTGCCGGCATTAAACGACGACGATCGTAATGCGGAAAATAGCATCCAGGGATGTCAAAGTCAGGTATGGATTGTTATGCGTCAGAATGGCGAAGGTATTATTGAATTACAGGGCGACAGCGATGCGGCAATTGTGAAAGGGCTTATCGCTGTGGTATTCATTCTGTATGACCGCATGACGGCTCAGGATATTGTGAACTTTGATGTGCGTCCGTGGTTTGAAAAAATGGCGCTCGCACAGCATCTCACACCGTCCCGGTCACAGGGGCTGGAGGCGATGATTCGGGCGATTCGCGCCAAAGCTGCAACTCTTAGCTAAACTGATAAAACACGTCAACTTTCAGACCGTCTTGAAAGCGTTCGTGTAGGGCAACGCAGTGACTCGTAGGCCGGATCGGGCGCTTGTCGCCGTCCGGCAAGAACGCCAGGGGGGTGAGTGAGTATGAAACGCGCGTCTGTTATTACGTTAATGCTAATCGGCGCTTACAGCGCTATTCAGGCCGCATGGGCGGTCGATTATCCTTTGCCCCAGGCGAACAGCCGTCTTGTTGGGCAAAACCAAACCTACACCGTGCAGGAAGGCGATAAAAACCTCCAGGCGATAGCCCGTAAGTTTGATACCGCCGCAATGCTGATCCTTGAAGCCAACAATACCATTGCCCCCGTACCTAAACCTGGAACGCTGATTACTATTCCCTCGCAATTACTGCTGCCGGATGCGCCACGCGAAGGCATTATTGTGAATCTGGCGGAATTACGTCTGTATTACTTCCCGCCGGGAGAGAATATTGTTCAGGTATTCCCGATTGGTATCGGTTTGCAGGGGCTGGAAACGCCGGTAATGGAAACCCGGGTTGGGCAGAAAATCCCCAATCCGACCTGGACCCCTACAGCAGGCATCCGTAAACGCTCTCTGGAGCGCGGCATCACCTTACCGCCGGTAGTACCCGCCGGGCCAAATAACCCGTTAGGACGCTTTGCACTGCGTCTGGCGCATGGAAACGGTGAATACCTGATCCATGGCACCAGCGCGCCGGACAGCGTGGGCCTGCGCGTGAGTTCTGGTTGTATTCGTATGAACGCGCCGGATATCAAAGCACTGTTTGCCCAGGTCCGTACAGGTACGCCGGTCAGGGTGATTAATGAGCCGATAAAATATTCGATTGAGCCGAACGGCATGCGGTATGTCGAGGTGCACCGACCGCTGTCGCCGGAAGAGGAGCAAAACGTCCAGACCATGCCGTATGTGCTGCCAGCCGGTTTTACCCAGTTTAAAGACAGTAACGCCGTGGATAACAGCCTGGTGGAAAGAGCGTTGTACCGTCGCGCGGGCTATCCGGTCACCGTGACTGCCGGGCAAGCCTCGGTCGTTAACAATGGAGCGGAAGTGAAGTCTGCACAGAATGGCGCGCCGGGAGAGGGCGCAGAGGTGCGTATTACGCAATAACAGGGAAGGAAATTCGGGGCAAAAAAAATGGCGCACAATGTGCGCCATTTCTATTACACAGATACTATTACTTGCGGTATTTAGTAGCTGCGTTGTCCAGACGCTGGTTAGCGCGAGCTGCGTCATCTTTAGCAGCCTGAACGTCGGAACGCATTGCGTTCACGTCGTTGCTCAGCTGGTCAACTTTAGCGTTCAGAGTCTGAACGTCAGAAGACAGCTGATCGATTTTAGCGTTGCTGGAGCAACCTGCCAGCAGAGTAGAACCCAGGATTACCGCGCCCAGTACCAGTTTAGTACGATTCATTATTAATACCCTCTAGATTGAGTTAATCTCCATGTAGCGTTACAAGTATTACACAAAGTTTTTTATGTTGAGAATATTTTTTTGATGGGAATGCACTTATTTTTGATCGTTCGCTCAAAGAAGCATCGAATTGTGCAAAAACAGCTAAAAACCCGAGTGAAAACAGAAAGCTTCCATCGGATTCATCTTAGATAATCACGGATTAGATAGTGAAATCCGATTTGATTTTTTATTAATTGTGGCTATCGATAAAATAAAAAAAGCGCCACCAGGGCGCTTTTTTAAGCAAATTAATTCGTGTTGGAATTATTACAGTACGTGAACGGATGCGGTGTTAGTCGTGCCGCTCGGAACCAGTGCGCCGGAAACCATAACCACAACGTCACCTTTCTGAGCCAGACCGCTTTCCAGAGCGACTTCTTTACCCAGGCGATAGAAATCATCGGTAGAGCTAATTTCTTTAACCACTTGTGCAACAACGCCTTTGCTCAGCACCAGCTGACGCGCGGTCGTTTCGTTGGTGGTCAGCGCCAGGATGGTGGCATCCGGGAAGTATTTACGTACTGCGCGAGCAGATTTACCGCCCTGGGTAGCGACGACGATCAGCGGCGCGTCCAGTTTTTCTGCAGTTTCAACCGCGCCACGGCAAACGGCTTCGGTGATGCGAAGTTTGCGGCTGTCGTTATTGAAGTCCAGACGGCTGGTCATCACGCGGTCAGTACGCTCACAGATGGTCGCCATGATGGTGACGGCTTCCAGCGGGTATTTACCTTTTGCAGACTCGCCAGACAGCATTACTGCGTCGGTACCGTCGAGGATGGCGTTTGCTACGTCACCGGCTTCAGCGCGGGTAGGACGCGGGTTTTTGATCATGGAGTCCAGCATCTGGGTCGCAGTGATAACGACTTTACGTGCACGGATACATTTTTCGATGATCATCTTCTGCGCGAAGATAACTTCTTCTACCGGGATCTCAACGCCCATATCGCCACGCGCAACCATGATGCCGTCAGACGCTTCGAGGATTTCGTCGAAGTTGTTCAGGCCTTCCTGGTTTTCGATTTTGGAGATGATCTGGATGTTTTCGCCGCCGTGCGCTTTCAGGTGCTCACGGATTTCTACGACGTCAGAACGTTTACGGATAAAGGAGGCAGCAACGAAGTCAACGCCTTGCTCGCAACCGAAGATAAGGTCCTGTTTGTCTTTTTCAGCCAGGGCTGGCAGTGCGATGGAAACGCCCGGCAGGTTAACACCTTTGTTTTCGCCCAGGTCGCCGTTGTTCAGCACTTTACAGATAACTTTGTTACCTTCGATGGCGGTAACTTCCATGCCGATCAGACCATCGTCAACCAGAACGGTATTGCCGACGGACAGATCTTTAGTGAAGCCTTCATAAGTAACAGCAACGATTTCGTTGTTGCCTACGACAGATTTGTCGGTGGTGAACGTGAAGGTCTGGCCCGCTTTCAGGGAAACGTCGTTACCGCCTTCCAGTTTAATGGTACGGATTTCCGGACCTTTGGTGTCGAGCAGGATTGCGGCTTTCTTACCGGTTTTGCTCATGACGTTGCGCAAATTCTTGATGCGCTGACCGTGTTCTGCATAGTCGCCGTGGGAGAAGTTCAGACGCATGACGTTCATGCCCGCGTCCAGCATTTTGGTTAACATCTCTTCGGATTCGGTTTTCGGACCGATGGTGCAAACAATTTTCGTCTTTTTCATGACAGTCTTAGTCTTTAAGTTGAGAAGGATATGGAAATCTGGCTCCCGCCGCGCACGGACGGGAAGCTAAACCTGAGTTACGAAAGTTGTGATGCCTCGCTCTAAGGATAGGTGACATCGAAAGAGCGTGCAGAGGAATGTGTGCTTGTGTTTCAGCCCAACGGGATGGTGAGTTTTGTAGTCGTTGAGTTTTACAGGTCAATGTGCTGAAACCATTCAAGAGACAATTGGCGCGCATTATACGCTGAAAATTATCAAAAAGGAAAATGGAAACAGCGTTTCAAAACACATCTGTGCAGTTTTACAAAAATTATTCATTAATTTGTTCAGCTGTATGGATAAAGAAGCTGTTCGCAGCAGCGGTTTGTTGCGCAACAGGTCGTTATTGTCGTCCCACTGTCTGAATTTTTGGCATTTAACGCCGTCCAGGTAAGCATATTTCTAAAAGTTATATCAAATGCGTTTTAATTCATTTTAAAAGCCAATTCTACTGATTACACTCGTTTGGACATCCATACTGCTAAACAGCCAAAAGCGCTAGCAGAAGAACAATAAGCAGCAGCGGATACCCAAACGACATGATTGTCCTGAAAAATATTTCGAAAGTGTTTACGCCAGGCAGGCTTGCCATTACCGCTGTCGATAACGTCAACCTGACGGTTGAACAGGGACAGATTTACGGAATTATTGGTTACAGCGGGGCGGGGAAAAGCACCTTAATTCGTTTGCTCAATGGGCTGGAAAAACCGACCTCCGGCAGCGTAACGATCAACGGCCACGATATTTCTGCCGCCCGTGGGGAGTCATTACGCCAGGCGCGACTGAAAATCAGCATGGTGTTTCAGCATTTCAATTTACTGTGGTCACGAACCGTAAGCGAAAATATTGCGTTCTCAATGCAAATCGCCGGAGCGCCAAAAGCCTCTATTAAAGCGCGAGTTGCTGAACTGATTGCGCTGGTTGGGCTGAGCGGTCGTGAAAACGCGTATCCGTCCCAACTGAGCGGTGGGCAAAAGCAGCGGGTAGGAATTGCCCGTGCGTTGGCGAACAATCCGGACGTCCTGCTGTGTGACGAAGCCACCTCGGCGCTGGATCCGCAAACCACCGATCAGATCCTCGATTTACTGCTCGATATTAACCGCCGCTTCAAATTGACCATTGTGCTGATCACCCATGAAATGCACGTGGTACGCAAAATCTGCGATCGCGTGGCGGTAATGGAAAATGGCAAAGTTGTTGAGGAGGGCGACGTGCTCAGCGTCTTTACCCATCCGCAGCAGCCGATCACCCGACAGTTTGTGCGTCAGGTGAGCCAGTACACCGAGGAAAACGAATTTAATCCGCAGTTGGCAAGCGAGCTTGGCGGCGTAGTTATCAAGCTTACGTTCACCGGGCAGCGTACGCATCGGCCTGTGGTTGGCGAATTGACCCTGCGCTATGGCCTGCCGTTTAACATTTTACACGGCAAGATGACGCAAACTGCGCACGGTGTGTTTGGTCAGCTCTGGGTTCACGTTGTGGCCTCTGAAGAACAATTGAACAATATTTTGGCCGACCTGCGCCAGAGCGATATTGAAGGCGAGGTGATTCAACATGGCTGAAGAACTGTTTCCCCATCTGAAGTGGGAGCAACTGCTGGCGGCAACCCAGGAAACGCTCTATATGACAGCCCTTTCTGGTGCGGCGACCTTTGTACTGGGGATCGCACTTGGCCTGGCGCTGTTCCTGACCGCACGCGGCGGACTGTTTCACAATCGCGCGGTATATAGCGTTATTTCGCTGGTGGTGAATATCTTCCGTTCCATCCCGTTCATCATATTGATCGTGCTGCTGATCCCGTTCACCAAAGCGATGGTTGGCACCATTCTCGGTGCCAATGCCGCGTTGCCTGCGCTGATCGTGGGGGCCGCGCCGTTTTACGCGCGTCTGGTCGAAATTGCCCTGCGTGAAGTGGATAAAGGCGTTATTGAAGCGACGCGTTCGATGGGCGCACGGCTGAGCACGCTTATTTTTCGAGTTTTATTGCCGGAATCTTCTCCTGCTCTGGTGTCCGGGATCACCGTGACGCTGATTGCGCTGGTTAGCTACAGCGCGATGGCAGGGGTAATTGGCGCCGGTGGATTAGGGAATTTGGCTTATCTGGAAGGATTCCAGCGCAACCACAGCGACGTCACGCTGGTGGCGACGGTGACGATTTTGCTCATTGTCTTCATCATCCAGCTTTGCGGCGATGTGATCACCTCTCTGTTAGATAAACGCTAATAAAATACGGAAACCATTATCATGAAAAAATCACTGACGTTACTCGCCGCAGCAACCCTAAGCGCCCTGAGCTTTGCCTCCTGGGCTGATACTCTGACCGTTGGCGCATCTAACGTGCCGCATGCGGAGATCCTTGAGCAGGCTAAGCCGATTCTGGCGAAGCAGGGGATCGATTTAGAGATTAAACCGTTCCAGGATTACATTCTGCCGAACACCGCGCTGGCTGGCCGTGAGATTGACGCGAACTACTTCCAGCATATTCCGTACCTGAACAGCGTGATTAAAGACCATGCGGGTGATAAAACCTATGATTTCGTCAGCGCCGGAGCGATTCACATCGAGCCGATTGGTATCTATTCGAAAAAGGTAAAATCGCTTAAAGATCTGCCGGAAGGTGGCAAGATCATCATGCGCGATGCGGTATCTGAAGAAGGCCGTATTCTGTCGATTTTCGAAAAAGAGGGTGTGATCAAGCTGAAGCCGGGTGTGGATAAAGTGACCGCTCGCATTAGCGATATCGTCGAAAACCCGAAAAAACTGAAGTTCCTGCCTAACGTCGAAGCGGCGCTGTTACCGCAGATGTATAACAACGACGAAGGGGATGCGGTGGTGATTAACGCCAACTACGCGATCGATGCCGGGCTGGATCCGGTGAAAGATCCTATCGCCGTCGAAAGTGGTGAAAACAACCCGTATGCCAACATCATTACCGTGCATCGTGGCGACGAGAAGAAAAAGGATATCGTGGCGCTGGTTGATGTCCTGCATTCAAAAGAGATCCAGGACTGGATCCGCACCAAATATAAAGGCGCGGTGATCCCGGTAAATAACTAATTTGCTTTTTGCCGGATGGCGACTGTGCCTTACCCTGCCTACGACGTCCTGTAGGCCGGATAAGGCGCGTTGCCGTTGCCATCCGGTGCGAGAATTACACTCGCTCAATTCTCGCGGGTAACCCCTGGCGCACCGCCGCGCCCGATACCCAGTCAAGCCAGGTATTCGCTACCTGCCGGGTAGGATCCGCAAAGCCTAAATCGTTGAGATTAATCCCCGACCTTATTTGTGCATCAAACGCCATCGGTTCGCCGTCGAGCGTATGCTGCGCAGCGCCCATTTCTTTATGCCCATAACCGTGTTCAATGGCGATTACGCCAGGCATGACCCCATGCAGCAGGCTTATCTGCGCCAGCGCCTGACCGCCAGGCGTGGTGATCCGTACCTTATCGCCGTGCGCTAAGCCATATCGCTGACCGTCCTGCGGATTGAGCGCCACCAGATTTACCGGCTTCAGATGCTGCAGACGCGGGATCACCGCCGTGGCGCTGGACATTGTATTTGATTTAAAAGAAATCAGTTTCAGCGGCCACTCTTGTTCCGGGAACAACTCCTCGACAGCACGGCCATCTGACAGGCGCGAAGGATACCAGGCCGGGCAGCCGCTGAAGCGCTCGCCGGTAATCGCATGGCGGTGCGCGGCGACGTTCGCATTCCAGATTTGTAGCGGTTTTTCCCACGCATTGCCTACCCGATTCTCAACCCGCCCGCTGATGTCCGGCGCAAAGCGTCCGCCCCGGGAGTAGATAAATGCCACCCGGCTAATTTCATCGGCTTTCAGCGTTTGGGTCATCACAGGCACTATCCGCTGTACCCCGGTCAGCGCAATGTCTTCCGGCTGTGCCTCGGCGACCGGCGCTTTGCCCATAAACGCAATATTAGCGGCGAGTCGCAGGTAGTAATCTTCCGCACGGTTCAGTGGATAGCGGTTACCTTGCGGATCGGTGATCGCATTGTCGCCGAATCCGGGTAGCCCGATGCGTTTTGCTACAGCGATACAGAAAGACTCCATCGAGGCCGGTTGACCGTTGGCGGTAGTGCTGGTCGCGGCTCTGACTACCGGCCAACGCGCGGTTGTGGCTTTACTGGCCACGCCCGCCCATGGGGCGCTGAATCCCCAACTTTCGAAATTATGGGTATCTGGCACGATGTAATCTGCCAACGCCGTGGTTTCATTCATAAAGGCGTCAATCGCGATAAACAGCGGCAGACGCGCAGGATCCTTGAGTTTTTCTTCCGCCACGCCGCGCAACCCTGCAATGCCGTAGAACGGGTTGGTCATGTTGGAGATCCAGGCTTTCAGCGGATAAGGGTAACCTTCAAGCGCTGAGACGAGAAGTTCGGTTAGCTGACCGGCGACAAACGGATACCACGGGGCTTTGGCCGGGAAGGGGGATTGTCCGGCAGCCACCTTATTGCGGTACTCTTCGGAAGACTCATAAGCCGTTTTGCTGCGCGCGATGCTTAACCCTTTCGGTTTTACCTTCCCGGCGAAGCTGTCCATGTTGTAGCGCGGACCGTCGGTGGCGCCATTAAACTTGCCGCCGCCGACGAACACGCCGCCTTCAAGGCTGAGGTTGCCAATCAGTGCATTGAGCATCATCACCGACCAGGCATTATAAAATCCATTGCCTGCCATCATGCCACCGTGGGTGATCACCGCCGCTTTGCGTCCATGACGGGTAAACGCATCGGCCAGTGCGCTAATGTCTGCTTCAGACACGCCGCACTGCTGGCTGTATTGCGTGAGTGTTAGTTTCCCGGCGGACTCTTTCAGGCACTGAAGGCTGCTTTTGACCGTCACCGTCTGGCCGTCTGCCAGCATGACTTCGCGGCTGACAAACAACTGCGCACGCGGGCAACCGCTGGCGGCGACAATTTCGCCGGCCTCGTTAACGACTGCTGGCTCCTCGGCGGCATTTGCGTTCAAATGTGCGAGGGTTAAATGCTGTCCGGCAAGGGTTGGAAGCTCATCGGTAATCACCAGATGCGTGGCGTTAGTCCAGCTTTTTTCTTCGGCCTGCTGCATGGCCTGTATGCCGGGAATAGCGAGGTAATCGGCGTTATAGCGCTGTTTATCGATAATCCAGCGGATCATCGCCATCGCCAGCGCAGAGTCGCTTCCCGGACGTACGGGCTGCCAATGGCCGCGCTCGTCAGCCAGCACCGTAGTCAATGGCAGGGCGGGCGCCACCACAACATAACGGAAGTCGTCGCGTAACCGGGCGCTAGCCAGTTGCCGGGCCTGGCGCTTAAATGGATTACCGGATTGCGCCGGCGAAGTGCCCATAAACAGCGCGAATTCGACGTTATCCCAGTCGGGTTTCACGTGGGTGTTTTTATCCAGATCGCCCATTAGCGCACCGGAACCGGCACGATAGGCCAGACCGCAGTAAGCGCCATGCGCACCGAAGTTTTTACTGCCAAAACTGTTCAGCGCGAAGCGGCGCAAAAATGTATCACGTCCTTCATCGCTGGTATTCGTGACCAGCAGTTGATTGGACTTTGGGCCAAAGCCGGGATGCCCGGCATCAAGTGGCGTGTTGGTATCATGGATTGCCCGCAGACCGTCAACGTGGCCTTCACCAAACAGATCGCCGCCTTCCACCACTTCTTCGATCAACTGTTCGAAGCTAATGCGCTGCCATTTTCCCTCACCGCGTTTACCGACGCGCTTCATAGGTTCCAGAATACGTAGCGGGCTGTACAGCCCTTCCAGTAAGGTTGCACCACGGGCGCAAGCGGTGGAACGCGCGTCAAGACCCGATTCGCCCGCCAGTTGTTCCATTGCGGTGGCAAAGGGGACGGCGGAGTCAATATGATGCTCCTGAGACAATGGATGATAGGGGTTGCCCGCAATGCGCAGCACCTTGCCTTGTTCATTGTCGACGCGTACCCGCACGCCACACTGCGTCCAGCAGCCAAAGCACTGCGTCATGGAGATAACCTGCTGCGGGTTCTGCTGCCAGCGCGGCTGGGCATTGGCTTCGGGAATGAGGGCGTTACCAAAGATGCGATCACGGGTAATTTTGCCCGAGGTTCCGTCCAATAAACCGTCTATTGCGCGCTTTGCCACATCCCGATAACTCAGGCCAAAAGTCACCATGCCACCTACGGCAAGGCCTACTTTAAGCCACTGACGACGTGTTAAATTAGCCATGTTGCATTCTCCTTGCGATCGCGTTCAGGGCTTCACGAACAATAATGATCAGTGCAATCCACAGTCCAAAGGTGCCCAAAATGGCCAGCCAGCCATCGGTACCCCCAGGCAGGGTGTAAGGGTTAAACTGCGCGTTAAATTTCGGGATGGTCTGTACCTGGATGAGTAACGTCCAGCGCATCAGCCAGCACAGCGCCATCGCGCTAAATGCGAGTATTATGCGCAGCGGCAGCGACAGGGGGTTACGTAGCACCAGCCCACAAAGAGCAAGCGATGCAAGCCATAGCGCAACCCAGCCGATGGCGTAGTGTCGTGCCGAAGAGGCAACGTCGAGCCACTGGCGAATAGCTGAACCGGAAAGCGAATTGCCGCTCGCCCATATCACCACCACTCCAGCCAGCGCGATCAGGGTAATTGTCTGCCCCCATGCCAGTTTGCGTGCTAATGTTTCCTGGTTTTTGGTCGTTGCGATGAGCAGGGCGAGAAACGTTTGCAGCGCGCTGAGAAACATTGCAATCGGAAAGGCGTAGCTGAACCAGACCGGACGCGCCTGCACCACTGACACTTCTCGACCGGTGTAAACCAGCAATCCGATGGCCGACAGGGCGCTACCTATGGCTAACCATTTGGTGACGCTGTAACTTTTTAGCGTTAACCGTTTAACGTGCTGCGCCAAAAACCACAGACCTAAGAAGCCGGTGAATAGGGGTAAAAACAGCGCGCCCCATGGCATCCACGACCATGGCGTTGGCCAGGCGTAGAAATGCCAGACGCGGGCGGTTTGGTGTAAGTCAGCGGTCAGCGCCAGCGGCGCGGTAATCGCGCAGGTCAGGGCGATTAACAGCGTCAGGTTTTCCAGTTCCGCCGTCTCTTGTTTGCGCCAGTGAAGCAGACAGGCGAACAGCGCGGCGCAGGCGGCAATGCCGATGAAAAAGAAATATTGTACGGCCCAGGGTAACCAGCTTACGTCCTGGGGATGGGCCAGAACCTCTTCAATAACCAGTGAATGGTTCATTTAAACCTCCTGCCAGAGAGCGGGTTGAGCACGTCCCATCAACGGGGTGACAAACGCCTCGTCCAGACCCAGATAGAACACGTGCGGGGCTGTCCCATTTTCTGGTTTCAGGACTTTGATGGCGTCATGGTGTTCACGCAGCATTTGCGAGATTCGACTGTGCGGATCTTTGATATCGCCTATGATGCGCGCGCCACCGACGCAGGATTCCACGCAGGCCGGGAGCAGGCCGGCTTCGAGACGGTGAACACAAAAGGTGCATTTATCAGCGGTTTGCGTTTCATGGTTGATGAATCGCGCATCATAAGGACAGGCCTGCACGCAGTAGGCGCAGCCCACGCAGCGCGTGTTGTCGACTACCACAATGCCGTCTTCGCGTTGGAAAGTGGCCTGTACCGGGCAAACGGGGACGCAGGGGGGATTATCACAATGGTTGCACAGCCGCGGCAGCAGGACGCTGGTGACGCTCTGCTGGCCCTCAATCTGCACCTGATACTGGTTAACGAGGGTACGAAATTCGCCCTGCGGCGTCTGGTTTTCAATGGCGCAACTGACGGTACACGCCTGGCAGCCAATACAGCGACGCAGGTCAACCAGCATGGCGTAGCGGTGTTGAAGTGAGCCTTCATGGCGTTCAGGCGAGAAGGGGAATTGCGCCTGAGCTAAAGGTACCAGCGATGCGCCGGCGGTCAGGACGCCCAGTTGCTGGAGAAACTGCCGTTTACTGCTGTCCATATTTTCTCCCGTCACGATGCAACAACGAAACATTGGTCACGCCGTTGATTTGCTTGTGATGAATAAAGAATCTCGATGATTTACAGTGTAAAAATCGTGATGGGGGTACTCTATTGTGGTTAACCACATACCCGGCTTGTTGTTGATCTAAAACAACATAATTGACAGGGATAATTGAGTGGGACGCAACGTAGTAAAATGTCTGGTGGTGCTGGCGTCGCTATGGATGCTAAGCGGGGTGGTCAGGGCACAGACATGGAATATCGGCGTTTTGGCGATGCGTGGGGAGGTCTCCACACGTAATCACTGGCAGCCGCTGGAAACCTTGTTGAATCAGCAAATCCCCGGCGAACAGTTTCATATTCAACCACTGGACCTGCACCAGATGCAGGAGGCGGTGAATCGTGGCACGGTACAATTTGTGGTCACCAATCCGGCGCAGTTTGTGCAGCTAAACAGCAGCGCTGCACTACGTTGGCTGGCGTCGCTACGTTCTACTCGCGGGGGGAAAGCCACCAGTAACGTGATTGGCAGCGCGATCCTCGTCAGACGCGACAGCGGGATAACCTCCGCACACGATCTGATCGGCAAAACGGTTGGCGCCATTGACGCACAGGCATTTGGCGGTTATTTGCTGGGATATAAAGCGCTCAGCGATGCCGGTTTGCGCCCGGAGCGCGATTTGCATCTGATGTTCACTGGATTTCCCGCCGATGCCTTACTCTATTTATTACGCGAAAAAGCCGTGCAGGCAGTGATTGTACCGGTGTGTCTGCTGGAAAAAATGGATGAAGAAGGGCTTATTCGTAAAACAGATTTTATGGCCGTACTTAACCATCCAACGTCGATTCCCTGTTTAACCAGTACGCCGCTCTATCCTGACTGGTCGTTTGCGGCACTGCCTGCAGTAAGCGACGAGCTGGCCGATCGCGTCACGCGGGCACTGTTCAATGCGCCGCAGAATGCGACGTTTCGCTGGGGGGCGCCCGCCTCGACTCGCGAAGTCGAAGCGTTGCTGCGCGACGTCCGCCAACATCCGCAGCAGCGCCAGCTGTGGCTGGATGTCAAAAGCTGGTTTATTCAACATCGGCTGGCGATGGGAGGCGCGGCTCTCGTACTGCTGTTGCTGACGCTCAATTATATCTGGGTGATGCTGCTGGTTCGTCGACGCGGCAGGCAGTTGGAGCGAAACAACGTACTGTTGCGCAAACAGGAACAGGAACTGGAAACCGCTCGCCAAATGAGCGTGCTTGGCGAGATGACTTCAGGTTTTGCTCATGAGCTCAATCAGCCTCTGTCGGCTATCCGACATTATGCGCAAGGCTGTCTGATCCGCCTGCGCGGTCAGGATCAGCAGCACCCGCTGCTGCCCGCGCTGGAGCACATTGATAACCAGGCACAGCGAGGCGCTGATACGCTGCGTAATCTTCGCCAGTGGGTTAGCCAGGCGCAGGGCAATCCGGTAATTACCGACGACTGGCAAGTCGTCAATATTCACGATGCCATCCATCATGTCTGGCAATTATTGCGCATGCCTCAGCAATTCCCGGCGGTGGCGCTGCAAACGCAGATTGGTAAGGCGTTAACATTAACGCTGCCAGCCGTTCTCCTCGAACAGGTTCTGGCCAATCTGGTGCTCAATGCGGCCCAGGCAGGGGCAACTACAGTGTGGTTTAGCGCCGAGCGTGAGGATGGCGATGTGTGTATTCAGGTGCAGGATAACGCCGGAGGTATTGATGAGGCACAATTGTATCAGGCTTTTCAGCCGTTTATGACCACCCGTAAAGAGGGGATGGGGCTGGGATTAGCCATTTGTCAGCGGCTGGTGCGCTACGCGAATGGAGACATTGAGATCAATAATCATCAGGCTCCTGATGAAAAAGCGGGTGCGATGGTGACATTACATTTTAAGCAAAACCTGGAGGGAGGCCGTAGTGGCAATTATTCATCTGCTGGATGACGATATTGCCGTCACCCAGGCCTGCGCGTTTTTACTGGAAAGTCTGGGATATGAGGTGTGTTGCTGGGATCAGGGCGAAACATTCCTCGCCGAGGCAAATCTGCACCAGGTGGGCGTACTTTTGCTGGACATGCGTATGCCGGTTCTGGATGGGCACGCTGTCCATGAAGCCATGCGTCAGCAAGAAAGTACGCTAGCGGTGGTATTCCTCACCGGGCATGGCGATGTTCCGATGGCGGTTGAGCAAATGAAGCGCGGAGCGGTCGATTTTTTGCAAAAGCCAGTCTCCGCTGTGCCTTTACAAGCGGCGTTAGAGCATGCTTTGCAGGTTTCTCTCGCCGCATTCTCGCGACAAGAGATCGTCGTCTGTTATCAGCAGCTCACGCCAAAGGAGCGAGAGCTGGCACAGCTGGTAGCAAAAGGGGTGATGAATCGGGAAATTGCTGACGCAATGAATATCGCCGTGCGCACGGTAGAGGTTCATCGGGCGCGGGTGATGGAAAAAATGCAGGCGGGAAGTCTTGCGGAGCTGGTAAATCGACTCCAGAAGATTCAGTAGAGTTATGACATTTGTTTGATTTTCATTGAATTTTGTCTAAACCGTCAGACTGATATATGCTGTTGGTTTGAGTTAATGACGAGCGGGCAAAAATGGGAAATCAGACCAAAGACGATGAGCTGTACCGTGAAATGTGCAGAGTAGTCGGTAAAGTAGTGCTGGAAATGCGCGATCTGGGACAAGAGCCTAAGCATATCGTCATTGCGGGAGTACTGAGAACCACCCTCGCCAACCAACGTGTGAAGCGCAGCGAGCTAGAAAAACAAGCCATTGAGACCGTGATTAAAGCATTGGCCGGATAATCCGCAAAAAAGAGGGCGGTAGTTTCTCTCGCCGTCCTCTTATTCTCATTACGTTAATCTATCAATAATTATAATTTAGTGCTGCAATTAGCGTCATCAAACTCGCTGTATATTTAATTATATATCGCATGCGATATAAAAATATATATGAGAGTGGAGTCACAAATATTTGCACAGCATATGAAGTGCTATTTTAATTTATCTAAATGATAATAAATCTCACTCCGCATTAATTATTTCCCTTCCGTTTTTTAATTGATGACGATCAAGACTATGTATGCTGAATAACCACATTATTTCTACGCCTAACCCTAAAGAATTAGATTCATTCAGTTTAACCACCGTCATTTACGCGATCAGGTTAGGGCAAAATTTTACGTGTTGTTGGCAACATAAACCGCCCGAAATGGCTTGAGCTGGACTGGTTTAATTTAGCCTGGAGGTGTTGCTACCACAGCGTTTGCGAAGAGGATGCGAAATAAATGAACCAGGTTGATCGTCCATTTTTAGATTGTGGTTTAACGCGGCTTGAATTTCTGCGGATATCAGCAAAAGGTCTGGCGGGATTAACCATTGCCCCCGCACTGTTATCCCTTTTGGGCTGTAGGCAGGAAGATGTCGACAGCGGCACCGTGGGGCTTATCAATACGCCAAAAGGGGTGCTGGTAACCCAGCGAGCGCGCTGTACGGGCTGTCACCGCTGTGAAATTTCCTGTACTAATTATAACGATGGCGCCGTGGGCACTTTCTTTTCCCGTATAAAAATCCATCGTAATTACTTCTTTGGCGATGATGGCGTTGGTTCCGGCGGCGGACTGTATGGCGATTTAAACTATACCGCTGATACTTGCCGTCAGTGCAAAGATCCGCAATGCATGAAGGTCTGCCCCATCGGCGCTATTACCTGGAAACAGGAAGAGGGTTGTATTGTGGTGGATCACAAACGTTGTATTGGCTGCAGCGCGTGTACTACCGCCTGTCCGTGGATGATGGCGACCGTAAATACCGAAACCAAAAAATCCTCAAAATGTGTGTTATGCGGGGAATGCGCCAATGCTTGTCCGACTGGAGCATTAAAAATTATCGAGTGGAAAGATATTACTGTTTGATAGATAGCAGGTATGCCTGGTACGCGTCATTAATTGCCAAAAATATCGCAGTTTTGCAGATAAAAGCTACCTGGAAAATGGCGGGTATATCTATTAAACCTTCTTGCAAAGGAAAACATGATGGCTAATGGTTGGACAGGTAATATTTTACGGGTCAATCTCACCACGGGTAATATCACCCTGGAAGATTCCAGTAAATTTAAAAAATTTGTCGGCGGGATGGGCTTTGGTTATAAAATTATGTACGACGAAGTCCCGCCTGGCACCATGCCTTTTGATGAAGGGAATAAACTGGTTTTCGCCACCGGACCATTAACGGGTTCTGGTGCCCCTTGTAGCTCCCGCGTCAATATCACCTCCTTATCGACGTTCACCAAAGGCAATTTAGTGGTGGATGCCCACATGGGCGGCTTCTTCGCCGCGCAAATGAAATTCGCCGGTTACGATGCCATTGTTATCGAAGGAAAGTCCGCATCTCCGGTCTGGATCAACATCAAAGACGATAAGGTGAGCATCGAAAAAGCCGATTTCCTGTGGGGCAAGGGAACGCGCGCCACAACCGAGGAAATTTGCCGTATTACCAGCCCGGAAACCTGCGTCGCGGCTATTGGCCAGGCGGGTGAGAATCTGGTGCCGCTCTCCTGCATGATCAACAGCCGTAACCATAGCGGCGGCGCCGGTACTGGCGCGGTGATGGGCTCGAAAAACCTGAAGGCCATTGCGGTAGAAGGGACCAGAGGGGTCAATATTGCCGATCGCAAAGAGATGAAGCGGCTCAATGACTACATGATGACCGAGCTTATCGGCGCCAACAACAACCACGTTGTGCCAAGCACCCCGCAGGCCTGGGCAGAATATTCTTCGCCAAACTCGCGCTGGACAGCCCGTAAGGGACTTTTCTGGGGCGCGGCAGAAGGTGGGCCAATCGAAACCGGCGAAATCCCGCCGGGTAACCAGAATACCGTGGGTTTCCGTACCTATAAATCCGTGTTCGATCTGGGGCCAGCCGCTGAGAAATACACGGTCAAAATGAGCGGCTGCCATTCATGTCCCATTCGTTGTATGTCGCAGCTTAATGTCCCGCGAGTGAAAGATTTTGGCGTGCCGAGTACCGGTGGTAACACCTGCGTAGCGAACTTCGTTCACACCACCATTTTCCCTAATGGCCCGAAAGATTTCGACGATAAAGACGACGGGCGCGTGGTGGGAAATCTGATAGGTCTGAACCTGTTCGACGATTATGGCATCTGGTGTAACTACGGGCAGTTGCACCGTGATTTTACTTATTGCTATTCGAAAGGCGTCTTTAAGCGCGTACTGCCCGCTGAAGAGTATGCGGAGATCCGCTGGGATCAGCTGGAAGCGGGCGATCCTCATTTTATTAAAGACTTCTACTACCGCCTGGCGCATCGCGTGGGTGAACTCAGCCATCTTGCGGACGGCTCGTATGCCATTGCTGAACGCTGGGATTTGGGCGAAGAGTACTGGGGTTATGCCAAAAATAAACTGTGGTCACCGTTCGGTTTTCCAGTCCACCATGCAAACGAGGCCTCCGCACAGGTGGGGGCGATCACCAACTGTATGTTTAACCGTGACTGTATGACGCATACCCATATCAACTTCATCGGTTCCGGATTACCGCTGAAATTACAGCGCGAAGTGGCGGGCGAGTTATTTGGTTCGCAGGATGCCTACGATGAAACCAAAAACTACACCCCGATCAATGCCGCCAAGATTAAATATGCCAAATGGACGCTGCTGAAAGTCTGTCTGCATAACGCGGTTACGCTGTGTAACTGGGTTTGGCCGATGACGGTTTCACCACTCAAGAGCCGTAACTATCGCGGGGATTTGGATCTGGAAGCGAAGTTCTTCCAGGCGGTCACCGGTGATGAAACCACGCAGGCGAGTCTGGACCTGGCCGCTGAACGCATCTTTACTCTGCATCGTGCTTATACGGTCAAACTGATGCAAACCAAAGATATGCGCAATGAGCACGATCTCATCTGTTCCTGGGTGTTTGATAAAGATCCGAAGATCCCGGTTTTCACTGAAGGAACCGACAAGATGGACAGGGAGGATATGCGTCAGTCCCTGACGATGTTCTATCAGGAAATGGGCTGGGATCCAGAGCTGGGTTGCCCAACGCGTGAAACCCTGAACCGACTCGGACTTGAAGACGTAGCCGCTGATTTGGCTGCACAGGATCTGTTGCCGGCGTAAGGAAAGCAAGATGACTAACGTGAGCGACGTTCTGATACCCGTTGAGGCGTTTCCTGACGAGGTTGACAGTCAAAAGAGACAGTGGCTGCAGGCGTTTCACCCTCCTGTAGAGCAGGTGACTGCACCTCAGGTTCAGGAACCCGTCAGCCCGGAGTCGATTGTGGCAGATTTTATTCGTCAGCATTCAGCATCAGGACAAGTTGTGGCGCGCAGCGTGTTTCTGCAGCCACCTTATTCGGTCCCTGAAACCGAGCTTTCTACGCTGTTGGATGCGCTGTGTCAGGACGCGAATGACGCGGATATTAGCCGTGTGCAGGGCGCGGAAGATGCGTATTTCTATTCGACGCAAACCATGAGCGCAAATTACGCCGATATGTGTGTGCAGGTGATGGAAAACGACATCTGCCGTGCGATTGCCGAAGCGGTACGCTTCGACTGTCGCACGTATCCTCGCCCCTATAAGGTCGCCATGCTGACGCAACCGCCGTATAGCTTTGAGTCTCAACAGCTTGCAGCTGCGCTCACAGCCATGGAAACGCATCCTGATTACGCAGATATACGGCCTGTGGAATCGTCAAATGCGGAGCCTTATTTGTTCAGCGAACGTTTTATGAGTTATGGCAAAGCGTACGGCCTGTGTGAATGGCTTGAGGTTGAGCAGTATCAGAACCCCTGAATTATTCAGGTTGATGTCATGGAATGTGTGGACGACCACTGTCACAGTATTAGAGGATAACCCGATGTCCTTCACCCGACGAAAATTTGTCATTGGCATGGGGACGGTGATTTTTTTTACCGGCCCAGGTCAAAATCTGTTAGCGAGTACCAGAAGCCCTAAAGACGTTCATTACGTCATGATTCACGACGAATCACTGTGTAACGGATGTAATCTCTGCGCCCGCGCATGCAGGAAAACCAACCATGTTCCTGCCCAGGGCAGCCGTTTGTCGATAGCGCATATTCCGGTCTCTGACAACGACAACGAAACACTGTATCACTACTTCCGTCAGTCCTGTCAGCATTGCGACGATGCGCCTTGTATTGAGGTGTGCCCGACCGGCGCCTCCTGGCGAGATGAAAACGGTATTGTGCGGGTAGACACGTCTTCCTGTATCGGCTGCAGCTACTGTATTGGCGCGTGTCCTTATCAGGTACGTTATCTCAACCCGCAAACCAAAGTGGCGGATAAATGCGACTTCTGTGCTGAAACTCGTCTGGCGAAAGGTTTTCCGCCGATCTGTGTTAACGCCTGCCCGGAACATGCGCTGATTTTTGGTCGTGAAGATAGCCCAGAAATTCAGAGCTGGTTGCGAGAAAATAAGTATTACGAACATCAACTTGCAGGCGCCGGAAAACCCCATCTGTATCGTCGGTTCGGTCAACATTTGATTAAAAAGGATAATGTATGAACGCGTCGCAGAATGCCGAACAGTTTCACGCCCAGCTTGCGCAGTATGTTCCCCTGTTTTCACCGGACTACTGGCCTGTGTGGCTGGTTATCGCTGGGTTAATGCTGGTGGGAATGTGGCTGGTGCTGGCGCTACACGCCATGCTGCGCTTTCGGGCGGCGCATAAAGCGTCGGCAGGGCACGGTGAGAAAGTCTATTTATACTCGAAGGCTGTACGTTTATGGCACTGGTCAAATGCGCTGCTTTTTTTACTACTTCTGGCTAGTGGTCTGGTCAATCACTTCTCCGCCGTCAGCGCATCGGTGATGAAAAGCCTGCTTACCGTACATGAGGTCTGCGGCTTTTTATTGCTTGCCTGCTGGATTGGTTTTGTCCTGATCAACCTGATTGGCGGCAACGGACATCATTATATTATTCAACGTCAAGGATGGATCGCACGCGCGCAAAGACAAACGCGATTTTACCTGTTCGGCATTATGCAGGGTGAGTCACACCCATTCCCGGCATCAAAGCGTTCTAAGTTCAATCCGCTACAGCAGGCGGCCTATGTGGGCGTGATGTATGGTTTGCTGCCATTACTGCTAATCTCAGGGCTGTTATCGCTCTATCCGACGGTTGTCGGCGATCTGTTCCCTGGCGTGCGTTACTGGCTGCTGCAGGCGCACTTCGCGCTGGCGATTGTCAGTCTGTTTTTCATTTTTGGGCATCTTTATCTCTGCACGACAGGTCGCACGCCGGGCGAAACCTTCAAGTGCATGGTGGATGGCTATCACCGACATTAAGCGATGATGATTACGCGAAGTGATTTACGGGCCTGGCGCGTTGGGCCCGTTATGTATCGCTGGTTTTTACGTACTTTTCCCGCTGGTGGAAGCTATGCCGATGTCCATCGTGCGCTCCAGCGAGAAGGGTATACAGACTGGGCAGACAGCCTGGTGGAATACGGCTGGTCAAAATGGCGGGAAGAGGCGAGTTTTGTCCAGCAGGATATTCGCGCGATGGGGAGTATTTCCCGTGTGCAAACGGCGGGGGAAACCCGCCGTCCGCTGGCGGATGCGGAAGATAATGCCCGGTTTAGTAGCGCTAGCGATAACGTTAAAATCGCCAGCGCAGGGTATGCCGCCCAGATTGCCAGCGCAGGTTATAGCGCACGCATTGGTAGCGTAGGCTACAACGTGCATATCGGCAGCTCAGGCGATCGCGGGCGAATTGCGGTTGCGGGAAATTCGGCACGTATCAGTAGCGTGGGTGACGGGACGCGTATCGCCAGTACCGGCATGCGCGTACGCATCAGCTCGCTCGGTGACCGAAACCGGATTGCCTGCAGTGGCGATTTAACCCAGTTGGCCTGTTTTGGCGCAGAGTCCAAAATCGCCAACTGCGCGGATAACATCCACATTATTGCCAGCGGAGAGAACGCCGTCGTTGCCAGTACAGGCGTTGTCGATTCGATAACGCTCGGTCCCGGCGGCTGCGCGGCGCTGGCCTACCACGATGGCGAGAGGATGCGTTTTGCGCTTGCCGTTGAAGGGGAAAATAACATTCGGGCAGGGGTGAAATATCGGCTCAACGAAGACCATCAGTTCGTGGAATGTTGAGCCGTGGTGTCATTTTAGCGCGAAGCGGCGTTGGGTGATTTTCTCCAGGCTCAGGCACAGCAGGTAATAGACCAGTCCGGTAAAGATAAAAATAGCTGCCGGGTAGATTTGCACCCGGCTGTTAACCTGACCGGCAACCGTCGTGAGTTCCGGCACGTTAACGATAAATGCCAGCGATGTATCCTTCAGTAATCCAATAAAGATCCCCGTGAGCGACGGCAGCACGTTACGCAGCACCTGTGGCAATAAGATAAGCCACAGTGCCTGATAAGGGCGAAAACCCTGAACCACTGCTGCATCATATTGCCCGCCAGGCAATGCGCTGATTCCTGCGTACACTGAGTGCATCACCGAGGCGGCGGTGAACCATGCCAACGCCAGCGTCACGGTAACGGCACCGGGAAGATCGCTTCCGGTCAGCATGGGGAGCAAATACCACATCCAGAAAATCACAAAGATGAGCGGAATGCCGCGAATAAACTCTGCCCAGATGAACAATAGGTTGCGAATCGCGCCAGGAAACCGCCAGGCGCAGCAGGCAAGAACTATTCCGCCCGGCAGGGCCAGCAGCGCCGCGCCGAAAGCCATCAGCAAAGTGAGCAGAACGCCGCCGGGTTGCCCCTGCGCCATACGTCCCCACAGGAGATAGTCAAGATTGTCGGTAATGACCGAAATATTAGCGATCACGCGGTATGCTCCTGACGCAGAAAATGCGCGTTCTTACCTTTGACGATTTACCCGACGCAGGCTGCGGGCCAAGACGCGTAAGCAGCATACCCAGAACGATGCCGGTGAACAGGTAAAGCGCCGTGCCAACGGCAAAGGCTTCCAGCGCGTGCGCGTTGTAGCTTTCAATTTGCCGTACCTGGTAGGTGAGCTCGGCAAAACCAATACCGCTGGCGAGCGAGGAGAGCTTCATCAGGTTGAGATACTGCCCAACAATGGGTTGCCAGGCGTTTGCCAGCCCCTGAGGCAGCAGAATGTGAAGGAACGTCGTCCAGGATGAAAAACCCTGCGCCACGGCAGCCTCGCGTTGTCCGGCAGAAACCGCTTGTAAACCAGAGGCGATCTCCTCGACCAAAAATGCCGAGGTAAATACGCCCAGCCCCCATGCTGAACAGATAAATTCTGGTGTTAACCACCAGACATCCCCCGGCAGAATAGACCATGGATGCTCAGCATTGATAAAGGTAATGATGTCGCGGGGCAGCCAATTCCATGCAGCAAAATACCAGAACATCAGTTGCACCAGTAACGGTGTGTTGCGAAACACCGAGACCCACGCGCCGACTACCGCTTTGGCAAGGCGATTGCCCGTCAGGCGCAGGCCGATCAGCGCGATGGCAATAAGCGTGGCGAGCACGATACCTGCCAGCGTCACCCAGAGCGTGGTGAGAAAGCCGGAAATTATCCATTGCAGAGGTAGCCCGCTCAGCACCCCCTGCCAGTCCATTGCAAGCATTATAGCGATGACTCCTGGTGTAACGGATCGAGCACTTTTTTCAGGAAACGCTGGGTTCTCGGGTGCTGTGGTCGGGTGAAAAAATCTTCTGGTGCGGCTACTTCAAGAATATCGCCGCCATCAATGAATACCACCCGATCGGCAATCTCACGCGCGAAATGCATTTCATGGGTCACGACGATCATGGTGATGCCGCTGTGGGCCAGGTTTTTCATCACTTGTAATACCTCGCCGATCATTTCCGGATCCAGCGCAGAGGTTGGCTCATCAAACAGAATGATTTGTGGCGACGAGGCCAGCGCACGGGCGATGGCCACGCGCTGCTGCTGCCCACCGGACAACTGCGCGGCATAGGCGTTGGCTTTTTCTGCCAGTCCCACCTTTTCCAGCAACTCGAATGCCCGACGCTCCGCTTCCGCCTTGTTCCAGCCATGAACATATTCCAGCGCCAGCGCGATGTTCGAAAGCGCTGTCAGATGCGCATAGAGATTGAATTGCTGAAATACGAAACCAATACGGCTGCGTAACTGGCGTAATGCTGCCCCGCGCAACTGACTAATCGGTTTGTCATCAATGAAGATTTCACCTCCGCTCAGCGACTCAAGCTGGTTGATAAGACGTATAAGAGTGGACTTTCCGGAGCCAGAAGGGCCCAGAATAGTCACCACTTCACCGGGTTCAACTGAGAGGCTGACGCCGTTAAGTACGGTGTGAGCGTCATACTGTTTGATGACATTGCGCAGTTCAACGCTCGCCTGACGCAAATGGGTAAAATCCGCAGCAGAAGCTGCGGACCGATGAAAAAGGGCTGAGAGCATATTATCTGGCTTCTATTTTAAAGGCGCGGGGTTGTGGATTCTTGGTTTCAGGACCAAACCAGACATCATAAATTTTGGCCGCCTGCCCGGTAGACTCCAGCTTCAAAAGCTCATCGTTGACGGCTTTTAACAGCGCAGGTTCACCTTTTTTCACCCCCACGCCGATCTCTTCTTTGCTCAGCAGATCCGGAAGAATTTTGAAATCTGCTTTATCCGGCGCGCCGCCTAATAAACCGGCCAGAATCGTACTGTCCTGGGTAATCGCCTGGACATTGCCGTTGCGTAGCGCGGTTAACGCCAGTGGAATATCGTCGTAGGCCAGCACACGCGACTGCGGAAAGCGCTGATGTAGCGCCTGCTCGCCGGTGGTACCTTTTACCGCGCCGATTCGCGCTTTACTGTATTCCTCGAGCTTGTCCGGAGATTTTGCTGGCACAAGGAACTGCTGACCGGTAACAAAATAAGGGATGGAGAAGTCAATCACCTGCGCCCGTTCAGGCGTGATCGTGATATCCGCGACGATTAAATCGGCTTTACCGGATTGTAATAACGGAATGCGGTTTGCCGGATTGGTCGCGACCAGTTCCAGTTTTACGCCAAGGGATTTGGCCAGCGCTTCGGCAAAATCAACGTCGTAGCCGACAATCTTATGCGTTTTCGCATCAATGGAGCCAAACGGCGGATTCGCGTCGAATGTCGCGACTTTTACTACGCCAGCGGCCTTGATATCAGCCAGTTGGTCGGCCTGTGCCTGCGAGACGGTAAGACCTGAAGCCAGCAGCACGCCGAGCGCCAGCAGTGTTTTTTTAGCGCGGTATTTTTTCGTTGCCATCATTGTATGAAATCCCTGTAGTTTTTGGTTTGTGCTTTTTACGCTCCCATAACTTACGGTTGGGACAAAATAAGAAAAAATTCTTATCTATATACAAAATGTTATTAGTGAAAAGGGTGTTAATTACGGGTGAAAATATTGCAATGGCGGAAGGCAAAATAGTGCATAACCCCGGCAGTAATTCACGTTTGGTTTTTGTATGAGGGTGCGCGTGAATATGACTGAAGTGTGCTAATGTCCAGAAACGCTACTGGAATATCCTCCTGACCTGTACCATGTGTCACAACAGGTCTGGATTGGGGATATGCATGCTGCGTGATAATTTTAACGATCTCTATTATCTCATTATCGTGGCCCGCGAGCGGAGTTTTACCCGGGCAGCGGCAAAGCTTGGGGTTTCGCAATCTGCGCTAAGCCATGCGATTCGTGGGCTTGAGGAACGTCTGGATGTACGACTTCTGACACGCACCACGCGCAGCGTTGCGCCGACCGAAGCCGGAGAACGGCTCATCAACAGTATCAGCCCGCGTTTTGATGACATTGAATCGGAGCTGCTGGCATTAACCGATGTCCGCCAGCGTGTGGCCGGTAACATCCGTCTGACGCTGGGCGAGCACGCGTTGCAATCTACCGTCTGGCCCGCGCTGGAGCCTTTTTTACAGACTTACCCTGATGTGAATGTTGAAATGACCATCGACAATAGCCTGACGGATATTGTAACCGGCCGCTATGATGCGGGTATTCGGCTTGGCGAGCAGGTGGCGAAAGACATGGTCGCCGTCAGGATTGGCCCAGACTGGCGCATGGTAGTGGTGGGTTCACCGGCATATTTTGCCCGTCATGGCAAACCCCATACTCCGCACGACCTGCAAAATCATAACTGTATTAACATGCGCATGCCGACGTTGGGCGGTCTGTATGCCTGGGAGTTTGCCAAAGACGGGCAAGATTTGCGCGTGCGGGTGGAGGGACAGCTTATTTTTAACAATCTGCCCCCGCGGATCGGCGCGGCGATTGCCGGAATGGGGCTGGCATTTGTGCCGGAAGATACCGTAGAACGGGCCGTTGCGGACGGCGCGCTGGAAAAAGTGCTGGAGGACTGGTGCGAACCGTTTCCTGGCTATTATATGTACTACCCCAGTCGCAAGCAGCATACCGCCGCTTTTGCGCAACTGATTGAGGCGTTGCGATATACGGGCTCAAGCAGGAAGGGGTAGCAGGCGATAAAAAACCGGCGTTGCGCCGGTTTAGAAATCAGATTTTGCAGGCGTCGCCGCAGTCATTATCAGCAATAATTTCCTGCGCTTTCTTGTCTGCATCTTCCAGACGTTCAGCATTACGCTCTTGCGCTTCTTCCAGTCCATCAAAGACCAGATTATCGAGATCAATTTCCATCATTCACCTGCTCAGGTTCAGCGTTTAACATCCCGTTATTATATTGCAAAAATGTTGCTTAATAGCAGCGATTCTTGCTACTTAGCATCGAACGCAATCCGCTGTGCGTATTTATCCGCCAAAGTGGCCCACGGTTCGCAATTGCTAAAGAATCGTTGGTCGTAAATACCGCAAAATCCTCGCTCTCTCTACCGTTTTACCTTCATTTTTTCATTAACGTGATATGCGATCATTTTTAACAAACGCGCGACAAAATCACTATATATATAACTTAATATCTTTTATACATTAATTGTTCAACCCTGCGACTATTCCACAAAAGAGAAAGCTATATGGAACAGACTACTGATAAGAAAAACGATAATTTTCAGAAAGATGGCAAAGAACAGTTCAATCGCTCGATCGGTCTTATTTCAAACTTTGCGCTGGGTTTTACCTACCTGTCGCCGCTTACCGCCGTCTATTCACTGTTTGCGTTGGCCGTAACGCTGGCGGGGCCGCCTGCAGTTTGGTGGATTTTAATCGTCGCATGTGGACAACTTTTAGTGGCGTTAGTGTTTGGTGAGGTCGCTTCCCAGTATCCAATAACCGGCGGGCTTTATCCCTGGGCCAGAAGGTTGTGGGGCAAGAAGTATGCGTGGATCGCCGCCTGGATTTACCTGTGGGCGCTGGTGGTCACCATTACGTCAATCGCGGAATATACGTCTACGTTTGTTGAATCGCTCTTCCACTATGGTCAGACGCCAGCCACCATGTTGGTGACTTCCGTCCTGCTGCTGCTGTTGATGATGGCGGTTAATATGTCCGGGACTAAGAATCTGGCCCGTGTTGCGAAAATTGGCTTCTGGTGTGAAATCGTCAGCGTGATTGCGCTGGGTATTTATCTGCTGATTTTCCACCGTTCGCAGCCGTTCTCTGTCATCTTCGATTCGATGGGCGTGCTGGCTCATGACGGCAGCTATTCCACCGCATTTATGTCCGCCGCACTGATGGGGCTGTTTATGTTCTTTGGCTTTGAGGCCTGCGGTAACGTTGCGGAAGAGGTGCAGAATCCGAGTAAAAAGATCCCGGTCGCGATGATTTTAAGCATCGTATTTGGTGCGATTTCTGCGATTATTTCCGTAATGGGTTATTTGCTGGCTTCACCGAATCTGGTCAGTATCGTGAATGGCAAAACGTCCGATCCGATCCCGGCTATCCTGAACGAAGCACTTGGCGAAACCGGCGCAACCGTCTTTATCATCGTCGCGATTGTGGCGATGCTGTCTTGCATTCTGTCTCTGCAGGCTGCCTTAAGCCGCCTTATCTTTTCCTTCTCCCGCGACAGAATGCTGCCGGGTAGTGAATGGATGTCAAAGATATCTAAAAATGGCGTTCCGGATAATGCCATGGTCGTCAGCTGTTTGCTGCCGGTCATCATCTGTGTTTGGGTCTATTTTCAGCCAGATAATCTGTCGCGTATTACCGCATTTGCCGTCATCGGGATTTACATTTCGTTCCAGATGGTTGTGCTTGCCGCACTGCGCCAGCGCCTGAAAGGCTGGAAACCGGCCGGGGAGTGGACTATTGGCGGTTGGGGCACAATTGTGAACGTGCTGGCGCTGGCCTATGGATTATGTGGGATTTGGTTGTTGGCGCAACCGGCAGACAGCAGCGACTTCATCGATCGTTGGACGGTATTGTTCGGCCTGGCGATTGTCGTTGGCTCGGGGCTTATCTATATGTTCCTGACCCGACCGTTTGGTCGTTCTGCGGCACCGGAAAATGATGCTATTGCTTACGCTAACAAGCTGAATATAGGCCAGGATAACTAGAAACTAAGGGCCTTCGGGCCCTTAGTTTTGATAGTGATAAAGGATAAAGTAGTCGCTCTGATAAACCACACTACTGTTTGCTGGAGCGAGTAATTCACCCACGCGAAAGCGCGGCCAACTGGAGAAGATTATCCTGTTTTCCAGATTGGTCAGAATCACATAATCAGGGTGAGCGCAGGAGAGCAGTTCGGCTTCTATCTGACTAACCAGCAGGTCGACGGCAGCGACACCAAGAAACTGATCGTTGTAGTAGACCGGTACTGCCGAGGTCAGGGTATAGGAGATATTGCAGATATAGTCGACGTAGGGACCGTGGATATAGGCTTTTCCTGCCGGAGGTGAGTGTTTAAACCACTCGAAGGTTCTGAAATCCAGTCGTTGTTGTGTGGCCTGATCCAAATCGAGGTGCGCCTGACTCAAACCATTATCCTTTTTATACCACCATTCCAGCAGCCAATACTCTTTTGTTGTTGCGGTACTCTCAATATGGCTGGCAAACCCGGCTCCTGAACAGTAATGATTGTCGTTGAGCGTGCGCTTGATGTGTTGCTGAACGGTCGATCTCACCGAGGGATCGAGGACAACCTCTGCCGAGGGCTTTTGCACCCCGGAAATCGCCTCATGGATGCTCCTCGCCAGCGCAACGGTAGAATCTACGGTAGAGGCGGTAATATCATCAATTTTACGAATTAATGCGCTTAAGGATGTCGAAGAGCTCATTATCTGTCCTGCCTTCACTGATTGTCAGTTCGCGTTATATTTCAGCTTTTTTTCAATAAGGTAATAGGTAAACGTGTCGATGATCCGTGTGGCAAGCTGCACAGATTCCGCCTCGTTGTGCGCCGCCAGCGCATCGGCCAGCGCCGAATAAAGCGCGATAATTTCGGCATGAATGTTGTCTGCACGATAAAGTATCGCCACCAGCGATGCCCATTCAGCCTGCACCTGCAGCTCCTGGTTGGCCAGCCGCGCCGAATGCGAACTGGCGGCTATCGCCAGCAGGCAACGCATATCGGCCTGGGTCATCAGTTCAGGTGAGTTTGCTTTACTGAGTACTTCAACAAACTCGCGAAATTTGGCGATATCCGCGCTTGTCATCCGTCTGGAGGCCAGCCTTGCGCTATGGCTGATAATGGCGCAATGCATTTCACCCAGATCAGAAAGGTAATCCGTGCTGATCGCTTTGAACGGATGCAGAGCGCTGTTTTTGCCATCGATGTTTTCGCATACGAAGCTGCCGCCATTACGCCCACGAACCGTATGGATAAGATTATTAGCCCGAAGCGTGTTTAGCGCTTCTCTGATGGTGATATGTGAGACACCCATCATCTTTGCCAAATCAGTTTCGTTGGGGAGCTGTTCTTTTGGCTCCAGCAATCCCGTGATAATGGCGTTTGAAAGGCGCTGCACTATCTGGTCTGAACGACTGACCTGCCCGATAGGCGCAAATATGACCGCGTGAGTAATCATAATCTTTTCTGTACTCAATTCCCTGAAACAACGACCATTTTTAACACATGCCCGTCGGGCAAGGAAGGTAAGAATGGCCGAGTCATTTTACATGCCTGGGCGCAACTTAACTGCACAGGCGAATGTGTGTCCCGATAACCTCATGATGAGCCGGGCATAACGCGTTGACTCACGATGAAAAACCTTACCTTGTAAATGTGAAAATTAAGTTAAAAATGCGAGGCTTATCATAGTGTCAATGTTGCGCATTTGAAAATGTTTTACAATATATATATTACATAAGATTCTTTATGTATTAACTGGCAGGAGACAGGTATGAAAACCCTGAAGCATTTTATTAATGGGCAATATGTAGCAGGCAGCAGCGAAGACACCTTCGAGCTGGTGAGTCCGGTTGACGGCGAAACGTACGCATTATCTCCTAACGCCAGCGCGGCAGAGGTGGAGCAGGCATATTCGGCGGCGGAGGCGGCGTATAGCATCTGGAGAAAATCGACGCCGGCACAGCGGCAAAAGGCGTTATTGCGCCTGGCTGATGAGATTGAACGCAACGTTGAGCGGTTAGTAAACGCGCAGAGCCAGGAAACCGGTCAGCTTCGCCATTTTATTGAGAAAGAAGAGATCGCGGCATCCTGCGATGCCATCCGCTTTTTTGCCGGCGCGGCGCGCTGTCTTGAAGGGAAGGCGGCAGGAGAATATTCCGCCGGGTTTACCTCAACTATCCGCCGCGAACCGCTGGGTATTGTTGGCCAGGTTACGCCATGGAACTACCCGTTCATGATGGCGGTATGGAAGATTGCGCCAGCGCTGGCGGCAGGCAACACGGTTGTATTAAAGCCAAGCGACACCACACCGATCAGCACGCTGCTGTTGGCCGAACTGGCTGCCCCGTTGTTCCCGAGAGGAGCATTTAACGTCGTGTTGGGCAAAGCCAGCACCGGTTCGCTGGTGGTTTCAAACCCGAAAGCCTCGCTGGTTTCGATTACCGGTTCGGTCCGTGCGGGTCTGCAGGTTGCGGCTTCGGCTGCGGCAAACCTGACCAGGGCGCATCTGGAATTGGGCGGGAAAGCGCCCGCGGTGGTTTTTGCCGATGCGGATATGGACAAGGCGATTGCGACAATCGCCACGGCAAGCTTTTTCAATGCCGGGCAGGACTGCACGGCGGCTACGCGTATCCTGGTCGAACAGTCCATTTACGCTGAGTTTCTGGAAAAGCTGATCCAGAAAACGAAGAGTATTAAATTTGGACCGCCAGAGGACCAGGAGGCGCTGTATGGCGCATTAAATAGCAAAAATCAGTTGGAGCAGGTGAAAGGCTTTATTGAACGTTTACCAGCACATGCAAAAATTGAAACCGGTGGGCGCGCAGGATCTGGGCCTGGCTTCTATTTTGAACCGACGATCGTCTCCGGATTGCATCAAAATGATGAAGCTATTCAGCATGAAGTATTTGGTCCGGTAATGACTATTCAATCGTTTTCTACTGACGAAGAAGTACTACACAAAGCGAATGATGTGGAGTATGGTCTTGCCGCCAGCGTCTGGACCAGTAACCATGGTCGCGCGCAGCGCTTCAGCATTGACCTCGATTTTGGCACGGTGTGGATTAACAATCACATTCCTCTGTGCGCCGAAATGCCGCACGGCGGGTTCAAAAAATCGGGTTATGGCAAAGATCTCTCATCCTATTCGCTCGAAGAATACACTCGGGTGAAACATATCATGTGTGACATTTCTGAATAGAGAGGATGACGATGAAAACCATAAAAATAGCGGTGCTTTCATTAGTGATGTTCTCGGGCTTTAGCCTGGCAGAAAGCACCTCGCTGAATACCGTGAAAGAGTATATGGCGGCGTGGAATGCGCACGATGCTTCGCGAGCCGCTCAATATCTTGCTGATGATGCGGTCTATTATGATGCCGCTGCGGGCGAACCAATAAACGGCAGAGAAAAAGCGGAAAAAGAGGTCATCGGCGCTTTTATTAAGGCGGTGCCAGACCTGAGCTGGAAAATGGTGGGTAAACCCGTCTACGACGAAGATACCGTGGCATTCCGTTGGGAATTTTCAGGAAAAAATAGTGGTGAATGGGCAGGGAGTCCGCCGACAAATAATCCGATCAAATTTGAAGGCGTCAGCTATATTCATGTTAAAGCAGGAAAAATCACCTGGCAGGGTGACTATTATGATTCTAAAAAACTGGACGAAGAGTTAAAGCCAGTGAAGTAGTCGGCTGTACCCCTTTAATAATTTGAAGGGGTATATCTCTTATTTGTGTCGTATTAAGGGCAGTGTGTAGCAATAAGGAAAAAAGTTAATGGCAATTACCAGACGTGATTTTCTCAACGGCGTCGCGGTGACTATTGCGGCGGGGCTTACTCCGCTGGAATGGGTCAGGGCGGCAGGAAAGGGAAACGCATTTATAGATGGACACTATTATCCGCCCGCGCTGACGGGGCTGCGGGGTAATCATCCTGGATCGTTTGAAATGGCGCATGCGCTAGGCCGCGAGCATAAGCATTTTGATCTAAACGCTCTGCCCGTTGAGGAAGAGTACGATCTGGTAATAGTGGGGGGCGGGATTAGCGGGCTTGCTGCCGGATGTTTCTGGCGACAACTTGCCGGACAAAATAGCCGGGTCCTGATCCTCGATAACCATGATGATTTTGGCGGGCATGCCAAACGTAATGAATTTACCAGCTCGGGCAAGAAACTACTCGGTTATGGCGGCAGCGAAGCATTCCAGTCACCCGCGCATAATTTCAGTCCTGAGGTACAAAAACTGATGGAAACCGTGGGCGTCAGCGTCACGCGGTTAAAAGAGAGTTTTGACGTAAACTTCTACCCCGACTGGCAACTCAGTCGCGGCGTTTTCTTCGACAAAAAGAATTTTGGCGAAACAAAAATCGTCAGCGGCGATCCGGGCCGCGCGGTATCTGATGATATCCCGCCGGACAGGCTCAATGGGCGTAAAATTGAAGACTTTATCAATGATTTCCCGCTAAGTGAGAACGACAGAAAAGCACTGATCGACCTGCACGTACGTCCTGGCGATTACCTTCCGGGGATGACGGTCGATGAGAAAATGGAATGGCTGGATACCCACAGCTACAGTGAATTTTTAGCAACAAAAGTTGGTTTGAGCAAAATGGCGCTGCTCTATTTTCAGCAGCGTTCCAATGACTTCTTTGCCATCGGCATTGAAGGCATCTCCTGCAGCGATGCCAGGGCGTGCGCCTTACCCGGCATGGAAGGGATGGGGTTACCGCCGTTGGACGGAGAGTCGCTGGCCGACCTCGAAGAGCCGTATGTTTACCATTTCCCGGACGGTAACGCCGGTCTGGCCCGATTGTTAGTCAGGTATATGCTGCCGGATGCGCTACCGGGTAACACTATGGAAGACTCTGTTCTCGCCAGACTGCATTACGAAAAGCTGGATCTACCAGAAAACACCACGCGTCTGCGCCTGAACAGCACGGTGATAAATGCGGCCAACGTACAGGATGGCGTGGCGGTGACCTATCTGCGTGACGGCAAAATGCACCGTGTGCGCGGTAAGAACACCATCATGGCAGGCTATAACATGATGATCCCGTATCTGGTGCCCGAGATGCCGGAACAGCAGCAGGCGGATCTCAAACTGAACGTGAAAGCACCGCTGGTGTACACCAACGTGGTGGTCAAAAACTGGCAGGCGTTCAAACAGCTTGGCGTACATGAATTTTACTCTCCGGCTGCTCCCTATAGCAGGGTTAAGCTCGACTATCCGGTCAGCATCGGCGGGTACCAACATCCGGCCTCACCGGACGATCCGATGGTCATTCACATGGTCTATGTGCCTACCTATCCTGGCAGTAACCTGTCGGCCAGAGAGCAGTTCCGTCTGGGACGAGCCTATTTACTGGGGACCACATTTGCGGCGCATGAGGAGATGATTCGTTCCCAGCTGCAGGAAATGTTTGGCTCAACGGGCTTTGATAATCAACGCGATATCGCCGCCATTACCGTTAACCGCTGGGCGCATGGCTATGCGTATTACGCCAACTCGCTGTTCGATGATATGGATAAAATGCCAGAAATTATCGAGCGGGCGCGTCAGCCAGTCGGTCGCATCGCCATCGCTAACTCCGATTCTGACTGGAGTGCTTATGCCCATACGGCGATCGACCAGGCATGGCGTGCGGTTAATGAACTCAAGGATATGGGGTGATCTATGCGTAATGTAACCGTTCTTGCCGCCTGTTTATTTACCGCCTCTGTTAGCGCTGCGGAGTCTAATGGCGAATATATCGCGCGAATCTCAGACTGTGTGGCCTGCCATACCACTGAAGGTGGTGCTGCGATGGCGGGTGGCAAAAAGTTTCCTACCCCGGTAGGGGATATTTATTCGACCAACATTACCCCAGACAAGACGCAGGGTATTGGTAATTACTCATACGAGGATTTTGAAAAGGCGGTACGTCAGGGAATTGCCAAAGACGGTCATCCGCTCTATCCGGCTATGCCTTATCCCTCTTATGCAAAACTTTCTGACGCGGATGTTCAGGCGTTGTATCGCTATTTTATGCATGATGTCACGCCGTCTGCGCAACCCAATAAAGAGAATGCTATTCCGTGGCTACTCTCCGCTCGCTGGCCACTGCATATCTGGAACTGGTTGTTTACCGACGCGCCAACAACGACAGCAGTGAATGCGAAACCAGATGACAACGCTGCCCTGGTAAAACGGGGCGCTTATCTGGTGGAAGGTCCCGGGCACTGCGGTTCATGTCATACACCGAGAGGCATGGCGATGAACGAAAAAGCGTATACCAATGCTGATGCCGAGTACCTGAGCGGCGCGATGATCGACGGCTGGTATGCGCCTTCGCTGCGGGGCAGCGGAATGTCTGAGCAGGCGTTAAAATCGCTGCTGCTTACCGGTAAAAGCAAACATGCCGCGGTTTCTGGTTCGATGGCTGAAGTCGTTACGCAGAGTACGCAGTATCTGACTGATGAAGATGCCACGGCGATCGCGCAATATCTGCTGAGCCTGAAAAGCGCGAAGCCTGAAGCGGGGCGTACCGCATCGACTACTGCATCCTGGTCGAATTCACCCGAGGCGGGCAAAGTGACCTATAACCGCTACTGCTCCACCTGTCACGGACTGGAAGGGAAAGGTACGGATGATAACGCGCCTTCTTTGATCAATAACCCGTTGGTCATGGTTGATGACCCGACGCCGCTGTTCAGAGTGATTGCCCACGGCGCAGAAACACCGACTACGCGTGGCAACGTCTCCTTTAAGATGCCTGCGTACGGTGGCCTGTTAAACGACACCGAAATGCGCGACGTGATTAACTACGTGCGTAAGAGTTGGGGAGAAGGGAATGGCGAAGTAAGCCAGGAAGACCTGGCTGGCGTTAAAAAAGCGTCACATTAAACAGCATGCCGGATAAGGCGCTTACGCCGCTATCCGGCAGTGCTTATACGGCGTTTACTCTGATAATACCCACCAGTCGTGTAAACGCCGCCGCCATTCCATGCTCTTCGATACTGGCAAATCCCAGCAGCAGTCCGCTGCGCTTCTCTTCATTCACGTAGTAGCGAGACAGCGGGCGCACCAGCAGCCCTTGTGTGTTCGCCTGTTGGGCAATAACAACGTCATCGCTTCCGGCGGGCAACTGTAGAATCAAGTGTAGCCCTGCGTTGCTGCTGAAAGAGCCAAGATAATGCTCACCAAGCTGGCGGCTGATAAGCTCCACCAGTGTCTGACGCCGACGACTGTACAGCTGGCGCATTTTACGTATGTGCGCCGCGTAGTAACCCTCACGGATAAACTCTGCCAGCGCGGCCTGAATCAGCAAATGTCCGCCGCGATAGAGGTCGTTATGAACTTTCTTCAGCGGTGCGGCTAGCGGTTTGGGCAGCACCACATACCCGAGACGTAGCGCAGGATAGAGTGTCTTACTGAATGTCCCGATATAGATGACCGGCGTCTCTTCTTCCAGTCCCTGCAAAGAGGGGATCGGCTGACCTGAAAAGCGGAACTCGCTGTCATAGTCATCTTCCACTATCCAGCTTCGCGTTTCGCGTGCGCGAAACAGAAGTTGCTGACGGCGACTGAGGCTCATCACCGAACCGAGAGGATATTGATGTGACGGTGTCACAAAAATAAGTTTTGGCGCAGGCTCTCCAGCTTCCGGAGGGACCATGCCTTGTTCATCAACCGGGATAGCCGAAAAATTTACCGCATTGATGCGCAGAATATTTTTGATTCCCCAGTAGCCCGGCTCCTCAATCCAGGCATTATCACCGGGGTTGCATAATGTTCGGGTCACCAGATCCAGCGCCTGGTGAATACCTTCAGTAATCAGAATTTGCTCCGGCGAACACCGCACGCCACGCGCGGTTCGCAGATAGTCTGCCAGCGCTTCTTTTAGCTCATTCACGCCGCCTGCGGCATCGTAAGTAAGAAACTCCGGACGCAGGCGTCTCGCCAGCCTGTCCTGAATTTTTTTGAGTACCCGGTGAGGGAAATGCTCTACATCAGGTACGCCTGGAATAAATGCCCCCCACTGACGGGGACTGGCGCTGGCATGACCCAACAGCTCAAGGCAGCGGGCAGATAAGCGGGTGTGATCCTCCAGAGTGGCAGCAACAGGTTCTTTATTGGGACGCAGGTTGAGATTGTCCAGCACGCTGTCAGTGACAAATGTGCCGCTGCTGGTACGCGCAGAAATATAGCCTTCGGCCTGCAACTGCTCGTAAACCCGCAGGACGGTATTGCGCGATAGCGTCAGCTCTCCTGCCAGATCACGCGACGGAGGCATTCGGGTAGCCGGTTTCAGGCTACCTTCGAGGATGCAACTACAAATGGCGGCATACAGACGACGATGCAGTTTTTCATCTGGCTGCTGGCTAAATGCCTGCTTGATCACATCTCCGGCAAGTGAACGCATTTGGATCCTTAAAATAAAACGATTTGGCTCTCGATTAAAGTACCAGACGGCGTCTAAATTTAAAGGGTAATTCAACCTAAATGTATTAATGGACAAGGTGTAAGAATGAACAATAAAAACCTGCAACAACGTCGTCTGGATGCCACCCCGCGTGGCGTGGGTGTAATGTGTGATTTTTATGCCCAGTCGGCAGAAAACAGCACGATTACCGATATCGAAGGCAATCAGTACATTGATTTTGCCGCCGGGATTGCCGTGCTGAACACCGGACACCGTCATCCTCGCCTGGTGCAGGCAGTCGAAGCACAGCTTCAGGCTTTTACCCATACTGCTTATCAGATTGTCCCGTATGAAAGCTATGTGTCTTTGGCTGAGAAAATCAACGCCGTTGCGCCAATCGACGGTAAGCGGAAAACCACGTTCTTCACCACCGGGGCTGAAGCGGTAGAAAACGCAGTGAAAATCGCCCGCGCGCATACCGGCCGTCCTGGCGTTATCGCGTTTGGCGGCGGTTTTCATGGGCGTACTTACATGACGATGGCGTTAACCGGCAAAGTAGCGCCCTATAAAAAAGGATTCGGCCCGTTCCCTGGCTCCATTTACCATGCGCCGTATCCTTCTGAATTGCAGGGGATTTCTACGGCAGACTCCATAAAAGCGATCGAGCGCCTGTTTAAAGCCGATATCGATCCAACCCAGGTTGCGGCGATTATTTTCGAACCCGTCCAGGGCGAAGGAGGCTTCGTAGTAGCGCCGCCGGAATTTGTGACCGCCATCCGCCGTATTTGCGACGAGCATGGCATTGTGATGATCGCTGATGAGGTGCAAAGCGGGTTTGCCCGTACGGGCCAGCTGTTTGCGATGGATCATTACGCTGATAAAGCGGATCTGATGACCATGGCAAAAAGCCTTGCGGGCGGCATGCCGCTGTCAGGCGTCGTGGGCAAAGCCGAAATCATGGACGCGCCAGCGCCGGGTGGTCTGGGCGGAACTTACGCCGGGAACCCGCTGTCGATTGCGGCGGCTCATGCGGTGCTGGATATCATTCGTGATGAACAGTTGTGCCAGCGTGCGGCGGCCCTCGGTGAACAACTGCGCGCCACTCTGACCGAGGCGCAAACAGGGTGTCCTGAACTGGCCGAAGTGCGTGGCTTAGGCTCTATGATTGCCGCTGAATTCTGTGATGCAACGACGGGAGAACCCAACGCCGCCGCCGCACAGCGCGTGCAGAAGAAAGCCCTTGAGCAAGGATTGCTACTGCTGACCTGTGGTCAATATGGCAACGTTATTCGTTTCCTTTACCCGCTGACCATTCCGCAGGATCAGTTCGCCAAAGCGCTTGATATCATCAAAGCGGCAACCAAATAATCCATAAGTCAAAAGGATACTCATAGCCGACGGTCGTCATCACCGTCGGCTTTTTTGTTGCTATAAATTGACCAATTACACGCCGTTATATATTTACATACATATCGATTGAGTTTATCCTATTTATCATACAAATATAACAACTGTACTCTTCAAGAGAAGGCGCTTGCGTTAGTGGCCTCCAGTCTTTCTACCTAACAAACTGAATTAACGAATGTTAAATAACAAAATTACCCCAGTAGCCTCTGGGTTGTTGACCTTTGCCTGTCTTTCCACCGCCGTAACCGCGCATGCTGAAGATACCGTCATCGTTTCGGCGCCCGCCTCGTCACAATCCTCGTTTTCGAAACATGAACCGCCGGCGAGTGAAAAAAAAGCAATGTTAGGTAGCCTTGGCGAGCGTGAGCTGATTGATGTTCCCTGGTCGGTACAGACCTTGTCGAAAAGAGTGCTGGATCAGCAACAGATCAAAGACGTGAAAGATGCCTATCGTTACCTACCTTCCGTTCAGGGGGACGGCGTCCGCCCGCAAACCCGCGGCATGCAGGGGAGTGTGGTACAGAACCATATGATTGATGGCCTGAACGCCGTCTCCACGACGGAATATTCGACTGAACAGTTCCAGAGCATAGACGTGTTGAATGGAATAGCCGGATCATTGTACGGCCCAGCCAATCCGGCGGGGATGTTTAATCTGGTGTCTAAACGACCTGTCGATACGCCGTTACATCGCGTAACCGTAGGGCAAGGTACAGGGTCGGGAACGCTGACGTCGATGGATTTCAGCGGCCCAATCGATGAGGGAGACCGGGTGAAATATCGCTTTAACTTGCTAAATGATGAGGGCCGTAGTTACACCACCGATAGCCATGTCCGTCGACAGTACGCAGGATTAGGGCTGGATTTTCAACTGACAGATCAAACGGTGCTGGAGAGTAATTTCAGCTATTACCATTACTATGAAAAAGGCATGCCAGGGAGTTTTGCCCTGGCGAAGGGCGTTCACTTCCCCACGGCATTTAATCCTACGAACAGTAAATATGGTCAGTCTTATGCGGGTCATGATGACGAAACGACCACCGCCGATATGCATATTAAGCATGATTTTGACGGTAACTGGATGCTGGATCTGGGGGCGCTACACCAGGTCGCAGATCGAGAATCGACGGCAGTGACCAACACTCTGACGAATAATCGGGGAGATTACACCACCACAACCGCCAATTCGGCGGCCAGTCGCTTTACCATCAACAGTTATTTAGCGAACCTGACCGGTAGCATTGATACCGGCTGGCTGACGCAGGACATTTCTACCGGAATGCGTGGATTTGTATGGAAAAACTATAATCCCAGAAACGGGGGAACCTTCACCCTTGGGCATTCTTCTCTTGATCAACATCCCGACTACCCACGACCACCATATCCGGACTTTAACGATCGCTATCATTCAGCAACGACCACTCAGCATGCGTTTTTGCTAAGCGATACGCTGCATTTTTCCCCGCAGTGGAGCTTGCTGCTTTCCGGTAGTGAGAACCTGTTTACCGTCAGTAACTACAACAAAACTGGGCATGAAAGTAGCCGGCAGAAAGACAATGGCATGAGCGGTTCTACCAGCCTGATGTATAAACCGGTGGAGAGCGTCACGCTGTATACCACCTGGGCGGACAGCTTGCAGCAGGGCGATACCGCACCCGCTGGGGCGCGCAATGCCGGGCAGGTATTAGATCCCTACCGTAGTCGCCAGGTTGAAGTGGGCGCAAAATATGCGCCAGTAAAGGATCTGCTGCTTACCGCTGCGCTGTTTGAAGCTAAACGCCCCTTTGCCTATACCAACGACAACGGTGATTTTGCCCAGGACGGAACGCAGAAAAACCGAGGACTGGAACTGATGGCTGATGGGCATATTACCCGAAATTTGCGCGTGTTAGGCGGCGGAGCCTGGCTTGATCCGGTGCTACATAATACCGCGGCCAGCAATGCGGATGGTAAGCAAGTTGTTGGTTTACCACGCTTCGCCTCGAATATCCTCGCGATCTACACCATTGAACGGGTTCCAGGACTGGATGTCGACACGAATGTGCATTATGTCGGGCGTCGGGCTACTGATAACGCCAATGACAGCTGGGTCGGGAGTTACACCACGGTGGATATCGGCACGCGTTATGCCACCAGGCTATGGAACACGCCAACCACCTTCCGGTTTGATATCACCAACCTCACCGATCGTCACTACTGGACCAATATTGTTCCCGGCGCATTGACCGGTTACACGGGGGCAGGGGCTGCCAGCGCGCAACTTGGCGCACCGCGTCAGGCTCAGATTTCTGTTCAGGTTGATTTTTAGAGGTTACTCATGAAAACGTGCCACACATGGCTGCTTTGTGTGTGGCTGGCGTTTCCTGCCCTGGCAACACGCCAGGTTGTGGATGATGCTGGTCACACGGTTACCGTTCCCATGCAAGTTGAGCGTATTGCTGATGGCTGGTTTGCTCATCATTCGGTACTGATGACGCTGGGTGCTGGCCGTAACATTGTTGCGACGGTGAACCATGAGGAGAACCAGCCCTGGATGTTCAAAATCAATCCTTCCCTGAGACAAGCCTTACAGATACGGGGAACATCATTCAATAGTGAGGATTTGCTGGCCCGGCACGTCGATGTGCTGTTTGTGGCAAAAGGAAAAGGGGATGCTCAAAGTTACAGCCAGGCGGGCATCCCGACTCTTGAAATGGCATTTACTGACTATGCTTCGATGGAAAAATCGGTCACTACAACCGCAGAAGTGCTGGGTACCGGGCAAGCGCGCGCCCGGGCGACGGCTTACAATCAGTATCTAAACCGTGTACTCGCTGACGTGCAGGCTAAAACGGCGGGATTAACGGCAAACCATCGCCCACGGGTACTCCATATTCAATCGCTGAATCCGCTTAAAGTCGACGGCAGGCACACGTTGATCGATACCTGGATTACGCTTGCGGGCGGATTGAACGCGGCAGGAGAAGTGAACGGCAATATGAAAGAGGTATCGCCTGAGCGGGTGCTTTACTGGCAACCGCAGGTCATTATTCTCGGGGCGGGTTGCGGTGATATCGGCAATTCACCCTACGCGGCATTGTTCAAAGAACTTGACGCGGTTAAGCAGGGTAACGTTTGGCGTAATCCGGCGGGCGTGTTCCCTTGGGATCGTTACGGTACTGAAAGTGCGCTGCAGCTGCAGTGGGCTGCATCAAAACTGCATCCTGCGCTGTTTAGCGGTTTGGATATGGTCAGCGTGACGCGAGATTTTTATCGCCAGTTCTTCGATTATTCGCTTACTCAGGAGCAGGCGATGCGAATTTTAAATGCGTTACCTCCACAGGAGTAGCGTCCACGTGTAAAGACTGGCGCGCTAGGGATTGCACGCCATATTTACCCCTTTTAAATGTGGGATTTGATGCGACGCATGATGATAACGGGTTGCCAGCTATCACGTTATATAATTTAATGCATATCGATTTTACTCCTCTATCCAGATGGTATCCCATGTTTACTTTCCGTTCTTTTGTGCTGGTATGCGCCAGCATGTTGTTTTCGTTTTCTGCCCAGGCCGACCGTACGATCACCGATCAGCTTGGTCGTCAGGTCACGATAGCGGATCACATCGACAAAGTGGTCGTGCTGCAACACCAGACCTTAAATATTCTGGTCCAGCTCGATGCGCAGCAGGACATTGTTGGCGTGATGTCGAGCTGGAAAAAACAGCTCGGGCCTGAGTTTGAACGCTTTATGCCGACAATTTCCACATTGCCGACACCGGGCGACCTCACCAGCGTGAATATCGAAAGCCTGCTGGCGATTCATCCACAGGTGGTGTTTGTCGCTAACTATGCGCCTGCGGAGATGATCCAGCAGATTCAAAACGCCGGTATTCCAGTCGTGGCTATCTCGTTACGTAGGGACGCCGCAGGGCAACAGAATAAAATGAACCCGACCATGGCCGATGAAGAGCAGGTTTACAACGAAGGGTTAAAGCAAGGGATTCGCCTGATTGCGGACGTGGTTGGGCGTAAACCGCAGGCCGAGACATTAATCGACTACGTTTTTGCGGCACGGGCAAAATTTAATGCGCCGGTTGCAAAAATCCCGGATGCGCAAAAAGTCCGTATTTATATGGCTAACCCCGACCTGATGACTTACGGCTCCGGGAAGTACACAGGACTGATGATGCAGCACGCGGGGGGATTAAACGTGGCGGCTGCCAGTGTGAAAGGTGCCCGTCAGGTTGCGCTGGAGCAGGTACTGGCGTGGAATCCGCAGGTGATTTTTGTGCAGGATCGCTATCCGCAGGTGGTGACTGAGATCCAAAATGATCCTAACTGGCAGGGGATTGATGCGGTGAAAAATCATCGCGTCTGGCTGATGCCTGAATACGCTAAAGCCTGGGGCTATCCGATGCCGGAAGCGTTGGCGATCGGTGAGCTATGGATGGCCAAAAAATTGTATCCGGATGCTTATAAAGACGTGGATGTTGATGCGCAGGCGCAAGACTATTATCAGCGTTTTTATCGCGTGAACTGGCAGTCTGATGCAGCTAAGTAACCGCTTTTTACCCCAGCAGCCGATTTTGATCGCGGCGGTCCTGTTGCTGGGCGTCAGTTCGCTGTGCCTCGGGCAGTATCCGCTTTCGTTGCGCGAGGTATTTTATCACCTGACGCACTTTAGCGATGCCGAAGGGATTGCCGGTCAGGTCATCTGGACGGTCAGGCTACCGCGTATTCTGATGGCGCTGCTGGCGGGTGGCGCGCTGGGTTTATGCGGCGCGACGCTGCAAGGAGTATTTCATAATCCGCTGGTCGACCCGCATATAATCGGCGTGACGTCCGGGGCCGCTTTTGGCGGCACGCTGGCTATTTTGCTCGGTCTGTCGCCGTGGTTGATGATGGGTTCAACGTTTTTCTTCGGCCTGACGGCGTTGATCCTGGTATATGCCATTGCTGCGCTGCAGGGGCTGGAAAATACGCTGGTGCTGATCCTGTCGGGTATCATTTTGAGCGGCTTTTTTGCCGCGCTGGTGAGCTTGATTCAGTATCAGGCTGATACTGAAGAGACGTTACCCAATATCGTGTTCTGGCTGCTTGGCAGCTTTGCGACGGCCAACTGGCATAAAGTACTGCTGCTGGCGATTCCGGTCGGTATTGCCGCGACGGTTTTGTACCAGCTACGCTGGCGGATAAACCTGTTATCGCTTAATGACAAAGATGCCAGAGCGCTGGGCGTTGCGGTTGTTCCTTTGCGACGCAGCGTTTTGGTGTGCTGCGCATTTTTAGTCGCCGCTCAGGTGGCGGTTAGCGGCAGTATTGCCTGGGTTGGGTTGGTTATTCCTCATCTGGCGCGTTTGCTGGTGGGCGTTGATCACCGTCGTCTACTGCCGTGCGCCTTCTGGCTGGGGGGCGGTTTTATGATTGTAGTGGATGATATTGCACGCACCCTGATGCATGCGGAGATACCGTTGGGGATTATCACCGCATTATTCGGCGCCCCGCTGTTTGCTTTTTTACTCATCCGCTCCAGTCGTCGGGAGAAATCATGAAACCTGCCGCACTGCGTGTAAATCAGCTGACTTATGGGTATCGCGCGCCGCTATTTGACCCGCTTACGTTCTGCTGCCAAAAAGGCGAGATCTGGGCTGTGCTGGGACGTAACGGTCTGGGTAAAAGTACGCTGCTCGATACGCTAACCGGCACGCTGCCTGCTTTGGGCGGCAGTATTGAAAATAACGGTGGGATAGGGATTGTGGCACAGCATAGCCATCTGCCGTTTCCTTATACGGTCAGCGATGTGGTGTTGATGGGGCGAGCACAGCACGTGAAGCTTTTTGCGCAACCGAGCCAGCAGGATCAACAAAGAGCAACGCAGGCGCTGGAGCAGTTAAATATTGCGCAGCTTGCTTCCAGCTCGTTTAGCTCACTTTCCGGCGGGCAACAACAACTGGTGATGATAGCCCGGGCACTGGTGACTGAGTGTCAGACGCTTTTGCTTGATGAACCATGTTCCGCGCTGGATCTTGCTAATCAGCAGGTGGTGCTTCAACTCATCAGCGATCTGGCCCATCATCAGGGATGCAGCATTCTCTTTTCAACCCACGATCCGCTGCATGCGTTACAGATAGCCACCCATACTTTGCTGCTGCTCCCCGAAGGCAAATGGCGGGCAGGACCTACGGACAGCATTGTGACGGAAGAAAATTTGTTCCTGGCCTATGGCTTACCGCTGCGAAAACTTAGCGTGGAGAACCACCACACGCCGTTTATCGCGCCGTTGTTTTCTATTCGTCGTTAAGCGGTAAGAATCCTGCGGCGGTAAGAAACGCCTGCCCGTCGCGGGAAAGTATGAATTCAACCAGCGCCATCACTTCTTTGGACGCATCAAGCACCGCCAGTTGGTATTCGCAGTGAATATTGTGCTCATCAGGGATAGCCACGTAATGTACGTCGGGCAGCGCGCGCAGCGTGTGTGCGTAATGCGCGTAACCGATAAACAGATCGGCCAGCCCCTGGCGCAGGATCCAGGCGCTTGCTATTTCTCCTTGCGGGATTTTTACCGTATCACGACCACCAACCAGCGGGATGGCGCGCGTTCGAAGCTGTTGCCCGAGTCCCGGCTCCAGTACATCCATGTTGTCGAAAAATGCCCAGGTATAGTCTCCGGAAGGGTCACAGCCGGGCGTTGATGTACCTGGTCGCAGCGTTGGGTCGCGCAGCAAATCCAGCCAGGCGCCGGTTCGATTGCTGACCAGACTCAGTTGATTCCAGCTAAAGGTCTGCGTGAAAACCGCTTTCTTCTGAGCCAGCAGACGTTGCGGATGCTCCCGATTGGCCGAGGCAAAGAGCGCACAGGGTTCACCTGCTTCAATCCGCTCGCGCAATAAACCGGCCGGACCATATTCAACCTTAACGTCTATTCCGCTCTGGTGTGTGAACTGGCTTATCAGTGGAGTAAATGCCGGGCGTAAACTGCCTGCGGCGAACAGGAGGATGGAAGAGGGCATGGTATCCGTTCTCTGGCGAAAGACATTATGCGAAGAAGATGAATGATACGCGTTGATCATGGAACTTAGAATGATTTAGCGCAGTGCTATTGAATCATCATGGAAAATGATAAAACTGAAGGATACAAACCAGAGATAAAAAGAGAGTTTTGAAGGGAAATAGCACCAAATCAAAGAGATGATTTGGTGCGTCCGAGTGGACTCGAACCACCGACCCCCACCATGTCAAGGTGGTGCTCTAACCAACTGAGCTACGGACGCAAGATGGTGCGTTCAATTGGACTCGAACCAACGACCCCCACCATGTCAAGGTGGTGCTCTAACCAACTGAGCTATGAACGCAACGTTGTAGGTGACAACGGGGACGAATATTAGCGGCACAGACCGAATGAGGCAAGAGGGAAATAGCATTTTTCTTCCTGAACTCACGCGATTGCAGAGTAATTAAGCAAGTTGATTATATTTTGTTGATTTTGCAGCGTGTTTTTTATTCAGACAGCGAACTGGAGCATACCAGGGGCGGTTTGCATTACAGGGGCGCTCAGACTTTAAGCGCTGTAAGGATCGTGGCTTCTATTTTTTCTGGGGTAGTGAAGGGGGCAAAACGCTTGAGCGGCTTGCCGTCACGCCCGATCAGGAACTTAGTAAAATTCCACTTGATCCGCCCACCCAGCACGCCGGGTAATTCGTCTTTCAGGTAACGAAACACCGGGTGTGTAGCGGCACCGTTGACTTCCACTTTCTCAAACATCGGGAAGCTCACACCGTAGTTGATGTGACAGGTTTGCGCGATTTCGTCTGCTCCACCGGGCTCCTGATTACCGAACTGGTTGCAGGGAAAACCAAGCACTACCAGACCCTGCGCGGCGTACTTCTTGTAGAGCGCTTCAAGGCCTGCATATTGTGGCGTGAAACCACAATGGCTGGCGGTATTAACCACCAGAACCAGTTTGCCAGCGTAGTCGGCCATAGAGATGGGCTGGCCATGCAAACTGGTGGCAGTCAGTTGATGAAAGGGGGTCATGCCGGATTCCTCAAATTAGATAGCATTACTCATGTTGCCCGCGAGTGACAGGCTTCGCTGCGTATCTATTTATTATGATCGCAACTGCAGGATTAATAAACTTGCCATTGGTGCAGGGCAAAAATAGAAATTCTCTGCGGTTCAGTTATGGACATTCCATAATTTATATTAACCAGGCTGACGAGCGTTCCATTCGTCGCGCGTGATTTCCCAGAGTTCAGAATCCAGCAAACCGCTGACATACTCTTTCTTTTCTGTCCTGATAAGCCGCATGCCGCTACTGTCTGAAATACGTCTGGAACGGATATGAGGATACTATATAGCGAACTATCTCCCAGCGTGGATAAAGCACCTGAATCTGCGAGGCATCTTCGGCTTCTAATGGTTTTAACAGCAAACGTTTCGTATGGAGTTTTGGTATTTTCATACTCACTTTTCCTGCTCAAGCAAGAGAAAAGAATCAATGTGGGGAGGATTTTGAAAAAATATTAATAACCAGAACCCCAGCACAAATTAGAAGCATGCCTGCGATCGCCGGAAAATCTAGCTTTTGCCCACTTACCAACCAGCCTAAAAGGCTGATTAATACGATTCCAGCACCTGACCAAATTGCGTACGCAATACCCGTTGGAATGGTCGACAGGGTCTGGGAGAGAAGATAAAAGGCTGTGCAGTAGCACACAATAGTTGCTACAGATGGCCATAAGCGTGTAAATCCGTCAGAGAACTTCATCAGGGTTGTTCCTATGACTTCCGCTACGATGGCCCCGGCAAGGAAAATGTATGAATTCAAAATCTGATCCCATGTAACAATCTAAAACAATTATCGTATCACATAGGGTGAGATGCGTTTGAACGCAACGCTAACTACTTTAGTTTAGTTTAAAAAATGTCATCTTCGTGGCACGTAACGGATCGTCTGAAGCGCCGTGAGGTGTTCTATCAGCAAGAAGCGGACGTGTACGCGTTTTCTGAGATCCTGTATATGCAGGAGGCGGACTATGCGTTGACAGCGAATTTTAGAATACGTATATTGTTATGTTATAACATAACTTGAATATGGAATTATGAAACTCACTTTCCCCCTGTTGATGCCTGTACTGCTGTTGCTTCCCCTGACTGGCGCAACTGCCGGCAACTATCCACTGACAATCGAAAACTGCGGCGTTACAGAAACCTTTAACCATGCACCTTCACGTGTGGTGACAATTGGTCAACATGAAACGGAACTCATGCTGGCGCTGGAACTGAAAGATAAAATTGTAGGCACTGCTGTTTGGTTTGGTGCATTACCCGATGATTTGAAAAAGCAAGGGGCGGGGTTAAAGCGACTTGCTGAGAATGCACCTGGATTCGAAGCCGTAGCGGCCCAGCGTCCTGAGCTGGTTCTTGCTCAGTACAATTGGCACGTTGGCCCGCAGGGAGAGGTGGCTACGCGTCAACAATTTGAACAATTGGGGATTAGGACCTGGATCTCTCCAGCCGACTGTACTGCAAAAACAGTCACAGCGACCTCCAACGGCGATGGCGCACGATCAAAACCTTACACAATCGATATCATTCTTGATGAAATCTCGGCGCTGGCGCGCGTTTTTGATGTGCCAGCACGTGGTGAAGCTCTGAAGCAAAAGCTGTCTGAGCGCATTGTCGCCGCGCAGCAGCAAATCCACATGCAACCGCAAGCGCCGCTTAAAGTGGTTTACTGGTTTTCAAGTCCCCGTCTGAAAGGCGATCCATGGATAGCAGGCAGTAAAGGCGCGCCAGGCTGGATTAATAAAACACTTGGTCTGAACAATATCATCGATTCTGATGAGGAGTGGCCTGCGGTGACCTGGGAGCATATCGTTAAGTCTCAGCCTGATATTATTGTTATTGCGAGTATGGAAAGACGGCTTTATCCCGCCGATGACGTAGAGACTAAAAAACGGTTCCTGGAAACCGATCCCGTCGCCCGTGAAATGCCTGCGGTCAAACAAGGGCATATCGTGGTGGTTCCTGCCATGTCGCTCAATCCATCATTGCGTAACGTAGAAGCAGTAGAACTGATTAGCCAGCAGATGAACGCTTTCGCTCCCTCCAGATGATGAGCAAATCTGTTTTTTACTGGCAAATCAGCCTGATAATTTCCTGCGGGATACTCAGTCTGCCGGTCATGATGATCCTTGCTGCGGCAACCGGCGATATACCGGTAAGTTTCGCGACTGCCTTTCGCGCAATAACCAATGGTCTGGGGCTAACGCACTTTGATTTACCCGCCGTAGAAGCAGGGATTGTCTGGCAGTACCGGATGAGTCGTGCGCTGATGGCGGCCAGCTGCGGTGGAGGGCTGGCGTTATGCGGGCTGGTTCTGCAATCATTGTTGCGTAACGCGCTTGCCGATCCTTATTTGCTGGGGATCTCTGCTGGTGCCTCAACCGGCGCCGTCAGCGTGATGTTGCTTGGTATTGGCAGCGGCTCCATCACGACGGGTGTCGGGGCGTTTATCGGAGCCTGTACCGCTTTTATGCTGATCATATTGTTATCGGGTGGTATGCGCGTGAACTCTGCACGCATCATTCTGGCGGGTATCGCCGGTACGCAGTTGTTTAACGCGTTAACATCGTACATTGTCAGTACGGCGGCCAATGCTGAACAGTCGCGCGGCGTTATGTTCTGGCTGCTGGGTAGCCTGAGTGGCGTACGCTGGGCTGATGCGCTGCTGTGCTTCGCTGTCGTCATCATCGGGTTGCTTATCGTGGTTTGCTATAGCCGCTCGCTGGACACCTTTAACTTTGGTATGGAAGTCTCCTCGACGCTTGGAACGCGAGTGCTTCAGGTACGCGTTATTTTACTGCTGACTACCGCGTTGATTACGGCGGTAATCGTCAGCGCCATCGGTGCTGTAGGCTTTGTTGGGCTGGTTATCCCACATATAACCCGCATGATCGCCGGGCATCGTCATTTGCTCACTATCCCTGTTGCTTTTCTTGCCGGATGCCATTTTATGATTCTTGCAGACTTGATCTCACGCACCCTTATTAGTCATCAGGTTTTGCCGATTGGCGTAGTAACGGCGCTTGTGGGCGCTCCTGTTTTTGCCATGATTCTGTACCGCAACCGGGATAAATAATTATGCATATCGTGGTTGATAAGCTAAGTGTGACGCTCCAGGCTCGTCGGGTGTTATCTGATATCAGTTTTGTTGCGCACCGTTCGCAAACGGTGGGGCTACTTGGTCCTAACGGCTCTGGTAAATCCACGCTGATTCGCGCGATCGCTGGCGTTCAGCCCTGCGCGTGTGAGGGGGTGAAAATTGGCGGCAAGCTGACAAGTAACTTGAGCCAGCGCCAGCTTTCCCGCACGCTTGCTTTTGTTCCACAGCATGCGGAGGCGGAAGCGGAGCTAAGTGTTATTGATATTGTTCGCCTCGGCCGCACGCCGCACCGTAATGCATTCACGCCATGGCGGCAAGCTGATGAAGATGCTGTACAACAGGCGCTTTCGATGATGAGGCTTGATGCTCTGACCCAGAGAACCTGGCAGCGTCTGTCTGGCGGCGAGCGTCAGCGCTGTCAGATAGCCCGTGCGCTCACCCAGCAACCGGATATTCTATTACTGGACGAACCAATTAATCATCTGGATATCCAGTTCCAGCTGGAGCTGATGCGCCTTATTTCCGCGCTGCCGATTACCGTGATTATGGCATTACACGATCTGAATCTGGCTGCAAAATATTGTCAGCACCTGGTCGTGCTGCATGAAGGTCAGGTTGTGGCGTCCGGTGAGCCTGCTGCTGTACTTACCCCGGAGCTGATTCAGTCTACCTGGCAGGTCGATGCGACCATCTGTCGAACTGAACGGGGAATGATGAATATCCAGTACGCCTGAAATAGGCCTACGCAGAAACCATTATCAATATTCAGCGTCCGCTGGATTAAATCACTGGAATGTCAGTTTTGAGCGAGAAGCGGATGTTTACACTCATGATCACCGCTTATGTACGCATTACGAACATAGCGCTGTATTAATCATCGGTAGCAGTTCAACTTAGCCATGTACACTTGCTTTGTACTAATATGTTTATCTAACAGATGCTTTAAAAAATCGCCTCAAAATGGATTTTTCAACATGACTAGAACAGAAAGACTTCTCGAATTACTACAAATATTAAGGGCACAAAGATATCCGATCACAGCATCCACCCTCTCAGAAAGATTGGGAATAAGTGTACGCTCCCTTTACAGAGATATAAAAACGCTGCAGCATCAAGGAGTATGCATTGAAAGTGGTGCTGGAATTGGTTATATCGTTAAATCTGACTTTCATTTACCTCCCTTAAATCTTTCTCATGAAGAAATAAATGCTATTACACTTGGGTTAAATTGGGTATCGCATAATACAGATTATAATTTCAAAATTACCGCAAAGAATGCGCTTGCGAAAATACATGCCGTCATTCCCAGTGAATTGAAAAATCTTATTGAGAGTCAATCCTATCTGATCGGTCCTTCAGAAAATAATGAGATTTTTTTTGAAGACATTCGCAATGCCATAAAAAAAAGAAAGAAAATCAAAATGAATTATTGTGATAAAAAAGATTCTTACACTTCACGAGTCATATGGCCCATCGGATTGGTGTACATGGAGTCGTGCTGGCTTTTGGTTGCATGGTGCGAGATGAGAAATGATTTTCGTCATTTTAGAACTGACAAAATTGAAGATATTGTGCAACTTGACTCCATATATAGTGAAAGCAGGACAGTTTTATTGAAAAAATGGAGAATAAAAGAAGGGATCTGCGAGGGGAAAGAGTACTGACAAAAACTGTCACAGATGGTTTGTATACTATCCCGGATGAAAGACTCAATTCTACTTCATAGGGGGTGGTTATGAATTTCCAGAATAAAATTGCCGTTATAACAGGAAGCACTACAGGTATAGGTGAGGCCGTCGCAGAGCAATTACATAAGCATGGTGCAAAAGTTGTTATTGTATCCCGCTCGTCAGAACAGGCTAAACAAAAAGCGGAACAATTATCTTCACAGGGACAACAAGCCATGGGAATCGGATGTGATGTGTCACAGCCCGAACAAGTACGGCAAATGATAGATGAGGTTATCAAACATTTCGGCAGACTTGATTATGCTGTAAATAATGCAGGCTTAACAGGTGAACATGGTAAAAATATAACAGAGCAGACAGTTGAAAACTGGGATAAGGTTATTGCTACCTCATTGAGCGGCGTTTTTCACTGCCTAAAATATGAAATACCCCAGATGATGAAGTTTGGTGGATCTATAGTTAATTTATCTGCAGTAAATGGTCTGGTTGGCATTCCTGGATTAGCACCTTACACCGTGGCTAAACATGGTATAATCGGTTTAACCCAAACCGCAGCGCTAGAGTTTGCATGTCAAGGCATTCGAATCAATGCAGTCGCTCCGGGCTATGTCCAAACCCCAAGAATGAGTGAGTTCCCTGAAAATATTGTAAGTAGTTTCGCAAATAGCCACCCTATGAAAAGGATGGCAAAAATGCAGGAAATAGCAGACTTCATATTGTTTTTGCTGTCAGACAATTCTGCATTCTGTACCGGAGGCGTTTATCCAATCGATGGAGGTTATTTAGCTGAGTAGAAAAAACCAAAGTCTTTTTAAGTGTAAGAATTGCTTTGCCAAAGTGGTAGGCTCAATGGAAGCGTTAGAATATAAAATTAACGCTTCCATTACAGGGCTAGTGAAAACAATATTTTCGTTATGGATTAATATGTGTATAGATGATTGATTCATACATCATGCCATTAGCAACGTCCGCCCCTGGCACACAACTGACGTCGGTATCAAGCAAACCGACGCCCGTTAATATTAAGCTGAACGATTAATTAACCTATTCCCCCGTTTCGTCATCTTCTTGTTGAGACCCTGATACCATTACGGTCAGTGTCATCTACTTCACAACACACATCGGCCTGCCAGATGCCGGCTCGGGGTGTATCTCCGTATCCACGCTGAATACGGTTCTTAGCAATCCAGGGTTCATCACCTCTTCTGGTGTGCCTTGTGCCATAACATGTCCGTTCGCCATCACCACCAGATGATCGCAGTACCGGCTGGCCTGATTAAGGTCATGCAGCACTGCGACCACCGTTTTCCCTTGGGCCCGGAGTTCGCCCATCAACCGCATCAGTTCTACCTGGTGATTGATATCGAGATAGGTGGTTGGCTCATCGAGGAGTACAACGGGCGTATTCTGGGCCAGGACCATCGCCAGAAAGGCGCGCTGGCGCTGACCGCCGGAAAGTTCGGTTAACCGTCGTTCGGCAAGATGATGGATTAGGGTCTGGCTCATGGCGGTATTAACCCGCGTATTGTCTTCAGCGGAAAGCCGCCCCCAGAGTGACAACCACGGGTTGCGGCCGTACGAAACCAGCTCCCGGACGGTGATCCCCTCTGGCGTTAAATGGTGCTGTGGCAGCAACGCCAGCGTGCGAGCGAGCTGGCGCGATGAAAACGCGTTAATGAGATGATCGCCGAAAAATACGCTGCCGGACTGCGGCATTAACAGCCGTGAAAAACAGTTTAACAACGTCGATTTCCCGCAACCGTTAGGGCCGAGCAGGGCGGTTATCTTCCCCGCTGGCAGTGCGAGTGAAACGCCGTCAAGCACCTTATTTGTACCGTAACAGACCGTCAGATTCTCAGTTCGTAATGTCATTTATCGCATTCTCACAAGCAGCCAGACAAACCATGGCGCACCGATAATGGCGGTCAGCACGCCAGCTGGAAGCTCCAGCGGGGGATGAATAATTCGCGCCAGCATATCGGCAACCACCAGCAGCAATGCACCTGCCAGGGCCGAAACGGGCAGCAGCCAGCGGTGACGTCCGCCGGTAATGCTGCGCACCATATGCGGCACCACAAGCCCAATAAAGCTGATCGGGCCGCAGACGGCCACGCCGGTTGACGTCATAGCAACAGCCAGTAGCAAAGCCCGGAACTGGGTACGCGGTACCGACACACCGAGCGTGGTGGCGCGCGCATCGCCCAATGCCAGGAGGTCGAGATCGCGGCAAAAACTCAGGCTCAGCGGCAGAAACAACATCAGCAGCGGGAGGGCAATCTTCACAAAGCTCCAGTCACGGCCCCATAAACTGCCGGTTAGCCAGAGCAGGGCGCTGTTCACATCCTGCGGGCGCGCGAGCATCAGATAATCCGTCAGGCTGGCCCAGCAGGCAGAAAGCGCGACCCCTGTGAGCGCCAGCTTTATCGGTTGGCTGGAGTTTGCCAGCATTTTCAACAGGATCAGGCCCGCCATACCACCGGCAAAGGCCAGCGGCGGTAGTGCAATCACCGGGAGTGACGGCAAGAGAAGCAGTGCGCCCACAGAGGCCAGGCTGGCGGCATGGTTTACGCCGAGTATATCCGGCGATGCCAGGGGGTTACGCACGATCCCCTGCACCAGCACGCCTGCGACCGCGAGGGCTGCGCCAACAAACAGCGCCAGCAGCAGTCGCGGCAGGCGGTACGCCGTTAACACGTAATGATACTCGCGCCCGGTTTGCCAGTCGGTCAGCAGGGCGCGCCAGGGAACGGAGATCACTCCCATTTGCAGCGACAGCACTGAAAATCCTGCCAGCGCGAGGGCGATGAAAATAACTAGCGCAATTTTCATCCACGCCTCCTGACCAGCCAGACAAAGCAGGGCGCACCAATCAGAGCCACCACGGCTCCCGCGGGTAATTCGCCAGGGAAGGCCAGTGCGCGGGCCAGAACATCGGCCAGTAGCAGCAGCGTGGCGCCCATAAGCATGCTCATCGGCAGGACTTTGCGCTGGTCGAATCCCACCCAGAAGCGAGCCAGATGTGGCATCAGCAGGCCGATAAATGCCACCGGGCCAGCCACGCTGACGCAGGTACCGACCAGAAGCAGCACCAGAATGTTGATGATTAAACGTAGCTTCGGCAGATTCACCCCCAGCGTGCGGGCGGTGCTGTCGCTGACGTTAAGCAGGTTCAGTTGATTAGCCATCAGCAACACCACCGGTACAGCAACCGCCACCACCGGGAAAAGCTGCCAGAATTCCTGCCAGCGTGCGTGGGATACGCCTCCCGCAAGCCAGTAAAAAATGCCGTAGGCATGATCTTCCGTCAGCAGCAGGGTGATACGGGTCAGGGCCATACAAAAAGCCGAGAACGCGATACCCGCGAGGATCAGTTTGTTTCTGTCCTGGGTATGGCGGAATCCACCGCCTGCGGTCATCACCAGCAGCCAGCTTACGCCGCCGCCGCAGGCGGCGATAAAGGCGATGGAGTAACCCGTTATGGACACAGGGCTGATGGCGCTGGTGAGTGCCATCGCCAACGCCGCGCCGCTGTTAATGCCGAGTAGCGAAGGGGAGGCCATTGCATTATGCGTCAGCGTCTGCAGCAGCGTTCCCGCGAGAGCCAGGCTTGCGCCGATCAGAATGGCGACCAGGCTTCGCGGCAGACGAAGGTTTTGCACCAGCGCTTGTGGAAGCGTCGGCACATGACCCGGCAGCAGGGCGCGAATGGCGTCAACGCCAGAAACAGGAATGGCCGAGTAGCAAAACAGACTCAGCCAGAAGATTGCGATAAGCGCGACAAGGGGAAGTCCCCACTGCAACGCTGGATGTTTGAAAACTGTCATTTCACATCGGATAAAGGCTGGTGATGAAAGATTTTTACCGTGTCGCTGGCAATGCGTTCGGCCGCGAAAATGCCGCGCATTCGCGCCCAGGCGTTACTGTCGACCGACGCCGTCTGCTGTTTTTGCGCCGCGGTTAACATCTGCCATAGCGGGTCTTGCTGCCAGCGTTTAACGATGCTTTCTTCGCGATAGTGCGCGACCAGCAGCCATGCAGGATTGAGCGCCAGCAACTGTTCCAGTCCGATGGACGGCATAGACGCGCCCGACATCGCCGCAGGTACCGTCAGCCCCAGAGCGGTCAAAACGCTCCCGGTCCAGGTCTCCTGCGTGTGCAGGTTGAACTGCTGCTCCCGAGAGGTACCGAACAACACCAGCGTGCCTTTTGGCAACTGGCTGGCCCATGCCGACATCTGTTGTTTGTGTCGCTCCAGACGTAACTGCATCTGTGCCTTCTTGCCAACGACTTCACCGATGATGGCCGCAGACTGCAGATTTTCAGCGTAGGTTTCATTGCGAGACTTAAGCAGCAGCACCGGTGCGATTTGCTGTAATGCGCTGTAAATAGCCGCATGGCGGCTGCTGTCGGCAATGATCAGATCCGGTTTCAGCATGCTGATAGCTTCTAAACTTGGCTGTGCACGCGTGCCGACAGATTGCCAGGGGTTAAGACGGGCGCGAACCTCTGGAAGAATGCGCGCGGCGTCGTTATCGTCGGCAATGCCGACCGGACTGACATCGACGGCGGCCAGTGCATCCGCGAACGACAGTTCCAGCACGACTATCCGCTGTGGCGTTTTATCAAGCGTAAAGGTGCCATGTTCGTCATGTATCGTGGCGGCAAAGGCGTGACTGGTGAGTAGCAGAGCGGCGAATAGCGTGCGTAATGGTGTGAACATGTGAGTTGCCTGTGTCTTGTGGCGCTGCGCTTACCCGGCCTGTAAAAAACAGCATTCAGGCCGGGCAAACGGGATTTAGAACTTCAACGACCCCTGCATATACAGCGTGCGCGGTTGGCCTGTGTAGATGCCTTTGTTGTTGTCGTCGTAAGAGCGGGTGAAATACGCCTGGTCGAAAATATTTTTCACGCCGAACGCCAGATTCAGGTCTGCCATCTGCGGACCAAAGTCATAGGCTACGCGTGCGCCCCAGAGCATGAAGCCAGGGATGCGGCCGGTGCTGCCGTCGGCACTCTCTTTAACGGTATTGGCGTTATCCGCAAACTGGCTGGACTGGAAATCGCTGTTCAGGTTGAAGGTCCAGTTGCCCGGCTTATAGTCCACGCCCAACGTGCCTTTGTGTTTCGGCGAGAAAGGCACCTGATTGCCGTAGGTATCGCCTTTCTCACGAATCTCGGCATTCACATACGCATAGCTTGCGTAGACCGACACGTCGTCGAGCGTTGGCGTCAGCGTGCCGAGGTCATAGCGGGCCTGGGTTTCCAGCCCGGTATGGCGCGTTTTACCGCGTGCGGTAACGGTGTCGTTGGTCTGGTTAGAATCGTACTGATTATTAAAGTTAATCAGGAACAGCCCCATTTCCGCTGTCAGCGCGCCATCGTCGTATCGGGTTCCAAGCTCCCAGGTTCGCGCTTTTTCCGGTTCCACATTGCCGCTTTGCACAGCCTTGCCAATTTGGCTGTACTGTACGGTGCCGAACGAGCCTTCGGTGTTTGCATAAAGATTCCAGCTGTCAGTCAGGTGATAGAGCACGTTTAGCGCCGGAAGTGGGGCGTTATAGCTCACTTCCTCATGTGTGCCCTTGATGGCGTTGTTCTGATATGACTCGATATGTTCAAAGCGCATACCCGGTGTGATAGTCCAGTTGCCGACGTCGATTTTGTCATCCAGATACCAGGCGTGCGCTTCGGTGCCGGAACGGGTGTCGCGATCGTAAGGGCTGGCGTTGGACGGCAGTTGTCCGCTGCTGGTGGCGGTGTAGTAACGCATTTCATGGGTCGACTCGCTCACATAGCGGTAACCTACGCCCACTTCGTGCGCGGAAGAGCCCATCATAAAGCTCTGACTGTAGCGAGGTTCAATGCCACGTACCCAGTAGTTACGCGGTGAAAGGGTGAGGCGTTTGCCCTGTTCCAGGTAGCCGCTGCGTAGGGTTTCGGTGTAGAAGCCCTGAATATTGAATTTATGCTGGCTGTCTGGCTGGAACTGATAGCCGAGGCTTGCCAGCTTGCGGCGTCCCCAGAAGCGATCGTAAGGGCGCGTGGATTGCCAGCGATCGGCGTTGTAATCCGCGCGAGACAGGCCACCGGGCATGTCGGCTTCACCGTCGTAGTATTGCAGCAGGCTGTTGAAGGTATGCACTTCGTTTGGCGCATATTTGCTTTTCAGCATCAGGTCGTCGATGCGCGTCGCGCTGTGTTCGCGCCAGTCGCTGCCGCGAGTGCCGGAGTATAGCAGGGCGGTACCAAAACCGTTATCTGCCGTACCGCCCATCATCAGGTTGTGTGTCTCTTTTGGATTATTCTGTGAGGACGTTGGGCTGAGCTGGCCTTCCACGCCGGCTTCGATACCGAAGTCTTGCGGAATAGCGCGGGTGACAAAGTTCACCACGCCGCCCACGCTCTGCGGCCCGTAACGCACTGCTCCACCGCCGCGCACCACGTCGATGGCGTCCATATTTCCGAGCGAGACGGGTGCCAGTGAAAGCTGTGGCTGGCCGTAAGGGGCAAACGGCACGGGAATACCGTCCATCAGTACGGTTGATCGACTGGCGAGGCGCGGGTTCAGACCGCGAATACCAAAGTTCATTGCCAGATCGTGGCTGCCGGTACCGTTGTTTTCCGGGGCGGTGACGCCAGGAATGCGGTTCAGCACCTCGCGCATAGTTGTCGCACCGGTTTTGGCGAAATCCTCACGGCGGATAACGTCACGTGCGCCAGCATGTTCGAATACGTCGTTTTCGCGCGCATCTCCCAGCCAGTCGCCCACTACGGTCAGAGCATCTTCTTGCGGGGTTGGCGCAAGCTCGAGCGTCCAGCTGTTATTGCCCAGCGATTTCACCTGCAGGCCGCTACCGCTCAGCAGGTGTTGCAGACCAGTTTGGACGTCGTAGTCACCGTGAAGACCGTCACTCTGTTTACCGCGCGTCAGGCTGGCGTCAACCGACAGGGTAATTCCGCTGAGCGCGGCATACTGGTTAAGGGTTTTATCGAGCGAACCCGGAGCGATATCAACCTGTGCTGCGAAGGCGGATAACGATAACCCGGCCAGCGGCAGCAGGCTCAGGCGAATGGCGTTAACCAAAGGTGTTGTTTTGCGAAAAACGCGTAAAGGCGTCATACCTTCTCCATCATCATTTTTGTTGTGTTCAGCTATGAGTCGAACGAGAAGGGGAAAAAGGACAATCGAAATGAGAATTATTTTTCTTACAATGCGGAAATATTTACCCAGTATCGTGTAACTGACTGAATTTTCACTGGAAGGGTCTGGGCAATCACATCCAGGATCGCATCAGTATTTTTCAACGGGAAAGTTCCACTCAGGCGCAGTCCGGCCACAGCCGGATCGCAACGCAGCACGCCGTTGCGATAACGGCCGAGCGCGGCAATCACTTCACCCAGCGGTTTATCGCTGAAGCTCAGAACGCCCTGGGTCCAGGCGGCGTTGTCATCATCCGCTGAAGCTATCGCACCAAACTCAGACGCGCTAAACAGCAGACTCTCACCAGCGTTGACGATGCGTTTTTCCTGCGGACGGTTTGCCAGTACGACTTCAACAGCGTGCTGTTGAACGGTGACGCGCGTGGCGTTGAGCTGCTGGAAGACGGTAAATTTCGTGCCTAAGGCGGTGAGCTGACCCTGGCGGGTCATCACCCGGAAAGGCCGACGCTGGGCGTCTTTTGCCGTGGTAATGGCAATTTCACCGTACCAGAGGTGAATAGCGCGCTGTCGCGTATCAAAACGAACATCTGCGGCGCTTTGCGTGTTGAGCGTCAGCAGCGAGCCATCGTCCAGCCGCTGATGGCTGACCGCGCCTTTGGCGGTGCGGTAGTCGGCGCGCAGCCCTTCACCGGCTTCAGATTGCCAGAGCTGCCAGCCGCCGCCCACGCCCAGCAGCAACAGTAACCCTTTCATGACGTGGCGACGGGTAAGGCGCGTATCGTGCAATGCCCGGCTGGCGACATCGCCCGGTACGTGGCTGAGTTGGCTGCGCAGGTTTTCAACCTGTTGCCATGCCCACTGATGATCTTTGTCCTCTTCATACCATTGTTGCCAGCGCGCTTCCTGCTGTGGGCTGACGCGCTCGCCGCTCAATACGGCATACCAGTGTGATGCCGATCGCAATGCCTGGCGGCGAGAATCGGTGATAGAAGCGCTCACAGGCCGTGCTCCAGTCGAAACAGCAAACAATGTTCGATAGCCTTTGCCATATACTTTTTCACCGAGCTGACGGAGATACCCAGCTTCAGCGCGATCTCGCTGTATGTCAGACCATCCAGTTGCGAAAGCAGAAACGCTTCGCGTGTTTTGCCATTTAGTCCGTCAAGCATGCTGTCGATGATTTGCAGGGCTTCGAGCTGGCTTTCCCGTACCTCGGGCGAAGGCGCCAGCCCCTCAGGCATAAGCGCCAGCATCTCCAGATAGGCTTTCTCCAGCGCGTGTCGGCGGAACAGGTCGACCATCACTCGTTTGGCGATAGTGCACAGGAAGGAGCGAGGATCGCGGATTGTCGAGAGCGTGTCGCTGCCCATTACCCGTAGAAAAGTGTCCTGGGCAATGTCATCTGCATCAAAGGCGGACTGGAGTTTGCGCGTCAGCCAGCTTTTCAGCCAGCCGTGATGTGCGCCATAAAGCGACTCGAGCGTAAATGAAGCAGTGGTAGTGGCGTGGTCAGACATGCGGAATGCATCAAAAGTTAATTATCACGCGGTCATATTAATATGAGAATGGTTATCATTACAATTAGAAATATAAATTGTAAGTCGTTGAGGGTTTTAATATGTTGTTTTTTATGAAAAATAGTTTCAGAGACTCATTAGTATGAGCGGAGACTGCTATTCCGTCCTGACCTGACGACCAGAAAGCAGGATCACTAAATCTTCCACAAGCCCAAAACACCAAAAATATGATCTGACAGGTACATATGTCAATGTGACTGCCGCTGCCAGATCAATTAAATCTTACTATATGAAAAATAGGCAATTTCCATATTATGCACTTAAGCTAACAATGATTAGGAGGCATAAACTGAAAGGAGCTCTTTAGCTGCCAGTTGACCAAGTGCATTGGCCGCAAAAGGACTGTCCCCAGTGAGCACCTTACGATCCTTGTAAACACTTCCTTTAATGTCCTCATTAACAATGTTCATCCCCATTTGCTTAAGCGCTTCGCCAAAATACCATGTGAGGTGACCAGGCATATAACCTATATCAGGCGTCTGCTTATCAGCTGAATCAGGGAAAGCACAAATAGAATAGCCTTTAAGAGGGTTATCGCCATTACGTAGCGAAAGGAATGCTGCAGGGCCATGGCAAAGGGATATGACGAAGCGGTCATTGTTCATGAACCAGCGAAGGGTATCGGCTACTTCGCTGCTTTCTGGCAGTCCAATCAGTGCGCCGTGGCCACCAGGAATAAACACGGCAGCATATTCACTTTGCTCGTTCAGGCTACTCAATATATTGGACAATTTTTCAGGATTTTGAAACTTAGCCCTATACCCGCTGAAAAATGGCATAATTTTTTCATCCTTATGCGGCATGGCCCAGTATTCGAACTTGGTCATGTAACCTGATATTGTCGCAATGTCAAAATCAAAACCGGCGGCATGCAGGTGATACATTGGAATCAGCGTTTCAACAGGATGGTTTCCCGTTGAGAACAGAGCCCCGCTATCAGTCATCAGGTAACGCTCATCCGCAGCGATGACCAGCACCTTTTTCTCTCCCATGTACTGTTTGGGATAGTTGTAGTCACTAAGGTCAGATACTGGGCTGGTAAACTGACTCAGAGAATAGTCAGAAGGGAAAAATGCGTTTTCTTCAGCATGATCCACTTTCGGGTGTTTACTTTTATCATCTGTCATTACGTATTCCTCGTTGATTGATGTTAACTCTCTTTCCCGGGTCTGAATTCGCCGGTTTTTACCATGAAAAGCCTTCCGTTCAGTTCACTTCAGCCCGGTGCATGCTTTTAGCGAATGGCCTCTACATGAACGAAACTGAAAAATAGGCTACAGTCAGAACCACACCATAAAGCAACTTCTCTCATATGCTGTTTCAGAGAATTCAGACCACCCTCAGATATTCTTCATCTGAAGAATAGTATTTATAGTTATCCTGATCACATCTGAAAGCGATTGTTGCTTATACCTGGCGCATGACAGATCCAATACCTGCTGGTTGGGTAACAAGCAGGTACGTATACCCATTTATGATAGTGAATTAGCACCCAGGTTCAGGTGACTGTAAAACTGCTGCTCCAGTTTCAATTCCAGTACTGAACGAATCTCAGATGCCAGGTTCTTATAAAATCCTGAAAGCTCATCATTCTTACACAACAAAACAATTTTGCGACGCTCTTTGGGTTTATTGATCTGAATGATCTTCAGTGAGTCAGAGAAAGCTGGAAAGGTGGTAATAAATAACGGCGTAGTCAACGTCCATCCGTACCCGCAGGCAATTAGCTTTAAAATCTCATCAGCATTATCAATTTCAAACTGAATTGAAGGGGATAAATTCTGCCATTTCAGCCAGTTGAGTGTCTGGATCCCTGTTGGCGTATTTTTTGTATAAGCAATGTAATTCCGTTGCTTACATAATTCTTCCAATTCTGTTTCCGGCCATCCTTTTGGGCAAATACAGAGGAATTCCTCCTCAATCAATGGGTACATTTTAACATTGGGCGGCATTTCCGTATGCAACATCGTTACAGCCAGATTAATATCCCCCTTATTCAGCGCCAGGAGCAATCCTGATGCTGTGCCAGTTACCTGTAAAATATGCTTCACCTGTGGTTGCAGGAACTTAAGGATATCCAAACCAACAGTTTTACTAATTGAATCCACAAAACCAATTTTCAGATGTGAGATATGTCCATCGCTTATAGCATTGATATGTTCTTGAAGGTGGACACCGTTATCAATAATTTTTTTCCCAAGTGGGTAGAGAGCCTGCCCGGCTATTGTCATCTGGATTGGTCGTTGAGAACGGTTAACCAGAGCAGTATTTAAGGCGAGTTCCAGGTTCGCAACCTGCTGTGAAATTGATGACTGGGTTACGCTAAGTTTCTTGGCTGCAGCTGTAAATGAGCCTGTATCTATCACGGCCAGAAATGCCTGTAATTGCTTAAAATCGAAGTTGATATCCTTCATTTACACCCCGGATTATTACTGTTTTTAATAGTATCTATCTAACTTTTAAATGGTATTTTTTCTTTGAGCTACTTCAAACTATCTGTCATATCGGTAATTTAATGTATTGGCAACCTTAATACACAAGAGATAGAAAAATGCGTGAAGAGAAGGACCTATTAGGAACTTTAATGGTGCCAGACGAGGCTTACTACGGTATTCAAACACAACGTGCGGTGCTGAATTTCTCAGTGTCAGGAAAAACCGCAGGAGAAATCCCACACTTTTTATGGTCTATCGCCGTAATCAAGCAAGCAGCAGCACAGGCTAACAGACAAATTGGTGCTCTGGATCAACAGAAGGCATCAGCCATCGTTAAAGCGTCAGAGGAGGTAATGGCCGGAGATTATGATGCCCATTTCCCTATTGATATATTCCAGGGGGGAGGTGGCACTTCAACTAACATGAATATGAATGAAGTGGTCGCAAACCGTGCCAATGAGATTATCACTGGCAAACGTGGATATGATGAGATTCACCCGAATACCCACGTTAATATGGGACAGTCAACCAACGACGTCATTCCAGCGGCGATGAAAATGACCAGCCGTATGAATATAAATCAACTGTTAGTTCAATTAGAAAGACTTGAAGCCGTGTTGTCAGAAAAAAGTTGCTTGTTCGCTGACAAGGTAAAGTTGGGGAGAACCTGCTTACAAGATGCAGTGCCGATGACGTTTGGCCAGCAATTTGGCGCTTATCGCACGCAGGTCAGTAAACTTAAAGCGAAAATGGTGGAAGTAAGCGAAGAAGCATTATTTTTACCGTTGGGAGCAACAGCAATAGGTACAGGATTATCCACTCACGAAGGATATCTTCCGGCAGTTTATCAGTGGCTGGAAAGTATTACTGGAGATAAATATGCCCCAGAATCAGATTTCTTCGATGGTCTCCAACATGGTGATTTCTATATTGAATTTTCCTCGCAGCTAAAAAAAATAGCTGCATTTCTCTCAAAAATGGCTACTGATTTTCGTATTCAGGGTTCAGGACCAAGAGCCGGTTTTAATGAAATTATTGTTCCTGCTGTTCAACCCGGCTCGTCAATTATGCCGGGAAAAATTAATCCAGTGATGCCTGAATTGATAAATCAAATTGCGTATCAGGTAATTGGCAATGACCTGACGGTGACGATGGCTGTTGAGGGGGGGGAACTGGATCTGAACGTGTGGGAACCGGTATTGTTGAAAGCTCTCTTTGAGTCCTGCTCGTTATTGAGTAAAGGTATACCCTTATTTATTGATAACTGCCTGAAGGATATAGCGATCAACGAAGAAGTGAGCACGCGTTATGCAGAGGAAAGTACGGCGCTTTCGACCATCATCGCAACACTGTTTGGCTATCAGGTTGGGTCCAGAATTGCTAAGGCTGCGTATCAGCAGCAGACCAGTGTAAAACAGGTCGTGTTAGCAGAAAAGCTGCTGACGCCAGAACAGGCAGATTATTTGCTTGACCCAATGAATATGACTGACCCACAAAAAAGTACAGCAGTAATTAAACGGTATAAAAAGGAAATGAATATTTCGTAGTCAACCGATGTGATAAACAACTAACTTTAACTTAAGGTAATGAATAATTATATTCATTACCTTTACATCCCTTTTGCGTGAATTATAATTTCAAATAGGTCAAATATATGGTGATTTTACATATCGCTTTATTGCTAGGGACTATCATGCTTGCCGCCCGTTGGGGAGGGATTGGCGTAGGGTTCGCTGGTGGGGTTGGATTAGCAATTGCAGTTTTTATTTTTGATGTTCCGGTTGGGAGCCCGCCTGTCGACGTTATGCTCATTATTCTGTCTACTATTGTAGCGCTCTCTGCAATGCAACAGGCTGGCGGAATGGATTATTTAGTAACTGTGACAGAGAAATTATTACGCAATAATCCAGGTTACCTTAATATTCTTGCGCCAACTGTGACCTTTATCCTGACAGTACTTTCCGGGACAGGTTATACCGCCATGTCTGTCATGAATGTGATTCAGGAAGTTGCAAAAGATAACGGCATCAGACCCAGTCAGCCATTAAGCTCTGCTGTTGTAGCCTCACAGTTAGGGATTACAGCCTCACCAATCTCTGCCGCCACGGCAATTATGTATGGTACAGTAGAGGTAATGGGAGTCAGTTTTGCTGATGCTATGTTGATTGTTTTCCCCACCGCTTTTTTTGCTGTGTTGGTTGCAGCTTTCATCGCCAGCAAACAGGGCGAAAAACTGGCTGATGATCCCGTTTGTAGGAAAATTATGCAGGAAAATAAAGTCGTTATAAATAAACATGTCAGCTATGAGACTCCCGCCAGCGCTAAATCATCGGTAGTGATATTCCTGATGGGTGTTTTATTTGTGGTTTGTATGTTGATGTTTAAGTCAGTTATTGGACACAAAATTAACTCCCGCGATTTAATAATCATCACCATGTTTGTTGTTTCCACGGTCATTATCTTTATATGCAAGTTGGATATGAAGGAGCTGAAGAATTCACCTATATTTAAATCTGGTGCTGAATCATTAGTAGTGGTATTAGGTATTGTGTGGTTAAGCAGTACGCTTATTGGCGCACACATTGACGAGATAAAAATACAAGCCAGTGATATGTTGCGTTTATATCCTGGATTACTTGCAGTTGTTTTTTTCTGTACCAGTGCAATGTTATTCAGTCAGGGGGCAACGTGTGCCTTATTAATGCCTATTGCTGCTTCTATTGGCATTAGTGCTGATGCGATTTTGGCCAGTTTTGTCGCGGTTAGCGCACTTTATCTCACTAATATTTATCCAACAACTGCATTTGCTATTGCAACCGATGATACAGGTTCATTTTTAAGTAAACGATGGAATGGTTCTAAGATAGTTAATCATCCATTCTTTTTGCCGGGCTGTATCTCTATAGTGGTTGCGGTACCAGTCGGTTTCATTCTGGCAAAAATCATTCTTTAACTAATATCATTTCTAAGCAAGTTCAGGACATGCCAGGATGTAACGCAGAATATTTTAGCGGGTTAAAGATAACTAACTTTTACTGTATTTGACCAATAAGCTGCGTGTCAGCTTCTGATAACTCCCGACGATAGTAATTCGTCGGGAGCTATCTTTATTTATCGAAAAGGGTGTTATCAGCGCTCAGAATACCGGTAAACCCAGACCTTGCTTCACTTCTCTTAATGTCTGCTGCGTAACTTCGTGCGCCTGTTCGCTTCCTTTTTTGAGCATCGCCATCAGCATGCCTTTATCCTGGATGTAGGTTGCCCGCCGCTCGCGCATCGGGGCGATAAGCTCTTGCAGGCACATCTCCAGCTCGTTTTTACATGCCCGGTCACCCAGTCCACCGCGCTGATAATGCGCTTTCATCTCAGCCACTTTCGCTTTATCCGGATGAAAAGCGTCGAGGTAAGTGAATACCATATTGCCGTCAATTTTCCCCGGATCGGAGACTTTTAGATGATTAGGGTCGGTGTACATTGCGCTGACCGCATGATGAATAGCCTCTTCGCTGGCGGATAAGAGTAATGTGTTACCGAGCGATTTAGACATTTTGGCGTTACCGTCAATCCCTGGAAGGCGGCTGGTTTCACTCAGCAACGCTTTACAGTGCGACAAGACGGGGGCTGGTAACAGGCTATTCATCTTATGTACGATCTCATTGGTCTGTTCAATCATTGGCAACTGATCGTCGCCGACGGGAACCACTTCGGCTTTGAAAGCTGTAATATCTGCTGCCTGACTGATGGGATAAACCAGAAAGCCAACTGGTAACGAGCGGGCAAAACCTTTCTGCGCAATTTCGTTTTTGACTGTGGGATTACGCTCCACGCGAGCTACGGTGACGATGTTCATATAAAGAGTGGTCAGCTCAGCGAGGGCGGGCAGTGCAGATTGCAGACAAATGGTAGTGAGTGAAGGGTCTATACCAGCGGCGAGGTAATCGGCCAGTACTTCGGGAATATTGTCCCGGATCTTTTGCGGCGTGCTGCCGTTATCGGTTAGCCCTTGCAGGTCAGCAACCAATATAAACTGCTGATAATCATGTTGCAGAATAGCACGCTGGCGCAGAGACCCAACATAGTGGCCAAGATGCAGCGGGCCGGTGGGACGATCGCCAGTGAGGATGATGGTTTTGTTGTTCATGTAAGACTCCTTAATCATAAAACCGAAAGGGGTCTTTAAATGCAAATAACCGCCTTTCGGCGGTTATCTAAAAATGGGGAAAACACATTCTGACCGCCTTTAAGAAGGCAGCCACCACTGGTTGTAATTAAAAGCGGTGATATCGTGTTTTATGTTCATACAGTCAACATATCACCGCCTGGCGCAGAGGTAAAGCAATGCACGTAATGCCGGCGTAACTCAACTTGCTTCCAGCATGCCAAAGCTAACGATGCGCGAACGTCCCAACTCTTTAGCACGGTACAGCGCGACATCTGCGGCGCGCAGCAAGTTGTCGCTCTGGGCGTGCTGTGGATAACTGGCAACGCCGATAGAGACATCGACGTGACCAATGTTAGAGACGCCAAAGCGCAGCGACAGCTCGCGTACGCCGTTGTAGATATCCGTTGCAAAGCGGTTAGCGGCCTGTTCATCCGTATTAGCCAGCAGCACCAGAAATTCTTCGCCGCCGTAGCGGAAGGCCATGCCGCTGTCGTGGACAACGCGTTGAATAGTCGCCGCGATACTTTTTATCACGCTATCGCCTGCCTCATGACCAAAGCGGTCGTTAATATTTTTGAAATGGTCGATATCGATCATCAGGCAGCTTATCGGCTCTTTGTTACGTACTGCCTGGCTCATTTGGGTGCGTAGCGTATCTTCCAGATGGTGACGGTTGCGCAGTCCGGTTAGCGGATCGTAGAGCGCTTTCTCCAGCAACGCATCGCGCAGGCGCTGGTTGGCTAACGCCAGACCGAGTGCTTCCGCCATCAGCTCCAGATACGCCCGTGAGGGAGCAGAATCTTTGCTGAGGTTCTGGAATGAGAGCAGACCAATGGCTTCACCCTGGGCAATCAGTGGCACGCACAAAGTGTGCTGCTGGCATGACTCCGGCAGATGATAGCAGGCGATATCGGGTTCGCCTTGCACCGGGGGATGGCTCTGACCACGGCGCACAGCCCAGCACTCGTCCGGGTGGAAAGCGTCTGCTTTGCCCTGTGGTGAAAGCCATTGCGCAACGCAGCGCATCTGCCAGGGTTCGCGGTCCAATATGTAAAGCCGCCCGGCAATACCCGGGGCAATATTTGGCGCAAACAGCTCGGCCACATTAATGACATCGGCAAAACTCTCGCAGCCCTGCAAACGTTGAGTCATGCGTGCCAGCAGCTCGCGGATAGCCCAGTCGGCATCTCTTTCTTTCTCCAGTCGTTGTCGTATCAGGCCGTTTTCGCGAAAAATTCGGATCGCCTGCGCCATATCGCCGATTTCATCGATCTGGTTAAAGCTGGGCGTTTCCACGGCGTAATCCTGCGACGCCAGACGGTTAACCACATCGCTCAGCCGTACAACGGGGCGTAATACGCGGCGTTTTAAAATAAAGCCGAGGACAAACAAAAATAGCAGTGCCGTTAGCCCGACCATCACTTCCGAGGCCGTACGTAGCGTGCGCGATGCCTGGGTAGCATCTTCAATGGTGTTGCGTACGCGGTTGTCGAGCAACTGACGGAAATGGTCTATCCGATCCTGGGCGCGCTCCAGCTCTTGTTCATAAGTTTTCCCGTACAGCAGGGCGATGGCCTGCGACTCTTCTCCGCGCGCGACGCTGGCAAGCGCCGTAGCTTGTTCATCCTGCAGGGCATCAACAATCTGTAGTCCTTCATGCAACAGCGCCAGCTCTTCATCCGTTGCCCCGATGTCTTTTAGCTTCGACAACCGCTGTTCCACCACTTTTAGCGATGCTTCTTTCTGACGGTAGGCATTAAGCGCCTCAGGATCTTTTGCAATAACATATTCGCGTGCCAGATCGGACAGCGACCAGGCGTCGAGCTCTACTTCTTCGGTCAGCTGATCGAATTGGTATCGCTGCTCCACCACCTGGCGTTCGGTGTTATCGGCGCTGGAGGCCATCAACATGACAACGCCGGAGGCTATGGTCAGACATACCGTCGCGCTGTAGGCCCAGTTGGTGATTGTGGCAATTCGCACTGATTAGTTCCTTCTGCGACGATTAATGAATACGCATGATTGAAATTATAGGAAACGTATGATTTTGCGTGAAAATAAAAAAGGCGGTCCGAGGACCGCCTTCTGTTATCGTCCTGCCATCATAAATCTGGAGGATTTTTTCCTTCTTCCATAAAGGCTTCGTCGATTCCTTCCACGTTACCTGCATGGTCACGCCCGGAAAACAGGTTCCAGCAGGTGATGAACAGTGCGGCAATCAGGGGGCCAATCACAAAGCCGTTAATGCCGTAGATCTCCATGCCGCCGAGGGTGGTAATCAGAATCAGGTAGTCCGGCATTTTGGTGTCTTTACCCACCAGCAGCGGGCGCAGGATATTGTCCACCAGCCCGACGATAATCACGAAGAAACCTACGATAAACAGCCCTTGCCACAACTGGTGCGTAGCGAAGAGAAATATTGCCGCTGGTACCCAGACGATTGCTGAGCCGACGGCGGGTACGAGGGATAGAAACGCCATCAGCGCGCCCCACAGAACGCTGCCGTCGATATCAACAATGGCAAACGCGATGCCGCCCAGGATACCCTGAACTAATGCCACTACCGCCGTGCCCTTGACCGTTGCCCGCGTGACCCCGACGAACTTGGCAAACAGGTGCTGTTTGGCAAAATCGGAAAGCGGTAATGAGTCCAGAATCTGGCGCACCAGGTACGGTCCGTCCTTCAGTAAGAAGAACAGTAGATACAGCATGATGCCAAAGCTAATAGCAAAGCCGAATGTTCCTTTGCCAATCAGGAACGCGCTGCCTGCGAGGTACTGTCCACCCTGCAGGACAATGTCGGACAGTTTTTTCTGAATCTGCGCGACGTTATCCAGATTATGTTCTGCGAGGAAACTTCTGGCCCAGTCAGGAAGATAAGAAATAATGGCGGTGACCACTTCGGGAAACTGAGTGTCGTTTTGTTGTAATTTGGCATAGACCACGTTCAGCTCAATAGCTAACGAGGAGAGGATTATCATCAGTGGGATAAAGACAATCAGACAAATGATGCCGATGGTGAGCAGTGACGCCAGCCCGTTGCGTTCCCCAAGCGCCGTGCGCAGTCTGTTTTTCACCGGGTTAAAGATAGTGGTCAGGATTGCGGCCCACAAAATGGCGGAAAAGTAGGGGGACAATACATCGAAGAATGCCCAGGTCACGAGGGCAAGTATGAAAATGAAGAAACCTTTAGTCAGTCCGTTAAATCGCATTAGTGAACCCTGTAATGAGAAGCAGTCACGACTATAGAACCGTTCAGGGGAATTACCAACTTTAGCTGCAGATATTAAGAAGAAAGATGACAAGGCATGAGCGGACGCCCTGTCATATGAAGGTTCTTTCCTGGCTTTTAAAGGTCAGCAGCGAAGGTCTGCTGCGAGCGAAGAGCGGACGTTGGCAGCTATTGTTGATCTCGCGGTGTTTTTTTAAAAATAGCATGCCGAAGGTATGCCGAATAAAATCAGCTCTTTTCAGTCGACCAAATTCAGTGTGCCACTTCAGTTCAATGAAGAGGAACTTTCGTATACTCTTTACGAAGTTAATGCATCATGGCGCAATCGTTCAGAAGGAAAAACGGAGATACGTTGTTTTCTTTATTCTTGGGCAAATGACACTGAAAACGATTACCGTCGTTACATTCGAGTATTTGATGAATGTGAAAAAAAATCTGATGCAATTAGTAAGTTAAAGAAAAAACACGACATTAACTAATTAACGCCCATAAAATAAGCGCCTCTACGGGCGCTTTTCTTTGTGAGGGAGGTACTTAATTTATCACCCCCGGAGGATCCTGTTCAGGAAATACCTTTTAACTTCGGGTTTAAGGAGAGAACTGAACTCCCACGCAAGTGCATAGCCTCCATCACCGCCTGCTTCATTTTCGAAACCACAAGTCTGGAAATAGCTGACGTAATTATCCAATAGGTAGTCATGCACCTCGACAAAAAAATCCTCGAAATTTACATCGTAATAACACTCTGACAGGCGTTGTGACTCCATGTGACGCGCCCGCTTTGTCTGACCGTTTCCGGCACAGAATACACCATCGAGATAGCTTATAGCGCTTTTTTCAATGCTTTTGAGCTGTGCTTCCGTTGTGCTTTGCTGGCACTGAAAGGCGCAGAACAGGTAGAAATTAGGGTTGTTGGTGCCGTATGAGCGGGATGTTAAATCGCCCATCGTAATTCCTACTTTCGCAAAGCCGAGGTCTCGGCTGTCAGCACCCACGTAAAACCATTTGTTGGGAGACTCAAAGTTCAACTTATCACGTTCCATGACTGCTGCCATTTTATAGTCGTCATCAGGAATTTGCAGGTCGTACATCTGTTGTGGCTTTTTCATGGTTCCCTCTATGCATTGTTGTTTGAAGTCTAATCAAAGTAAAAAACTGCCTGATATAACAAAATTTAAATCAGCGCAGGAAGGTGCCAACGATCACCAGATCGTCACTGGGTTTGCGCGCCAGCCAGATGTAACCCTGGCGTTCGAAGCGCTCCCAGATTTGCTCAAAGGTCTGGCCAGGTGGGTGGGCGCACTGGTTATGTCAAACCGACGGGCCATGAACTGGCCCGGGAAGTCTATGGGATTATCGTAGACCGTCCAGAGTTCAAGATTTGTCGATGTGTCAGTTACCATTCTGCTTCAAACTCGCCTTCGCGCAGTTCGCACTTGCCCTCAATAATTTCCCACGCATGAGTCATGCCCATATTCATCAACTCAATGGTACGCTCGCGGTCATCGGAATAAGCGCCAACAAATATGACGTATTCCAGTTTAGGTTCTCCAAATTCAGGCGAGCAGCCGAAATCATGGAAAGCAGCTTGCCATTGAGTACCTTCTTCATCTGGCATATGGAAAAGTTGCATAGGGCGTTCACTTGGTTCGAACTCAATAAAGCTCGCTGAACCAGCCGAGGAAGTGAGAACCCGAACATGGCCATCAAAAAAATAATTGCGGGCGCTTCTCAATCCTTCCACATAAAACAACCGGCCATCTGATAGTTGTTTCAAGACCAAATACACCTCACGTCGCTGAATACTCATTATTATTCCTGTGGTTATGGGCATTGAAGGATATTAAGTATGCCCATGCGAAAACTTGGGAGAAAGCAAAACTGGTATAGCCTGCAGAAGAAATTTTCATTTATTTGACCGATGCCCCGATCTCGATCATTTTGGCCACAACCTTGCCCAGTTTCTCGTTACTCAGCGTCAACGTTGCCAAGCATTGGTGCCAGGGCGATCACATCCACGTCATTATTGCGGGTAGGCAAGAGTGTTTACGTGAGCCGTCCGGCAGGTCGTTTCGTGGAGTGACACTACAAAATGCATTGATGCGGAAACATCTGACAGAACAATCGAAAACTTGACCTGCTCCCTTATTGTTTGATTCAGGGTAAATTAAGCAACTTCCGCTCCCGGCGAAGAGCGGGCGAACTCATCGAGCATAAAGTCCACTGTGAGCGAGGAGCGGACATGGACAGGAGAATGCTGATAATATTTCCACCAGTGGATTACTGTTTCCAACAAAGGGTACGAATGGAATACCAAATGTCATTGCAGAAAATATTGTCCGATGACCCTGTAAGAATGAAGATCCTATATGCGGTTCGAGCACTGGAACTCAATGACGGTTGGATTGGAGCAGGATTTGTACGAGACACTGTCTGGGATCACTTACATGGGTATGGGCTAAGTCCTGTTTCTGGTGATGTAGATGTCGTCTGGTTTGACTGTGAGCACTGTAGCCCAGACCATGATAGTTATCTGGAAGACAGGCTTAGGCAACAATTACCTTCGCTAGACTGGTCGGTGAAGAATCAAGCCAGAATGCATCAACGTAATGGTGATCATCCCTACACCTCAACGGGAAATGCTTTACTGCACTGGCCTGAAACAGCTACGGCCATAGCTGTCAGATTGGGGAAGGAAGGTCTCGATATCACTGCGCCTTATGGACTATCTGACTTATTTGAACTGCGTTTACGACCGACTCCAGCATTTGAACGTGAAAAATTGGACTCTTTTAAACAACGGGTCACGACAAAGCAGTGGGTGGAACGTTATCCCAAGTTACAGCTCATCGCTTCCTTATAACCTCAAAATACAAATATCCCGGCTATTGCGGTTCTCTTGTATGATTGACAGTCCGCTGTAAGCGAAAAGCAGAAGTTGCACGTGATCATCGATGGACATGGAGTGGAGCAACCAGCTGAAAGGATAACAGCCAAAGCAGAGGTTACTAACAACATTCCCCTCATGAGCCGGATATGTATCGCTTTTCATACCCTCTGAGCATATTAGTATCAACTATTTGCGAACCATGCCGATACTGACAGAATGACTATCATTTGATGATAATGAAAGAAGGATTCTTGAATTGAACAGAATGACAGGAATTGCTGTTTTATGTCTTGCGCTGATGGGATGCAGTTCTATGCCCTCAGAAAACAGAACGCAGTACCTGAGAACGGAAATGCAATCACCAGTTTCAGGGCCAACCACAGTAACTGTAACCGCGGACAGCCTTCTGAAAAAAGACAATACCCGTAATTTGCTACTGTACGCACTCCGCCCGTTGCCAGGAAAAGTATTCACCTCTGGTCTGGACAGAAAATTTGCAGCAGCGACGATCTATATCGATTTGTACGCAGATAAAGGAAACAGTACGGCGGAGATCAGTCGTGAGATCAATTACTATGATCACGAGCAGTATGTGAATGCCCGCCTGGTAGGAGGTATTGTCAGGACAATACCACTTGCACCACAGGCCATCCCGCTGACACTAAATAAGCCTTTATCAATCAGTTTGCCACATGGGATCCACTATTCCGTCATGCTGACGGACAGCCAGCCTTGAACTTAGCTCCGCTTAAAAAAGCGCATGAGGACGTAATGGTAAATATATGGCACAAAATTAAATCGGTTTTCATAGCAGAACCGGAAGATGCATATTGGGATCAAAGAGCGACCAACCTGGACTATCTGGTGAAGCGGCATACGGGTGAAATTGTAGTTGATCCGACCACCGCTCACTTGTCTCTGGATGACCGGGCCAAAATGGCAGTCGATACGGTAGACTTCGAGACGATGCTTGCCGACCTAGAGATATCGACGGATTATTGTGCACTCAATTCCAATGACATTGTTGTGGCAGTCTGCATTGGGATCATGGGGGTGGGCGCTGCGCATATGACAAATCACTATGCCGATGCGCTGGAAGAAAAGTTCGTAAAGCTGCATGAGTATTTTAAGCCTGAGGGTTCAGGTGCCAGTCCTTTAGACTACCGGGCAGGTGCTAACCATCGTTCTATCTTTGGGCACGACTTTAATCTCAATCAGAAACTGCCAGAAGGTTATACGTATGGAGGGCAAGATGTCGGTGGGCAAACTGTATATTCACTAGTGCTAAAATACCTCGAAACTAACTTTCCCGGGAGCAGTGGACTCGGCCTGCACCTTAAAGCAACCTTGCATATTCTGACCCACTATCTTTCCGATTTACCCACAACGAAAGGGTTACCTTTACCCTTTTCTTCTTTTTTTACAGAATGGAAAGAGGACCCCACCAAATCATCAGGCTATGCGGCTTCTAACCCTTTAATGGAAGCTCTGGGAGATGAGTACGGAACTATAAACGCAGCTGATGCATCCACCTACACTGTTATGAAGTTGCTTTTACTCTCTTATGGCGCTTTTGCGCATAGGGGACTGGATACTCCGGAAGATGAAAAAGAGCTACATAAGACGCAACTTGCGGTGATCGCTTATGGCACTGCGCTTGTTATACAAATGCTTCTGCTGGTAACAGGAGCTCTTGGACGAACCGGAAAGCTGAACTACCTTATTGCCGGTCCGTTCCTCTGGAACAGTGCTCGATCGGTGTTGATAGTCCATAAACAGCATCGTCAGGTCATGACTCATTACGAGAAATCTATTGCCGTACTTAATGATAGCGAATCAAATTTTGACGATTGGGTAAATACTGTATGCGTTTAGTAAACCATGCCACTAATACAAAAAACTTTTATCATTTTGAAGACTCCGATGACTGTTGCGAGCCTGCTATAGTAACAGGAGCAGCTGAGCGTCTGCGGCAAAGCAAAGATCTTAATGCTGCTGATGCCGCCCAACTCGAAACGATTGTCTCGCTTGAACTGCTGAGGTATGAGTACGCTTCTGGCGAAATGCCGGTGGATGAATTAAAATCGCAGATACAAAAATTGCGTAAAACTTTAATCGATGTCCATGGCCGGGAACCTTTCGATAACGGCAATATAGACAAAGGTTTCTACAGATTTCTGAACGAGGAATACGGTCTTGTCACAAAGTAAAAACATCCTGGCCGCTGTTGGGTTATTAGTGACTGCTATTTCATCAGCTTTTGCAGGGAAAAAGGCTTCGGACCATCTTGAAAAACGTCGTAAAAAATCGCTTGAAAAGGAAGAGGGTGGGATTGATAAAAAACTGAAAAAGGACGGAAAATGATTATTTTATTTATTGTTATTGCATTAATTGCTTTTGTTATTATATTTGGCGCCAATGAGGTGCCCAGACGAAGAAGGCATCAGGCGATGCAAGAGGCAAAAAAGAAAAGGTTTCGTGATAGTGACCAGAGATGAATGACGAAGTATTACGATCAAACATATATATCATATTGATGATGTCCACTTCCCGTTATCTGATATGTATTAGCTCAGACCTGATCTGACAGTTACCGGTTATTTATACAGGTGTCTGTAAGATTACATCTGGCTTAAATTTATATCAGCCCAGATGCGTTTTCCAACAAGTAATGTATCCATTGGCGTCCGCCCGCAGCACACCCATCCCTGATGGGTTCGCTCATTATTATAGTGAGTTTGACCTGCTTCCCGTAGATTAGTACATCATGATGTTAGCCATGTCCGCTTCTGGCACGAAACGGACAGCCTGATGCATCGCAAGGTCTACTTCGAGCGGGAAGCGGATATAGAATAAGGGATTGACAAATTCCTCACACCAATGGTTGTATTGTGCAACTATTGTTGCAGGGTAATGCTCATGATTTCTGAACTAAGTAACATACAAAACATACGTGCGGCATCACGCTTAATGGTACGAGAGCTTGGGTTCATGAACCAAAATCTGGCTGCTACCGACTATCCTCCTTCAGCAGTTCACGCCATGCTTGAAATTGAAACACATGGGTCATTAACAGCCGCTCAATTGGTCCAGATCTTGGGGCTAGAGAAGTCCAGCGTTAGCCGCATGCTCGCTAAACTTGTTGAAGCCGGAGAGCTTAAAGAAGCTCCTTCTGCTGAAGATGCGAGGACAAAACGGCTAAGCCTTACCGGGAAGGGCGTGGAGACCGTACATAGCATCAATACTTATGCTGACGAACGTGTCGGAGCAGCACTTGGTAAGCTCGATCCGTTTACACAGCAAGCTGTATTACAAGGTCTTTCTTCCTATGCCAACGCGTTGAAAGCCTGTCGTGAAAGAAACGAGGGTAACCTGCGTAACAGCGTAAAAATAGTCACGGGTTATCATCCCGGCATGATAGGTCGTATTACTGAAATGCACGGCGGCTATTACGCCAGAGAACATAACTTCGGCAGTTTTTTTGAAGGGAAGGTTGCCGCAGGTCTTGCTGATTTTTCTGGTCGCCTGGACAAGCCATGTAATCAGATTTGGCTGGCAATCGTGAATGAGCGCATAGTCGGCTCAGTTGCAATTGACGGTGAGGATCTGGGGAATAATGAGGCGCATCTGCGCTGGTTCATCCTTGACGATGGGTGTCGTGGCAGCGGACTGGGTAGAAAACTTATTGGCGAAGCGATGAGATTTTGTGATGAGCAGAGATTCTCTTCGGTTCAATTGTGGACATTTAATAAACTTACTGCGGCAAGACGATTGTACGAATCATTCGGATTTGAATTATCGAAAGAATGGGAAGGCGATCAATGGGGTAATACTATTACTGAGCAACAGTTCACTCGAAAGGCATCTTAAAACCGCTAACCACTTCCCCTGGCGGCCAGGATTTTTTTGAGTACTTGCATCTATCAGTTGAACTCACAGCAGATATCGTACGCTATGATTTAATAGTGAAACCGTTATGTTTTTTCCCGAAAAGGGTCGTCAATAAACGAGGGGGTCGTTATGAACACTCAACCTGTCATCGGGATTAGTGGATGTTTAACCGGTTCAGCCGTGCGTTTCGACGGTGGGCATAAACGGATGGGGTTTGTGATGGATGAGCTGGCTCAGTGGGTGACTTTCAAACCTGTCTGCCCGGAGATGTCCATCGGTTTGCCAGTACCACGTCCCGCGTTGCGCCTGGTTCAAACCGCACAAGGGAATATCCGCATGTGTTTTAGCCATGCGCCAGGTGAGGATGTCACCGATAAAATGTCCGATTTCGCTGCTTCATATATCGATGGACTTGGCGGTCTGTCGGGTTTTATTGTCTGTGCTAAATCACCAAGCTGCGGTATGGAGCGAGTGAGGTTGTATGACGAAAAAGGAAATCGTGGCCGAAAAGAGGGTACTGGCCTGTTTACCGGCGCATTGATGGAAAGCTACCCGTGGTTGCCAGTCGAAGAAGATGGCCGTTTGCACGATCCGGTTCTGAGGGAGAACTTTGTCGAGCGAGTGTTCGCGTTACATGAGCTTAATAGGCTGCGGGCCGATGGTCTTACTCGTCACGGCTTACTCAATTTCCACAGTCGCTATAAGCTTCAGCTTCTGGCCCATCACCAGGCAGGTTACCGGGAGATTGGTCCATTCGTTGCTTCGCTCCATCAGTGGGATGATTTGGACGCTTTTTTTGTGGCTTATCGCGAAAAGCTCATGGCAATCCTTAAAAAGCCCGCCTCGCGGAAAAATCACACCAACGTACTGATGCATATCCAGGGCTACTTCCGCGATCGGTTAAACACCCGCCAGCGCGGAGAGTTACGTGACGTTATCCTCAACTATAGCGGCGGGCTGCTGCCAATACTGGCGCCACTGACGCTACTCAAGCACTATCTTGCTGAATACCCGGACAGCTATTTGCTTACCCAGAACTATTTTGATCCTTATCCGAATGATTTAGCACTACGGTTGATGATCAAGTAGCCTGATAGCGAATCAACATGGGGCCGATTTAACCATGTTTGCGAAGGTTATCCTTGCGATCCCGCAGGGATAACGCTCGCAGTGTGCAGATGAGAAAAAACGCGGCCCTGTATCCACGAGTAAATGTGTCGTCCGTGATTTAACCGTTTCTGATTTCCTCATCAATGCAAGGCTGAGGTTTGCCAAACAGATATCCTTGTGCAAAATCGCATCCCAGTGCCTGAAGACTTTCAAGTTGCTCCTGCGTTTCAACACCTTCTGCAACAGCCTTCATATTGAGGGATTTCGCCATGCCGGTGATCAGTTTGATGATATTAAGGGCGTCTTCCTGTGTGGATATCGAATGCACAAAGGATTTGTCTATTTTGATTTTATCGAAGGCAAGTCTGCTGAGGCGCGAAAGAGACGAGTATCCGGTACCAAAATCATCGATGGAAATTTTCACGCCCAGGGCTCTGAGCTTATTAAGCGTGTTCATTGGTGTCGTACTCTCAGTAAAGAGAGAAGACTCTGTCACTTCCAGTTCGAGGCGGTCCGGTGGAAGTCCTGTTTCTTTCAGTATGGTTAACACGATGCCGGCAAAGCCTTTGCTGCTTAGCTGAACAGGGGAGACATTGACCGAAATCTTAGCCGGAACCGCCCAACACGCCGCTTCCCTGCAGGCAATTTCAAGCACCGCTTTACCCATCTCATTAATCATTCCTGTTTTTTCAGCAACAGGAATAAAGCTATCAGGCGACAGCAGACCTTTTAGAGGATGAATCCAGCGAATCAGCGCTTCATAGCTGTAAATTTTCTGGCTGAAAGAATCGACAATAGGCTGGTAATAGACCACGAATTCTTTGTTCACTATTGCCAATGCCATATCATGCTCAAGCGTTCTGCTTTCTTGCAGCTTTTCTAACATGCGTTGCCGAAAGACTTTTATCTTACCTGAGCCTTCATTTTTGGCCTCATACAGGGCCAAATCGGCAAATTTATAAAGATAGTCGGAGCGACGTTCAGTTTCTGAGATAACGATGCCAACACAGGTGGTTATGTTGATAATCGTGTTGTAAATAGTGTAGGGCTGGCTGATAAAATCACTTATTTTCTGTGCTCGTGAAACGGCCCGGCTTTCTGTCAGACCGCTCGACAGAAACGCAAACTCATCCCCTCCTAAGCGATACAGGGTATCCGAAGTCAGGCTCATCGAAATCAGACGGTCTGATATCTGGCGCAATAACATATCACCAGCATCATGACCATACGTATCATTTACCTCTTTGAATCGATCTAAATCGAACAACATCACGGTCACAGCATCGTTATTTTTTTCTGCTATCTCGATTGTTTTATTTAAATCGCTCCAGAATAGCTGGCGGTTATTCATCTCGGTAAGAGAATCATGGTAGACGTCATATTCCAGTTTAGCATTCTGGATTTGTAGCTTTTCTTTAGATTTCTGCAGTTCTTGGGCCAGACTCTTGACCTGAAGGTGCGCCCGCAGAATATTTCTGTTTTGATAGAAAATGAGCACGCCCAGAATCGCACTGAGTATTATCAGCAGTACAGAGGTAGCTGAGTAAATATAGTACAGCGTTTGAATTTTTTGGTTGGCGTTATTGATCGAGTTAACATCCTTGTTTAAGGCACCAGATGAAAGACGGCCAAGTGGTGCATCCAGAGCATGCATTTTTTTCAGATATGCCTGAAGTGCTGAACGATTCATACTCTCAAGATTAACATCCAGATAACTAAGAGTATTTTCAAGTTTTACCGCCAGCTCACGGTGGGCTATATTGCTTTCTATGTAGCGCCCCAGGTCACCTTCTTTTATCAAATCACTCTGGCTGAGCATAATGTCGAGACGCATACGTACATCATCGAGATTCATCGTATCATCGATAGTGTAAAGACCAAGCAACGATTCAAATCGGTAATATTGTGATACCAACTGAGCAGCAGACCAGGAATCAGTGTAATGAGTCAGTTTCTGTAGCTCTTGTTGCCGTTCATGCACGAGGAAAGAGATATACCCGGTAGATATAAAAAGAAAAAAGATGATGCCAGCCAGTATTCTGTTCATGATGTTCCTCTGAACGCTTACTCAATATCCATACTACTGACCTGCCATGCAGACCTTGAATAATAAATCTGATTATTCAGTTCTGGCATGCTGTCATAGGGGTACACAATGAATAGCGGGCCTTTGTCACGGATGCGCATATATTTTCCGTTGATTTTTAAAGCAAGGATAGCATTGTATTTTTTGAAATCACTGAGAGGGATAACGGTGGTGTAGTCATTGAGCGCAGTGACCTTCACAACAGAGCCATTCGCCCCGACATAATCCATGATTTTTTGAAGTGGAATACCCGTAAAGGTAGTGCGTCCATTATACCAGGGGGAGGTGGTCTGGAAACTGACCATGCCCAGCTTCTCGAGGCTGGCGGTATCAAAAACGGCTTTCCCATCAGCATTTGTATTTTCAATATTACCCGACAGCGTTAAAAGAACTTTACCGGTGGGCCTGGAAAGTTCACCTGCCCAAAGCTGGGTGGAGAGTACAAAGCTTACCAACATGACCATTAACCGCATTCTTACCTCACCAATCAGCCGGATGTAAAAGAATTATAATTTAGATATCACGCTATTTATATATATTGCATAGGTATTATTGGTGCAATAAGTTCAGTATTTTTTAAATTCTTTTAAATCAGTGGGTTAGTTGTTATTTGTTCTATTGTGAAGCATTAGCAATGCTGGTGGTGTTATTTGAGTAAAGCTAAATTTCACTGTGTACGTACAAAAATAAGTCATCTATTTACTCAGCGCCAATAAATACGCACGAAAATAAAGGTTTATTTTTTCACTGCAGCGGGATTTGGTTGTTTACTGGTGGATAACTATATCGGACACGAAATCGGGCACGAAGCCGCCCTTAGTATAGCGGGAGCGCTTCGTGTCGGTAATCAAGAGCAGACATTCTATGCTGCGGCAAGTGTGGTCTATCTGAACCCGTTTATTCACCCGCCTGAACTGACTGACGGGCATACAGATAAGCGGTAGCCCTGGAAACGCCCAAATGCTGCGCGACGGTATCCATAGATTTTCGTACGTTAAGCAAACCGTCTTTGCGTAATTGTTGAATCAGTCGCTTACGGTCTTCAGGTTTAAGGGCGCGGGCCGTTGTGGCGCGCTTAGCTGCAAAGTCATCGATACGCTGGCGGATGACTTCATTACTACCAGGATCGATATGTTCCTTAACAGGCGAGTCTGTGGTTTCAGTAAAACGCGCGAGGGCGCTCTGCATGCCACGAAACAGCGTCATATCCACATTCAGACACAGTGCTGCTACGTATATGCCTTTTTCATCCTTGATGCCTATGGACGTGCTTTTCACCGGGCGGCCATCGGCAAACTGGTTGCTGTAGTTGGCAATGATACTGGGAAATTCAGGCGATGCGATTCTGGCCAGGCCAAGCTCTGTTGCCGGCTGGCCGGGTTCACGTCCTGACAGGTTATTATGGATGGATAAAATGGCATGTTCAGGATTTTTGAGATCATGAACTACCACTTCGCAAAATGGAGAAAAGGTCTCACTCAAGCCCCTGGCGATAGTATCAATTTGGCAGAGAAGTGAGTTGTTGTCGGTTTTTGGCATGCCAGTCTCCTGCGGTGATGCCTGTTGCCACGATTGCGAGCAGTTTACAGTGAGCTGGGCTCGCTTTTCCAGACGGGAATGTACAGACAATAGTAAGGTATCCGCTTAGCAGATACCTTTTCGATCACCCGGCAAGGAATTCACTGTAACGGCTGATATCCACGTTGCCACCGCTGATGATAATGCCGATTTTCTTACCACGCAGTTCAGCTTTACGCGCTCTGGCGGCGGCGAAACCCAGGCAACCGGTCGGCTCCACGACAATTTTCATTCGTTCAGCGATAAATTTCATTGAGGCGACTAATTCATCGTCTGAGACTGTCAGAATATCGTTCACGTTTTGCTGGATAATTGGAAACGTAATATTCCCGAGATGTTGAGTTTGAGCGCCGTCAGCAATGGTTTTAGGTGTATCGATATGAACAATTTTGCCGCTGCGAAACGACTGTTGACCATCATTTCCTGCTTCGGGCTCGACGCCATAGATGATGCAGTCAGGAGACAAATGTCGCGCTGCCAGTGCGGATCCTGAAAGCAGCCCGCCGCCGCCCAGACACACGAAAAGAACGTCTAACTGACCCACTTCCTCAATCAGCTCTTTTGTGGCGGTGCCCTGGCCCGCAATCACGTGCGGATGGTCGTAAGGCGGGATTAGCGTCAACCCGTGTTTTTCTGCCAGGTCCCGGCCAATCTTTTCACGATCTTCGCTATAGCGATCGTACATCACCACATTTCCGCCATAGCCTTTTGTTGCGGCAACTTTAGCTGCCGGGGCATCATGCGGCATGATAATGGTCGCCGGGATCCCCAACAATTTTGCCGACAGGGCAATGGCCTGCGCGTGGTTGCCGGAAGAAAAAGTAACGACGCCCGCAGCGCGTTGCTCCGGGGTGAACTGGCGCAACGCATTCATGGCGCCGCGAAATTTAAACGCGCCCATTCTCTGGAAGTTTTCGCACTTGAAGAAAACTTCAGCAGCAAATTCTTCATTAACCGTTCGGGAGGTCATCACTGGCGTTCTGTTGGCATAATCGGCGATGCGTTCTGCCGCAGCGGCCACATCGTTATAATCTGGCAGTGTCATTTCAGTCATTGTTGTTCACCTGTATGTCGTTAAACGTTACGCTTGTTGGGCCAACGCAATGGCTTCAACTTCCAGCGCGAAGCCATAATGAAGCTCAGCAACGCCTGCTACGGCACGGGATGGACGGAAATCACCGATCCATTCTCCATAGATTTTGTTAAACGTCGGCCACTGGTTCATATCCGTCACATAGACGCGAACAGACACCAGATGCTGACGGGAAACTCCAGCACCCGCCAGACAAGCATCAATATTCTTGAGTACCAGTCGGGTTTGATCTTCAAAAGAGGCATCCGCTTTTTTCTCGCCATCAAAAGTAACCGGCAACTGCCCCGAAATGAAGATGAAGCCGCCAGCCGTTGTACTGTGCGAGTAATGACCTGCTGGCGGGAAGCTTCCGGCAGATGAGTTCAATGTAATGTCCACGGACATAAGAAATCTCCTGTAGCTGATGGTGATTCACTTTGTATAAAATAATACTGTTTGTCTTATTTATACGCTTTCATACTGCTTTCGGCTAGTGGTAGTTTTCGCGAGTGATAATTTTGTGAACTATTGCAAACGCGGCACACGCTATATCGCCATCGTGAGGTGGCGAAAAGGGGGGCTTTTGATGAGGGGGACGGCAGGAGAGTGTAGCAGCGCCCCGGAGCGGGGCGTCTGGGGGAAAATATTAGCCGATATGACCGTGGTTAATCTTACTTAATGGTTCATTGATATCGAAGATTTTGAACGTCACGTCTGTCACGCCTAAATGCTTCAGGCGGGCCGTGTGTTTTTTGATATAGGGCAGCGCGGTGTTTTCATCCTGGAACAAGTAGATGCCACCCGCTTCATTATTTGCTGCGTTTTCGGTCCAGATTTTCCAGATGAACCCCGGCTCCTGGTTGATTGACTCGGCCAATTCAACGAGCTGATTCGACATCTCAGCCCCAAACGGACCATGAAAATCAAAGTGTATCTGTACGAGTTTGTTCGACATAAATCCTCCATGGATGGGTTAATTCGGGTAAGGCTGTTAGCGCAACAGCACGTGACCCGTCAGATAAGTTACAGCTTGTCCGCCGATGTAAACACGCATTCCTGTCAGTTGGCAGCGTAAATCCCCGCCGCGTGCCGAGACCTGGCGCGCCAGCATCTGTGTTTTGTTCAGTTTTACAGCCCAGTAAGGGATCAGCATGCTATGTGCCGAGCCTGTGACGGGGTCTTCCGCAACGGCTTCGCCCGGGCAGAAGAAACGGCTGACGAAATCGTATTCCCCATCACCCGGTGCGGTGATACAAACCATTTTCCCCAGCGGAAGCATGGCGTGGATGTTTGGGCGCACAGCCTCAACCTGCTGTTGATTCTCCAGCACCACCATGTAATCGCGTGCGACGCGCACCTCTTTGTATTCTGTGATGCCTAATGTTTCCAACAATAAGGTGGGCGGCTCGACAGGTTCACTTTGCCAGGCCGGAAAATCAAGCGTCAGCCATTCACCGCTGCGTGTGACCGTCAGCGGACCCACAAACCGGGTAGCAAAATGGAGGGTAGTGTCCGGGTAATCCAGATGTTCAAAGATGACATGCGCGGCGGCCAGAGTGGCATGCCCACACAGATTGATTTCTCCCTGAGTGGTAAACCAACGCAGCTCAAAGCCATTTTCCTTGGCGACAAAAAAAGCAGTTTCAGACTGGTTATGCTGCTGCGACATTTTTAATAATGTTTCATCGGGCAGCCAGTCAACGAGCGGACAGACTGCTGCGGCATTACCGCCAAACGTCGTGGTGGTAAAGGCATCTACCATGTAAAAATCGATTTGTTGCACTGTGTAACCCTCTCATCGCACTCGGGATAATCCACACTCTATCATGCAATGATTGCCATGGGTTAAGCGCGCCGATTCGCCTGGCTGGTCAAAATTCGTTATCATCCGTTCCCACACTTTATCCAGGCCGCTCATGTCTACGATCCTCGATACCTTCATTGCCCCACCTTGTCATGACGAGATAGAGATCCTCTATCAGGACGAGCACCTGGTGCTTATCAATAAACCCAGCGGGCTGCTTAGCTTGTCGGGGAAAAATCCGCAGAATCTTGATTCGGTACATTACCGGCTGGTACAGATTTACCCCGGCTGCACGCTGGTTCATCGGCTTGATTTTGGGACTTCAGGGCTGATGGTGGTTGCCCGCAACAAGGCTATCAATGCCGCGCTTTGCCAGCAGTTTAGCCAGCGTACGGTCACTAAGGTATACAGCGCGCTGTTATGCGGACATCTGGAAAACGATGAAGGGATTATCGACGCAGCGATTGCCAAAGACCCGGCGCTGTTTCCACTGATGTCGATTTGCGCTATTAACGGCAAACCTGCCCGCTCGCGCTATCAGGTTATTGAGCGCTTTTATCACCCCCTGGAGGAGGGGACTTTACTCCCCTTGACGCGCGTACAACTGACGCCTGAAACTGGGCGAACCCATCAACTACGGATCCACTGTCAACAGTTGGGGCATCCTATTTTGGGGTGCGATTTGTATGGCGGGCGTCTACTGCCAGGCAGTGAACTAACCCCGCGGCTGATGCTGCATGCCAGTGAGTTGCATTTCAGGCATCCTGTCCACAAACAGTGGGTGAATGCCGAAAACGCCAGCCCCTTCTGAAGCTGTCAAAAAGCCGCCAGATGGCGGCTGTTATGGGGTTATCGCGCGGCGCGTTGTAAAATAACTGCTGATGGCTGGCGTTGTAGAAACCGCATGCGCAGCATCATCAGTATCGCCGCAGAGGTCAGGCCGATAATAAAGCCCATCCAGAATCCCGCCGGTCCCATCCGGTCAACGACCAGATCGGTAAGCGCCAGAATATAACCGCTTGGCAAACCCAGCACCCAGTATGCCGTAAAGGTAATAAAGAAAATGGAACGCGTATCTTTATAACCACGCAGGATACCGCTGCCAATAACCTGGATAGAGTCCGATATCTGATACACCGCGGCCAGTAACATGAGCTGCGCCGCAAGAGCGACTACTTCCGGGTTATTGTTGTAGAGCAGGGCTATGTGCTCGCGGAATGTCACGGTGAAAATCGCCGTTACCATCGCCATGCAGACCCCGACACCCAGACCCGTTCTGGCGGCAGTTTGCGCATCCAATGTTGATCCCTGGCCCAGACGATAACCGACACGAATGGTGACGGCTGCAGCCAGAGACATCGGCAAAACGAACATTAACGAGCTGAAGTTCAGTGCGATCTGGTGTCCGGCTACGTCGACAATCCCCAACGGGGAAACCAGCAGCGCCACCACCGCAAACAGCGTCACTTCGAAAAATAGCGCCAGCGCGATAGGCAAACCCAGTTGAATCAGACGTTTCATTACGGCGGTGTCCGGTTTCTGGAAACCACGCTCATTACGAATATCGCGCATCGAGCGTGCGCGTTTTACGTAAGACAGCATGGCGATAAACATCACCCAGTAAACCGCTGCCGTAGCTACGCCGCAGCCCACGCCGCCCAGTTCCGGCATGCCTAAATGCCCATAAATGAAAACGTAGTTAACCGGAATGTTCACCAGCAGGCCGAGAAATCCCATCACCATCGCCGGTTTCGTCTTGGCCAGACCTTCACACTGGTTACGGGCTACCTGGAAGAACAAATACCCAGGCGCCCCCCACAGCAACGCGCGCAGATAGCCGACGGCTTTATCCGCCAGCGCCGGGTCAATATTATGCATGGAGTGAATAATGTAGCCTGCGTTCCACAGCACTACCATTATCAGAATGGATACGCTGCCCGCCAGCCAGAATCCCTGGCGTATTTGATGGGCGATTCGATCCCGGCGTCCGGAACCATTGAGTTGCGCAATTACCGGCGTCAATGCCAGCAGTAGTCCGTGACCAAACAGAATGGCCGGCAGCCAAATGGACGTACCAATGGCGACGGCCGCCATATCCGTGGCGCTGTATCCGCCCGCCATGACGGTATCAACGAATCCCATTGCGGTTTGAGCGATTTGCGCAAGAATCACCGGAATTGCCAGAGCTAATAACTGACGCGCTTCACTTACATACTTTTGCACGTGTACACCACTATATTGTTGTTATTTGAGAGACTAAAAAAGCCGCCTTATCTGGCAGCAAGGAGAAAATGCAGGGGAAATTTCAGTCTATTGTAGCGAGGAATACGTAATTCTCCAGTGAAAAAACAGGCAGGCGCGGCGCATCGCTGGCAACCTGAATTTCCACCTGCTATTGTGCTGTGCAGAGATGTCTTAATTGAGTTCAGGAGTTTGAAGTATGTTTACGGGTATTGTGCAGGGCACCGCGAAATTGGTGTCCATTGATGAAAAACCAAATTTTCGTACGCATGTCGTGGAGTTGCCTGAATATATGCTGGATGCGCTGGAGACTGGCGCATCGGTTGCTCACAATGGGTGCTGCCTGACGGTCACCGAAATTAACGGTAACCAGATAAGCTTTGATCTGATGAAAGAAACGCTGCGCATCACCAATTTGGGTGACCTGAAGGTCGGTGATTTGGTCAACGTTGAGCGGGCGGCAAAATTCAGCGATGAAATTGGCGGACATTTAATGTCGGGCCACATTATGACTACCGCCGAAGTGTCGAAAATTTTGACCTCTGAGAACAACAGACAGGTGTGGTTTAAGGTTCAGGATCCATCGCTGATGAAATATATCCTGTACAAAGGATTTATCGGTATTGACGGTATCAGCCTGACGGTCGGTGAAGTGACGCCGACGCGCTTCTGTGTGCATTTGATCCCGGAAACGCTGGAGCGTACGACGCTTGGCAAGAAAAAGCTGGGCGCGCGGGTCAACATTGAAATTGACCCTCAAACTCAGGCGGTGGTTGATACCGTTGAGCGTGTGCTGGCGGCGCGTGAATGCGCCATCAGTCACGTCACGGGCGAAGCGGGAGCGTAGTGTCAAGCCCCCGTTGGCTCGGGGGCGATAACGATTAGCGGGGAACACGCAGACCGTGTTCAACGCCGCGGGAAAATACCACCTGCCATAGCTGAATGTCGCGAGCACGAAACGCCCCCGCGCAGGCGTTCAGGTAATAGCTGAACATCCGTTTGAAACGTTCGGTATAGTTATCGGCGATTTCGGGCCAGGATCTCATGAAACGCTCGTGCCAGGCCATCAGCGTTGTATCGTAATCCGCGCCAAAATTATGCCAGTCTTCCATCACAAAATGTGGCTCGCTGGCGTTAGCTATCTGGCGAACTGACGGTAAACAGCCGTTCGGAAAGATATATTTATTGATCCACGGGTCAACGTTATTGTCGGTCTTTTTGGAGCCGATGCTATGCAGCAAAAAGAGACCGTCAGGTTTTAAATTACGATCGACCACCTCAAAATAGGTGGCGTAGTTCTTCGGCCCCACATGCTCAAACATGCCCACGGAGACAATGCGATCAAATTTGTCGTTCAGGTCTCGGTAGTCCTGCAGCAAAATGGTGACATCCAGCCCCGCGCAACGCGCCTGCGCCATTTTCTGCTGTTCTGCCGAAATGGTCACACCCACTACGCTAACGCCATACTGTGATGCCATAAACTGGGATAAACCGCCCCAGCCGCAGCCAATATCAAGCACCCGCATTCCTGGCTTCAACTGCAGCTTTTCAGCAATCATTTTTAGCTTCGCCTGCTGGGCAGATTCCAGGGTGTCGGCATCTTTCCAGTAGGCGCAGGAATACTGCATATAAGGGTCCAGCATGCGGGTAAAAAGGTCGTTGCCTAAATCGTAATGTTCTTTACCGACGACCCACGCACGTTTTTTGGTCTGTAAATTGAACAGGCGGGCCGTGGCGATACGTAGCGTATCTTTAAAGTGGCGGGGGAGTTGGTTTTCAAGACCCGCGCGCAGGACTTTACTAAAAAACATGTCCAGCCGGTCACATTCCCACCAGCCATCCATATAACTTTCACCCAACCCTAACGATCCTTCCTGTAATACGCGTTTGAAAAAATCGGGGTTTGTTACGCGAATATCCGCCGGTGCCGGGCCATTAATGGTAATGCCTGCACGGCTCAATAATTCATTGGTGATGCGGTACCAGTCATCATCCGGTACGCTGACGTCTTCTATACACGATGAACTCATAGCTTCTCCATCACTGGTCGGTGATCAGAACCTTAAAACAGCGTAGACGCTTTTTTGGGCTTTGTGAGAAATCTCACGGAATTAATCCGCGAATCTATAATCCGACGTAGAACAGAGGAAGGGAGGAACCCTTGCCGAAAAGGCCATCCGTGGAAAAACGGGAACGTTCTTGTCACCGTTAATACATAGAAATTATCGTTATTTTTAACAACCGGAAATCAGTATAGGCCTGATTTTTTATCGATTCAACTGATAATTGTTAGCGGGCTAATTAATTGCCCGCAACAATCTTTAGTGAGACTCACCGTGGGCAATTTGCGCACGATCATCTGTTTGCGGGGCGTCAGCTTTCTGTGATTGCATTTTGTAACCCACGCCCGCCAGCAGCACCGTTGTCAGCATCACGCTGGTGGTGGTGAGCAGTGGGGTAGCGATTAACCAGGAAACCACAAGGCTTGCGAGGAAGCATAAACCCAGTTGCAGTGTGTTCTGCAATGCGGCTGCGCGTCCTGTTGCTTGTGGGAAAGGACGTAATGCTTGCGCGACGACGATAGGATAGATTGCCCCGTTAGCGATCGCCATCACACAGAATGGGATCAGGATTTCAGCCAGCGCAACATGATGAATAAAGCCGGTTGCCCAGGTGGCCACAACGCTGATGGCATACAGAATGAGTAACCAGGGCAGCAGTTGACGGCCCTGCCATTTTTGCAGCGCAGCGCGGCAGCCGTAACCACCGATTAAGAAAGCGATAGTTTGCGGAACATAGCTCAGGCCAATCACCGCTGGACTGTAGCCCATTTCGCTGAGGATGAACGGGGAACCCGTCAGCCATGCGAAAAAGCTTGCGGAACAGGCGGCATAAATCAGCACGTTTCCGCGGTAAGTTTTCGAGCGTAGCAAGGTGGCGAACGTCAGTTTGTCCTGGCTGTCGTCGCGTGCTTTAACCGTCGGTTTTAAGCGCAGTGCAGGAAGCATCAGAATTAGGGTAATGGCAAAAAGGGTGGCGAAAATGGCCTGCCAGGAAAAATGTACCAGGATCCAACTGCCTAGTAATGGTGCTAATGCCGGAGATAATCCGACCAGCGGCATAATGGTGGCAAAGATGCGGTTTACTTTTTGTGAAGGATAATAATCGGTGACCAACGCCTGCCAGATAACCGATGCAGCGCAAACACCAACGGCCTGGACAAAGCGCAGCACCAGCAGGCCGGTGGCGTTTTCAACCCACAGCATGCCCAGACTGCCCAGTGCAAAGATAGATAAACCCAGTAGCAAAATAGGTTTGCGACCGTAGTGGTCGGAAAGTGGCCCCCACAAAAGTTGCGCGACGGCAAAACCGGCTAAGAACAAGCTAAGGCTGGCGCTGACGGCAGATGCAGGGGTTTGCAAATCGGACTGAATTGCGGCAAAGGCGGGCAGATACATATCCGTTGCCAGAAAGCCGAGCACGCTAAGACCTGCCAGCCAGACTAAAAACCCTTTCCCAGGTTGCATCATCATTTCTCTTTTTTTAGCAATAGAACAATGCCGCTGAGTGTAGTGAGTGTAATTCTCGCTGTGAAACGCTAATATTTGCTTACTGATTTCAAATTTTTTGCAGGCAGAATATGTGGTCGGAATATTCACTTGAAGTGGTTGATGCCGTTGCGCGTAACGGCAGCTTTAGTTCTGCCGCCCAGGAGTTGCACCGTGTACCCTCTGCGGTAAGCTACACCGTACGTCAACTGGAAGAGTGGCTGGCGGTGCCGCTTTTTGAGCGGCGCCATCGGGATGTGGAATTGACGCCTGCTGGCGCATGGTTTCTTAAAGAAGGCCGCTCTGTTATCAAAAAAATGCAGATCACTCGCCAGCAATGCCAGCAAATTGCCAACGGCTGGCGCGGACAACTGGCGATCGCAGTCGATAACATTGTCCGCCCAGATCGTACCCGACAAATGATCGTCGATTTCTATCGTCATTTTGACGATGTGGAACTGTTGGTTTTCCAGGAAGTCTTTAACGGCGTCTGGGATGCGCTGTCCGATGGGCGCGTTGAGCTGGCAATCGGCGCCACGCAGGCGATTCCGGTGGGGGGCCGCTATACCTTCCGTGACATGGGAATGCTGAGCTGGAGCTGCGTGGTGGCTAGCCATCATCCGTTGGCGTCAATGCCCGGGCCGCTGAGTGATGACACGTTGCGCAACTGGCCGTCACTGGTGCGTGAAGATACCTCCCGTACGTTGCCAAAGCGTATTACCTGGCTGCTGGATAACCAAAAGCGCGTTGTGGTGCCAGACTGGGAATCTTCCGCTACCTGTTTGTCTGCAGGGTTGTGCGTCGGCATGGTACCGACGCATTTTGCCAAACCGTGGATCGATAGCGGCAAATGGGTTGCGCTACAGTTGGAGAATCCATTTCCTGATGCCGCATGCTGCCTGACATGGCAACAGAACGATACGTCGCCGGCATTGAGCTGGCTGCTGGATTATTTAGGGGATAGTGAAACGTTGAACAAGGAATGGCTGCGGGAGCCAGATGAGGCCCCCGCGCAACAGGCTTAGCGGCGGTAATCGCGGAACGGGCCGTCGGCAACCGAGCGGCGTTCTACCAGACGCGGATGCACCTCGATAGATTGTGACTCTTCGCGCTTATTCACGATACGGTCTAACAACATGTTGAAGGCCGTTTCACCCAGCGAATCTTTCGGCTGGTGAATAGTCGTCAGGGCCGGCGTGAAGAAGCGGGCGTTGCGCACGTTGTCGTACCCGATAAGCGAGACATCCTGCGGTACGCGCAGTCCCATCTCGTCAGCGGCGCACAGTGCACCCATCGCCATAATATCGCCACCACAGAAGACGGCGGTCGGACGATGCGACTGTGACAAAATTTGCTGCATGGCGCGATAGCCGGACTCAGGTTCAAAATCGCCCTGCACAATCCAGTTTTCAGGCACTTTAATCAGCGCTTCTTCCATCGCTTTCATAAAACCAGCCAGACGCCCGGCTCCGGTGTTACGTTCCATTGGGCCAGGGATCACGCCAATCTCACGATGACCGCGTTCTACCAGATACCGACCTGCCATGTAACCGCCTTCGAAGGCGTTATCAATGACCGTATCGGTAAAGTCGGCTTTTGCTTCGCCCCAGTCCATGACGACCATCGGAATATGGCGATACTCTTCGAGCATCGTCAGCAGCGGCTCCGGATACTCGGAACACATCACCAGCAGACCATCAACGCGCTTTTGCGCCATCATCGACAGATAGGCCTGCTGTTTTTCGAGACTGTTCCATGCGTTACCCAGAATCAGGGTATAGCCTTTCTGGAAACAGTTTTTCTCAACGGCTTCGATAATTTCAGCGAAATAGGCCGCTTCGCTGCTGGTGGCCAACAAGCCAATAGACTTGGTGTGATTCACCTTCAGGCTGCGTGCCACTGCGCTCGGAGAATAGTGCAGCTCTTTGATCGCCGCCCAGACAGCATTACGCGTTTCTTCCGCGACAAAGCGCGTCTTGTTAATTACGTGTGATACGGTTGTAGTGGAAACGTTTGCTCGCTTCGCTACATCTTTAATTGTTGCCATTACATCTCACTCCAGACCATATCCTAAGCTCCTGAGAATACTCCAGGTAAACGTTTGCCTTTACACACCCTTAGCGCAACGTAAGGGTTGCGGCACGCCGGGAAAACGACACGGAACGTCAGGAAGGGGTCAATGGCCGGTACGCTAATCAAGTAAGCGTGGAATTTTGTCTGATCTTAACGAAAAGGGGAAGAGTTAAAAGCAGTTATCAATATAAATCGTGAGAGATTTTTGCTTTCAAGTGTGTAAAAATGCGCAATATCACTTTTTGTGTGGGAATAAAAAGGAGAAAACTTGATGAGCACCGATCTGAAATTTTCGTTAGTAACTACCATTATTGTTCTGGGCTTGATCGTCGCGAGTGGCCTGACCGCAGCGCTGCATTGATTTCCCCGAGGGAGTTAATTCTCCCTCATCCTTTCCGCTGGCTTTTCCCCTCTATTGTTTGCGAATAAGCAAAAGTCTTTTGCAGTTTTGTTAACTTTATTAATTTTGCGATCAATGTCATGCTTTTGACTCTTATTTTATGTCGCGCCATGGCTCGACGTTACGGAGTCGCAATATGAAACTCAATTATCCATTACTGGCGCTGGCGATCGGCGCGTTTGGCATTGGTACCACCGAATTTTCGCCAATGGGATTATTGCCCGTCATAGCCAAAGGTGTGGATGTCTCGATTCCGGCGGCCGGCATGTTGATCAGCGCGTATGCGGTTGGCGTAATGGTGGGCGCTCCGCTGATGACATTATTGCTGTCTCATCGTGCGCGACGTAATGCGTTGATATTCCTGATGGCGATTTTTACGCTGGGTAACGTGCTCTCGGCTATCTCACCGGATTACACCACGCTGATGTTATCGCGTATTTTGACCAGTCTGAATCACGGGGCATTTTTTGGCCTTGGCTCTGTGGTTGCTGCAAGCGTGGTACCCAAACATAAGCAGGCCAGCGCCGTGGCAACCATGTTTATGGGGTTAACCATTGCCAATATTGGCGGAGTTCCGGCGGCGACCTGGCTTGGTGAAACCATCGGCTGGCGCATGTCATTTATGGCAACGGCGGGTCTTGGGGTCATCGCTATGGTCAGCCTGTTCTTCTCATTACCCAAAGGTGGGGCAGGAGAGCGCCCGGATGTCCGTAGTGAACTGGCGGTACTTATGCGCCCGCAGGTGCTGTCGGCACTGCTGACGACCGTTCTGGGCGCCGGGGCGATGTTCACGCTTTATACCTACATCTCACCGGTGTTGCATACTATCACCCATGCCACACCGGCATTTGTCACCGGTATGCTGGTGCTGATAGGCGTTGGCTTCTCGATCGGTAACTACTTTGGCGGCAAACTGGCTGACCGTTCAGTGAACGGTACGCTGAAAGGCTTTTTACTGCTGTTGATGGTTATTATGCTGGCCATTCCTTTGCTTGCGCGAAATGAGCTGGGCGCGGCGGTCAGTATGGTGGTCTGGGGCGCGGCGACGTTTGCCGTCGTTCCACCGTTGCAGATGCGTGTGATGCGCGTTGCCAGCGAAGCGCCTGGATTATCATCCTCAGTCAATATTGGCGCATTTAACCTGGGGAACGCACTGGGTGCCGCAGCCGGTGGGGCGGTGATTTCCGGTGGTTTAGGCTACAGTTTTGTGCCGGTGATGGGGGCGATTGTGGCGGGGCTTGCGCTGCTGCTGGTCTTTATCTCGGCGCGGAAACAGCCTGAAGAGGTCTGTACTGCCACTCATTAAAACTAAAACGCAGAAGGGGTTCCCTTCTGCGTTATCTTTTTATGCTGCGAAGTTCTTCGCAACAAATTCCCAGTTCACCAGCGCCCAGAAGTGCTCCAGGTAACCTGGACGGGCATTGCGATAATCGATGTAGTAGGCGTGTTCCCATACGTCAACGGTCATCAGCGGCGTCGCGTCGGTGGTCAGCGGAGTACCTGCGTTGGAGGTGGAAACGATAGCCAGTTTGCCATCCGTTCCTTTAACCAGCCAGGTCCAGCCAGAACCGAAGTTTTTGATAGCGGCGTCGGTAAACTGCGCTTTGAAATCCGCAAAGCTGCCAAAGGAGGCGACAATTGCCTCGGCCAGTTTACCGGTTGGTTCGCCACCTGCGTTCGGTGCCAGGCAGTTCCAGTAGAACGTGTGGTTCCAGACCTGTGCTGCGTTATTGAAGACACCACCTTCAGAGCTACGTACGATCTCTTCCAGTGATTTACCTTCAAACGCAGTGCCTTTAATCAGGTTGTTCAGATTGGTCACGTAGGTTTGATGGTGTTTGCCATAGTGGTATTCCAGCGTTTCGGCAGAAATATGCGGTGCCAGAGCATCTTTGGCATACGGTAATGCAGGTAATTCAAACGACATTGCTTCTCTCCTTATTATTTATATTGAGTACACACAATAGCCTCATTGTGAGTAAGGATAGGGTAGCAAATTGAAAGGTTATGCAAAAGAAGAACTTACCCTACAGCATGTTCTGTAGGGTAAGTTTTTAGCGAATTGTTTTTGGCGTCATTACCCGACGAGCGCCCACATAGTGGCGCTGCCAGTAATCTTCACTCAGAGAGGTGATTTGAATTTCCTGCCCGCTTCGCGGTGACTGAATAAACTTACCGTTGCCAACATACACGCCAACGTGATCGGCGGTTCCGCGACCCTGGGTACGGAAAAAGACCAGATCGCCATTTTTCAGTTCGCCACGTTCGATCGGCGCGGCATCGCGCAGGTGATACATTTCGTTCGCGGTACGCGGAATGCGGAATTTCACCAGATCTTTATAGGCGTAATAGACCAGTCCGCTGCAGTCAAACCCGGTTCTTGGTGAGGTGCCGCCCCAGCGATAAGGTTTGCCGATTTGGTTCATCAAGGTAGACATGGCGGTTTTAGTCGCTTTCTGCACTTTCACTTTATGCGCATCAGCAAGCGTCGTTGGGGTGGTGGTTTTCACCTTCACACAGCGCGGCTTATGGCCTTTGCGCGGTGTACATTTTTCAGTCCAGGTAACGGCAGCAGTTTGTGCTGCGGCAGTTTTACCACGACGATTTACAGTTTTAGTCGACTTTGCCGGAGCGGCTGTGCGTTTTTTTGAAGAGGAAGCGGTTTTGGTGCTGGTTTTACTGGTGGTCTTTGTCGCCGTTTTCTTGCTGGTCTTTGTTGTTTTTTGGCTGGCTGTAGCGCTTTTCTTTTTATCTACCGTTTTGATGGTGTGAGAATTGGTAGGTGTCGTCCTGGCCTGCTTGGAAGCATGAGCCATAGGCGTAAAGGGCAGTGTAGTAAAAAGTAAAGCACAGAGCGTGATCGAGATTCGGTTTATCCGCGCCACTGAGCAGTCCTCTGGTAAGGCAGGTCTATCGTGCCTGCGTGTGATTTTCAAAACTTGATGATTCTAATCTATAGAAAGAGGGAAAGTTAATAGCTTTTTTTGTTTAAACTTATGTTTCGTAACCGACCGCAAAAAAAAACAGCAATTAACGTAGGAGTTGGTGAACGGATAATCAAATCCACATCCTGTAAAGGGATAAATGAGATTGTGAATGCAACTTTTAGCGTCAGGGGATAAAATAATAACGCGTAATGAAAATGTTATTTTCCGTTGCCTGTCTGACCCGCTACAATGTCAGACTACTGCCGTAAAAGAAGTTTAAGGAAGCAAGATAATGAGCACCACTATCGAAAAAATCCAGCGCCAGATCGCTGAAAACCCGATTCTCCTGTACATGAAAGGTTCCCCTAAACTGCCAAGCTGTGGTTTCTCCGCACAGGCTGTGCAGGCGCTGTCCGCCTGTGGTGAACGCTTTGCTTATGTTGATATTCTGCAGAACCCGGATATTCGCGCCGAGCTGCCGAAATACGCAAACTGGCCGACCTTCCCGCAACTGTGGGTTGACGGCGAGCTGGTTGGCGGCTGTGACATTTTGATCGAAATGTACCAGCGCGGTGAGTTGCAGCAGCTGATTAAAGAAACAGCGGCGAAATACAAAACTGAAGAGCCGGACGCTGAGTAATATCAGCAGAAGTAAAAAAGCGACCTGAAATGGTCGCTTTTTTTATGTCGCCGTTACGCTTCTTCAGGTACGGGAAGAGGCCAGCCGCCGAGACGTTTCCAGCGGTTAACGATTTCACAAAACAGCACGGCAGTACGTTCGGTATCATACAGCGCCGAGTGCGCCTGATTCCCGTCAAATTCCATTCCCGCCGCCAGACACGCTTTTGACAACACCGTCTGTCCCAGTGACAGGCCGCTTAATGCCGCCGTATCAAAGGTGACAAACGGATGAAACGGATTACGTTTCAGCGAGGCGCGTTCTGCTGCAGCCATCATGAAACTGTGGTCGAACGTAGCGTTGTGCGCCACCATGATCGCCCGATTGCAGCCGCTGTCTTTAATGCCTTTACGCACCATTTTGAAGATGGCATGCAGAGCGTCATATTCGCTGACCGCGCCGCGTAGCGGATTGTTAGGGTCAATACCGTTAAAGGCGAGGGCCTCCGGCTGCAAATTCGCGCCTTCAAACGGCTCTACGTGGAAATGTAACGTCGTGTCCGGCATCAGCCAGCCTTGTTCATCCATTTTCAGTGTGATGGCTGCGATCTCAAGCAGCGCATCGGTTTTGGCATTAAACCCTGCGGTTTCGACATCAATGACGACAGGATAAAAACCACGAAAACGGTCACACAGACCGGAAAGTTGAGCGTTATCGGACATCTGGGTCTCTTAATACGGGAAAATTGCAGCGCGTATTATGGCAAAATGATGAGTATAAAACTACGGGCACAGACGATCTGTGCCCGAGGGGGAGGTTAGTCGCCCAGGCCGCGCCCGGCGTCTTTCTCTTCAATCAGCTCAATTTTGTAACCGTCGGGATCTTCAACGAACGCGATCACTGTAGAGCCGCCTTTTACCGGACCTGCTTCACGCGTAACGTTACCGCCATTCTGGCGAATGCGTTCACACGCCTCGGCTGCGTTGTCTACGCTCAGAGCGATATGGCCGTAGGCGGTGCCCAGCTCATACTTGTCGACACCCCAGTTATAGGTCAATTCGATCACGGCTTCACTGGTTTCAGGGCCGTAACCGACAAAGGCCAGAGAATATTTGTATTCAGGGTTTTCGCTGGTCCGCAGCAGTTTCATGCCCAGCACGTTGGTATAAAACTCGATGGAACGCTGCAGGTCACCCACGCGCAGCATGGTATGAAGTAAACGCATCTTTTTCCCCTTCGAAAATGGCTAATACATTCAAAATGTTGTTTTAGTATAGCGGCGTTGTTACGCCGCTATCAATGGCAGAACGGAGATTGTGACGTTAGAGGGTAGGATAATCGGTGTAACCTTCCGCGCCGCCGCCGTAGAAGCTTTCGGCACGTTGCGGATTCAGCTCAGCTTTACGCTGCAGGCGAGCCACCAGATCCGGGTTAGCGATATAGGCGCGACCAAAAGCAACGGCGTCGATCAGGCCTTTCTCGATCAGCGCTTCTGCTTTTTCAGGCGTGTAGGCGCCCGCGCCAATGATCGGGCCGTGGAAACGTGCGCGAACTTTTTCGCGGAACGCGTTGGAATACGGCTCGCCACCGGCCCAGTCTGGTTCAGACATGTGCAGGTAAGCAATTCCGCGTTTGCCCAGTTGTTCAATCAGATACAGCGCATCAGCTTCTTCGTTTGGGCCGTTGTCAACGTTCTGGAAAGAGCCAATCGGGGAGACGCGAATACCAATACGATCGGCGCCCCATTCCTTAATTCCTGCATCGACAACTTCCAGCACCAGCCGCGCACGATTTTCGACGCTGCCGCCGTATTGATCGGTACGCTGGTTAGACGTTGGTGACAGGAACTGGTGCAGCAGGTAGCCGTGAGCGGAGTGCAGTTCAACCATGTCGAAGCCCGCTTCGCGCGCGTTGGCAATAGCCTGACGGAAGTCATTAACGATGCCCGGAATTTCTTCGGTTTCCAGTGCGCGCGGCATTGAGGTATCGGCACGCGTTGCCAGACCGTTTTCATCGCGCAGTGAGGTGCGGGTACCGGCGCTAATCGCAGAAGGTGCAACAGGAGCCTGACCGTTTGGCTGCAGACTGGCGTGAGAAATACGCCCAGTGTGCCACAACTGGACAGCAATATGGCCTTGCTCCGCGTGTACGGCCGCGGTGATTTTCTTCCATGCGGCGATTTGCGCTTCGCTGTGTATGCCGGGTGCCCCTGCATAGCCTTTCGCCTGTGCGGAGATCTGCGTCGCTTCGCTGATGATAAGACCTGCGCTGGCGCGTTGACGGTAATACTCGACCATTAGCGGAGTAGGGATGTCGCCAGGCTCAATACTGCGCAGACGCGTCAATGGCGCCATGAATACGCGGTTTGCTGCCGTAATGGCACCCACCTTCAGCGGGGAAAACAGTTTTTCAGATGACATGTGATACTCCTGAATAGACCGGTCGTCTAGTAATAAAAGAAATAAAAACGCCTGTTAAACGGCAGGCGTTGTGATGATGGTTTTAACGTGTGCCAGCGCATTTTCCAGCGGGGTGGCGCTACGAGAAATCTTGGCCTGCAAATTGGTGCCCAGCCATAGCGCATACAACACTTGCGCCTGCTGTAACGGCTCGCCAACAAAGGACAGACAATGGTTTGCCTGACCTTTCTCCAGCGCCTGCGCTAACAGCACAATAATGTGCCGCGCGCCTTTATCCATCGCGGTGCGCATATCCTCTGAGAGATCGCACACTTCGGCAGACAGTTTTACAGTTAAACAGCCGCTAATAATGCCGTGCTGGCTAAACTGGTTCAGGGTTTCCTGATAGTAGGCCAGAATACGGTCGCGGTAGTTACCCGCCCCCGAATCAAAGTGCGTAGCCAGTCGCTGATGGTAGGCCGCATAGTGGCGTTCCAGCATCGCCACACCGAACGCTTCTTTGGAGCGAAAATAGTGATAAAACGAACCTTTAGGCACTTCAGCGGTTTTCAGTAATTCGCTTAAGCCCATGCCGGTGAAGCCGCGCTGCATACACAGCAGCTCGCCAGTCGCCAGAAGATGTTCGCGTGTATCGTGTTCAGTGATTTTGTTCATGGAAACGAGTGTAATAGACCAGTCGGTCTAATGCAATAGCGCTTGCGAGAAATTCAGTTAACGTCTTCAATAGGTATATCAATCTTATTAAAGGAGGGGATGTGGCCGAACAGCTGGAGTTTTTCCCCGTCCAGAGCCCATGCCGTGGAATATGTCAGTCTGACGAACGCGGTTTTTGTCGTGGCTGTTTTCGCAGTCGGGATGAGCGTTTTAACTGGCAAAATATGAGCGATGCCCAGAAGCAGGAAGTGCTGCGGCTATGTCGTCAGCGACTGATGCGTAAATTACGAGCAAACAAAGCCAACCCTTCGGAAGAACCGCAACAACCTTCACTCTTTTAAAAGCGTAATTGCGTATACTCGATGCACATTCACTTATAAGGAAGCTGCTATGGTTCAGCGTATTACTATTGCGCCGCAAGGTCCGGAATTTTCTCGCTTTGTGATGGGCTACTGGCGCCTGATGGACTGGAATATGTCCCCGCGCCAGCTAGTCAGCTTTATTGAAGAACATCTGGATTTGGGCGTTACCACCGTCGATCACGCCGATATTTACGGCGGATACCAGTGTGAGGCGGCGTTTGGCGAGGCAATGAAGCTGGCTCCGCACCTGCGTGAAAAAATGCAAATTGTGACCAAATGCGGGATCGCGACGACGGCGCGCGCGGAAAATGCGCTGGGTCATTACATCACCGACAGCGCGCACATTATTGCCAGTGCGGAAGAGTCATTGAAGTTGCTGGCGACCGATCATATTGATTTGCTGCTGATCCACCGCCCCGATCCGCTTATGGATGCAGATGATGTAGCTGATGCGTTTAAAAAATTGCACCACAGCGGCAAAGTGCGTCACTTTGGCGTCTCTAACTTTACCCCGGCGCAGTTCTCACTGCTGCAATCGCGTCTGCCGTTTACTCTGGCAACCAATCAGGTTGAGATCTCACCAGTACATCAGCCGCTCCTGCTGGATGGTACTTTAGATCAATTGCAACAGCTGCGCATTCGTCCGATGGCCTGGTCCTGTCTTGGCGGTGGTCGTCTGTTTAATGACGATGCCTTTCAGCCATTACGTAATGAACTTGCCGCGATCGCAGAAGAGCTGAACGCGCAGTCCATTGAACAAGTGGTGTACGCATGGATTTTACGGTTACCGTCTCAGCCGCTGCCGATTATTGGCTCAGGGAAAATAGAGCGCGTACGTACCGCCATTGAGTCTGAGTCACTGAACATGTCTCGCCAGCAATGGTTCCGTATCCGTAAAGCCGCGCTGGGTTACGACGTACCTTAATCGCGTTTTTGATGCTTCTCCGCTCAAAATTGTGTCACTGGTTTACACTTAACAATCAGACACCTTTTGGATGGAGGTCTTATGAAGCGTTTGAGTTTGGCCATTATCACTTTACTGGCCTGTGCAGGTGCGCAGGCTGCCAGTGAAGAAAAAGTGACGATGAATCTGGTAACGTCGCAAGGCGTCGGTCAGGCGATTGGTACGGTCACTATTGCTGAAACTGGGAAGGGGCTGGAGTTTACGCCCGATCTGAAAGCCCTGCCGCCGGGTGAACATGGCTTCCATGTGCATGCGAACGGCAGTTGCCAACCGGCTATTAAAGACGGGAAAGCCTCAGCCGCGGAATCGGCTGGAGGCCATTATGATCCGCACCAAACCGGCAAGCATGAAGGCCCGGAAGGCGCAGGCCATATGGGCGATCTGCCGCTGCTGGTGGTGAATAACGACGGTAACGCTACAACACCCGTTGTTGCGCCGCGGTTGAAAACGCTCGATGAGGTTAAAGGCAAAGCGCTGATGATCCATGTGGGCGGCGATAATATGTCCGATCAGCCGAAACCGCTTGGTGGCGGCGGAGCGCGCTACGCCTGCGGTGTTATCAAATAATCAGTTGCTTAGCGTACCCGGCGGCGGCGCTTGTTCAAGTTGCGAAAGCGAGCAGTGTAGCCGCCAGACCAATGCCGACAGTTCCTGCGCAGCAGGTTGATGATGATGGGCAAGCGTATCGCAGATGCGCTGTAGCTCACTCAGCGTGGCATTCAGCGGACGTTGCTGAACGCCGCGTTCACTCATCACGTCGCGAAGCAGTGAGATACACACGTCCCTGACGCGAGCCAGCGGATCTGAACGCGCCTCCCAGGTGCGCAGTTGCCACACCACGTGCGAACAGTTCAGCAAGACAACCCCCCAGCGCAATAACCAGCGTCGCGCCAACGCATCCTGACTGTTACTGAGCTGGCTGACATGATGATAGGTCAACGACTCAAATTCGTTTTCACTGAGCGAAGGATGTCGGCTAAGCTGATCGACAAAATCCCGGCGCAGGGCGCGAATATGGCGGCGACTTTTCCGCGCATCCGATCCGGGACGCAGAATGGCGAAGGCCAGCCATGACAGCGCCACGCCAGCGATTTTTGCCATATTGTCATTCAGGAAACCAGCAAAATCGTAAACCGGTGGATTGGTCACCGCGATAAACGATCCCATAAACACGATCAACTGTCCCCAAAGACCTGCCAGAGCAGGCATTTGCAGCTTCAGAAGTTGCATGGTGGCGAGTAGCGGGAAAAGAAACAGAATGAATTGCCAGAGGTCAGAGATTTGCACCATCAAGCCAAACTTAACCACAAAGCTAAACAGCGACAGCAGAACCAGCGTGCGCATCAGTAAAGAAAGCGACTTGAAAGGCGTGGCAACGGCGGAATACAGCACGCTGCTGATGGCCGCGAGCGTGAGTGCGCCAGATCCTGATTCCCATTGTGCGCCAATGCTCCATGCGCCGATAAGCATCAACGTGCAGAACGTACGCAACCCGCTCCAGATAGCTTCCGCACTATCGGTATGACGGGCAAGTCCTGGTGTGCGGGCGATATTTATACGTTCGGCGGTAACGCCATTTTCCAGCAAATGCAGATACTGACTGCTGCGTAAATAGAGCCGACAAAAATAACGCAGTCGTTGCCAGAAGGCGACATGTCGATAGTCACGGGCATCGACGGGCCGCAGTGGAGCGATAATTCGTGCAACGGTGTAGCTGTCGGTATTGGATTTGACCAGCTCGCTGAGTAATTGTTCGATGATATCCCGGGTATTGGCCGGGGGATTAGGCCAGTTCAGTAGCATCCTGCGCAGACTGGAAATTACGCTGGTCATGCGCAACTGCTGGTGCAACAGCGAATTGAGCAACGCATTTTGACGGCGAAAACGGTAATGACTCCAGAATGCCTGAATTCGTAGCAGGTTCATGGTCAAAATCTGGCCAATGACACCTTCATGAGCCGTGCGAATGGCATCCGTTGTCTCAGGTTGCCAGAGTAAGCTGGCATGTTCCAGTAAACGCGAATGCATGTTTTTCAGCGCAGTCAGTAACGCGGTGCCATCGGAAGTGCTGGGCAGGATCATCATCATAACGCCTCCGCACAGGATACCGAGGATAACCTCGCATACGCGGGCCTGCGCGATGTCCCATAGCTGGGTAATCTCCACGGTATTGACCATGTGAAACGCAATGATCGCCGCCGTATAACCTGCCAGTTGAAAAGCGTAGGCGACGTTATTGGTGAAATGCGCGCAGGCCCAGGTACAAAAAGCGATCCACACCGACATACAAAGCAAAAACAGCCATGGTTCATTGAGGGTATGACCGGCGATAATCAACGCGGCGGTGGCGCCAAGCAAGCTACCCGCCATGCGACCCAGGCTTTTGCTGATAACACCGCCGACGGTAGGAAAACTGACCACGGCCGCCGAGGTCATCGCCCAGTAGGGCTCATCCAGATTCAGATAATAGGCAAACGTCAACGCCAGACACATGGCAATGGTATTTCGCAGCGCGTAACGCCACTGCGCTGCTGTGGCTTTGAACCACGGCCAATTGCCTGGCGTCAGGAGGGGCAGTTTCATTTACGCTGGCCGACAGACACGCTGCAGGTCGTACCAGAAACCAGCGTGACATCATGCGGTAGCGCGTCGAATTCGATGCGTACCGGAACACGCTGCGCCAGACGCACCCACGGCACGTTAGGTTTGATGTCGGGAATCAGGCCGGAATCACTTTCCACGCTTTGATCGTAGATAGCGCGACCAATACTGGAAACGTGACCCTGTAACTTAATATTGCCGCTGTAGAGCGTGATAACCGCAGGCGCACCTTCACGAATGTGGCGCAGCTTGGTTTCTTCAAAATATCCCATCACATAAAAAGAGTGGCTGTCGACAAGGGCAAACAAGGGCTTACCGGTTGAGGCATAGTCTCCGGTACGGGTAGAAAGATTGGTAACCCAACCCGCCACGGGCGCTTTGACCACCGTTTGCGTCAGTTGCCATTGTGCCTGGCGCAGACTGGCCTCGGCTGCTTCAACGCTGGCCTGCATGGCTTTCACATTGAGATTAGCGGTATCCAGATCTTCGGCTGAGATGTAATTTTGCGATAAATGGCGGCGTCGGTTGGCCTCGTTATTGGCTTTCGCCAGGTCGGACTGAGCTTTCGCCAGCTGCGCTTGCGCATTCAGTTCAGCAATGTGAAACGGCGTCTTGTCGATGATAAAAAGCACATCGCCTTTATTCACGAACTGGTTATCTTTTATATTGAGTTCGCTAATGCTGCCTGAGACCTGCGGCGTGATGCTAACCTGCTCAGCACGCACTTTACCGTCACGTGTCCAGGGCGACTGCATATAGTAATTCCACATCCACCATCCGGCGAAAACTGCGATTGCAGCGACTATAATGGTGGAGAAGTATTTAACGGTTTTAAGCGACATAATCACCACGCAATCAGCATTACAAAGGCCAGACATACGCAAAGCGTAAAGAGTGACAGATCCATTAACAGGGGATGCCAGATCTCACCGGAATAAATCCAGTCGCGGAGCAGGCGATGGACAACCAGCCAGAGAAGGAATCCTGCTACAAACGCCTTGAAAACAGGGGGGAAATAAACAGACGCTCCGATCATTAAATCTTGTAGGGGCAATCCTGTTGCATTAAACATAAACTTCACGGGCAAAATCCTTGGCGGAAGAGAGCATTGCTATAGGTTTAGCAAAAAAGAGACAATGAGTCTCTGTAACGCATAATGTCTGAAAAAATGTCAGCCGGTAAGCAAATTTGGCAATACATTTGTTTTGGCAATACAAATGCTGCACACTATTCTAAAATCAGCACAATAACTTAGCAAGCTAATTATAAGGAGATGAAATTGGAATCGCCATTAGGTTCTGATCTGGCACGGTTGGTGCGCATTTGGCGTGCTCTGATTGACCATCGCCTGAAACCTCTGGAGTTGACGCAGACGCATTGGGTTACGCTGCACAACATTCATCAATTGCCGCCTGATCAATCGCAGATTCAGTTGGCTAAAGCAATTGGCATCGAGCAGCCTTCGTTAGTTCGTACGCTTGACCAACTGGAAGAAAAGGGACTCATTTCACGACAGACTTGCGCCAGCGATCGTCGGGCAAAGAGAATTAAACTGACAGAAAAAGCAGAGCCGCTGATTGCTGATATGGAAGCGGTTATCAACAAGACGCGTGGAGAAATTTTGGAAGGGATTTCAGCTGAGGAAATTGATCTGCTGATTAAACTGGTCGCCAGACTGGAACACAATATTATTGAGCTGCAGTCACAGAGCTGAAGCGAAAAGATGACGTGTGGCCAGGGTCTGACCACACGTGAATTTGATTATCGTGGAGACACGGTAACCTGGCTGCCGTTGTTAGCCATAACAACGCGCTGGCCGGCGGAGAACTTGGTCGCACCCTGTTTCTGAACCACCATGATGGTATTACCGTCGTCCTTACGGATTTCCAGTTCCACACCCTGGGTTTTATTCATCGCACCTTGTACGCCTTGACCCGCTACGCCACCGGCAACTGCGCCAGCAGCCGTGGCTAACGAACGACCGGTACCGCCGCCGACGGTGTTACCAAGGAACCCGCCGAGTACCGCACCACCGATTGCGCCAATCACGTTTGCGTCATCGCCACCCTGGATTTGCACCGGACGAACATGAACAATCGTACCGTAGGTAACGTTCTGAACTTGTTTCGCTTCGGATGCAGTATAGACGTCGCCTGAGAGGCTATCATTGTTAACGCAGCCCGCTAAAGATACGCCCATTAATGAAACAATCAGCACACGTTTAATCATTTACAAATCTCCTTTGTCACCACGAAACGCTAATTAAGCACTCTTCATGGCTAAATTATATGGCATTTGTGAGCCTAAGGTCACATGTTCTACTGGAACAATATGAAAATCTTAACCGAAATCGGATATACCGAGTATAAACGAATCATTCATATAATTGATGTAATAAAGCGTCCAGTGTAATGATTAGGCATTAAAAATCATTAAGGAAGCATGGCATTAGTCGGCACTTTATGGTTGAGTGTCAAGGCTAATTTGCTTAAAAGGATGACATATGAAATCGGGCCGTTTTATCGGTGTAATGTCTGGAACCAGCCTTGATGGCGTCGATGTTGTGCTGGCGACGATAGATGAAACGATGGTTGCGCAGCAGGCGAGTCTGACCTGGCCTATCCCCCTCCATATAAAGCAGGCGATTCTGGATATCTGCCAGGGCCAGCAGCTTACGCTATCGCAGTTTGGCCAATTGGATGCGCAGCTCGGTTACCTGTTTGCCGAGGCGGTGAATGCGCTGCTGGCACAGGAAAAATTGAAACCGCAGGAGATCGTCGCGATTGGCTGTCATGGGCAAACCGTGTGGCATGAACCCACGGGACGCGCACCGCACACGCTGCAAATTGGCGACAACAATCAGATCGTCGCGCGAACCGGCATCACCGTGGTTGGCGATTTTCGCCGTCGCGATATCGCCCTCGGCGGGCAGGGCGCGCCGCTGGTTCCCGCTTTTCATCAGGCGCTGTTGGCACATCCAACGGAACGACGGATGGTGCTGAACATTGGCGGAATTGCCAATCTGTCTCTGCTTATTCCGCAGCAGCCCGTTCGCGGCTACGACACCGGGCCGGGTAATATGCTGATGGATGCCTGGATCTGGCGGCAATGCGGTCAACCCTACGACAAAGATGCGCAGTGGGCCAGTTCGGGAACGGTGATCCTGCCTTTACTGCAAAATATGCTGAACGATCCGTATTTTTCCGCGCCTGCGCCGAAAAGCACAGGTCGCGAATACTTCAATTACGGTTGGATAGAACGTCATCTGGCGCATTTCCCGGGAATAAGTCCGCGCGATGTGCAGGCGACGCTTGCCGAACTGACGGCGGTCACCATTTCCGAGCAAGTCCTGTTGAGCGGCGGTTGTGAACGGCTAATGGTATGCGGTGGTGGAAGCCGTAATCCGCTGCTGATGATGCGTCTGGCGGCATTATTGCCGGGTACAGAGGTCACCTCAACCGATGAGGCCGGGATTAGCGGTGATGATATGGAAGCGTTGGCCTTTGCCTGGCTGGCGTGGCGTACGCTGGCGGGATTGCCGGGGAATTTACCTTCCGTAACTGGCGCATCAGAGCCGAGCGTATTAGGGGCAATTTATCCTGCTAACCCGCGAACTCAGAGTTAACTGAAATTATTCAGCGCCATATGCCGGTAAACTCGGGATATTAGGGAGGGTGCCATTACCCTCCTGGACCAGGAAAGTCTTTAGGATATGGCTATGAAAAAACTGTTATTAGTGTGTCTGCCGGTACTGCTTAGCGGATGTAGCGTGTACAACCAATTTGTCGAGCGTATGCAAACGGATACGCTGGAATACCGCTGTGACGAAAAACCGCTTACCGTCAAGCTGAACAATACCCGCCAGGAGGCGAGTTTTGTTTATGATAATCAGCTATTGAACCTCAAACAGGGCGTGTCAGCATCAGGCGCGCGCTATACCGATGGTATTTACGTCTTCTGGTCTAAAGGCGACCAGGCAACGGTCTATAAACGAGACAGAATTGTGCTAAATAACTGTCAGTTACAGAACCCGAAGCGTTGAGATTTTCACCTGGGCGGCGCACAATAGCGTCACCCACTGACAATCCGTAGCCAACATCATGTCTGATAACGACGAATTGCAGCAAATCGCGCATCTGCGCCGTGAATACACGAAAGGCGGCCTTCGCCGCCGCGATCTTCCCGCCGAACCCCTTGCGCTGTTTGAGCGCTGGCTCGGGCAAGCCTGTGACGCCAAACTGGCCGATCCTACCGCAATGGTCGTTGCGACCGTTGATGAAAATGGCCAGCCTTATCAGCGTATCGTGTTGCTCAAACATTATGATGATAAAGGTCTGGTGTTCTATACCAATCTCGGCAGCCGCAAGGCGCACCAGATCGAGAAAAATCCCCGTATCAGCCTCTTATTCCCATGGCACATGCTGGAACGGCAGGTGATGGTGATCGGCAAGGCTGAGCGTCTTTCCACACTCGAAGTGGTGAAATACTTCCACAGTCGCCCACGCGACAGCCAGATTGGCGCCTGGGTATCTAAGCAATCCAGCCGAATCTCCGCTCGCGGTATTCTCGAAAGCAAATTCCTCGAACTGAAGCAGAAGTTCCAGCAAGGGGAAGTACCACTGCCCAGTTTCTGGGGCGGCTTTCGCGTGAGTATTGAGCAAATGGAATTCTGGCAGGGTGGTGAAAACCGTCTGCACGATCGTTTTTTATACCAACGCGAAGATAACGCGTGGAAAATTGATCGCCTTGCCCCCTAAAGATGCAAATTTCTTGTTTTAAGCGCTGGTGCTGAACAATCCGGCGCTTTATTCTATGTTTCTTTCGCATCAGGCGAAAAGTCGTGTACCGGCTAAGGTGCAGTCGTTTTATACATGGAGATTTTGATGGCAAGCAGTAACTTGATTAAACAATTGCAAGAGCGGGGGCTGGTGGCCCAGGTGACGGACGAGGAAGCGTTAGCAGAGCGACTGGCGCAAGGCCCGATCGCGCTCTATTGCGGCTTCGATCCTACCGCTGACAGCTTGCATTTGGGGCATCTGGTTCCATTGTTATGCCTGAAACGCTTCCAGCAGGCAGGCCATAAGCCTGTCGCACTGGTAGGTGGCGCAACGGGTTTGATTGGTGACCCGAGCTTTAAAGCCGCCGAGCGTAAACTGAATACCGAAGACACCGTGCAGGAGTGGGTGGATAAAATCCGCAAACAGGTTGCGCCGTTCCTCGATTTCGACTGTGGCGACAACTCGGCGATTGCTGCGAATAACTACGACTGGTTTGGCGGTATGAACGTACTGACTTTCCTGCGTGATATCGGCAAACACTTCTCCGTTAACCAGATGATCAACAAAGAAGCGGTAAAGCAACGTCTGAACCGTGACGATCAGGGGATCTCCTTTACCGAGTTTTCTTACAACCTGCTGCAGGGTTATGACTTTGCCTGCCTGAATAAATTGCACGGCGTGGCGCTGCAGATTGGCGGTTCTGACCAATGGGGCAACATTACTTCCGGTATCGATTTGACCCGTCGTCTGCATCAGAACCAGGTGTTTGGTCTGACCGTTCCGCTGATTACTAAAGCTGACGGCACCAAATTCGGTAAGACTGAAGGCGGCGCTGTGTGGCTGGATCCGAAGAAAACCAGTCCGTATAAATTCTACCAGTTCTGGATCAACACCGCCGATGCGGACGTTTATCGCTTCCTGAAATTCTTTACTTTCATGGACATTGAAGAGATCAATGCGCTGGAAGAAGAAGATAAAAACAGCGGTAAAGCACCGCGCGCCCAGTATGTACTGGCCGAGCAGGTAACGCGTCTGGTTCACGGTGAAGAAGGTCTGGTAGCGGCAAAACGCATTACCGAATGCTTGTTCAACGGCAATCTGAGCGATTTGAGCGAAGCGGATTTCGAACAGCTGGCGCAGGATGGCGTGCCGATGATCGAGATGGACAAAGGTGCCGATCTGATGCAAGCGCTGGTGGACTCCGAGCTGCAGCCTTCTCGCGGTCAGGCACGTAAGACTATTGCGTCAAACGCGGTAACCATCAACGGTGAGAAGCAATCCGATCCGGAATATTTCTTCCAGGAGAGTGATATCCTGTTTGGGCGCTACACCTTACTGCGCCGTGGCAAGAAGAACTATTGTCTGATTTGCTGGAAGTAAGATTTAGTTAGCAGGGGCGTGGGAAACTACGCCCCTTTATTTTTTCAGGGTTGTGGTAAGTAAAATGAAGAATATCCTCGCCATCCAGTCCCACGTTGTTTTTGGTCATGCGGGCAATAGTGCAGCAGAGTTTCCAATGCGTCGTCTTGGCGCAAATGTCTGGCCGCTGAATACCGTTCAGTTTTCTAACCACACACAGTACGGCAAATGGACCGGTTGCGTGATGCCGCCGAGCCATCTGACCGAAATCGTCCAGGGTATTGCCGATATCGATAAACTTCAGACCTGTGACGCCGTATTGAGTGGCTATCTTGGCTCGGCTGAACAGGGCGAGCATATTCTGGGCATTGTTCGCCAGGTTAAAGCGGCCAACCCGCGGGCGAAATACTTTTGCGATCCGGTGATGGGCCATCCGGAAAAAGGGTGTATTGTCGCGCCGGGCGTGGCGGAGTTTCATGTACGCCATGCGCTTCCGGCCAGCGATATTATCGCCCCAAACCTGGTTGAGCTCGAAATTCTGTGCGAGCATGCGGTGAGTAATGTCAATGAGGCAGTGGCGGCAGCGCGTGAGCTTATCGCTCAGGGACCAGAAATTGTGCTGGTGAAGCATCTGGCCCGCGCGGGTATCAGCACCGATCGTTTCGAGATGCTGCTGGTCACGGCTGAACAGGCGTGGCACATCAGCCGACCGTTAGTTGATTTTGGCGCTCGCCAGCCGGTTGGCGTGGGTGATGTTACCAGTGGCTTATTACTGGTGAAACTGCTGCAGGGCGCGTCTTTACAGCAGGCGCTTGAGCATGTGACGGCGGCGGTATACGAAGTGATGATTACCACCAAAGAAATGCACGAGTATGAGCTGCAGGTCGTGGCCGCACAGGATCGTATCGCGAAGCCTGAGCACTACTTCAGCGCGACGCAGCTGTAATCGATGCCCGATAGCGTTCACGCTTATCGGGCCTACGTTTGGCCGTCGGTCGGACAAGTAAGTAGGCCGGATAAAGCGCCTGGCGCCGCCATCCGGCACATTAGTGATTAGCTCAATCCTTCTGCTTTGAGCGCTGCGGCAACCGCCGGGCGTTCAGCCATACGGGCCATATACGCGTCGATATGGCTTAATCCTGCCATATTCAGCTTAACCGCATAAGCCCAACGCAGCACGGTGAACAGATAGGCATCGGCGATGCTAAAGCGCGGGCCGCAGATCCATTGATCGTCTTTCAGCGACTCGTTTACGTACTGCATTTTTTTCTCCAGCTGCGCGCGAACGGTTGGCTTGAAGTCTTCCGGCGTATCGGGACGGAACAGAGGCGTAAAGCCTTTATGCAGTTCTGTCGCAATGTAGTTAAGCCATTCGATGGTTTTGTAACGGGAGAGGCTGCTGGTTGGGGCAAGGAGCTGACGGTCTGGTACGGTGTCCGCCAGATATTGCATGATGGCGACGCCTTCGGTCAATAGCGTACCGTCATCCAGCAGCAGCGCGGGAACTTGACCTTTTGGGTTTACCGCGAAAAAATCATCGCCGTTTTCCAGACGTTTCTTCATCAGATCAACACCATCCAGCGTGAAATCTTTACCACTCTCCCGAAGGGTGATGTGGGAAGCGAGAGAACAAGCGCCCGGTTTGTAGAACAGTTTCATCGGTAACTCCTTTTGGCTGAGGTATATCGTATGGTAGTGCTAGCTCAGGCAAAAAAAAAGCCGCTAACATCAGTTAGCGGCCTGAAAATGAGTTTCCCTGAGAATTACGCTGTCGCGGCCTTAGAGGCTTTCTCATTGACGTCATCGTCCTGAGTCATACGATTCAGTTTTGGCGCCGTCAGCAGCATCAGAACAGCGATAACCGCCGTTGCAACACCAATCTGCAGGAACACACGACCGTAGACTTCAAGGGACATCAGCGGGTCAGTCACGTTCTCTGGTACAGCCATCATGTTAGCGACGTAACCACCGATGATGTTTGCACCGGCAGTGGTCAGGAACCAGCTACCCATGATGAAGCCCATCAGGCGTTGCGGTACCAACTGAGCCACCATTGCCAGACCCAGACCGGAGATCATCAGTTCACCGATACTTTGCAGACCGTAGCAGATGATCAGCCAGTTAACGGATACGATGCCCGCGTCGGTAGCAAATTTCGCGCCCAGCGGCAGGATCAGGAACGCACCGGAACACAGCACCATACCAATCGCAAATTTGGTCGGCATCGGCAGGGTATCGCCCATCTTGTTATAGATAGCGGCGAGGATTGGGCTACCAATGATGATCCAGAACGGGTTCAGCGCCTGATACTGCTCAGGTTCGAAAGCAATACCAAGAATAGAGTGCTCAACGTTACGAATCGCAAAGAAGTTCAGTGAGGTCGGCATCTGGCTGTACAGTACGAAGAAGATAATCGCTTCCAGCATCAGAATGAAGGCGACGATCATTTTACGACGCGCAGCACCGTGCATGGTGAAGGCTTCTTTACCGAAGATAAACACGATACCCAGGGCAATGACGCCCAGAACCATACGTGCGATCTGCTGGTTGTGCAGCAACCAGGTTGCAATCGCGATCAGTACCACAACGCCAGCAATGGTCAGCAGCAGGTTACGGAAGTTGATCGGCTCAAAGTCAGGTTTAGAACCGTACTGTTTAACCCAGCGCTGGCAGAATGCAAAGTTAACAACGGTAATCAGCATACCCACGACGCTCAGGGCGAACGCGGTGCTCCAGCCGTAACGCGCAGCTAACCACGGCGTTGCCAGCATAGAGAAGAATGAACCGATGTTGACGGACATGTAGTACATGGTAAATGCACCATCAAGACGCGGGTCATCTTTGGCATAGCAGGTAGAGAGCAGGGAGGATGGGTTTGCTTTAAACAGGCCGTTACCGACCGCGATGGCCGCCATGCCCATATAAACGATACCCGCATCATGACCGGACCATGCAACCAGTGCATAACCGATGGCCAGGACAATTGCGCCGAGCATAATGACGCGTTTTGTTCCCAGAACTTTATCACCTAACCAGCCGCCAATGGCAACCAGACCGTACACCAGGGCGCTAAAGGACGAGAAAAGGGTGATGGAATCCGCTTCTGACATACCCAGCTGTTTAACCAGGTAGACGGCCATAATCCCTTGCAGGCCGTAATAACCAAAACGTTCCCACAGCTCAATAGAGAAAATGAGATAGAACGCTTTTGGTTGTTTGAAGGCGTTTAAACTCACGCTTTCTGTTGGTTTATTGTTTGCAGTAGACACTTTTACCTCTTTTTTTACATCCCATATCAACGGGGGTGTTCAGGTACGTGATGAGTCAAGTTCATCCGTCCGATTGTTATAGTGGGAGGGGAAACGGCAAGTAATGTTCACTATCTTGACCCTTCAGACAAGTGCTTTGTAATAATCTGTTACATATATCATGACTGGTGAAATCGTCGGGGCTGCGAAATGTTATCTAGCGTTAAATTTCTTCATTTGAAAAATGGCAGATTTTTACACTGTTTAATCAGGCCAGAAACCGCAATGCGGCGATATGTTCTGCTATTTAAGGTTGAATCCAGTGATATAGGCCATTATCTGAAAAATAGCCAGTGTAATGTTTTGTTTAGAAACTGTTCAGTTAGGTCATCTGATTGTCACTTTAACTGAAAAATAAAAAATTATTAACATTGTGTTATCTGGGTGATCTGGATCACGTATAGATAGAAATTTCTTTTGCTAAAAAAACGATTAACCTGCTCAGGTGATAATTCACAAGAATATTACATTAGATATGAGCGCCAGAGCGGCATCATTGTCGGCAAAAGAAACTCAGGGGAGTGCATAACTAATCGTTATGCGTGCGAGGGGCAAACAGGATGCCCCGGCAGCATCAGATATCGACTTTCTCTTTGAATTCGCAGAGATCTTCGATAATACAGGAACCGCAGCGCGGCTTTCGGGCTATGCAGGTGTAGCGGCCATGAAGAATTAACCAGTGATGGCAATCGACTTTAAATTCACTGGGTACAACCTTCAGCAGTTTCTCTTCAACCTGCTCAACGTTTTTACCCGGAGCGAATTGCGTACGATTACAGACGCGAAAAATATGCGTATCTACGGCGATAGTGGGCCAGCCAAAGGCGGTATTTAACACTACATTTGCAGTTTTTCGTCCAACTCCGGGCAGGGCTTCTAATGCGGCACGGTCTTCAGGCACTTCACCATTATGTTGTTCCAGCAGAATGCGGCAGGTTTTAATCACATTCTCCGCTTTGCTGTTAAACAAACCAATTGTCTTGATGTAGGACTTAACACCTTCAACGCCGAGCTCCAGCATCGCGGCAGGGGTATTAGCGACGGGGTACAGCTTAGCCGTCGCTTTATTGACGCTGACATCGGTGGCCTGCGCGGAGAGCAAGACCGAAATCAGCAGTTCAAACGGCGATGTAAAATTAAGCTCGGTTGTCGGATGCGGATTGTTATCACGCAGGCGCGTCAGTATTTCCAGACGTTTTGCTTTGTTCATTACACATTCCCTGTTTCACCCACGGGACTGTCCGCGACAGCCGCCTCGGCACGACGTTTCTTCATTTTCTCATCAATCAGATACTTCACTGCCAGCATCAGACCCAGGCCAATAAACGCGCCCGGTGGCAGCATGGCCAGCAGAAACGGCGTATCAGTATGGAAGATCTCAACGCGCAAGACTTTGGCCCAACTACCCAACAAACCGTCTGCGCCATCAAATAGTGTACCGTTACCAATTATTTCACGCAGCGAGCCCAGAACAAACATGGCACCTGTTGCGCCCATGCCGATGGAGAAACCATCGAGTGCGGATAACGCAGGTCCCTTTTTGGCGGCGAAGGCTTCCGCACGACCAACAACAATACAGTTGGTCACAATCAGCGGGATAAAGATGCCCAGAGACTGATACAGTCCAAAAGCGTAGGCATTGATCAACATCTGCACCGCGCTCACCACGGAGGCGATGATCATGACATAAATCGGAATACGAATTTCTGGCGGTGTCCAGCGACGAAGGGCTGAAATCGTCAGGTTCGTCAACGTCAGGACGAGCGTAGTCGCGAGTCCCAGACCCAGCGCATTAGTGGCAGTAGAGGTGACGGCCAACAGCGGACACATCCCGAGTAGCTGCACAAGCGCGGAGTTATTTTTCCATAACCCCTGGACAATAACGTCTTTAATTTCGCTCATGGTTTATTCTCCACAGGCGCTAAGTTGAGGAAGTTGCGCGGGTAGCGTCTGCGCATACAAACCGGCGCGTTTTACTGCATTCACTACCGCACGCGGTGTAATGGTGGCACCTGTAAACTGGTCAAAGTCTCCGCCGTCTTTTTTCACCGCCCAGTGGGAATCATTACCCGCCGCGATCGTTTTGCCGCTAAAGTGGGTTATCCAATCGGACAGTCGCAGTTCGATTTTATCGCCCAGTCCTGGCGTTTCATGATGCTCGGTCACCCGCGTACCCAACACGGTACCGGTAAAATCGACGCCAACCAGCAGTTGAATAGCCCCGGAATAACCATCTGGCGCCGTAGCTTCAAGAACTGCTGCAACGGGGCGATCGTCCTGGCGGGCAATATACACCCGGTGACTGCCTTTGCCCAACGCTGGCGCATCGACCAGATAACAACTCTCAGACAAGTTATTATTGTAGCGATCGCCAGGCAGAACCTGATCGAACAGCGCTTTTTGCTGCAGCGCGGCCTGTTCATCAATAGTGGACTTAGTTAATTGATTGATTGCCGCGGTTAACCCCGTCGAGCCCGCAGCAAATAGCGCCAGTGTAATACCGTGTTTACGAATCGTTTTCAGCATAGGGAATCCTTAGCGATGTCCGTACACGCGAGGGCGAGTGTAATAATCAATCAGCGGAACCGTGATATTTGCCAGTAATACGGCAAAGGCGACGCCATCAGGATAACCGCCAAAACTGCGAATCAACCACACGAGCAGGCCTGCAAGCGCGCCAAAAATCAGACGGCCACGGTTGGTGGTTGATGCTGTAACGGGATCGGTAAGAATAAAAAATGCACCTAACATGGTCGCGCCGGAAAGGAGGTGCAACTGAGGTGAGGCCAGCGATTCTGGCGAGAAAATCCAGCCTAAAGTGGCGCAAACCGCAAGCGACAGCAGGAAGCTAACCGGGATATGCCAGCGAATCGCTTTCTGCCATAACAGTATGACACCGCCGACCAGCCAGGCAAGGTTAACCCACTGCCAGCCAGCGCCTGCAAGCATGCCGCTGTAGATTGGGTATTGCATCACCTGCTCAACAGTATGACCCGCATGCAGCGAAGTCTTAAAGGTGTCGAGAGGCGTTGCCTGACTGATACCATCAATGCCCATACGCAACGTGTTCATATCCCCGCCGCTGGCGGTATGTCCACTAAATATAACGTTAAGGGCGTCAAAGAACCCAGGCACAGTAGCCGCAATTTCATGCGGCGGCAGCCAACTGGTCATCTGTACCGGAAATGAGATAAGCAGTACGACGTAACCAATCATGGCAGGGTTAAACGGGTTCTGGCCGAGGCCGCCATACAGTTGCTTAGCGATGATAACGGCGAATACCGTGCCTAAAACCACCATCCACCAGGGGGCGAGCGGGGGAATACTCACCGCCAGTAGCAGCCCGGTGAGTAATGCAGAGTTGTCTTTTAATACCGTGACAATAGGCTGTTTACGCAGTTTAAGTACGCCCGCTTCGGCAGCGATAGCGCTGACGGCTGCCAGAACTATCTGGAACAACGTTCCCCAGCCAAAAAACCACAGCTGAGCGGCGATCCCCGGCAATGCAGCAAGTAACACCAGCATCATGATACGCGATGTCTGGCGCTGGTTATGGGTATAAGGGGAGCTTGCTATTCTGAATACCATTTATTCCTCGTTTACAACCTGCTGCTGTGCGGCTTTCTTTGCCTGAGCGCGTGCGATAGCGGCCGCGACGGCGGCTTTACGCGGATCAACTGGCTCGGCTGTTTCCGTTACTGCCTGCTGCTCAAGCTTGCGGGCTTTAGCGCGGGCGATAGCCGCTTCCACGGCGGCTTTGCGCGGATCCACCGGTTCGACGGTTTCCGCTTCCGGCTGCTGCTCAAGCTTGCGGGCTTTGGCACGGGCGATAGCCGCTTCTACGGCGGCTTTGCGCGGATCCACCGGTTCGACGGTTTCCGTTTCCGGTTGCTGCTCAAGCTTGCGGGCTTTGGCACGGGCGATAGCCGCTTCCACGGCGGCTTTTCGCGGATCCACCGGTTCGACGGTTTCCGTTTCCGACTGCTGCTCAAGCTTGCGGGCTTTGGCGCGAGCAATAGCCGCTTCCACGGCGGCTTTACGCGGATCTGTACCCGCACTGTTGCCTTCAATTTGTGGTGGATTTTCAGTCCGGGCCGCGCGAGCTTGTGCCTTACGCGCCTCGCGTGCGGCAATCACGGCGCTATTGTCAGGTTTTTCGCCAGCCTGAATGACTACCGGCTGCATTGCCTGGGCCTGCTTTTCTTTTACGCGAGCCAGCGCGGCGGCAATGGCATCATGATCTTTAGCTGCAGGCTGAGCAGCGGCGCTTTTGTGGCGTTCAAGACGTGCAGCTTTTTCTCGTTCAAGGCGTGCCTGTCGGGCTTCGAATCGTGCTTTTGCTTCGGCGGCACGTTTTTCTTCCTGACTAATGGCGTAAATCTCGGCTTTTTCCTGGCGGAAATACTGCACCAGTGGAATGTTGCTAGGGCATACCCAGGCGCAGGCACCGCATTCAATACAGTCGGCGATATTGTGAGCCGTTGCTTTGTCGTGCTGTTGCCCTTTACTGAACCAATAAAGCTGCTGCGGCAGGAGATCGGCTGGGCAGGCATCGGCGCAAGCGCTACAGCGAATGCAGCCTTTCTCTTCCGGCGTTTCCCCCATTTCACTGGCAGAGGGCGCCAGAAGACAGTTGGTAATCTTTACCACGGGTACATCCAGCCACGGCAGCGTAAAGCCCATCAGCGGTCCGCCCATAATGACCATCTGGTCGGCGGAAGGGCAGAAGCCCGCGTCGTTGAGCAGATGACGAACCGGCGTGCCTAAACGCGCCCAGACGTTGCCCGGACGGCTGACGGCTTCACCAGTGAGCGTCACGACACGCTCGGTGATCGGTTCACCATCAATCACCGCGCGTTTGATGGCATAAGCGGTTCCGACGTTTTGCATCAGTACACCGATATCTGAGGAACGTCCGCCGTGGGGAACCTGCTTGCCAGTCAGGATTTGTGTTAATTGCTTGGCCCCGCCTGAAGGATACTTAGTGGGGATCACACGTAAGCTAATATCGTGTGAATCAGCCAGCACTGCGCGCAGCATAGAAATTGCCTGCGGTTTGTTATCTTCGATGCCCACCAAAATTTCGCGTGGCTGAAGAATATGCGCAAGGATACGGATACCTTCGACGACCTGCGCCGCGCAGTCCTGCATCAGGCGGTCATCAGCCGTAATGTATGGCTCGCATTCAGCGGCGTTGATGATCAGCGTTTCAATTTTATCTCCGCCGCCCTGTAGTTTGACGCCGGTGGGGAAACCTGCGCCACCCAGTCCGGCAACGCCGAACTGGTGAATACGCGCGATCAGCTCTTCCCGGCTGCGGGAGCGGTAATCGGTCCAGCCATCCCGCTCAATCCAGCGATCTTCGCCATCGGCGTCTATGATAACGCTTAACTCAGCCAGTGCAGATGGGTGTGCCGTAGAGTGCGGGGCAATGGCAACAACGGTGCCTGACGTTGGTGCATGGACCGGAAGCATTTTGCCTCGCCCGAGGGTTAACGCCTGACCTCGCAGTACGGTATCACCCACGTTTACGCACAGCTCACCTTCCGCGCCAATATGTTGCTTCAGCGGAATAACAAAGCGTGGCGCCAGCGGAACCTGCCGCAACGGCGTGCCGTTTGACTGGGTTTTCATTTCTGGTGGATGAATGCCGCCATCAAAGTCCCAGATTTTGTTTTTTCTGAATGCAGAGAATAACTTAAACATGTTGTTCCACGGGAATGATGCGCACAGGAATGGTGTTTAAATCCCATTTCCAGCTATCTGGTGTTTCGGCTACCGGACGTAATTCGATACATTGCGTTGGGCACGGATCAACGCACAGGTTGCACCCGGTGCAGAGATCGCTCATTACCGTATGCATGGCGCGCGTCGCACCCACAATCGCATCAACCGGGCAGGCCTGAATGCACTTTGTGCAACCGATACAGTTATTTTCATCAATGACCGCCAGCATACGCACGGGCGTAACGTCTTGTTCATCACCATCAATCGGCTGCGGATCGACGTTCAGCAGGGCGGCAATTTTTAACATCACCGCTTCGCCACCGGGGGCGCAACGGTTAATTTTTTCACCCTGAGCGCCGATCGCTTCAGCGTAAGGATGACAGCCCGGATAGCCACATTGTCCACACTGGCTTTGCGGGAGAATTTCATCAATTTTCTCCACAACCGGATCATCTTCAACGGCGAAACGTCGTGAGGCATAACCCAAAATAGCGCCGAACGCCAGACCCAGTAGACTCACTGCGGCAACGGCAATCCAGATAGCATTCATTACAACTTCACCAAACCACTAAAGCCCATAAAGGCCAATGACATTAAACCGGCGGTAATCAGCGCAATCGCATTCCCGCGAAATGGCGCAGGGACGTCCGCCACGGCGAGACGTTCGCGAATTGCTGCGAACAGTACCATCACCAGCGAGAAGCCGACTGCGGCAGAAAAACCGTATAGCGCCGACTGTAAAAAGTTATGACCGAGGTTGATATTCAGTAGCGCTACACCCAATACCGCGCAGTTAGTGGTGATCAACGGAAGGAAGATCCCCAGCAGGCGGTAAAGTGCAGGGCTGGTTTTGCGTACAACCATCTCGGTAAATTGCACCACGACGGCGATAACCAGAATAAAAGCCAGCGTGCGCAGATAGATGAGATTGAGCGGGATTAGGATCCAGGTATCAATCAGCCATGCGCAAATGGATGCCAGTGTCATGACAAACGTCGTGGCAAGGCCCATACCCATTGCGGTTTCCAGTTTTTTGGAAACACCCATAAACGGGCAAAGGCCCAGAAACTTGACCAGTACAAAGTTATTGACCAGTACAGTTCCGACAAACAGCAGCAGGTAATCAGTCATTTTTCGGCCTGAAATAAAAAAGCCGCCTATTATCTGACAATCTACAACAGGCGACAACAGGTTAACTGTAGGGTTATTACGGGTTCACAAACGTCGATTTAACGCGCTGCGATCGTTTGAAGTAGGGCACCAGCAGTGCTGCAGCCAGTAATGGGAACAGCAGTTGGCGCACGGCAAAGGCGTCCGGGACCGGTGAAAACGCAAACGCTTTAATCGCCAGCAACACGGAGATCAGCAGCCACAGAATATAATGTTTAGGCACACAGGCTCTGCGTTTGAAAAACGCAATCGTCAGCCACAGCGTGTAATACCACATGGCGATCGCGGTAATAAAGGAAACGCCCCATAACAGCAAATTGGCCGAACTTTGTTCACCCAGCATTTTGAAGGTTTGCGGTGTAGCCAGCGCAGTGACATAAAGTAGTAACGCCAGCGAAGCGCTCAACAACGCGACTAACAGCCAGGCCAGTGGCCCAAGGAGCCAGCCTCCGATACGTTGTGCCGGTGTGGTAGTCATCTCTTCTCCAGGTTTACGCGCGCAATCAATCATGCCATTCATTTTGGGGCAATTATTATAAAGCTTTTAACGTTGAGCGCTACTTTCTTCTTTATTGCACGTAATGCCAGACTGATTTAGGTACCTGACCGACATCAAACAGACGACCTCCCGAGATAAGCTCCGCACGGCGATGGTCTGCGGCACGGTACATATTGATAATGTCGCTATCGTCAGTAAGCGTGTAGTTAAGATGGTCGAACAGTTTTTCCAGACTATCGAGTGAACTGATTTTGCGGAATTTTAATAAGTAATCCTGAACAGTCATAAATGCAGATCCATATAAATAAAATAATACCAACGGAGTAGAAAATATAAAAATAAACAACGTGCACAGGTAAAAGCGGATTTACGTGCAAGTGTAAGAAGAGTGTTCATACCTGTGAAAAAGCAGGCGCTATACGCACCTGCAGCAAGGGTAACCCGCTTCGCCACAGCAGGCAATATGCGGCGGAGCGGGATGCGGCCTAATTCGCTTTTTTTGACAGAATTCGATCTTTTGCAGCCAAACCTTGCAGCTACTACATGTGAATTGCCGGGAATAAACGACTACCGACGCTTATTTCTTCTGCACAGCAGCAACGGGCTCCGGTGGCTGGTAATTGTCAATATGATTGGCAACACCCAGCAGGATTACGGAGACGGCGAGAACAATCCAACCTGTTAATTCAATAAGACGATTCATTACTGATGACATTTGCTTTGATTTATCCTTAAACACAGGCTGCAAATGTTACTAATCTCTCATTAATACAGCAAGATGATTGGGAACGATTTCTACCTCTTTTTCGCTGCAAGTTAAGCATAAGTGGCATATGTTTGACTTAAGTTAAGAAACGACCTTTGTAGCGCAAAGGTTATTAAACTATTGAGACGTTGCAAGGTATGGTGTGAAATAGGTCTGTCCTGAATTGAGAGGCAATAACATGAGTGACAACATCCGCGTTGGGCTAATTGGCTATGGTTATGCCAGCAAAACCTTCCATGCCCCCCTGATTGTGGGCACACCGGGCCTGGAACTGGCTGCGGTTTCCAGTAGTGATGAAGCAAAAGTGAAGGCAGACTGGCCTACGGTGGCGGTTGTTGCCGAGCCTAAACATCTTTTTAACGATCCCAATATCGACCTGATAGTGATCCCCACGCCTAATGACACGCACTTCCCGTTAGCGAAGGCCGCGCTGGAAGCGGGCAAACATGTGGTTGTTGATAAGCCTTTCACCGTGACACTGTCACAAGCTCGTGAGCTGGATGCGCTGGCGCGCAGCCTCGGGCGCGTATTATCTGTGTTCCATAACCGTCGCTGGGACAGTGATTTCCTGACGCTGAAAGCCTTGTTGGCGGATGGCGTTTTGGGGGAGGTTGCGTATTTTGAATCTCATTTCGATCGTTTTCGCCCGCAGGTTCGTGACCGCTGGCGTGAACAGGGCGGCCCGGGAAGCGGCATCTGGTACGATTTAGCACCGCATCTTTTGGATCAGGCGATTAATCTGTTTGGTTTGCCCGTCAGCCTGACGGTAGACCTCGCCCAACTGCGCCCCGGTGCGCAGGCGACGGATTACTTTCATGCCATCCTGACGTATCCGCAGCGGCGAGTGATTCTACACGGTACCATGCTCGCTGCCGCAGAATCGGCCCGTTATATTGTGCACGGATCGCGCGGCAGCTATGTGAAGTATGGTCTTGACCCGCAGGAAGAGCGTTTGAAAAATGGCGAGCGGTTGCCTCAGGAAGACTGGGGTTATGACATGCGCGATGGCGTATTGACGCGAATAGAAGGTGAAGAGCAGGTTGAAGAAACCTGGCTTACCGTACCGGGTAACTATCCGGCGTACTATGCTGGCATTCGTGATGCGCTAAACGGTAACGGTGAGAACCCGGTCCCGGCAAGACAGGCTATCCAAATTATGGAGCTGATTGAGCTGGGTATCGAATCCGCAAAACATCGTTCGACGCTGTGCCTTGCCTGATTGAACTAATGCCGGATAAGCGTTACGCCATCCGGCACTTTATCGTTACGCTGCGGCGACTTTCTCACGCAAGGCACGTTTTTCTTCGTTACTCAGGAATGCCATTTCCAGACCGTTGATTTGCGCCTGGCGGATCTGTTCGCGCGTAAGGCCTGCTGCTGGTGCGGCAATGGTGTACTCGTGAATAATATCCACCCCCTGAACAGCCGGGTCGTCCGTATTCAAACTGGCTAACACCCCATGCTCGAGGAACGTTTTCAGCGGATGGGCCGCCAGAGAGGCAACGGTGCTGGTCTGAATATTTGATGTCAGGCAGGATTCGATGCCGATACGGTGCTCGGCGAGATAATCCATCAACGCACGATCTTCTACGGCTTTAACGCCGTGGCCAATACGTTCAGCGCCCAGCTCTTTAATGGCCTGCCAGATGCTTTCGGGGCCCGCAGCTTCGCCCGCATGCACGGTGATACGCCAGCCGGCGTCTCGTGCCTGGTTGAAGTGTGACAGGAACAGACTGCCCGGGAACCCCAGTTCATCACCAGCCAGATCCAGTGCCGTAATATGGTCGCGGTGGACTAACAGCGCATCCAGTTCCTGCAGACAGGCAGCTTCGCCGAAGGTACGACTCATAATGCCAATTAAGCGTGCTTCAACGCCAAAGGTCTTGCAACCTTCGCGTACGCCGGCAATGACGGCTTCAACCACGCCCGCGACGGGAAGCTGATGCGCCATCGCCATATAGCCTGGAGAAAAACGTAATTCTACATAGTGCAGACCGTTACGTGCCGCATCCTCAATATTCTCAAATGCCACGCGGCGACAGGCATCCAGCGAGGCCAGAACCTTCACGCCCCAATCGAGCTTGGATAAAAAGCTCACTAAATCCGGCTCAGTTGATGTGACTTGCACATGAGGGATCAGCGTTTCCAGCGTTTGCGCCGGAAGCGTCAAGTTGAACTGACGACCCAGATCCAGGATCGTTTGGGCACGGATGTTACCATCAAGGTGGCGATGGACGTCGGTCAGGGGGAGAGAAGTATCAATCATGGTTGCACTCGTGTTTTTAGGTAAAGTGCAGGGCATTATACAACAGAAAAATGTTCCTCTAAAAACTTTAAAAAAAACAGTGCAGAGTTCGGGGTGTGAGGGAAGCAAGTGGTGCAAAATTGCTCGCCATGCTGCCAACGCACCAACAGAATGGGGTTCCGGCAGATCGTACCAGGATGCTTTTGCCTGGCGGTGGTAAGACAGGTGTAAAGTTAGCAATAACGCATTTTCTACAGCATGTGTTTAATGGCGGATTTTTTCTTTTTTTAAGATTATTTCCCTCGATTTTATTTAATCACTGCCTTTCAGTGTTAATTTATTCAGATATTAATTGGATAACATTGCTAATAGCGAAAAATGGACACTTTCCCATTTATGAATGCACAGCGAGGTATGTTATAAAAAACACAATAATGACTGAGGGTATTAATAAAGTGAAAAGTGTAAAGCTAATTATCAGTACAATGTTCTGTGGAAGTTTGCTTTTGGCAACCGTACCTGCGCATGCGGCGTATAAAGCGGATGAAACGCATGTGATCCAGTTTAAAAAAGGCACCAGCGGGGCAGATATCAAGGGTACAATTACGGGTGATAAAACAAAAGATTATACGTTTGTCGCCAAAAAAGGGCAGGCCCTGCAAGCAGTTCTGAAAAGCGCCTGGCCTCATCCTTTCATGAGTATTATTGCACCGGGCGATCAATTCATTTTTGATGGCATGATGAGCGGTGATACTTATAAAAATACGCTGCCTGCCAGCGGTAAGTATACTATCAGAATATATCAAAAAGGCGCGGCGAAAGATGAAGGGAAAACCAACGCATTCCAGCTGCATATGAAAATTACCAACTAATAATGAGTAAAAGATCGCCCAAGTGGCGATCTTTTACTTTGCTATTTAACGTATTGTGCGGATGGCGTTAATCAAACCCTGAACGCCTTTTTCAAGCTTGGAGCGCGGGCATCCGGCATTGAGGCGTACAAAACCGCGGCCTTCTTCTCCGTAAGTGTATCCCGGCATGATGGCGACTTTCTGCTGGTGGATGAGCGCATCCTGCAGCGCGTGGTCATCAATATTGAGCGGGCGCAGGTCAATCCATGCCAGATAGGTGGATTGCGGAACCTGCCAGTTTAGCTCAGGGAATGCACTATTTAGCTCACGGGCAACAAAGTGCAGATTACTGGCAAGGTAATCGCGTAGCGCATCAAGCCAGCTAGCGCCTTGCTGGTAGGCTGCAATATGTGCAGTAAGCGCCAACACCGCAGGCGAGGAAAGGCCATCGCGGCCTTTTAACGCGCTGAGATAATCGTTACGGCTTTGCGCATCCTCAATGATTCCGTAAGCCCCGGTTAATGCCGGAATATTGAAACTCTTTGAACCGGAGGTGAACAGCGCCCAGCTGTCGCGCGCGACGTTGCTCCACGGGATGTGCGGCTGGTCTGCCCATACCATATCCATATGGATCTCATCAGAGATGACTTTTACACCGTGGCGCTGACACAGTTCCGCCATGGTTTCCAGTTCGTCGCGCGTCCATACCTTACCGGTTGGATTGTGCGGGCTGCAAAGCAGGAGAATTTTGCTTTCAGGTAGGGACAGGGCTTGCTCCAACGCAGCCATGTCGCAAAACCAACCGTCAGCGCGTTTTTCCAGTCCGACAGCGCGCACCTGGCGCTGATTACCTTCAATCGCTTTGTAAAACGCGTCGTAAGCTGGCGTATGAATGACCACCGCATCGCCTGCTGAGGACCACTGGCGGATCAGCTCCGACACCATATAGATGACCGAGGGGCCATAAACCAGCGATTGAGGATCAATTTGGGTATTATGACGCGAGAGAAACCAGTGGCTAATCGCCGCCAGAAATTCATCATTTTTCCAGCGGCTGTAACCCAACACGCCATGTGACAGGCGCTGAGTCAGCGCCTCCAGAATGCAAGGTGCGGTGGCAAAATCCATATCGGAAATGGTGAACGGCAGCAGGTCTGCTGAACCAAAACGGTCGGCAACGTAATCCCACTGAGTACACCAGGTACCGTGTCTGTCCACAACCTTTGAGAAATCAAACATAATGTTGTCCTTACGCCTGTACGGTATTCATCAGAACCGCGATCTCGTCTTTTACCGACTGGACCTGTGGGCCGATAACCACCTGGAGGTTATGCTGATTGAGTTGTACTACGCCAATGGCTCGATTGTCCTTCAGAGCCTGTACGTTAACAAGCGACATATCTTTTACTGACAAGCGCAGACGGGTGATGCAGTTATCCAGGCTGACTATGTTTTCCGCGCCGCCGAGCGCCGCCAGAATGGCGGGGACGTTGTAACCCGATTTACCCGGCGCTCCAGCCATGACTTTTTCGATATTGCTGGCAATTTCGACTTCACGACCCGGTGTTTTGAGATTAAAGCGCGTGATAGCGAAGCGGAAGATAACGTAATACACCGCGAACCAAATAGCCGCCACAACAGGAACCAGGTACCACTTGGTGGACAATCCGTGCAGGATACCGAACACCACGAAGTCAATCAGGTTACCGTCCGTGTTACCGATTGTGACGCCAAGCACCGCCATCACGGTGAAGCCAAGACCGGTAAGCAGGGCGTGGATCACATACAGTACCGGGGCGACGAACAGGAATAAGAACTCGAGGGGTTCAGTGGTACCGCCAATGACACAGGCGATCAAACCAGAGATTAATAACCCTTTAATCTTATGACGATTCTCAGGACGTGCGCAGTGGTACATGGCTAATGCCGCGCCCGGTAAACCACCGAGGAACGCCGGCATTTTACCCTGGGACAGGAAGCGAGTGGCGCTTTCAGAGAACCCCTGGGTTGTTGGGCAGCTCAGTTGAGCCTGAAAAATAGTCAGTGCGCCGCTTACGCTGTGACCACAGACTTCCTGCGTGCCGCCAGCTTCGGTGAAGCGAATCAATGCCACCAGAATATGATGCAGGCCGAAAGGCAGCAGCAGGCGTTCGCCGGTACCAAACAGCATAGGACCAAATTCTCCCGCGCTATTGATGATGTGGCCGAGTCCAGTAATGCCCATGGCGAAAACCGGCCAAATCAGGGGAATGACCAGGCCGACCAGACCCATCACCACTGAAGAGATAATAGGCACAAAACGGGTACCGCCGAAGAAGGCCAGCGCGTCCGGCAGACGAATGTTGTGGAAGCGTTCATGCAGCATCCAAACGATGATCCCGGCAATAACCGCGCCGAGGATCCCCGTGTCGATCGACTGGATCCCCAAAATGTTTTGCACGTTGTTGGCTTTGAGGATCGCCGCATCTGTGGTGGGTAAGATACCTTTGGCAGTTAACCAGAAGTTGACGGCAAGGTTCATGACCGCATAACCGACAAAACCGGCAAACGCAGCAACACCTTTGTTCTCGCGCGCCAGGCCCAGAGGAATGGCAATACAGAACATGACCGGCAGGAAGCTAAACGCAAACGAGCCAACTTTGCTCATCCAGGTGAAGATGGCCTGAAGCACAGGGTTTCCCAACGCCGGGATCAGCGTCAGGACATCATGGCTGCTTAACGAGCTGCCGATCCCCAACATGATCCCGCAAAATGAGAGCAGTGCTACGGGCAACATAAAGGTTTTGCCCAACTGCTGGAAAAATTCCCATAACGTTATTTTTGGTGTGGTTCTCGTCGTCATTAAACGACTCCTTGTAAAAGCTGGCTGACTAATGATGGCGAGAAGATAAAACGTTTTACCTAATTTTAGTGCGGTATAAATCACATTATCGAACGATAATAGGGCGTATAAATATAAGTGATTGATAAAACGTTTTATCCGTCACGTTATCAGGGAGTTTTCTGTTTTTATGGCTATAGCCAAAAAAATAACCATCCATGATGTTGCGCTGGCTGCAGGGGTTTCGGTCAGTACCGTCTCATTAGTGCTCAGTGGAAAAGGGCGAATTTCATCAGCGACCGGCGAACGAGTTAATGCTGCTATTGAGCAACTGGGGTTTGTGCGTAACCGCCAGGCATCAGCGCTGCGTGGCGGGCAGAGCGGGGTAATTGGTCTGATTGTGCGCGATCTGTCTACGCCGTTTTACGCAGAGCTGACGGCGGGGCTGACGGAAGCGTTAGAAGCGCAGGGGCGCATGGTCTTTTTACTGCATGGTGGTAAAGATGGCGAACAGCTGGCGCAGCGTTTCGCGATGTTGCTCAATCAAGGGGTGGATGGCGTGGTCATTGCCGGAGCTGCCGGCAGCAGTGACGCGCTGCAACAACTGGCCGCTGACAAAGGGATCCCGGTAGTATTTGCATCACGCGCCAGCTACATGGATGAGGTTGACACCGTCAGACCCGATAACATGCAGGCTGCCCAGTTATTAGTTGAACATCTTATCCGCCACGGGCACCAGCGTATTGCCTGGCTGGGGGGGCAGAGTTCTTCATTGACCCGCGCAGAGCGCGTCGGCGGCTATTGTGCCACGTTGCTAAAATATGGTTTACCGTTCCATAGCGACTGGGTGCTGGAGTGTTCATCCAGCCAGAAGCAGGCCGCTGAAGAGGTGACAGCGCTGTTGCGTCGCAATCCGACAATCAGCGCGGTAGTGTGCTACAACGAAATAATCGCCATAGGCGCCTGGTTCGGCCTGATGAGAGCTGGACGTCAGAGTGGTGAAATTGGCGTAGATCGTTATTTCGAACAGCAAATATCGTTGGCCGGATTCGCCGATGTGGCAGAAAACGCGCTGGACGATATCCCTATTATTTGGGCCTGTACGCCCGCTCGTGAAATGGGATATACCCTTGCTGAACGCATGCTCCAACGCATTGGCCACGATGAAGGCCATTCACGCAATCTGACTCTTTCCGCTCGGCTGGTGGCAGCGAAATAAAAAAAGCCCGATAAGCAACGCTATCGGGCCAGTCATAAAACAGTGATTACTGTTGCGGGATGGCAGGAACGTCCGGCTGTGTAAGAGAAGGCATACCGAACATGCCAACAAACTCATCCAGCGGCATTTTTTGTCCGTTCAGCGTTACCTGGCCGTTTGCATATTGCAGGCTGGAGCCGATAACGTTGTCCTGCAGCGTCGTAATACGAAACATCTGACCCATCGCCGCCAGGCCATTAACCTGTTGCTTCGCCAGACCTGCCGCTTCTTCCTGCTGATATCCTTCCAGTTTGGCAATCTGCGTCATGAACTCAGTCGCCATATCGACAGGAATTGTCAGTTTAGCGTCCAGTGATTTGACGGAGCGATCCACTTCCTGCGCCAGCGTTTGCGGCTCCACGGAGTTTGCGGTCGGATCTTTTAGCAGCAGGGACAGATTAAATGCGGTTTCACCTTTTGCGTTCTTCCAGCTCAGCGGGGCAATAGTAATGACCGGCTCGCCTTTCATCAGAATTGGCAGTGCATTGAAGAAGGCTTCGGTGACTTTCTGCTGATAAAGCTCAGGATTTTGCACCACGTCAATCTGTGACATCAGCGCTTTGGTTTGGGCGCTATACTGCTGGCTGAACTGGTGCAGCGCTTCACCGTCTATCTGGCCCACTTTCAGCGTCAGTTTACCGCTTCCCATATCCTGGCCCTGAAGTTTAAGACTGTTCAGGGTGTAATCCAGCTGGCTGTTTACGGTTTTGCCATCGTTGATCAGATCGGATTTGCCATCGATACCCATACCTTCCAGTACCGCCAGCTCTTTACCCTCGACTGAAATCGACAGTTTTTCGAGTGACAATTTCTGGTCGCCGATGCGCTCACCAAAGCTGGCGATACTGCTGGAACCTTCAGTTTTCAGGTTATTAAAAGTAACCTGTACTTTCTGATCGTACTCATTGACCGCATTAACCAGGCCACTTTGCGCTTCGCCAGTCAGCGATACAGCATTGCCGTCTTTGTCAGCCGTAAACTGGAACTCGCCGCCGCTAAAGGCCACTTTTTCATCGCCTTTCTCATAGTTCAGTGGCTTGAGAGAGAGAGCGGAACGGGTATCGCCACTGTAGCTAATACGGGAGTTAATGATGAATGGCGTCTCACCTTTGGCAATATCAAACAACGGTTTGGTAACGTCGTTATTGACCAGCGTCGTTTTCACGGAGGCCATTGCCGGAACCAGATTCAGTGATTTCAACTGAGCCAGCGGGAAAGGACCGTGATCCACGGTTTCATTCAGGACGATGCTTTGTCCCGGTTTCAGCCAGGAATCAGCCTGTCCGGCGATAGGTTTTACCACCAACTGCAGTTGGCTATTGAACACGCCGCGCTGGTAGTTTTGATAACTCAGTTCAATGCCCGCCTCAGGGGAGTAGCGTTTTAACTGATCGTTTGCCTGCGTCACCATCTCGGCGAGATGCGTTTCGAGTTTCTTTCCTGTGTACCAGGCTCCGCCCGTCCAGACGATACCCAGTGCAACCACCACACCCGCAGCTACCAGCGATTTTTTCATTTTGATATCCATAAAATAAAACCAGGCGTTTGAAGACGCCTGGAGGAGTGACATGTCTTTAACTCACTACAGCTTAGCAAGAGTTGTTAAAAATATCAGTATCTTGCTACAGCTTGTTATAAACCCGAGCTAAACGACCCTTGCCGCTGACGTTTACCGGCGATTCATTCGCGCTAATAAAGGCCGATTCACCCGGCAGCAGGACCAGACGCTGCTCGCCTTTACTCAGCACGGCTTCCCCCTCGATGCAGAACAAAATAGCCGCACTTTGCTGACTGATTTCTGTGCCATCGGCGGTCAGTTCATGCAGGGAGAAGGCGAAATCGTCGACAGGAATGGGGAAGTCCAGTTCGCCATCGGTCTTAACCGGTGTGGTCAGCAGCTGGTTTGCAGGTTTGGCGACAAACTTAACGTTGGCGACCAGCTCCGGGATATCAATGTATTTTGGTGTCAGTCCGGCGCGTAGCACGTTGTCCGAGTTAGCCATTACCTCAAGCGCCACACCTTGCAGGTAGGCGTGTGGGGTTTCGGCAAACAGGAACATCGCCTCGCCTGGATTGAGCTTTACCACATTGAGCAGCAACGGGGAGAAGAGCCCGCTGTCGTTCGGGTAGAAGTCGGCTACCAGGCGAATGGTTTGCCAGGGTTCACCCTGCTGGCTGTTCAGCGCTGATTTCAGGATTGCCAGCGCATGGGATTTCTCCTCATCCTGCATATTCAGTAAGCTGGCGAAAAGATAGCTCAGACGTTCTGCGCTCGGTTCCTGCAGGAAATGCGCAATAGCCGGGTGCGCTGCACTAACCGGTTGTAACAGTGCAACAATGTCTGAGAACTCGCGAAATGCGTTCATCGCCAGAAATGGCGTTAAAGCAAAAACCAGTTCCGGCTTGTGGTTAGGATCTTTGTAGTTGCGCTCGGCGGCATCCATCGGGATCCCCGCCGCGTTTTCTTTGGCAAATCCGATTTCAGAGTTGCGCTTGTTAGGATGAACCTGAATCGAAAGAGGTTGCGCGGCGCAGAGCACTTTAAACAGGAAAGGCAGTTCACCAAAGCGTTTGGCAACGGCATCGCCTAACAGTGCGGATTTATCGTGTTCGATGACATCGCGCAGAGCGACCTTCTGGCCGTCAGCGCCCAGAACCTGCGAGCTGCTTTTCGGATGCGCGCCCATCCACAACTCAGCCATCGGTTGCTGAGTGGGGTTGGCAATCCCATAAAGTTCCGTTAACGCAGTTTTACTTCCCCAGGCGTAGTTCTGCACTGAGTTGATGAGTTTTTGCATTCTCAAGCCCTGTTTCAATGTGGAATTTTCTGCGGCTATTAAACCAAGAAACCCCGAGGGAAGTAACCTGCACATGTAAAAAGTCGTACTTGTCTCAGTTTTTGTTAAAAAATTGTGTAGGATATGGTGACTCGCTTTTAATACCCTGAGCAATTCCGGTTGCAGAAAGCCCTTACTTCTACAATCCGACCTGCGGCAGGGAAGCAGGGCAATGGAACATCTGCCCAGAGAATAACCAGACCGAGCAGTAAGTGAGAGCACAATGTCAAACAAACCCTTTCATTATCAGCATCCTTTCCCCCTCAAAAAGGATGATACCGAATACTATCTGCTGACCAGCGATCATGTCTCCGTTGCCGAATTTGAAGGGCAGGAGATTGTTAAAATAGCACCGCAAGCCTTAACCCTGCTGGCTCGTCAGGCCTTTCATGATGCGTCGTTTATGCTGCGTCCTGCGCATCAACAGCAGGTGGCCGATATTCTGCGTGACCCCGAAGCCAGTGAAAACGACAAATATGTGGCCCTGCAATTCCTGCGCAATTCCGATATCGCGGCTAAAGGTATTTTGCCTACCTGTCAGGACACCGGAACCGCGATTATCGTAGGTAAAAAAGGTCAGCGCGTCTGGACCGGTGGCGGCGATGAAGCTGCGCTGGCGCGGGGGGTGTATAACACCTACATCGAAGACAACCTGCGCTATTCGCAAAACGCCGCGCTGGATATGTATAAAGAGGTAAACACCGGTACCAACCTGCCTGCACAGATAGATTTGTATACCGTCGACGGCGACGAATACAAATTCCTGTGTATTGCCAAAGGCGGTGGTTCGGCGAACAAAACCTATCTGTACCAGGAAACCAAAGCGCTGCTGACGCCAGGCAAATTAAAAGATTACCTGGTTGAGAAGATGCGAACGCTGGGAACTGCGGCTTGCCCGCCGTATCACATTGCGTTTGTTATTGGTGGTACGTCAGCGGAGGCCACGCTGAAAACGGTGAAACTGGCCTCGGCTAAATATTACGATGAGCTGCCGACCGAAGGTAACGAACACGGCCAGGCATTCCGCGATGTCGAGCTGGAAAAAGAGCTGCTGATTGAGGCGCAGAATTTGGGACTGGGCGCGCAGTTTGGTGGGAAGTACTTCGCACATGACATCCGCGTGATCCGTCTGCCGCGTCACGGCGCGTCGTGTCCGGTTGGTATGGGTGTTTCTTGCTCAGCCGATAGAAATATCAAAGCTAAGATCAACCGCGAAGGTATCTGGATCGAAAAACTGGAGCATAATCCTGGCAAATATATACCAGAAGAGCTGCGCCAGGCGGGAGAGGGGGAAGCGGTGCACGTTGACCTCAATCGCCCGATGAAAGAGATCCTGGCCCAGTTGTCGCAGTACCCGGTATCTACGCGTCTGTCGCTTAACGGTACAATCATTGTTGGCCGTGATATTGCGCATGCGAAACTGAAAGAACGGCTGGATAACGGCGAAAGTTTGCCGCAGTATGTTAAGGATCACCCGATCTACTACGCCGGTCCGGCAAAAACGCCGGAAGGCTATGCCTCTGGTTCGCTTGGTCCAACCACTGCCGGGCGTATGGACTCGTATGTTGACCAGCTCCAGGGCGCTGGTGGGAGTATGATCATGCTGGCGAAAGGCAACCGTAGCCAGCAGGTGACCGACGCTTGCCATAAGCATGGCGGTTTCTACTTAGGCAGTATTGGCGGCCCCGCTGCGGTACTGGCCCAGGGCAGCATCAAGAGTCTGGAGTGTGTGGAATACCCTGAACTCGGGATGGAAGCTATCTGGAAAATTGAAGTGGAAGATTTCCCGGCGTTTATCCTGGTGGATGACAAAGGCAACGATTTCTTCAAGCAAATTCAGACGTCGCAGTGCGCACGCTGCGTTAAGTAACGTCAGCCGCCCTTCGGGGCGGTTTTTTTTACCGCACGAACCACCAAACGACAGATTAATCCTCGTTAATACTCATAAGACCAATGCAAATGGGCAATGTCGAAACATAACCTAATCAATTGTTAATGTAAGGAGCAGGTAATGGTAACGGTACGCCGCGAGAATGATTCAATGGGGGCAATTGATGTCCCTGCCGATAAGCTTTGGGGGGCGCAAACCCAACGTTCGCTGGAGCATTTTCGTATCTCTACGGAGAAAATGCCGGTCTCGTTGATCCATGCGCTGGCGCTGACGAAACGCGCCGCTGCAAAGGTTAACCAGGATCTCGGGCTGTTGGCGGAGGATAAAGCCAGGGCTATTATGCAGGCCGCAGATGAGGTGTTGGCGGATAAACATCGTGATGAGTTTCCGCTGGCCATCTGGCAAACCGGCTCTGGTACACAAAGCAATATGAACATGAACGAGGTGCTGGCAAACCGGGCCAGCGAATTACTGGGCGGCGTACGAGGGATGGAACGCAAGGTACACCCCAATGATGATGTTAATAAGAGCCAAAGCTCGAATGATGTCTTTCCAACCGCAATGCACGTTGCCGCACTGCTTGCGCTACGTAACGCTCTGATCCCGCAATTAAATGTGTTGACCAAAACGCTCAGTGATAAGTCCCACGCTTTCGCCGATATCGTCAAAATTGGTCGTACACATCTACAAGATGCAACCCCACTTACGCTTGGCCAGGAGATTTCCGGCTGGGTGGCAATGCTCGAACATAATCTCAGACACATTGAAAACAGTTTACCGCACGTGGCAGAACTGGCGCTGGGGGGAACTGCGGTAGGGACCGGACTGAACACACATCCTGAATATGCTCGTCGGGCCGCGGATGAACTGCGTGTTATCACCTGTGCGCCGTTCGTTACCGCACCAAATAAATTTGAAGCGCTGGCCACGTGCGATGCCCTGGTTCATGCTCACGGCGCGCTAAAAGGGCTGGCGGCGTCGCTGATGAAAATCGCCAACGATGTACGCTGGCTGGCATCCGGTCCACGCTGCGGTATCGGTGAGATTTCGATTCCGGAAAATGAACCGGGCAGCTCGATCATGCCGGGCAAGGTCAATCCCACCCAGTGTGAAGCGCTGACCATGCTTTGCTGTCAGGTAATGGGCAACGATGTCGCCATCAATATGGGCGGGGCGTCAGGTAACTTTGAGCTCAACGTTTACCGACCGATGGTCATCCACAACTTCCTGCAGTCGGTACGTTTGCTGGCTGACGGTATGGAAAGCTTTAACCAGCACTGCGCGACGGGGATCGAGCCCAACCGTGAGCGAATCGATCAACTGCTCAACGAGTCGCTGATGCTGGTGACGGCGCTCAACACCCATATCGGTTATGATAAAGCCGCTGAAATTGCCAAAAAGGCGCACAAAGAGGGTCTGACGCTAAAAGCCTCCGCTCTGGCGCTGGGATATCTGACCGAAGCGGAGTTTGACAGTTGGGTACGTCCGGAGCTGATGGTTGGCAGCATGCGGCCAGGCAGCTAATCAGCAACGTACAGGTGCAGTCGGGGAATTATCAATTTCAACGGCTGTGCCTGAGGTTTAAAACGATGCTGAACATTGTCGGCATCGTAATTCAGTAGCTCGCCGATATCCGGTACGGTCATACCGTTTTCGTTGTTAATTAGCGCGATCAATGGCGTCGGGCAGGCATATTGCACCTGCTTTTGCTCCCCTTTGTACCAGACGCGGGCGATGGGCTGCACTTTTACCGGTCGTTTGATTTTCAGACGAGCATGCTGCCCCAGGGCCGCGACATCCTGATATTCCCGCTCAAGCTTCGCCTGCCACTCTTCACGCGTCCAGGGGTGTACGCTACGCGGTGACGTCAGGCTTTTTTCCAGTAGCTGCAGAACTTCATCGCGTTTCAGATTTTTAATAATGTGCTTATTGGCCCAGCCGAATCGCAGGGTAGCAGGCTCTCTGACAAGTGTAAGTGTGCGATAGGCATTCAGCGTAATCAGTCCCGGCAGGTGGCGATGCACCCATTCGAAACGTGCTGCCGGCGCCAGCCCGGATTCCACCGTGACAATACGCTCGAATGTCGTTTTTAGCTGGTTAATACGCTGTATTTGCTCTTCCAGAACACGCTGGGCAGCGCTATCTACCTGATAACACAGCACTCCTGGCAGGCGGACGGCCGCTTTGCTGCTACGATTCTCGGATTGTTGCTGGATAAACAGGTGACGATAGTGGCCTAGCGCCAGCGTTTCAGCCTCTTTGCCTAAATGCTGCTTAACATCAATGCTTTGCAATGGGGCATGCTCTGCCTCCTTGACCACTTCCGGTAACGAAAAGACGCGCGCAATCAGCAGCGTCTGCTGCAACAGGTTTGCGTTCAGAAGCGCCAGCTCTTGTTCCATCTGGCGGAAGGTGCCGTTCAGGCGGTCGACGAGATCGTAACGGGCCATAAATTCACCATTTTAGTTACAACATACTTTTTTATAACACAACATCTGCCACCTGACCACCGAGCAATGTGGGTCAGGCAGCTGAAAATTCAGGAATGTTATGCCATACGGGCCAACTGAACGTAAAACGGGCGCCGCCGAGTTCACCTTCATCACAGACGACCGTACCGCCCATTGCCAAAGCAATTGAGTGGACGATGGCTAACCCAAGTCCGCAACCACCGGTCGCCCGGTCGCGGCTGGGGTCAAGGCGAACAAACGGTTCAAAAATCTGTTCACGAGCATCGGGTGCAATACCGGGACCATCGTCTTCCACAACCAGCATCGCCTGACTGCCGTGCAATAACAGGCTCGCTTGCACCGTAGACTGGCAATAACGCAGGGCGTTATTCAGTAGATTATCCAGTACACGCTCCATCAGGCGCATATCCAGTGCACCGTAGTCGCCACTCTTGAGATGACGTAAACGTACTGCACGCTGGGGATTCACGCTTTGCACATCCTCCAGATGGGTTGTCAGCCAAACAGGGAGGTCCGGTACGCTGAGCTTTAGTTCATTTTGCGGACGGTCCAGCCGGGCGTAGGTCAGTAACTCTTCGATCAACGACTCCAGTTGGCCGATATCACGATTCAGTGCCTGAGATTCCTGCAGGGTGAGGTTATCACTCATTTCCAGCCGATAACGTAAGCGAACCAGTGGGGTACGAAGTTCATGGGCAATACCATCGATAAGCTGTTTCTTACTGGCGATAAGCGCGTTGATGTTGTCCGCCATCTGGTTAAACGCCACCCCCAGCCGCTCAAAGCTGGAACCGCTATCAAAATGGAGGCGTTCGCTCAGATGTCCCTCCCCAAAGCGTTGTGCAGCGGCTTCCAGTCGGAGCATTTCCTGCCAGTGTGGGCGCATCCAGATCAGTACCGGGAAGGCCAGCGAGATGGCAATGAACGCCATCAGCGCGACGTCCAGCAAGCGCATTTGATGGAGAAAATAGAGATAGGGGACCGGGCCGACGGCCAGTACATAATGGCTGCGGGGGATCCGTTGAATAAACGTGTACTGATCGTCAAGCGCAACGATATCGCCTTCGCGCAAACGCTGCATGGTAGGCGCGTCCAGCGTGTACTTATTCAGCGGTTCAACGCGCAGGTCAAAAGAGAGGTTTAAATCCATCTCCTTCAGCGTTTTCCCCCAGTCGCGTGGTGGGATCTCGCGCAGCTCACTGCGCATCAGGTACAACGAGCTTTTCATTAAATCGTCGAGCGACTGCCTGCCCGCGCGTTCTGCGGTGAATTTATATACCAGGCCGACCAACAGGGTCATCACCAGAAAGCAGACAAACAGCAGGAGATAAAACTGCACAAACAGTTTTTTCATGGAATATCACCAGAATTTCAATGATTTAATTAGTGCGCATCCACCTCTGGGGGCACCTGGGGACACTTTTGTATCCTCCGATGCGCTGGTTCAGAAATGCTATCTGATCACCATCAAGCGCGTTTATCCAGGCAGAGTACACTGTATAAACCATTTCTGCATTCTCGTGCCCCATCTGATCCGCAATAAACGCAGGGTTGGCCCCAGCGGAAAGCATCCAGCAGGCATAGGTATGACGAGTCTGGTACGGACGGCGCCGACGAATGCCTGAAAGACGTATTGTCGTGTTCCACAGTGAACTTATTGAATTCACAGCGTAATGGCTGGCTTACTTACCTTTTTCCTAACGCTACATGAATACGAAGTTCAACTGGCGGATCCCAGTTTTCCCGAACTCACGCATCTGGATTTCTGCAGGAATTTTGAGGAAATGGCTCATTAATATAAGAAGCTTTATGGTCCTCTCACCGGTATGTGTTTTTGGCGGTCTAAATATGCCTTGTTGGGTGAGATTATGGTGGATCTGTATTTAACCTTTCTCCAGAACAGCATCTTCTCAGGCTAGTGCGCACACCGGTATCAAATGCGACTTGCCACATATTCTTTTGCTTCGCTGGAGTCGTACTGTAAAAAAATTTATTTTCACTTTGCAGAAAGGGATTTGATTTCACTCGATTGCAATGCAGACGTTTGATGCCTTCAAATGGCCGGTGAGTAATAAATTTTTTCAGATACCCGAATTCAATAAGTTGCCGGGATATTGCCAGATAATATTCTCGGTCCTGACGGCGCGCTCCTATTTATTGCTACGACGGTTGGGCTGATAGTGAGTCATCCCACAGAGCAATCCCTTTCGCTAGATCAATATGTCGTTGTTGTTTATATTCTTTAGAAGGGTAGGGGGGAACCATTCAGAGTATCTAGCGTCCCATATCTGCGAATAGCGTTTTGAGAAAGGGTATTTTGTGCCCCTCGAACCAGAGTTTTGCCTGTTTTCCAAAAGTTAAAACTCACTTCGTTGTTTGCCCCCTCATTATCAAAATGTAGGGGGCCACTTATCGCGAACTTCAGATAGAAAATAACAATACCTCTTCCGAGGATGGTGATACACTGTAATTGCGTAGTTATGGCGTAGTGGTTCGAATGTTGACTGACGCTGGATCCGTTTGTGCTCCAACTGATGTATTTGTGTCGATTTTTACTCGCCCATCATGGGACTTGTCTCGCATCATTTCTTGGGTCTTTTCAGCTTGTAATTGTTCATACCCTTTCTTAGCTTCATCCCAACCCCGTTGTTGCTCCTGCTCTGAATATGTTTTTACTTCGTCAGCTAACGCGAAAGAAGCAAAAGCCCACACAAGTACTATCGATGTTAACTGTTTGAATTTAGGTGCCATCATTCTTCTCCTCAAAAAGATTCGGAAATATCAAGAGATATAGTAAAATATTCACAAGTGATTTTGGAGGAACACAAATATATCGACGATCCTGACTTTATTAATTTCCTTCTTTATAATCCGGATCTAATTGCGTTTTGAACGGCTTTAACGCCAGATATATTAGAGTCATGGTCGGGGCTAGATACTTCTCCTAAGTTTGATACACCAATCCAAATGAATTCCGCATTTGAATATGGTATTTGTTTTATTTGGAAATGCGCCCTTCCTGTTAAATTTCTATCTTCGTGCCCACTATTTCCTGGTGACTGGACACAAGGTGTCATCCATCCTTGTCGTGTATATTTACCAGAGTAATTAGCATAGATGTCAGCAATGTCGCCATTAATGGTCACTTCTACTTTATTTATAGTAACTCCAGCACTTACCGTATCGCCGTGACAGCCAGTTTTCGGGCCAGGTCCTAAGAAAGAAGATGCTGCATGCTCATCTGTACGTCGATCCTCAGAAAAACCACCAGAGCGATTCATGAACCGACCTTTCAGAATATCTTCAACGGTTTGTGAGAAAGAGTTAAATGATATAAATAACAATAACAATGAAGAAAAATATGCTGATTTATTCATTTTGAGCTCCAGATGTAGATGGGTATACTATAAAAATAGTTACAGCTTCCTATTTTTGGTTACTGAAAATCTATCATTTTATTAATTATCACCATACAAAAGCATGACTAAAAAAGTACGATTATTAGAAATTTTTTGTAAGGGTTATGGACATGAGGATAACTGATTGACCTGTGCGGTTGTGTTGCGGGTTTACCACACTTTAAGGCGTAATATTGGGAGCGAAATTGGGGGACATTTTGAATCGGGGGACATGAAAAGGAGTATTAACTTGTCAGTATTTGTTATGATTTGTCAGTTAATGACTCGACTTTATTTTATTCTTAGTGCGCAACTCATTGTTCAAAAAGGAATTTATCTTTACTTCACTACCTGAAACTGTACAAACAGCTTCTTCATATACAATCACCGAATACACAATATAATGCCTACTGATACTCTCAAAATTGCTGTGATATAAAAATATGAATTTCAATCGCTGTTGTTATTTGCTACTCATTTTCGCGGCGACAGGCTGCATTTTCACCTCGTATCCCCTGATTATATGGTTTTTGATCGCCAACATACTGACGTTGGCGATGTACGGCGCGGACAAAATGGCGGCGCGCAGGGCCTGGCGGCGGGTGCCGGAATCCACCTTGCTGTTGTTTGGCGTTGTGGGTGGTTGGCCTGGCGCGATAGCGGGTCAACAAATCTTTCGCCATAAAACACAAAAACAGCCATTCAAAACCTACTTCATTATCAGTGTGATAGTGAATGTATCTGTCATTGGAGCAGTCTATCATTTCTATCCCATATCATCCTGATGAGCGCCAATGACAGACAAACGGTCTGCTTATTTGAGACAGGAAACATACTTTTCACCTGAACGCTGCACGATTTCATCGGCATTTTGCGTGATGTCTTTTCCTTCAAACGCGCCGTAAAGCTGTTTAAATCTCACCGTGCTCAAGCGGTGGGTAATGTCGCTGACCGTTGCGGCCGACAACGGCAGCATATTGGGATAACTCCACATAAAGGAGACGGCATGCGCGCCAGGGGTAACCTGAACGATATCGCCGGAAAGCACCACGCCTTCATCTCGTGCCCAGTGCAATACGCAGCCGCCAGCAAAGTGTCCGCCCAGACGTATCACACTAACGTCTCGTGTCAGTTCCAGGGTATCGCCATCCCAAAATCTAATCCACGGGCTGTTGCGCATTACCCACTTGCGGTCATTGGCATGAAGGTAAATCGGAGCGTTAAATTCTTCAGCCCAGTCCTGCATGGTGGTGTAGTAATGTGGATGCGATATCGCGATGGCCTTAAGCCCGCCCAGGGATGTTATTAGCATTTTTGTTGCATCGTCGAGCGTGGCAATGCAGTCCCATAAAATATTGCCTTCCGGGGTACGCAGAATAAACGCCCGTTGATCAATTGCAAAATCGGGAACGGTGCGGATACTGAAGAGAGCGCTATCATGTTGCCGCCACTTATTTGTGTGCGAAGCACAAAGGGCGGCAAAATCGACCCATTCCTGCCCGGTTGCGGGGACATACTGACGTTCATCCTGGCAGATATCGCAATGTTCGGGATAGGCGTCAGCAACGTCATAGGATGTTCCACAGGTTTTGCATATCGTGATCATCGGGCCTTCCTCATTGAAAAAAACACAGTCAGCATGGCACACCAATACGCAAGGGTGTGCTCGTTAGTGCTCTACCAGGTAAGCCAATGATGTTGACAGTGGGGGGGTAGCTCAACCAAAAGAAAACAGGAATAATGCTGAACCGGCATCTTTCGGTGGTTATCATCCGGCGAAAAAAAGAGGATATTGTTTGGAAAAGAGTCTGTTCAACACCTGGCTCAACCATTGGGGACTGACTCCTGATGGCGAACCCTTTGAGACGCACACATCACAGCTTTTGCCCGTGGTGGCTATCAAAGAGGGTCAGAAAGCCATACTTAAACTCACCGACGATGACAGTGAACGGAGCGGCTGCGAACTCATGGTCTGGTGGAACGGGAATGGCGCAGCGAAAGTGCTTGCTCATGCAACAGGGGCGATCCTGCTGGAACATGCGACAGGGACGGGGTCTTTAGCGGACATGTCCTGGACTGGTAACGATGCGCAGGCGTGTCGCATTATTTGCCATGCATCCAGTCGACTTCATCTTCCCCGGAATGCGTCAACGCCTGAGTTAACACCGCTGCATCATTGGTTTCGCGATCTCGCTCCTGCAGCGAAAAAGTATGGCGGTATCCTGACGCGTTGCACAGAGGTGGCAGACGTGCTGCTCTCATCTCCCCTGAATGAAGTTGTATTACATGGCGACCTACACCACGGCAATATTCTGGATTTCGGAGCGAAAGGATGGCTGGCTATCGATCCTAAAGGGCTGGTGGGCGAACGTGGCTTTGATTATGCCAATATTTTTACCAACCCTGATCTTGCCGACCCCTCCAGACCTGTCGCCAGTGAGCCAGAAAGATTCACCCAACGGGTCAACATCGTGTCTGAAACCGCCCGCATTGAACGGCAACGTTTGCTGATGTGGATTATTGCCTGGTGTGGGTGTCGTCTGCCTGGTTCTTGCAAGAAGGGGACTGCGCCTCTGTACCCCTGCGCATCGCGGAGTTAGCGATGGCGGAGATCGCTTCAGGTGGTAATCAACTTTGATCTACGACACTGGGCTGGTAATTCTTAAGAGTTATCATTAGCCGGGTAAACGTTTTATTAATCAATCAGTGAATGGCGGTGTGGAGTGTTGTTTAGCGCAAATTTGACAGGGTGGAAACAATGAAGGCATTGTTTTCATTATTAAAAAAACGCCCGAACATTCTTTTGTTGATGGTCTTACTCATCGGGGCAAACATCGTAGCTTGGCTGTGGGCTTTCAGCGCGTTTAGCAACAACACGTCGTTACTGGCGCTGAGTCTGATCGCGTGGTGCTATGGTTTGCGCCATGCCGTTGATGCCGATCATATCGCCGCGATAGATAGCGCTACGCGCAAACTCATGCAGCAGAAAAAACGCGCCCTGACGACGGGAGCCTGGTTTTCCCTCGGCCACTCCACCATCGTGGTGCTGGCCAGCATTGGCATTGCGTTGACCACCAGCGCGTTTAAGCAACACATGGCATGGTTTCAGAATATCGGCGGCCTGATTGGGACCACGGTTTCTGCCGTGTTTTTGCTGATTCTGGCTACTCTTAATCTCATTATTTTCTGCCATGTCTGGAAGGCCTTTCGCCATCTAAAGCGCACCGGAACTTACGATGGCACCACGGAAGACATTACGGTTTCAGGTCCACTGAGCTGGCTTTTCCGCTCGGCGTTTCGGTTGGTAGGCAAAGACTGGCATATGTATTTTGTCGGTTTTCTGTTTGGTCTGGGTTTTGATACCGCCACTGAAATTTCTCTGTTGGGAATTTCCGCTTCAAGCGCGTCCAGTGGTATGTCGTTATGGTCCATTCTCGTGTTCCCTGCGTTGTTTACCTGCGGTATGGCGTTAATTGATTGTCTCGACAGTATTCTGATGGTTGAGGCCTACGGATGGGCATTCAATAAGCCGCAACGTAAGCTCTATTACAATATGACCATTACCGGGACTTCGGTGATTGTCGCGCTATTTATTGGTGGACTGGAGGCGTTGGGGCTTCTCTCTGACGCGTTTTCGCTCCAGGGTGGTTTGTGGGATACCGTCAGCGATTTAAGTGACCATATGGGGAATGTCGGATTTGCGATTATTGGCGTCTTTATCGGCTGCTGGATTATCTCCGCAGTAAACTATCGTTGGAGAAAATACGACGGACTGACGTTTAGTTGACGCAAAATAAAGCCTTCCGTGAACAGGAAGGCTTGTTTCTTACTAGAGGACAGGCTAATTCGCATTCACGCGTTGTGGTTCTTCAGTACTCTTTTTCAGGATCCTGTTAGCCAACACGCCCGACATCATCGAACCGTTCACGTTTAATGCCGTTCTGGCCATATCAACGACAGGCTCGATGGCAATGAAAATTCCGACCAGTGCAACCGGGAAGTTCAGCGTTGAAAGGACGATCAGCGCAGCAAATGTTCCGCCGCCGCCTACGCCCGCAACCCCGATAGAGCCGAGCGCAATTGCAGGCAGCATGGCGAGCAAAAAATGCACCGATAATGGATCAATTCCAATTGTTGGCGCAATCATCGCTACCATAATGGCCGGATAGATCCCGGCGCAGCCGTTTTGACCCATGCTGGAGCCAAATGAGGCCGCGATATTGGCAATGGTGTTTTGCACGCCAAACTTTTCCTGTGCGGAAATAGCCAGTGGAATAGATGCCGCACTACTGCGGGAAACAAATGCAAAGGTTAATACTGGCCAGACAGTTTTAAAATAGTGAACGGGATTATTGCCACTCAGCACCAGGATTAGCGCGTGGACGATAAACATCATCAGAATCGCAATGTAACAAGCGCCAATAAAGCCTAACAGACTGGCAAATTGTTCGAAGCGATACGCAGAAAATACGCCTGCCATTAATGCCATCACGCCATAAGGGGTGAGGGCAATAACGATGCGCACCATCTTCATCACCCAGATCTGGATGGCATTAATGCCTGCGCTTAACTTTTCACCTTCTTGCGGAGCATCTTGTTTGACTTTTAATAATGCCACGCCGGCAAGTAGGGTGAAGATAACAATGCCAATGACGGAAACGCTTCTGGCTCCAGTGAGATCGAGGAAGATATTCGTAGGGATTAGAGATGTAACCAGTTTAGGCAGTGAAATGGCAGCCGTTTTGCTCACATCGTCAGCCGTCAGCGTGGACTGCATATGAACAAATGCGCTGGCGTCCAGACCTAATACATGTGCAGTCAGCAACCCAACAAACCCGGCAATCATCACCAGACAGAGCATGCACCCGACGATGGTTAACGACATTTTCCCAATGCCAGCGCTATTTTCGAGTTTGTTAATAGCTGAGAGTATAGAAATGAAAATCAGCGGAACCGCGACCAGCTTCAGTAAATTTACATAGCCGTTGCCGATAATATTATACCAATCGATAACCGTTTTACTGTCGTCAGCAGCAATAAGATGCAGGGATAAGCCGATAACAGCACCCAAAAATATAGCGATGAAGACACTTTTTGACAGGGAGTGACTTTTTTGGTTGATTCTGAAAATTGCCCATGAACAAACCAAAAAGAATGCGATATACGCAAGCGTAACGAACATATTGTAGCCTCTTGCCTCATTCAGCACCTGAAATGCCGGAAAGAGTTTTGTTATTGCCAAATAAACCTATGAACCATAAGGGTTCAGGACCGCCACGGATTATAGGGAGGGGGGAGACCAACAGCCACACAAAAAATGTGGAACGTATCCGGATGGCGTTTGTATGCCTGTTCTGTAGACAATTTTACGTGACAGTGTAACGTATTGTGAGTAATCCAGCCGATCAATGAGATCGGCCCAGTGGCATTACTTCTGCGGCTCGTCGTCCCAGGCGTGGGGTGCAAAGAGATAACCTTTGTTGCGCACTGTTTTAATTCGATAAGGTTCAGTCGCGTTATCGAGCAGCTTTTTGCGTAACCGGGAAATCGCGACATCGACGCTGCGGTCCATGCCGTCATAACTTACGCCACGCAGGTTCTTCAGCAACGCATCGCGGTCCATAATCTGCCCTGCATGGGTTGCCAGCTCCCACAGTAATTCAAAATCAGCGGTGGAAAGAGAAACTTGCTCGCCGCCGAGTAGAACGGAGCGGTTGGTGGGGTCGATAGTGAGTGTGCCAAAGCGCAGCGTTGTGTGTGGAGTGATCGTTGCCGCCTGAATGCCTTTAGACTGGGTTGAATGTTCACTCTGGCGCAGATGCAGGCGCAGACGAGCCAGCAGCACTGCGGGTGGCGTTGTCTTCAGGATATAGTCACAGGCACCCATTTCCAGCGCCAGAATATGGTTCATGTCGCTGTCCAGCGAGGTGAGCAGGACAATCGGGCCCTGCCAGCGTCCACGTAAATCGCGGCAGATAGTCATCCCGTCTTTGCCCGGCAGCATGATATCCAATAACACCAGGTCGGGTTGAACTTGCAGGATTTTCTCCTCGGCCAGATCACCACGAGGTTCAAGGATAACCTCAATATCATGCCGGGCAAGGTAGGCCGCAATCAGTGATCCAACTTCGGGATCATCTTCAACAAATACGATGGTGTTCATATCATTCATTTTGAATATAAAACGCCAACATACACCGCCCTGGTTTTTCCTTCCATTAATCTTTTCTAAACAAGAACGCTTCCGTTATGCTAGAGGCTGATGTTATTGATGTGTTAAGGCAGGGTGATGGGACTCGTTATAAAAGCGGCGCTCGGTGCGCTGGTGGTGGTGTTGATTGGTTTGCTGGCGAAAACAAAGAACTACTATATTGCCGGATTAATTCCGTTGTTCCCGACCTTTGCGTTGATTGCCCATTATATCGTGGCCAGTGAGCGTGGGATCGAGGCGTTACGTACAACCATTGTCTTCAGCATGTGGTCGATTATTCCTTATTTTGTCTACCTCGTTTCGCTGTGGTATTTCACCGGATTTATGCGCTTACCCGTTGCGCTCGGCAGTTCAGTAGTATGCTGGGGCCTGAGCGCGTGGTTACTGATTTTTTGTTGGATTAAACTGCACTAACGTAGATGACGCCCACCATCTAAGGCAAAACTACGTCCGGTGACAAAACAGCTGGTTAACAGATAGTCAATTAGATCAATGACCTCTTTTTCACCCGGTGCTGTTTTCATCAGTGATTTGTTCAATGCCTGCTGACGATATTCTGCATCGTCACCCTCGTTAAACAGGATTAACGAGGGGGCAATCGCGTTGACTTTCACTTCCGGCGCCAGTTTGCGGGCGAATGAGCGGGTCATATTGTCCAGCGCCGCTTTGCTGGCGGCATAAGCAATGTGCTTATCGCTGCCACGCTCCACCACGTAATCCGTAAAATGGATAATATCGCTGGCAGCGTGTCCGTGACCGCGCAACAATCCTTCCAGTGCGTGGTTGAGCAGGTAGGGGGTATTGACGTGAATCTGCATCATGGCTGACAGCACTTCGGTCAGCGGAGTACCGGGCTTTTCTGCAAGCCAGGCACTGGCATTATGCACAATGCCGCGCAGGCCATCTGTATGTGTTTTGACTTCATCAGCAAAAGCCAGCACGCCTTCATCGCTGGAAAAATCAGCCTGGATACACAGCGCACCGGCATCTCGCAGGCCGTCAATGGCCGGATAATGCGTGCGGTAGCTGACGATAACCGGCTGTTTTTGATTTATAAAATGCCATGCGACGGCGAGGCCGATACGTCGACCTCCTCCGGTGATAAGAATTGGCAAAGGGTTTTTTTTACCCATCGTAATCTCCATGTGTCGCGAACGATGGGGACAATGTTACCCCATCAACATCCAGGTCGCCGGAACAGCAGCAACAAGCAGCAGGCCGATCAGCGCCATCTCCTGACGTTTTAATACATTTTCATGCGCGTGCGTTTTACGGGCATAAAGGAAAACCAGCAGTCCTGGCGCATACAGCACCACGGACAGCAGCAGGTGCATCGGACCTGAGGCATACAATAACCATATGCCATAAATACTCGCTCCGATACCAACAGCCTTATGAATTGGACGGGTGGCAATTTTCAGTAGAAAGGCGCCGACCAGCAAATAGGGCACCAGAATCATCTCTGAGGCGATGGTCAATAACGTATTGTAGTCCGAACCGGTGAGCCAGATCAGCACCAGGCAGATCTGAACGCAGATGTTGGTCAGCCACAGAGATGCTGACGGCGCGCCTTGCGCGTTCTGGCGCGCAAAAATGCGCGGAAACGCTTTGTGCGTCGAGGCGAGGAACGGTACTTCCGCCGCCATAATGGTCCAGCTTAAATAGGCACCGCACACTGAGACAATCAGGCCTGCAGCAATAATAATTTCACCCCATGGCCCCATCATTTCCACCATCAGGCCTGCCATTGACGGGTTGCGGATCTCCGCCAGTTCGGGACGCGCGACAACGCCCAAAGACAGCAGGGTAACCAGCAGGTAGACGCCCAGCGCGGCGAGTACCGCCAGCAGGGTAGCGCGTCCAACATCGCGTTTATTTCTGGCACGGGCAGAAACCACCACCGCGCCCTCCACACCGATGAAAACCCATAGGGTGATGAGCATGGTATTTTTAACCTGCTCCCAGACGGGAACGCCCAATGCAACGCCAGTAAAATCGAGGGTAAAGGTGTCGAGCTTAAACAGCATGAACGCCAGGACGATAAACAGGCCAAGCGGCAATAATTTTGCCAGCGTCGCGGCCAGGTTAATACTGGCAGCCGTTTGCACACCACGCAGTACCAGAAAATGGACTACCCACAACAGCACCGATGCGCCAACAATCGACTGCCAGGTATTACCGTCGCCAAACAGACGTAACTCTGGTGTATCGGTGAAGAAGCTGAACGCAGAGAAAACGATCACCAGATACGAAACGTTAGCGATAACAGCACACAGCCAGTACCCCCATGCGGAGCAGAAGCCAATCAGCTCACCGAAACCTTCACGTGCATAGGTAAAGATGCCGCCATCGAGTTCAGGACGGATACGCGTCAGGATCAGCATGGCAAAGGCGAGCAAAAGGATACCTGCACCGGTAATCGCCCAACCAATCAGTAATGCAGCCGGGCTCGCTACCGCCGCCATATTTTGTGGCAGGCTGAAAACGCCAGCGCCGAGCATTGAGCTTAAAACCAGCGCGGTGAGTGCGCTCAGACCCAATTTCTTTTCCATTTGTATCCAGTGACAAAAACGAGAGTGAGAGAATAATTATTTTGGCAAACCGCATAAAAATGGTGAAAGCCACTAAGGCGCGGGATTTTACGGAGAGAAGAGAACGCATGCAATGGGGATAGAGAGATTTGTGACTAATAGTGTGAAAAGTTGTCTTAATACTGCTGTTTTTGTTTTACCGGAAGACTGGGGGGCGGGAAATTATCAGGCCTACAGGGTTGTAGACCTGATAAGGCATTGGGTATTACTTATACAGGTCAGCGCTGATGGTCATGTTATTACCACGTTCAGACCACTGGCGGGTGATGTGATAGTACTTAGCGCCTTTCTTCGCTGCGCGTTTAGCTACCTGGTAAGAGATTTCGGTCATGTTGCCATAGTTACCGGTGAACTTGATGCTGTCGAATGGCACCATCATCGCGGCAGTTGCTTTGTTCAGTTCTTCAACTTTGGTTCCATCCGGAAGCGTGACAGTGTAACGTCCGCCTTTGGTGGATTGCGTTTCGAAGAAACGACCAACTTCAGCGCTCGGAGACGCGGTAGTCGCAACACCTGGGATCTCAACTTTCTTCGCGGCTTCGCCACCTGCAGCTAATGCGGCACGACCGGCATCGGAATCTGCTGGGATCGCATCAGGGCTTTGTACTACGCGTTTTTTCGCATCAGCTTTATAGATGAATGCAGTAATACGCTGGTTGCCACCCTGGTTAGCATCGACCTGACGCACGATATAGAAGGAGTAGGCGCCTTTCTCTTTCGCTGCTTTGGTGATGGCATCGTTCACTTCAGGCTGGCTGCGGTAGAAACCCTGCACCGTAACGGTATCGAATGGTTCTAACAGAACGGCCTGATCTTTCGGTAATTCCATAACGCCGTTAATGACACGGTTTTTGGATGCTTCCGCTTTTTCAGCGTCGGCTTTATAGATGTCGGCTACAACGCGCCAGTTACCGCCGCTGCCAAAATCTGAGGTATCAACAACATAAAAGGAGGCTGCACCGTCTTTATCTGCACGGCGTGATACGGCGGTCACCGCATCACCGATAGCATTAAAACGACCGGTAACCACAATGCGGTCATAGGGTTTCAGTGCAGCCGCTTGCTCCGGCGTCAATTCTGTCGCTGCATTTACAGAAAAAGCAGTCGCAGAAATAAGTGCGGACGCCAGGAGAGTGTTCTTAAGCTTCATAAAAATAATCCTTCGCCTTGCGCAAACCAGGTACTGGTATTGTTATTGACTAGAAACGTCGCTGATTATTGCATTTAAATTGTGTCAGTGTCTGCGTCAATTTTCACTCATCGTGCCACCTGACGTAACAACATCGATAACATTTTGTGATATGTCGAAAATTTCGGCGTTTGGCGAGCAAAACTGATAAAGCAGTTGAATTTCATAAGTTAATTTAATGTTAATTAATTGTTTTTGGCAGGCACGTAATCATGTTTTGCCGCTTCGCTTGAGCGAATTATCGGCCTTTGTGGGCTATTTTTAGGGCATTTTATCTGCCAGCCGTTCGATTCATCTCTATTTTGCGAATTTCATAATAAATACTGTTTTTTGGCGCTAGATCACAAGCGTCATTTTCAGTAGGTTATACAGAGTTTGTTACTGTTTTATTTTATTGAGGTAACACTGACCTCTTTCGAGAGTGCGCGCATGCCTCGTGCGAACATTGATAAACCATCATCATAAATACAGATGGAAGGGAACATTATGCGAATTGGCATACCAAGAGAACGGTTAACCAATGAAACCCGCGTAGCAGCCACGCCGAAAACGGTTGAGCAACTGCTTAAGTTGGGTTTCAGCGTCGCGGTTGAAAGCGGCGCAGGTCAACTGGCGAGTTTTGACGATAAGGCGTTTGTTCAGGCAGGCGCAGAAATTGTTGACGGAAATACCGTCTGGCAGTCAGAGATTATCCTGAAGGTCAACGCACCGGAAGAGACGGAAATTCCGTTACTCAATCCGGGCACGACGCTGGTGAGTTTTCTTTGGCCCGCGCAAAACCCTGAGCTGTTGCAAAAGCTTGCTGAGCGCAACGTGACGGTGATGGCGATGGACTCCGTGCCGCGTATTTCGCGCGCGCAGTCGCTGGATGCCTTAAGCTCGATGGCGAATATCGCCGGGTATCGCGCTATTGTTGAAGCTGCACATGAATTTGGTCGTTTCTTTACCGGCCAGATTACCGCCGCGGGCAAGGTTCCACCTGCCAAGGTGATGGTAATCGGTGCAGGTGTTGCAGGTCTGGCGGCTATTGGTGCGGCAAACAGCCTGGGCGCTATCGTTCGTGCTTTTGACACCCGTCCGGAAGTGAAAGAACAAGTTCAGAGTATGGGCGCTGAGTTCCTTGAACTGGACTTCAAAGAAGAGGCGGGCAGCGGCGACGGTTACGCTAAGGTAATGTCCGAGGCGTTCATCAAAGCCGAAATGGAACTCTTCGCTGCACAGGCGAAAGATGTCGACATTATCGTTACCACCGCGCTGATCCCGGGCAAACCTGCTCCGAAACTGATCACCCGTGAAATGGTTGATTCGATGAAGGCTGGCAGCGTGATTGTCGATCTCGCCGCGCAAAACGGCGGTAACTGCGAATACACGGTCCCTAACCAGGTAACCACCACCGAAAACGGGGTGAAGGTTATTGGTTATACCGATCTGCCAGGCCGTCTGCCGACGCAATCTTCCCAACTGTACGGCACGAACCTCGTCAACCTGCTCAAACTGTTGTGCAAAGAGAAGGACGGCAATATCACCGTCGATTTTGACGACGTGGTAGTACGTGGTGTCACGGTGGTACGCGAGGGTGAAATCACCTGGCCTGCGCCGCCTATCCAGGTATCTGCTCAGCCGCAGGCTGCGCCGAAAGCCGCGCCAGCGCCGAAAGAAGAGAAAAAGCCAGTCTCACCGTGGCGCAAATATGCGGTGATGGCGCTGGTGGTCATTTTGTTTGGCTGGCTCGCCGACGTTGCGCCGAAAGAGTTTCTTGGCCACTTTACGGTGTTCGCGCTGTCCTGCGTGGTGGGTTACTACGTGGTCTGGAATGTGTCGCACGCGCTGCATACTCCGTTGATGTCCGTGACCAACGCCATCTCCGGGATCATCGTTGTCGGGGCGTTATTGCAAATTGGCCAGGGTGGCTGGGTGAGTTTCCTGAGCTTTATCGCGGTGCTTATTGCCAGCATTAATATTTTCGGTGGCTTCACCGTGACTCAGCGCATGCTGAAAATGTTCCGGAAAAACTAAGGGGTAACATATGTCTGGAGGATTAGTTACAGCTGCATACATTGTTGCCGCGATCCTGTTTATTTTCAGCCTGGCGGGGCTTTCGAAACACGAAACCTCTCAGCAGGGTAACAACTACGGTATCGCCGGGATGGCGATTGCGCTGATTGCAACGATTTTTGGCCCGGATACCGGCAACGTTGCGTGGATCCTGGTGGCGATGATCATCGGCGGCGCGATTGGTATTCGTCTGGCGAAGAAAGTTGAGATGACCGAGATGCCGGAGCTGGTGGCAATTCTGCACAGCTTCGTCGGTCTGGCTGCAGTTCTGGTGGGTTTCAACAGCTACCTGTATCACGACACGGGCCTGGAACCGATTCTGGTGAACATTCACCTGACGGAAGTGTTCCTGGGTATCTTCATCGGTGCGGTGACCTTTACCGGTTCCGTGGTGGCGTTTGGCAAATTGCGCGGCAAGATCTCCTCTAAACCGCTGATGTTGCCGAATCGTCATAAAATGAACCTGGCGGCGCTGGTTGTTTCTTTCCTGTTGCTGGTGGTGTTTGTTCGTACCGAAAGCGTGGGCCTGCAGGTCCTGGCGCTGCTGGTGATGACCATTATTGCTCTGGCTTTTGGCTGGCATCTGGTGGCGTCTATCGGCGGTGCGGATATGCCAGTCGTCGTTTCAATGCTCAACTCCTATTCAGGATGGGCGGCAGCGGCGGCGGGCTTTATGCTGAGCAACGATCTGCTGATCGTTACCGGTGCGCTGGTCGGTTCTTCTGGTGCGATCCTGTCTTACATCATGTGTAAGGCGATGAACCGTTCATTTTTCAGCGTTATTGCAGGTGGCTTTGGTTCTGACGGTTCTTCTACCGGGTCTGATGAAGAAGTCGGTGAACATCGTGAGATTACTGCGGAAGACACGGCAGAAATGCTGAAGAACTCGCACTCCGTGATAATCACCCCGGGCTATGGCATGGCAGTGGCACAGGCGCAATACCCGGTAGCGGAAATTACCGAGAAACTGCGCGCGCGCGGCATCAAAGTGCGCTTCGGTATTCACCCGGTAGCAGGGCGCTTGCCAGGTCATATGAACGTACTGTTGGCGGAAGCCAAAGTACCTTATGACATCGTGCTGGAAATGGATGAGATCAACGATGATTTCGCCGATACCGATACAGTGCTGGTTATTGGCGCCAACGATACGGTAAACCCGGCGGCGCAGGACGATCCACACAGCCCAATCGCCGGAATGCCGGTGCTGGAAGTATGGAAAGCGCAGAACGTTATTGTGTTCAAACGTTCGATGAACACCGGCTATGCCGGTGTGCAGAACCCGCTGTTCTTTAAAGAAAACACCCATATGCTGTTTGGCGACGCCAAAGCCAGCGTGGATGCAATCCTGAAAGCGCTGTAATCGTTAGCGAAAACTAAGACGGCCTCTGCGGAGGCCGTTTTTATTAATATGCCGTTATTGATGATTGCAGTTCATAAACCCATGCGGTTTTAGCTGTCTAATCACCATAATACGTCGTGTATATACTGCTGCCTGACTTTTTAGAACATGACAGGACGCTATGCGTACACGTGAACATGCTTCGCCGGTAGTTTCCGCAAGCCAGACCGGGCTTACTTTTATTCTGATCCTCAGCGGCCTGATGGCCTTTACCTCGCTTTCCACCGACATATATCTTCCGGCAATGCCGACCATGGCCGAGGATTTACAGGGCAATGTGGAACTGACCGTCACCGGTTTTTTGATAGGTTTTGCCATTGCACAGTTGATTTGGGGGCCGATAAGCGATCATCTGGGAAGGCGTAAACCGCTGTTTATTGGCATGGTGTTTTTTATCATCGGCTCCGCAGGATGCGCGATGTCTACGAGTATCACGCAAATTGTATTCTGGCGGGTTTTTCAGGCCCTTGGCGCTTGTACCGGACCTATGCTGGCGCGGGCGATGATCCGCGATCTGTTTGCGCGCACTCGCGCGGCGCAAATGCTTTCAACTCTGGTGCTGGTAATGGCGATTGCGCCAATAGCGGGACCGTTGATTGGCGGACAAATAATTCGCCTGAGTACCTGGCACTCTGTTTTTTGGCTACTGGTGGTGATCGGCGCGCTGATGTTTATCTCTTTGAACTGGTTGCCGGAAACATTACCGGAAGAGAAACGGGTGAAAGCCTCTTTGGCTGGCGCATTTCGTCATTACCGGTCGTTATTAGCCAATGGCCATTTTATGCGCTACACCCTGAGTCTGACGTGTTATTACGTTGCAGCGTACGCGTTTATTACTGGTTCGCCGTTTGTTTATATTAGCTATTACCATGTTGACCCACAGCATTACGGCTGGCTGTTTGCGTTCAATATTGTCGGGGTCATGGCCATGAGCGTGGTAAACCGTCGTCTGGTGCAACGCCACGCTCTGGAACAACTACTAAAGTATGCGACGATGTTGGCGGCGCTGGCCGCAGTGGCGCTTGCGCTGCTGGTTAAATTGGAGTCAGGTGGCGTTGTTGCCATTATCGTCACCGTTTTTTTGTTTTTCTCGATGAATGGCATCATCGCTGCGACTTCAACCGCTGCCGCGCTGGATGCGGTACCGAACATCGCCGGTTCAGCCTCGGCGCTGATTGGCGCGTTACAATACGGTAGTGGCATTATCTCGTCGTTGCTGCTGACCGCCTTCAGCGACGGAACGCCATGGACAATGGCATGGATAATTGCGTTATTTACCTTGTTAAGCGCCATACTGGCGCTGCGCGCAAAACGATAAACAGATGCCCCGCGATGTCGGGGCAATCGTTCATTCTTTGTTGAGATCGCTGAGCAACACGGCAATGCTTTGACCGCCGTTGGTTTGTTCGAGAGCGATTTTCACGATGATGGTCAGCGGTACAGAAAGCAGCATCCCGACTGGCCCCAACAACCAGCCCCAGAAGATCAACGACAGAAACACCACCAGTGTAGATAACCCAAGCCCACGCCCCATGATCCGCGGTTCGAGGATATTTCCAAACACCAAATTAATGACCAGATAACCCGCCAATACGACCAGGGCATCGTAAAGGCCGCTAAATACCAGCACCTGAGCAATAGGCGGAATGGCTGCCAGCACCGAACCGATATTAGGAATATAGTTGAGAGCAAAGGCGAGCAATCCCCAGACAAAGGCGAAACGCACGTCGAGTGCTGAGAGCATGCCCCAGGCTACCAGCCCGGTCACAATGCTGATCGCCGTTTTTAGCACCAGATAGTGGGATACACTGTCGATAGCGCGTTGAATCGCCGCCATTCCCTCAATGGGACGACTCATCATTTGCTTGAGTTTGTTGGGTAGCTGCGGAACTTCCAGCAGCATAAACACCACCGTCAGCAGCAGCAAAAATATTGACGACATGGCATTAGACAGCTGCGTCAGTAAATTGGTCACCAGCGTCATTGCCGCGTTAGGATCGATATATTTGACGAGTTCGTCCACGGAAACGCCGATCCCTGCGCGCTGTAGCCACGGTTCGAGATTTTTAAGCGGGATAACCAGGGAAGAACGATACTGTGGCAGCGTACGCGCAAGCTCATTTAAGGATGTACCTAAATACGCTAACAGCAGCACCATTAGCATCACAATAATAACGATGAGCAATGACACCGCGAATACGCGCGGTATGCGAAGTTTGACCATCCGCTGCACCACGGGGTTTAGCACAACGGCAATAAATAACGCCAAAATAAAGGGGACGATGATATCTGCGGCAAAGCGGATGCCGCTCAGGATGATAACCAGCATGCCCAGCATAATGACTATTTTTAGGCCGTTAAGCGTGATGATCGGTTTCGCCATAGGTATTCCTGCGTTTTTCATTTTTGAATCTGAATAATAGTGTGATTTGCGTCGAGCCGTTATAACAAAAATCAAACGGGGCAGGTAAAGAAGTGAAAAGACTTTGAGTTCGTCTTGCAGCTATGATACAAATCATCTGTGTTTAACTACCGAGGACAATTATCATCCGCGATGATGAGAAGCAACACTGCGGATAATTGTAATATTATGGACAATATGTTCAGGATGTTTTTGCGTTTACCTACACTTCTTCGTACCTCCTCCACTTTCTTGCTTGCGGGTGAGCAACACTGGCGCAACGCGCTTTAGTCCCTTCTTCTGCCTGAGCTGGCGCTGTGCGCTGAGCTAACTAATTTTATTTTTTTGGTTTACTGCATGCAGTAGGCCCAAAGGACTATATTCTCAAGCAGGAGAAGCATCATGTTTTACTGGATATTATTAGGTCTGGCCATCGCGGCTGAAATTACTGGTACGCTGTCAATGAAATGGGCAAGCGTCGGTCATGGTAATTCGGGCTTTATTTTAATGCTGGTAATGATCGCCTTATCGTATATTTTTCTCAGTTTTGCCGTTAAAAAAATTGCCCTTGGTGTGGCCTATGCCTTGTGGGAAGGTATCGGTATTTTATTTATTACGCTATTTAGTGTGCTGTTATTTGATGAAACCTTGTCCACAATGAAGGTGGCAGGTCTGGTCTCGCTGGTGTTAGGTATTGTACTGATTAAATCAGGTACACGAAAACCGACAAAAGCGGGTAGAGAGGTGACCCATGCAGCAGTTTGAGTGGGTTCACGGCGCATGGCTTGGTATGGCCATCGTGCTGGAAATTGTCGCTAACGTCTTTCTGAAGTTTTCTGATGGATTTCGCCGCAAGATTTATGGCGTATTGTCGCTGGCTGCCGTGCTCGCGGCCTTTAGCGCGTTGTCGCAGGCGGTAAAAGGTATCGACCTTTCAGTAGCCTACGCCCTGTGGGGCGGATTCGGGATTGCCGCGACGTTAGCGGCAGGCTGGGTGTTGTTTGGTCAACGCCTGAATAATAAAGGCTGGATCGGCGTGGCCCTGTTGCTTGCCGGGATGATAATGATAAAACTTGCCTGATATCCGTGCTGCCCGTTAATGCGGGCAGCATGTGTTATTCCTTCGCCAACGCTTCCAGCTTATCGCGAAAACCGGTTACGGATATAGCGCGATTATCGGCCCGCCAGCGATCTTTCGCCGCCGGAGCAGAGCTTTGTACTCCAATCAACTGCCAGCCTGAATCAGTCTTCAACATCAATGGTGAACCGCTGTCGCCCGGAAGCGTGTCGCACTGGTGTGACAGAACGGTATTTTGCGCCCAGCCGGTCACTACGCAATCCTGATGCGTGTATAAGTCGTCAAGATGATCTTCCGGATAGCCCGACTGCGTAACTTTACGATCTGCGGTTTTCAGCGCTGCGGTTAATGCTGCTTTATCACCTTCAAATAATGGCAGCGGTGTGATCCCAGAAGGTGGGTAACGCAGCACCACCAGACCAAAATCCCACGGGGCCGCGGAAGGCGGTACTATCCAGCCATCACCATCGGCTTTTAAACGTTTTCCGAGCGAAGGATCAACCCGGCCTTCGATTCCATGAATTTCATAGCGCCAGACACCCTTTTTCGACACGAAGCGTAACACCACGGCTTTATCCGGCTTGCCTTTCGGCGGGGTGAGTAAGCAGTGTCCGGCCGTCAGTGCCAGACGTGGTGAAATGAGCGTGGCGGTACACAAGTTACCACTGGCGGTTTCCAGCTGCCCGATAGCGTCCCACGGAGATTGCGTTGGGTCGGTCACCTTGGTGCGATCGTCATGACCAAAAAATAACGTTTTTATGTTTTCTGCTTCAGCGCTGGCTGTTGCAGGCTGGTCCGCATGCGCAACGACAGGAAGTAAACAAATTGAACCCAGTAACACAGCAATGGTTTTATGCATATCACACTCTGGTGGGGAATTATGATTTTTAACAGCAAACCCTCAGTTAATACTATAGACGGGACGGCGGGAAAGTGGGAGTAAAATCAGATAACTACACTCAGGAAAGATAAAAATGCATGGCAATGAAGGCGCAAATTATTAAGGTAATAAGAATGAACTCAAAGCGGTAATGTGACACCATTTTACCCTCCGAAAGGCGGCGCTAAATCAGGTCGATTTAGCGCCGTATGCTATGGCGTGGGGGACGCCATAGTGACTACAAATGTGTTATGCAGCAGGTTGAGCTGCTGGTTTAGCGGTGTCGTGTTTTACTGCTTTTTTGGTGTGTTTTTTAGCGGCCTGAGCTTTTTGCTCTGGTGCTTTTTGTTCTGCTGCTGGTTTGGTTGCAGCTTTTTTGGTGTGTTTTTTAGCGGCCTGAGCTTTCTGCTCTGGTGCTTTTTGTTCTACCGCCGGTTTTGTGGTGGATTTTTTAGCGTGTTTCTTGGCAGCCTGAGCTTTCTGCGGCGCTGCTTTGTGCTGTTTTTTATGATGCGTGGTTTTTGCCGGCGCAGCTTTAGTGGTTGCAGCAGCAGCCGGAGCGGTTGTAGCAGTTGTTTCAGCAGCAAATGCAGCAGAAGACAGACCCATAGCAGCGGCAACAACCAGAGCTAATACTTTTTTCATTCTCATACCCTCGATTTGGTTTTTCATTCAACCCCACTGCGGGGCCGTTGAAATAACTATATCGCTGTAATCACAGGGCTTCCGTGAGTCATTGGTATCGGCGTGTAACGATATGTACAATGACTCACGGTATGAGATTACAAATAGCGGGCTTCCAGGTGGGCGCGGAAATAACGGCTGCTAAGCGGCTCTCCGGTGGCCTGGGTAATAAGCTGTTCAGTGGTGAAACGGCTGCCATGCTGCCAGATGTTCTGACGTAACCAGTCAAAGAGGGGACCAAACTCACCTTGCGCAATAGACTGATTCAAGTCAGGCAGTGCGCGGTTTGCGGCACTGAACAACTGCGCCGCATACATGGCGCCCAAGGTATAGGAAGGGAAGTAGCCAAAGCCGCCGTCGGTCCAGTGAATATCCTGCATACAACCGTTACGATAGTTTCCGATCGTTGACAGCCCCAGCCAGGCCTGCATTTTCTCATTCCACAATGCCGGGATATCATCCACTTCAATATCGCCATTGATGAGCGCGCGTTCGATTTCATAACGCAGGATCACGTGAGCGGGATAGCTCACCTCGTCGGCATCAACACGAATAAACCCGGGTTTAACCTGCTGGTTCCAGGCGATGAAATTGCTTTCTTCAAATGCAGCCTGATCGCCAAAGTGGCGCGTTACAGCAGGAATTAACCGTGTCAGAAAGGCTTTACTGCGTCCCAGTTGCATCTCGAAGAACAGACTCTGGGACTCATGAATGGCGGTTGAACGTGCCAGAGCGATAGGTTGCCCTAACCAGTTACGTGGCAAATTTTGCTCATAGCGGGCATGACCGGTTTCATGGATCACGCCAAACAGTGCGCTGAGCAATTCATTTTCATCATAGCGAGTGGTAATACGAACGTCTTCAGGCACGCCGCCACAGAAGGGGTGTGCGCTGATATCCAGTCGGCCAGCCGTAAAGTCAAATCCCAACTGCGCCATCGTTTCAAGCCCCAACTCTCGCTGGATAGCGGTTGGGAAGGGGCCAACCGGGGCGATGAGCGACTGCTGAGACTGTTTTGCCACCACCTTGTTTAGCAGGTCGGGCAGCCAGCTTTTTACATCTGCAAACAGGACATCCAGTTGGGCGCTGGTCATTCCGGGCTCAAAGATGTCCAGTAGCGCGTCATAAGGCGAACAGCCTTTTGCGTCTGCGCGAAGTCGGGCTTCTTCGCGGCTGTACTGCACGACTTCTTTCAGGTTTTCGGCAAATCCTTCCCAGTCATTCGCGGGTCGCTGACTACGCCAGGCATGCTCACAGCGGCTTCCCGCAAGAGATTTTGCTTCTACCAACGATTCGGGCAATAGGGATGCCTGGTGATGTAGCCGCGACATTTCGCGAAGGTTCGCTTGCTCAACATCGTTGAGATCTTCCTGTTGCGCTGCGGCGATCCACGTTGCCACCTTCGGGTCGGTTAACAGCTGATGCTCAAGCACGCTCAGCTCGGCCAGCGCTTCGCCGCGAGCTTTGCTGCCGCCTGATGGCATCATGGTAAACATGTCCCAACTGGCTATTGCCGAGAGGTGGGAGAAGCGAGAGAGCCGCAGGAACGTGCGGGTGAGCTGATGGTAATTATCATTGTTACTCATTTTTTGTTCTCGTTCTGCTTAGGTGTGGTGAGAAGTTTACCGTGATTCACTCACTTTTCATAAACACACCTTTATACCTGGTTTTCCGTAACAGCTTTTTATAGCGAAAAGCCAGCAACACGACAAAACAAATGGCGTAGATAATGGGGAGCGGTGATAACACTTTTACCGACCAGAGGTAATGCAGCGGTAGCAAAATGGCGGCCAGGTAGACGTAGTTGTGCAACGTTTGCCAGCGTTTGCCCATTTTACGTTGCGCGGCTTGCGTGGAGGTCAGCGTCAGCAGGAGTAAGATAATCCAACCCGTCATGCCCAGCGTTAGCCATGGGCGTGAAACCAGTTCATGTCCTAGCAATCCCAGATTTTGCATACCCAACTCCAGCAGCGCATAGCTGAGCATATGCAACGTAGCCCATGCAAAGCACCACAAGCCTAACAACCGTCGGGTGCGAAATAACAAAGGCTGCTTTGCGTATCGTGCGAGCGGTGATACCAGCAGGGTAGCCAGCAAAAACTTCAGTGCGGTGATGCCTGTAAAGTGCTGGATATCTTTTCCCGGGTCGGCCCCCAATCCGCCATGCTGTGTGGCCCAGAAGAGCCACAGCAGGGGTAAAAAACCGGCGAGATGCAGCAGTACTTTCAGGCCGGTTATCTGTTTTGCGGTTAGCCTCACTTAAAAGTACTCCCGTAGATCCATACCCTGATATAAAGAGGCCACCTCATCGGCATAACCATTGAAAGGCAATGTGGGCTGTCGCTGTACATCGAGAATGCCACCCGAACCGATAAAACGCTCTGTGGCCTGAGACCAGCGAGGGTGATCGACCTGCGGATTTACATTGGCGTAAAAACCGTATTCGTTCGGCGCTGACATATTCCAGGTGGTCGGCGGCTGCTCGCGCGTGAGCTTAATACTGACTATCGATTTAATGCCCTTGAAGCCGTACTTCCAGGGTACGGTCAGGCGTATCGGCGCCCCGTTTTGCGGCGGCAACGCTTTGCCATACACGCTCACGGTCAGCAGTGTCAGTGGGTGCATAGCCTCATCCAAACGCAGACCTTCAACATAGGGATATTTCAACCCACCACCAATGAAGCGATCTTTCTGGCCGGGCATTTCATCAGGAGCGTAGCGAGTTTCAAAGGCGACGTATTTGGCGTGGCTGTTTGGCTCAACCAGCGCCAATAATTTATGCAAAGGAAAACCGACCCATGGCACAACCATCGACCATGCCTCAACGCAACGCATCCGGTAAATACGCTCTTCTAATGGAAAACGAGTGGTCAGCGCATCATGATCCAACGTTAACGGTTTGTTCACTTCACCGCTGATGGTCAACGTCCATGGATCGGTTTTCAGGCTACCGGCATTGGCGGCAGGATCGGCTTTATCCAGACCAAACTCGTAGAAATTGTTGTAGCCCGTCACTTTGTCTTCCGGCGTCAGGGGCAGACTGTTTTGCCAAAGCTCGGGTTTTGTAAACCCGAGTGGTTTGCCCGCCGGTGCAGGCGGACGATCGTTGCCTTTAAACCAATTTAACAAACTGGCTTGTGTCGGGGTAGACAACGACGCCGCCGCTGCGCCTATCCCAAGTGCTTTGAGGATCTGTCGTCGTTGCATAAAAAATACTGACTCGGCTGTAACATCAGCTTCCCGAAGTGGACGTTTTTTCTGCATAACGTTTCCTTTTTATTTTCATAGTAGGGAAAACAAAGCGACGTTTCCCTGTTGATGTCTGGCGTGTCGATAACGACATACTGTGCGCCTGCGTATCCCAGGATCCTCACGAAAAGTTAAAAATTTTGTGATAACTTCCGCCCCTTGCCTGAGGTAAGCTTTCAGCACGATGAGAGGGGGATGACACTGATGGCTGGCGCAAAAAAGATATTTTTGGTGGAAGATGACAGCGATATTGCCGCACTTTTGCAACTGAGCCTGAAGGATGAAGGGTATGAAATTATTCATGAGGCTGATGGGTCACGAGCGCTTGAGCAACTTGAGAAGCATGTCTGGGATGCCGTTATCCTCGATTTGATGCTGCCGGGCGTGGACGGTCTGGAGATTTGTCGTCGGATCCGTCAAATGAGTTTCTATCTTCCGGTCATCATTATCAGCGCCCGTACCAGTGAAACTCATCGCGTATTGGGACTGGAAATGGGGGCCGATGATTATCTGGCCAAACCTTTCTCGGTGCTCGAGTTGATGGCCCGGGTGAAAGCACTGTTTCGCCGTCAGGAGGCTATGAGTCAGAACCTGCGTATGGAAGCGGGGATTATCACCCTCCATGGCGTAGAGATTGATCCATTAGCCCGGGAAGTCCGCCAGCATGGTAAATCCCTCGATTTAACGCCGCGTGAATTCGATCTGCTCTATTTTTTCGCTCGTCATCCAGGGGAGGTCTTTTCGCGTCAGGCGCTGTTAGATCAGGTGTGGGGCTATCAGCACGAAGGATATGAGCATACGGTGAACAGTCATATCAATCGCCTGCGGACCAAAATTGAAAAAGATGCTGCGGAGCCGGAAATTATTCTCACGGTTTGGGGACGGGGCTATAAGCTTGCTGCGGTTAACGCGGAGCATCAGCCATGATTTATCGCCTGTCGCTAAGCCAGCGCCTGACCCTTGTCTTTACCGCCATTATGCTGATTTGCGCTGTTACCGTCAGCGTTGTCCAGATCCGCAGCAGTAAACAGTATGGCGACGCCATGGTGCAGAGACTTTCACTGGAGCTGGCGAGCAAGATTGTCAAAAGTGAGTCGCTTATTGATGCCAGTGGTCAGGTTAATCGCCAGATCTTAAAAGGACTTTTTAATCACCTGATGACGCTCAACCCAAGCGTGGAGTTGTATCTGGTCTCTCCGTCAGGTGAAATACTCGCCGATGCCGCCCCGCCCGGGCATATTCAGCGACAGAAAATTAGCGTACAGCCGATTCAGGTTTTCCTTAATTCGGACGAACTGCCCGTATACGGCAACGATCCGCGCAGCAGCCAGCAAAAAGTATTCAGCGCCGCGCCAGTTTTATTGAACGGTGAGCTGCATGGCTATTTGTACATTATTTTGCAAGGCGAAGACCTGAATACGCTGGCGAATACCGCCTGGCAAAAAACGCTCTGGAATACCGTGGCCTGGACGTTAATACTGGTTTTATTAGCCGGCGCAATCGCTGGATTCCTGGTGTGGCGATGGGTGACGAACCCGGTGAAAAGACTGACTGGACAGGTGGTTAAACTAGAGCAGGACAGCATTAGCGTCATCAAACAGCTGGCGCAAAAAGATCCCGAACCGGCACCGGCGAATGAAATAGCGTTGCTGAACAATGCGTTTATCGAATTAGCGCAGAAAATTGCCCTGCAGTGGGATTTATTAGCGGATAGCGATCGTCAGCGCAGAGAGTTTATAGCCAATATTTCGCACGATTTACGTACGCCGCTGACTTCCCTGCTGGGATATCTGGAAATGCTGTCGCTGAAAGCCGATACCATGACGCCGGAGGAAAATCGGCATTATCTTAGCATCGCGCTACGCCAGGGACATAAGGTTCGCCATCTGTCACAACAGCTGTTTGAACTGGCGAGGCTTGAGCATGGCGGTATAAAACCGCAGCGTGAACGATTTGCTATTGGCGAGCTGATCCAGGATGTGGCGCAAAAGTTTGATCTCCCTGTTGCCACGCGTCACTTGCAGTTGCACCTTGAGGTAATGGGACCGCTACCGCTGGTGAATGCAGATTTGTCGATGATGGAAAGAGTCGTGACGAATTTGCTGGATAACGCTATCCGTCATACGCCTGATGGGGGTGAGGTGCGGTTGAAAGTCTGGCGTGATGCAGACCGCCTATTAGCAGAAGTGCAGGACAGTGGGCCAGGAGTAGAAGAGGCTGTACGAGAAGTATTATTTCAACGCCCGACCGCGTTAATTCCCCGTGAGCAGCGGGCAGAGCGCGGCGGACTGGGTTTACTGATTGTGCGTAGAATGCTCGAGCTGCATGGGGGGGATATCAGCCTGGTTAATTCCACGGCTGGGGCCTGTTTCCGTTTTTCATTGCCGCTGGCGGATTCTCCACTAAATAGCTGACGATAATGTTCTGGCGATAAGCGCTATACCGCAATCCTCGTGTGAACCCGTGGCCATTGCGTAAAAGTTGGTAGGTTGTCAGTGATAATGAGAATTTTTATCATATATCGATAATTCATCAACTTATCTTTGATAAGCGCAAGGAGATCGTATGTCACAGGATGCCGACAACCTGTATATCGTCAGAACCAAAGCGGTTGCTGGCTGTTTTTCCATGTTTTTACTGATGTTTGGTCTCACGTTTACCCCGTTATTTTTCCCCGCGAGCCAGACACTGCTTGCCAAAGGGCTACTTTTTCCGCTGCTGTTTGCGCTGGAATTTGTTGTGCTGGTTCCGCTGTATTATTTCTTCTTCAGAAAAAGAGAGGGGTTGGGCAAAGGAATTTTCAACGCCAGGTGGTTTACCATTTTGTTCGTGGCGCTGTTATTTATTCAGCTCATCCTGCCGTGGATTCTGGGCCTCAGACAAACCGAAGCGTGGGTGACCAGCCAGATATCCCTAAACAGCTACGCGTTGTGGTTATCCACTCTGACTCTGATATTTATTGCGCCAGTTTATGAAGAAATTGTTTTCAGGGGCTGTTTATTCAACGCATTCCAGTACTGGTTCAATAATAAAACCTGGCTGTCGTCGGTGGTGGTATCGGTCATTTTTGCCATCATGCATACACAGTATGTGGATTTGCGCACGTTGCTGATGTTGTTTCTTGTGTCGCAGGTTTTGATCATCGCCAGACTGAGAAGTAACGGGCTGTTGATGCCGGTTATGCTGCATATAGTGATGAACGGGACGGTTATTGCCCTGCAAATGGCGGCTCAGACGTTACAGCCTGGTTGATGAAGGTGATGCCCGGAACCCGGGCATCGTAGATTAAACGTGCAGACGATGGTGCAGACGTGTGCCGACCAGCAATGCCAGCACCAGCATCAGGGCGATAAATCCACCCACGCCGTTCCAGCCGTAGCTGTGCCAGAATACGCCGCCCAGCGTACCGGCAATGCTTGAACCCAGATAATAGCTGAACAGATACAGGGAAGACGCCTGGCCTTTAGCGCGTTTTGCCCGCGGTCCAATCCAACTGCTTGCCACAGAGTGCGCGGCAAAGAACCCGGCTGAAAAGAGCAGCATCCCGGCAAAGATCAACCACAGCGAAGTGAACAGAGTCATCAACAGTCCAGCCAACATTACGCCGGTTGAAAAGAGCATTACCGGGCCACGTCCATAGCGGGTAGTCATAGAACCCGCTTTCGGCGAACTCCAGGTCCCGGTCAGATACGCTACGGAAAGCAGGCCGACCACCGCCTGGCTGAGTTCCCACGGAGAGAGCATCAGACGGTAGCCGATGTAATTAAACAGCGTGACAAACGACCCCATCAGTAAAAAGCCTTCCGCAAACAGCAGCGGCAACCCTCTGTCGCGCCAGTGCAAACGAAAGTTGATAAACAACGTTTTCGGGCGTAGCGACGTTGGTCTGAAATGACGTGATTCCGGTAAGATTTTCCAGAACATCAGCGCGGAGGCGAGGGCAAAACACCCAATCGCCGCCAGCGCGATACGCCAGTTAAAAAAGTCGGTAAAAACGCCGCTGATCAAACGACCACTCATACCACCAATTGAGTTACCGCTGATATATAAGCCCATTGAAAAGGCGACGAAGCTGGGGTGAATTTCCTCGCTCAGATAGGTCATTCCCACTGCCGCCACGCCGCTGAGCGAAAGCCCTATCAGCGCGCGCATGATTAAAATACCGTGCCAACTGGTCATCATCGTCGAAAGCAACGTACAGCAGGACGCGAGCAATAGCGCCGTAACCATTACCGGCTTGCGGCCTATCGCATCGGAAAGTGGACCGGTAAACAGTAAACCGATCGCCAGCATCGCCGTTGAGATGGAAAGCGAAATACTGCTGCTGGCAGGAGAGACTCCAAACTCGTTTGAGAGCACTGGTAGTATGGGTTGCACACAATAGAGGAGAGCAAAAGTCGCCAACCCGGCGGAAAACAGCGCCAGAGTGACGCGCATAAATGGGGATGTTCCGCGTTTGATAAAACCATCCGGCGGGGTAACTATCTGTTCATCAACATCGCTGGTTGGCGCGGTATCGACAGTTGTTGTACGGCTCACTTGAAATCCTTGCTCAATCAAAACTTCTACAGGACTAGCCTTAAGAGTATGAAAATCACAATATTCTGTCTAATATATTAATAATCTCAAATGATATCTTAAAAATATGAATATCGAACTGCGTCATTTACGTTACTTTGTAGCGGTTGCTGAAGAGCTGCATTTTGGTCGGGCGGCGGCGCGGCTGAATATATCGCAACCGCCGCTTAGCCAGCAGATCCAAATCCTGGAGCAGCAGGTCGGCGCCCGGCTTCTGGCGCGGACTAATCGCAGCGTGGCGCTGACCTCTGCCGGAAAGCAGTTCCTGGCGGACAGTCGGCAAATCCTCGGTTTGGTTAATGAAGCCGCTGCCAGGGCTGAGCGGCTTCATCTGGGAGAAGCGGGGGAATTGCGTATCGGTTTTACGTCTTCGGCACCGTTTATCAAAGCGGTTTCAGATACCTTATCCGTGTTTCGCCAAAGCTACCCTGCAGTGCATATGCAAACCCGCGAAATGAATACGCGCGAGCAAATTGCTCCGCTTAATGAAGGAACGCTGGATTTGGGACTTCTGCGCAACACACAGCTTCCTGAAACACTGGAGCATGAAACCATTCTGCATGAGCCGCTGATGGCGATGATCCCGCGTACGCATCCGCTGGCGCAAAAGCCCGTGGTCACATTGGCGGAACTGGCCAATGAGCCATTTGTCTTTTTTGACCCCCATGTAGGGACGGGGTTGTATGACGATATTCTTGGCCTGATGCGTCGCTATGGACTGAAGCCGACTATCGCTCAGGAGGTTGGTGAGGCGATGACTATCATCGGGCTGGTGGCCGCAGGATTAGGCGTCTCCATTCTTCCCGCTTCCTTTAAACGGGTGCAATTGTATGAAATGTGTTGGATCCCGATAGCGGAGGAAGATGCCGTTTCAGAAATGTGGTTAGTGTGGCCAAAGCATCATGAGCAAAGTCACGCCGCGCAACGCTTTCGGGAACAGCTTCTGGCGGTCGTTAAGGCGATTAATTTAGTTTAAAAATGAGCGAAAATGTGCAGTAAATCACAAGGCTAAGTAAAAAGTTGACGGAAGCCATTGAAGTGCTTCACCATAGCCCGCAGATTATTTCGGAGCGCGAAAATAAAGGGAGTAAGTGGTGGTTGCTGATAGTCAGCCTGGGCATATCGATCAAATTAAGCAGACCAATGCTGGCGCAGTTTACCGCCTGATTGATCAGCTGGGTCCGGTATCGCGTATTGATCTCTCTCGCCTGGCGCAACTGGCGCCAGCCAGTATTACTAAAATTGTCCGCGAAATGCTCGAAGCGCACCTGGTGCAAGAGCTGGAAATCAAGGAAGCGGGCAGCCGTGGGCGTCCGGCTGTTGGGCTGGTTGTTGAAACGGAAGCCTGGCACTATTTATCCATTCGTATCAGTCGCGGCGAGATCTTTCTGGCACTGCGCGATCTGAGCAGCAAACTGGTGGTAGAAGATTGTCTCGAAATGGCGCTGGTCAGTGAAACACCGCTGCTGGAACGTGTTATTACTCAGGTCGACCAGTTTTTCATCCGCCACCAACAAAAGCTGGAACGCTTAACCTCCATCGCCATCACCTTACCCGGCATTATTGATACTGAAAACGGTATCGTGCATCGCATGCCATTTTACGAAGATGTCAAAGAGATGCCGCTGGGCCAGGCGCTTGAGAACCATACTGGCGTACCGGTCTATATTCAGCATGATATTAGCGCCTGGACCATGGCTGAGGCGCTTTTCGGCGCATCGCGCGGCGCGCGCGATGTCATTCAGGTGGTGATCGATCATAACGTGGGTGCCGGGGTGATCACTGACGGTCATTTACTGCATGCCGGTAGCAGTAGCCTGGTGGAAATTGGCCATACGCAGGTGGATCCGTACGGTAAACGCTGCTACTGCGGTAACCATGGGTGTCTGGAAACGATCGCCAGCGTCGACAGCGTGCTCGAACTGGCGCAGGTGCGCTTGAAGCAGTCAATGAGTTCTTCTTTACACGGACAACCGCTGACGGTAGACGCACTGTGTCTGGCGGCAATGCAGGGTGATTTATTGGCGAAAGATATCATTAGCGGCGTAGGGACCCACGTCGGACGCATTCTGGCCATCATGGTGAATTTGTTCAACCCGCAAAAGATATTGATTGGTTCTCCGCTCAGTAAAGCGTCGGATATTCTGTTCCCCACTATTGCTGACAGCATTCGTCAGCAGGCGCTCCCGGCCTACAGTCAGCATATAGTCGTTGAAAGTACGCAATTCACCAATCAAGGGACGATGGCGGGGGCCGCGCTCGTTAAGGACGCGATGTATAACGGTTCTTTGTTGATTCGTCTATTACAGGGTTAACATTTTTTAACTGTTGTACGAAAAATTGCGCTATCTCAAGCTGATTCTCGTCATCATACCTTAGACTTTCTCCACTGTTTTATTTTCCTGATTTATATTTTCAAAGCATAACGGTGGAGTTAGTGATGCTGAAGCGTTTCTTTATTACAGGTACAGACACTTCTGTTGGGAAGACCGTGGTTTCCCGCGCATTACTACAAGCGTTAGCGTCAGGGGGTAAAAGCGTTGCGGGTTACAAACCCGTAGCCAAAGGAAGCAAAGAGACACCTGAAGGCCTGCGCAACAAAGATGCGCTGGTGCTGCAAAGCGTGTCCACTATCGAACTGCCTTACGAAGCGGTCAACCCGATTGCGCTCAGCGAAGACGAAAGTAGCGTAGCGCATAGTGGTCCGGTCAATTACACTCTGTTATCCAACGGTCTCGCAAGCCTCAGCGAAAAAGTCGATCATGTTGTCGTGGAAGGTACCGGAGGCTGGCGCAGTCTGATGAACGATCTGCGTCCGTTATCGGAGTGGGTGGTGCAGGAACAACTGCCGGTGCTGATGGTGGTGGGTATCCAGGAAGGCTGTATTAATCATGCCATCCTCACCGCACAGGCGATTGCCAGCGACGGACTGCCGCTGATTGGCTGGGTCGCGAACCGAATCAACCCGGGGCTGGCGCATTATGCGGAAATCATTGATGTGCTAAGTAAAAAATTACCCGCTCCGTTAATCGGCGAACTACCTTATCTGCCTCGTGCAGAGCAGCGCGAGCTGTCTCAGTACATCCGTCTGTCAATGCTCGGCAGCGTGCTGTCGGTAGATAGAGTCCTGGCGTAACGTTCGCGACAGCACTGACGCCAACACGCAGGCAATCAGCAATCCGGGGAGTAGACGATACTCCCCGGTCATTTCACAAACCATCAGCGTCGACATTATTGGCGCATGCGTAGTTGCTGCCAGCAGCGTGGCCATCCCCGTTAATCCCAGCAAAATGGCAATCTCATCCGGACCCGGAAGCCACAACCCCCATACCCGTCCCAGCAGCATGCCCACCGACAGACCGACAAACAGCGTTGGCGTGAACACGCCGCCTGGCGCGCCGGATCCACTGCTGGCAAGCACAGCCAGTAATTTGCAGATGAAGATCCCGCTCACCACGGCCAGCAATGGTGGGGAAAGTAAATATGACTGCACCACGCTGTAGCCATTACCCCAGACTGCTGGTGTGAGTAATGACAGCAGGCCAACGATCAGCCCGCCAAGCGCCAGTTGCCACGGGGGCGAGAGTTTAAAGCGTAAAAAAACATTATGACTGGCGGTCATTAACCACATAAAAAGCGGTCCGCAAACGCCGGCAGCCAGACCCGTACTGACGATCATGACGTATTCCAGCACATGCAGCTCCCGTGTGAAGTGCACGGCATACAGCAGCGCATTGCTGTCGCTCAGCACATTGGTGGTGAGCAGAGCGACGACGGCGGAGACCACCACCGGTCCCAATGACGCCAGGATCAACGTGCCGAACAACACTTCGGCAATAAATAAACTGCCTGCCAGCGGAGCATGGTACGCTCCGGCCATACCCGCAGCGGCGCCGCAGGCAATCCATAACTTCCATTCTGTACGCGGGGTAAAACGTTGAGCAAAGCAGGAGGCCGCAAGCGCCGCCAGTAAAATCATGGCGCCTTCACGCCCGATGGCGCTCCCGCTGGCAACGACCAGTAACGAGGCCAGCGATTTCACCAGGCTTGCACTGACGTCAAATTGTCCGTCGGTTTGCAGGGCCTCCATATAATCAGTGGGAGCCTGCGGGCGTAAACGGTTGAACTTTTGCCATCCCCAAAGCAGCAATCCTGCCGCCAGCCCCCCTAATGCAGGCGTCAGCATACGTCTTAAAGGGGAAAGGTTTGTCGCTGCATTGACCAGACTCCCGGTGTCGTTGCTCAGGAACAACCATTCGAGAAGAAACATAGCATGACGAAATCCTGCGACGGCCAACGCAGCGAGGATACCAATCAGCGCGGCAATCAGCAGGCGGCGAAACATGGCGCGCAAGTCAGGATAAGCATGTAAATGATGCATGTGTGGCCAGAGAGGAAGTTTCAGACGCTGTATTTTGCGGCTATTTGACAACAGAAGCAAAAGCTCAGCGTGCGCAACAGGATGCACGACAGGCAGGATGCATCCTGCCTGTCGTGAAATTAACGAAACAGGGGCTTATCAGCTATCGGGATCAGTAACTGCGACTGCCACTGGGCCAGCGTCAGGCGCGCCAGCTCACCCAGCGCCTGGTAAAACGGGTGGTCAGCTTTTTCGATAAACACCTCAAGGAAGCGAGATGACCACGGGAAAAGATGCCAGGCCAGCAGCTGTTCGCACTCGGTGTGGCGTTCGTTCTCAGCAAGCCAGGCTGTCAGCAATAGCAGCGAACCAAAGTGATCTTCTGGCTCATTTTGCTGCATGGCAAACTGGATGCCGTTGTCCCGCATCCACTGACGCAGAGCCAGCGTGGAGTCGCCAAACAACACATTTTCACGATCCAGCCAGACGGATCCCCAGGGCGGAGAAGGTAGCGCATACGGACCGACAAACAAGCGTTGCCAGGCCTGCGGCAGAGGCTCATCGGTCTCGGCTTGCAGTTGTACTGCCAGCGGGGAGAGTGTTGCTTGATCAAGCGGCCATTGCGCCTGCCAGCCATCGGCCCTTAACGCACTGACTACTGCAGAGGCTTCCACGCTGTCTGGCGCATAGTAAAACAGCGCGCCAAGCACGCGCGCTGCGGTAGAAAAGTTGTCACCTTGCGAAAAATGGGTCATGCAAAACATCCTGAACAGTGCGGGTTACCCCGCACCCAAAAGTTAACCTGCAACAGCCATGCCGACTGTCATATGTAAACCGTAAAACAAACCGCGGCCGATGATTTCACCGCCAAGTACTAAAACCAGGCCCAGCGCCAGTCCGCCGACTGACGGCTCTTTGCGACGGATTAACGGACATATCCAGCAACCCAGACCCGCAGCCAACAACAGGACACGCCAGACCTGTAAACTGCCATAGTCGGGAACCAACGCGCTGGCGTTTTGTACCGAGCTGTGAATATCACTGAGCGATACACCCTGCAGGACAATAACGGCCACCGCCACCAGCAGGGCCACAACGCTGATACTGGCGAATCTGGCGGCGTTAAAAGAAACACCCGCGGCGCGCAGCAGCAGGGCGGCAAACAGTGGTCCGCTTAGCAACAGTGTCATAAAAAATGCCAGCGTGGTGTAGCCATTATACCAGGTCGGAACGGTATCTATCTGGTAGACGCTGGTCATCGCCAACACAAAAACCAGGCCCAGCAGCATGCCAGCCAGCAGCCAGATTTTACCTAACGCTGCGGGCATTTTACCGAGAAACGCCACCAGCCACCACAGGCCGCCGACGGCGAAAAACAGAGAACCGCTGGCGATTTCATTACTCAGCGCAGATGCGCCGACCCTGTTCAGCGAGTTAAAGGCGCGCAGCGGTGAACCTAAATGCATTACCGAGGCGAGAAAGGCGATGCCCATCACCAGCCACAGAAAAAACATGCTGCGCACGATACGTTGTTTTGCCATTCCGTCTTTAGCGGTCAGCCAGCCATAGCCACTCACTATCAGCGCGCCAGCCACGCACTGGCCGAGCACCGTAAACAGGACCAGCGGCCATTCATGCCATCCATTGCCCATGTTACACCTCCTTCGGATTTGCCAGATAACCCGTGGTATCCCCGGTCGGGCGGCTATTGGCGTTGGGTTTGATCACAATGCTCGGTTTGGTGAAATGCGCGCCCGGCAGCGGAGCGACTGCCGCCAGTTCACCGTGTTTTTTGCGCAGCGCATCAATGGGACCAAAGTCCAGCGCGCGCAGCGGGCAGGACTCGACGCAGATGGGCTTTTTGCCGTCGGCGACGCGGTCATGACAACCGTCACACTTGGTCATATGTCCTTTGGCGGCATTGTATTGCGGCGCACCATACGGGCAGGCCATGTGGCAGTAGCGACAGCCGATGCAAACGTCTTCATCAACCACCACAAAACCATCTTCACGTTTATGCATGGCTCCGCTGGGGCAAACCTTGGTGCAGGCTGGATCTTCGCAGTGATTACAGGCAATGGAGAGGTAATAGGCGAAAACATTCTGGTGCCAGACGCCGTTATCTTCCTGCCAGTCACCACCTGCGTACTCGTAAATCCGCCGGAAACTGACGTCGGGGGTGAGGTCTTTGTAGTCTTTGCAGGCCAGCTCGCAGGTTTTACACCCGGTGCAACGGCTGGAATCAATAAAAAATCCATACTGAGTTGTCATGGGTTAGTCCTTATACCTTTTCAACCTGAACGAGATTACTGTGGGATGGATTCCCCTTCGCTAATGGAGAAGGTCGATGCGACGTGAGAATGTTAATGGAACCACCATGATCGATCCGATCGCCGAACATATCGGCATTGAGCCAGGCACCTTGTCCGATAGCTGTGACGCCGGGCAAAATGCGCGGTGTAACTTTCGCGCTGATCAACATCTGGCCATTATTGTTAAACACCCTTACCGTGTCGCCGTTACGAATACCACGTGCATTGGCATCAATGGGGTTTATCCAGACCTCCTGCGGGCAAGCCTGCTGTAAAACATCGATATTGCCGTAGCTGGAGTGGGTTCTCGCCTTATAGTGGAACCCCGTGAGCTGCAGTGGATACGTTTGGCGCTTAGGATCGTCCCAACCGTCAAAGCCTGGGGCATAAGCAGGAAGAGGATGAACAATTTCGTCGTCTTTGAGTTCCCATGTTTCTGCGATGACGGCAAGCCGTTCAGAGTAAATCTCAATTTTCCCTGATGGCGTTTTCAATGGGTTAGCGGCGGGATCTTCCCGGAAAGAACGAAAGGCAACATAGTGTTCTTCGGGACATTTTTTCTTGAATATGCCAGTCGTTTTCATTTCCTCGTAATCCGGCATTTCCGGGTTACGCTCTTTGGTTTTGGCATGCAGGTATTTCACCCATTCATGTTGTGTACGACCCTCTGTGAATTTTTGGTACACATCCGGGCCCAAACGTTTGGCGACTTCACTGAGCATCCAGTAAATGGGTTTACGTTCAAATTTTGGCGAAGTCGCAGGTTGACCAAGGATGACATACCCCATGTTCCCGGCAGACTCGTGGGAGATGAGATCTTCCTGTTCGGTTGGCATCAGGTCAGGCAGCAGGATGTCGCAGTATTTTGCGGAGGCAGTCATAAAATGCTCAATACCGACGATCATCTCGCACTTGCTGTCATCCTGTAAGACTTCGTGGGTATGCGCGATATTGCCATGCTGGTTGACGAGCGTATTACTGGCATAACACCAGATAAATTTGATAGGCACGTCCAGCTTATCTTTGCCGCGAACACCATCTCTGGTCGCGGTCATCTCTGCGCCATGATCGATAGCATCCGTCCAGGTAAAGACAGATATCTGCGTTTTAACCGGATTTTCTAACATGGAGAACCATTCCACGCCCAGATCCCACGTCCCTTCACGCATCCCTGAGTTACCACCGTTTATCCCCACATTGCCGGTTAAAACGGAGAGCATCGTAATCGCGCGAGCGGTTTGTTCACCATTGGAGTGACGCTGCGGTCCCCAGCCCTGGCAGATATAAGCGGGTTTCGCTGCGCCGATTTCACGCGCTAAGTGGATAATTTTCTCAGACGGAATGCTGGTAATGTGAGAAGCCCATTCTGGCGTTTTGGCAACTCCGTCTGGCCCATCCCCCAGAATGTATGCCTTATAGTGCGCATTACGCGGTGCACTGGCGGGAAGAGTGGTTTCATCGTAGCCGACGCAGTATTTATCAAGAAAAGGTTTATCGATGAGATCTTCGGTGATCAACACCCAGGCAATTGCCGCAGCCAGTGCAGCGTCAGTTCCTGGTCGAATAGGAAGCCATTCATCTTCACGACCAGCGGCAGTATCGTTATAACGAGGATCGATAACGATCATTCGTGCGTTAGAACGTTCGCGGGCTTGCTCAACATACCAGGTTACACCACCGCCGCTCATACGGGTTTCGGCAGGGTTGTTGCCAAACATGACAACCAGTTTTGTATTGGCGATGTCGTCCGGGCTGTTGCCGTCGTTAGCACCAAACATATAACTCATGGCGGCGCTGATTTGCGCGGTACTATAGCTACCATAGCGACTCAAATAGCCGCCGCATGAATTCATCAAGCGATAGGGGACGTTGGAGTTTGTAATATTCCCACCATCTACACCTGTACCGTACAGCACATGGACCGCTTCGTTGCCGTAATCCTTCAGGATCCGCTGCAAATTACCGCTAATAGTGTCCAGCGCTTCATCCCAGGTGATCCGCTCAAATTTTCCTTCTCCACGCTTGCCTACGCGTTTCATTGGATATTTCAGGCGGTCAGGGTGATTCATACGGCGACGGATCGATCGGCCGCGCAAGCAGGCGCGTACCTGGTGATTACCATAGGTATCATCGCCCGTTGTGTCAGACTCTACCCAGTAAACGGCATCATCTTTAACGTGCAGACGTAAAAGGCAACGGCTGCCGCAGTTAACGGTACAGGAACTCCAGACAGCCTTCTCTTCAACCGGTTGCATCGCTTGTTGTACTGCCGCGGCAGCGGATCTCATACCAAAGGGTAAGGACAGGCTACCCGCGGCAAGCGCCAGTGAACCGATAGCTGAGGACTTCACTAACGTCCTACGGCTGATGCCTCCGGATTGTTCGGTTTCAGACATAACTCACTCCATTGAAATTATCGCTATATATCTAATTATATAATGAATAAATAGCATGCTAATTGTAGGACGAGTTTACCCATTTATAGGTATGTTTTATTAATGCGTATCAAAGTGTGGGGCGATCTTATTAATGTGTCTCGAAATGGACTTTCAACTACTGGCAATACTAAGCCCAGCGCCAGCCCTGAAAACTTCCTCATCGAGAACGTTTCGTCCTCTTTGCAACGGCTGGGATCAATAAAAAATCCATGCTGAGTTGTCATAGGGTAGTCCTTAAACCTTCTCGATCTCGACCAGATTGGTATGCTGTGGATTGCCTTTTGCCAGAGGAGACGGGCGCTGAGTGGTCAAGGTGTTGACGCAGGCGCCATGGTCAATCTTATCGCCGGCCATATTGGCATCGTGCCATGCGCCCTGGCCCATTGCGCTTACGCCGGGCAGGATCCGCGGCGTCACTTTCGCAGGGATGCGCAGTTCACCGCGATCGTTAAAGACCCGCACCATATCGCCATTTGCAATCCCCCGTTTTTGGGCATCGACCGGGTTTATCCACACTTCCTGACGGCAGGACGCCTGGAGAACATCAATATTGCCGTAGCTGGAGTGCGTACGGGATTTGTAGTGGAAGCCAAACATTTGCAGTGGGAAAGAACTGCGTTTTGGGTCATCCCATCCTTCAAACGTTGAGGCGTAAACGGGAAGCGGGCTAATCACTTCATCTTTTTGCAACTCCCAGGTGTTGGCAATCTTCGCCAGTCGGCTGGAGTAAATTTCAATCTTACCCGACGGTGTTTTAAGCGGATTGGCCTGCGGATCGTCGCGGAATTTTTTATAGGCGACAAAGTGCCCGTTTGGATCTTTGCGTTTATAGATCCCCATTTTTTTCAGCTCGTCATAAGAAGGGAGAGCGGGGTCCTTAGCCAGCATTTTCGCGTACAGATACTGAAGCCATTGCTCCTGGGTACGACCTTCCGTAAACCGTTGATACACATCATTGCCAAGACGCTTTGCAACTTCACTCATTATCCAGTAAATCGGTTTGCGCTCGAACTTAGGCGACGTCGCAGGTTGGATAAAAATGAGATACCCCATGTTGCCCGCGTAGTCGTTAGGAATGATGTCTTCCTGTTCAACGGTCATTAAATCAGGCAGCAGAATATCGGCATATTTGGCTGAAGAAGTCATGAAGTTTTCAATGACAACTATCATTTCGCATTTCGTGTCGTCCTGAAGGATCTCATGCGTTTTATTGATATCTGAGTGCTGATTGGTGATGGTATTGCCCGCGTAGTTCCAGATAAATTTAATCGGCACGTCGAGCTTATCTTTTCCGCGTACGCCATCGCGGGTAGCGGTCATTTCCTGACCCCGGGCGATTGCGTCCGTCCAGCTAAAACAGGATATCTGGGTTTTGATGGGGTTCTCTGGTAGCGGCATACGTTCAATCGTGATGGTGTAGGTTGATTCTCGTGCACCACTATTGCCGCCGTTGATGCCGACGTTGCCGGTGAGGATTGGCAACATGGCGATTGCGCGTGAGGTCAGTTCACCGTTAGCCTGACGTTGCGGCCCCCAACCCTGACAAATATATGCCGGTTTTGTACTGCCGATTTCCCGTGCCAGTTTAATAATGCGTTCGGCTGGGATCCCGGTGACATGTGAAGCCCATTGCGGAGTTTTGGCAATACCGTCATCACCGTTGCCCAGAATATAGGCTTTGTAGTGCCCGTTAGCCGGCGCGTCGGCGGGCAGGGTTTTTTCGTCATAACCAACGCAGTACGTGTCAAGGAATGCCTGGTCGACGAGATCTTCGTTAATCAGGACCCAGGCGATTCCCGCCACTAACGCGGCATCGGTTCCCGGACGAATAGGGATCCACTCATCTTCACGACCCGCAGCGGTATCAGTATATCGCGGGTCAATGACGATCATCCGGGCATTAGAGCGCTCCCGGGCCTGTTCAAGGAAATAAGTTATTCCGCCGCCGCTCATACGCGTTTCGGCAGGGTTATTGCCGAACATCACCACCAGCTTCGTGTTTTCGATATCGGAAGTGCTGTTGCCTTCGTTAGAACCGTAGGTGTAAGGCATTGCCGCCGCGATTTGCGCGGTACTGTAGGTGCCGTAATGGCTCAGGAAACCGCCATAGCAGTTCATCAGGCGAGCCACCAGCGAGGCATAAGGTGAGGAGCGAGTAATGTTGCCGCCTACAATGCCAGAGGTGTAGTTGATATACACGGCCTCGTTACCGTATTTGTGCACGGTATTTTTCAAACTGGCACTGATGGTATCCAGCGCTTCCTGCCAGGTTATGCGCTCGAATTTCCCTTCACCGCGTTTGCCCACGCGCTTCATTGGGTAATTCAGGCGATCCGGATGATTGATCCGTCGACGAATTGAGCGCCCACGCAAACAGGCGCGAACCTGGTGTTGACCGTAAATGTCGTCTCCGGTCGTATCGGACTCCACCCATACGACTTCGTCATCTTTGACGTGGAGTTGAAGGGCACAACGGCTGCCGCAGTTCACCGAACAAGCACCCCAAACCACTTTTTCTTCAGCAGGTTGTAGCGCCTGTTGTACCGCAGCGGCTGCAGTGCGCATTCCGAAAGGTAACGACAGCCCACCTGCAGCAAGCGCCAGCGAACCGATTGCCGAGGATTTCACTAACGTCCTGCGGCTGATGCCTCCATATTGCTCAGTTTCAGACATAACTCACTCCATTATAGTTATCGCTATATATTAATTTCTATAACGAAATTAATAGCATGCTAATAATGGTTTGAGTTTACCTGGTTATGAGTATGTCATATTAATGCATATCAAACTGGAGTGACCCTCCGCGCACGGAGGGTGTAATTTATTGCGGTTCGGCGACGTGTCCATCCTGTGCTGGGGTGCTATTGGCAGGGGCGTTGCCACTGTTGGTACGGGTATAGAGAATTTTGTGTGTGTCGTTTGCACAATGGCCCACGACCAGTGAATCAGGCTGATCGGCCTGATCGTTGGGGACAATGTTCAGCGTAAAGCTGGATTCAGCCACGCCGTTATTAATGATGCGCTGTTCGATATCGCTTTTCACGCGTTCACATGACGCCGGTGCCGCCAGAACCTGCGGGGACGCGACTACCAGTAAGAGCGCGGCAATTCCTGTTATGTATTTCATCATCAGCTCCTTTATTATCGACATAGACTAAGATTAGCATTTCTGGTGTAAATAACTGTATTTGCTAATATGATTGAGAATTATCTTCTTATCCCGGTGAAAAATGTGAAGAAACAGACCCTGTTAGGATTCCTGTGTGTCGTGCTGGTCGGGTGTGATAACGCCAAAGGCCTGGATTCCTTTACGCCGGAAATGGCCAGTTTTTCCAATGAATTTGATTTCGATCCTCTGCGCGGGCCGGTAAAAGATTTCAGCCAGACGCTGCTTAATGACAAAGGTGAAGTCACCAAACGCGTTGTCGGTACGCTCTCACAGGAAGGGTGCTTCGATACGCTTGAGTTGCATGATATCGAAAACAATACCGGTATGGCGCTGGTCCTGGATGCTAACTATTATCGGGATGCCGAAACGCTGGAAAAACGGATCCGCTTACAGGGTAAATGCCAGTTAGCAGAGCTGCCTGCGGCGGGTGTGGTGTGGGATACCGACGATAACGGTTTCGTTGTTTCTGCCACGGGAAAAGAGATGAAAGTGAAATATCGCTATGATGCGGAAGGCTACCCGTTGGGCAAAACAACCGTCAATAAGGACAATACCTTGCAGGTTGATGCCAAACCGTCGGTCGACCCGTTGAAGAAACTGGATTACACCGCAGTGAGCCTGCTCAACGATCATCCGTTAGGTAATGTCAAACAAACGTGCAAGTACGATGACTATGCTAATCCTGTCAACTGCCGGCTCGTTATCGTTGACGAGAGCGTGAAGCCGGCAGTTGAACATCATTACTCAATTGAAAACACTATCGATTACTACTAATCGCCTTTACTGAGCGGTAGGTTGCAACAGGTTAGGACCTGACGTTTTATGTTCTGCCAGATACTGCTGCTGGAAGATGCACATGCGGATAGTGTTGCGGTATTGGCCGTTGATAAAGAATTCATGAATCAGCTCACCTTCGACCATAAAGCCGAGTTTACGATAGATATGGATGGCTTTTTCGTTCTCTTTATCAACGATCAGATACAGCTTATATAAGTTGAGTACGGTAAAGCCGTAATCCATTGCCAGCTTTGCCGCGCGCGTTGCCAGACCTTTGCCCTGATAGTCAGGCGAAATAATGATCTGGAATTCGGCCCGACGGTGCACATGGTTAATTTCAACCAGCTCCACCAGACCGGCTTTTTCACCGTCACACTCCACCACGAAGCGACGTTCGCTTTGGTCGTGAATATGCTTGTCGTACAGGTCTGACAGCTCAACAAACGCTTCGTAAGGTTCTTCAAACCAGTAACGCATTACGCTGGCGTTATTATCAAGCTGATGGACGAATCGTAAATCTTCACGCTCCAGCGGGCGCAACTTAACACTGAGGGCGCTAGTCATATCGTATCCTTTCAATATCCTTCAAAGTGCAATGATTATGGGGCAACGGTGCGGCCAGTACGGCGGTCAAGGCAGCGCAGGGTGTTGGGTTCCCAGTACGCATTAATATTAGCGCTCTGTTCGCACTTATCACGGCTATCGAACGCCGCGTCGGTTTTGTCCCACTCTTTCTCTACACGTTTATTAACTTTCTGGCGTAGCTGACGCGTATCGTTCCATTGTTCCTTTTCCATTGCTGCCTGTTGACGACTTTGCGCACTGTCTCCGGATTCAATGATCAGTTTACTGGTTTCAGCGAATGCGGAAGAGGTGTACACAGCCGCAGCCAGCGTCAGCATAGCCGTCAGGCACAGGCGTTTGGTCAGTGTAATTTTCATGGCGAATTCCTTTTATGGGAAAGGGAAAAAACGATAAAACAGGGTTAAATTCTACACTATTCCGGCTTCCGGGCATACCCACTCAGCGGATATGGATACGCTGGTAATATTCTGTCGTATCATGCTTAAACCTAAGGTAACTGAATAACATCAATGCTTAAGACTACTTTGCTTTTTTTCGTCACCGCATTATGCGAAATCATTGGCTGCTTTTTACCCTGGCTCTGGCTTAAGCGAGGGGCTACGGCCTGGCTACTGATACCCGCCGGGGTGTCACTGGCGTTATTCGTCTGGTTGCTGACGCTGCATCCGGCAGCAAGCGGACGTGTTTATGCAGCCTATGGCGGGGTGTACGTGGTGACCGCGCTGCTATGGCTACGCATTGTCGATGGCGTAAAATTGAGCCTGTATGACTGGTCAGGCACGGTGGTGGCGCTGTGCGGCATGCTGATCATTGTGGCTGGATGGGGGCGCGCATAGCGCCTTTTTTGTGATCAATCAGCGCTTTTTTGATCATTATACTTGTATGGTAGTAGCTCAGTTGGGTAAATTTCCTGCATCACAAGAACAGATGTAAGGGATAAAAAATGAAGATTGTTGGGGCTGAAGTGTTTGTCACCTGTCCGGGGCGTAATTTTGTAACGTTGAAAATTACGACAGAAGATGGCATCACCGGACTGGGAGATGCCACATTAAACGGACGCGAGTTGTCCGTGGCGTCCTATCTGAAAGATCATGTTTGCCCGCAGCTAATTGGCCGGGATGCACACCGAATCGAGGACATCTGGCAGTTCTTCTACAAAGGCGCGTACTGGCGTCGTGGTCCGGTCACCATGTCGGCGATTTCCGCAGTGGATATGGCGCTATGGGACATCAAAGCGAAAGCGGCAAATATGCCATTGTACCAGCTGCTCGGCGGTGCTTCTCGTGAAGGGGTTATGGTCTACTGTCACACTACAGGCCATACCGTTGATGACGTACTCGAAGACTATGCGCGTCATAAAGAGATGGGCTTTAAAGCCATTCGCGTACAGTGTGGCGTACCTGGCATGAAAACCACTTACGGCATGTCTAAAGGAAAAGGACAGGCCTATGAACCGGCCACCAAAGGGCAATGGCCGGAAGAGCAGTTGTGGTCAACGGAGAAATACCTGGATTTCACGCCAAAACTGTTTGCTGCCGTACGCGATAAGTTTGGTTTCAACGAACATCTTCTGCACGATATGCACCACCGTCTGACGCCTATTGAAGCGGCCCGTTTCGGCAAAAGCATTGAGCAATACCGTCTGTTCTGGATGGAAGACCCAACCCCGGCTGAAAACCAGGAGTGCTTCCGCCTGATCCGCCAGCATACGGTCACACCGATTGCGGTAGGGGAAGTGTTCAACAGTATCTGGGACTGTAAACAGCTGATTGAAGAACAACTGATCGACTATATCCGTACCACCATCACCCATGCGGGTGGTATCACCGGTATGCGCCGGATTGCCGATTTCGCCTCGCTGTATCAGGTACGTACCGGTTCACATGGGCCTTCCGATTTGTCACCAGTATGCATGGCCGCCGCGCTGCACTTTGATTTGTGGGTGCCGAACTTTGGCGTACAGGAATATATGGGATATTCCGAGCAGATGCTGGAAGTGTTCCCACATAACTGGACCTTTGATAACGGCTATATGCACCCAGGAGACAAACCCGGTCTTGGGATCGAGTTTGACGAAAAACTGGCGGCGAAATATCCGTATGATCCTGCGTATCTGCCCGTTGCTCGCCTGGAAGATGGCACATTGTGGAACTGGTAAATATACATTTTACGTACGAAAGATGTTGATTAACCCAATACCCTACAGAAGGTTAAACTTATGGTTAGTTCAGTCGATATTAAAAATAACGTAGATAATAAGCCCATTATTCGTCGAGTGGCTTCAGCATCCGCAATTGGTACTGCTGCTGAGTATTATGATTTTTTTGCATACGGGACAGCAGCTGTACTCTTTTTTGGTCATCTATTTTTCCCAAGTGACGATCCGTTAATAAGTACTCTCGCTGCTTTTGCAACCTATGCTGTTGGTTTCCTCGCAAGACCATTAGGAGGAATTGTCTTTGGCCATATTGGCGATAAGGTTGGGCGTAAAAAAGCACTGGTTATTACTATATTAATTGTTGGTTTGGGGACGTTCTGTATAGGGTTATTACCTACATATGAGAAAATAGGTGTCTGGGCTCCAGCTTTACTTATTTTTATTCGTGTATTACAGGGATTTGGCGTTGGAGGCGAGCAAGCCGGTGCAGTACTGATGACGGCTGAATATTCTGAACCCAAACATCGTGGATTTTTTTCCAGTTGGGTTCAAATCGGTGCCCCGGTTGGTTTCCTTCTGCCGTTAGCGCTCTTTGCGCTGTTAAATGCCACACTTTCTCCAGAGGCAATGATGGATTACGGGTGGCGTATACCGTTCCTGTTGAGTCTGTTACTGGTTATTGTTGGGCTGTTTATCCGCTTAAAAATTGATGAATCACCGGTCTTTGCTCAGATTAGGGAGACAAAAGCAGAAGAATCACGTCCATTAGTTGAAGTTATCCGCGATTTTCCTGGCATTGTTGTTAAGGGGGTCTGCGCGAAACTGATTGAAGCTTGTACATTTGCAATGTTCACAGTGATTGTTTTGGCTTACGGTAAGGCAAACAATCTTGATGCTAATATTTTGATGGAGACAATGATCGTTGCGGTCATAATAGAAATCATTGCAATACCGTTGATGGGGTCGCTATGCGATAAAATTGGACGTAAACCAGTCTATATTATCGGTGCGCTGCTGCAGGTCGTTATGATTATTCCTTTCTTCCTTGCGATTAATCAGGATAGTTTTTGGCTTACACAAATAGTAATGATCCTGGTGCTGAGTGTTGGGCATAGTATGTGTTATGCACCTCAGGCTTCTTATTTTCCGGAGCTTTTCCCAACTCATATTCGCTGTAGCGGAATAGCATTAATTTGGCAACTGGGGTCGCTAATAGGCAGTGGCATTCTTGGCTTGGTGGCAGTAAAAATTCTGCAAGTAACCGGTGGACATTACTATGGACTTGCAACCTATGTGATTGTACTTGGAGTTATCTCAATTATAGGTTTGTTGATGATGCCGGAAACCGCTCCGCAAAGACTTAAGCGTGAATACCAGCAGTGGCAGAAACATTAATATCCTTTGGCGGCAGTATGCCGCCAAATTCACTGACTTTGGTACATAACTAAACAAATGATGTCATACCAATCATAAAAAGCTTAATGCAAATCAAAACATACAACCATACAGGCGTTACTCTGAGACAGTCCTGATTCCATTGATAAGTAGGCCATACCATGCAAAACAAGCTCCTGGCAGCAAAGGCTGTGCTTCCCGACTACGATCGTACAAAACTGGTTCCGCGTATTGTCCATCTGGGTTTTGGCGCGTTTCACCGCGCACATCAGGGGGTTTACGCTGATATTCTGGCTGCAGAACACGACAGTGACTGGGGTTATTGCGAAGTGAACCTGATTGGCGGTGAGCAGCAGATTGCCGATCTCAAACAGCAAGATAATCTGTATACCGTTGCAGAAATGTCTGCGGATGCCTGGACTGCAAGAGTCGTGGGCGTGGTGAAAAATGCCCTGCATGCGCAGGTTGATGGTCTGGAAAGCGTACTGGCCGCGATGTGCGAACCGCAGGTTGCGATCGTTTCCCTGACCATCACCGAGAAAGGATATTGCCACTCTCCGGCGACCGGTCAATTGATGTTAGACAACCCAATGATTGCCGCCGATCTGCAAAACCCTACACAACCAAAAACTGCGCCTGGCGTTGTTGTTGAAGCCCTGGCACGTCGCAAAGCTGCGGGTTTAGGCGCCTTTACCGTGATGTCTTGCGACAACATGCCAGAAAACGGTCATGTGATGCGCAATGTTGTCACTGCGTATGCCCGGGCGGTAGATGCTGATCTGGCTGCGTGGATTGAACAACATGTGACATTCCCTTCAACAATGGTTGACCGCATCGTCCCGGCGGTTACCCAGGATACGCTGGACAAAATTGAACGCATCACCGGCGTTCGCGACCCGGCAGGCGTGGCATGCGAACCGTTCCGTCAGTGGGTTATTGAAGATAACTTTGTCGCCGGTCGCCCTGAATGGGAGAAGGCTGGCGCGGAGCTGGTCGCTGATGTTATTCCGTTTGAAGAGATGAAACTGCGTATGCTTAACGGCAGTCACTCTTTTCTTGCTTATCTTGGCTATCTGGCTGGGTATCAGCACATTAACGACTGTATGGGCGATGAAAACTATCGTCTTGCCGCCCGCGCGCTGATGCTGCAGGAACAAGCGCCAACCCTGAAAGTTAAGGGCGTGGATCTACAGCACTATGCCGATCTGTTAATTGAGCGCTACAGCAACCCGGCACTGCGTCATCGTACCTGGCAGATTGCTATGGATGGCAGTCAAAAATTGCCGCAGCGTATGCTTGATTCCGTTCGCTGGCACATTGTACACGGTAGCTGCTTTGAGTTACTGGCCCTGGGCGTGGCAGGCTGGATGCGCTACGTCGGCGGTGTGGATGAACAGGGCCAGGCGATTGAAATTAGCGATCCACTGTTGCCGGTGATCCAGAATGCAGTGCGTAGCAGTAACGAAGGTGAAGAGCGCGTTCAGGCGCTGCTGGCTATCGATGCTATATTTGGGCGTGAACTGCCGCAGGTTGAACGGTTCAAAAACCAGGTCACACAAGCGTATCTTGCTTTACTGGCAGAAGGGGCGAAGGCAACGGTTGCGAAGTATGCTGCAAAACTGAAGTAAAGAAGAACACCTTTCAGGTCGCCATCTGGCTGTAAACGGGCCAGATGGCGCATTGTTTTCTGGCATTCACACCAATTAGTTCATGCCCAAACGAATCAGTTCGAGGGGGGCATATTTACCTTCACACCCTTCGATTTCCACTGTTTTTCCGCGGCGAATTTGCTCAGCGGTCAGGCCATCGGTATCTATCGCTGTAATGCGGCCTGTGAGTCCGGAGTCGCTAATCATGACGCGGCTGCCAGTGGTGATTGCGTTGCGGTTACGATCGTATGTTTTCATGGTGTTTTCTCCTTTCCAACTTACCGTCAAAGCCCGTGGGCTTTTAGTCCCACGTAACGGGCGCAATATAAATACGCTTCTCGTTAATGATTTTTTTTGTTTTCGATCAAAATCACAGCTTTTTTTATGCAGATGTGCGGGAGAGGGAAACATACAGGAGAAACTCACCTCGATGTGAGGTGAGTGTGGTATTAATCTTCGCTGAACCAGTCGCTATTTTCCTGACGGATCAACTGAACGGACTCACCAATTTCCTGGAGGTGCAGCATCATTGCACGCTCAACGGCATCGCCATCATGTTTCTCAAGTGCGGCAAAGATATCGTGATGCTGACGCAGCAGCATTTCTGGCGGGGAAATATGATCCAGGCTCATATAACGAACGCGGTCGATCGTGGCCTTAATATTCTCGACGGTGTCCCAGGCAAGCTGGCACTCGGCGATGAGAGCCAGTTTCTGATGAAACTCGTCATCAAGCTGGAAGAAATCATTAATTTGCTTGCGGTCAATCGCAATGCGCTGCTGATGCAGGTTTTGCTCGAGCTGATAACACTGTTTATCGGTGATCAATGATGCGGCGCGGCGGACCACGGCACATTCAATTGCCTGGCGAACAAAACAGCCGTTTTGTACCTGCGACAGCGAAATTTTATTCACGTAGCTGCCACGCTGCGGACGGATCTGAATCAGGCCATTCTCTGCCAGTTTAATGAATGCTTCTCGTACCGGCTGGCGTGACACATTAAAGCGTACGGAAACCTCTTTCTCCGACAACGGGGTACCGGGCGCAATCAGACAATGCACGATATCACGACGAAGAATACGGTAAATCTGTTGATTTACTGGCTGTGTAGGGTTGAGCTGCGTTTCTACGGTCATTCATTCTTACTTTTTAGAGAGTTAACCCAGGTATTTTATCACTTATTTCAGGCTATCTATACCCGGCGCAAGGCCGGGCAGAGAAATTAGCCACGATGAATACTCAGTCCGGCAAAAGACTGTGCCACAGGCATCATTTCAAGGGTGTTAATGTTGACATGAGCGGGTAAAGACGCCACCCACCATACCGCTTCAGTGACATCTTGCGGGGTCAGCGCTGTGGTATTTTCGTAAGCTTTTTCAGCTTTAGCGTCATCGCCTTTGAAACGGACATTTGAGAACTCCGTACCGCCAACCAGACCCGGTTCAATGTCGGTGACGCGAATCGCAGTACCGTGTAAGTCAGTACGTAAATTCAGGCTAAACTGGCGAACAAACGCCTTGGTTGCACCATAGACGTTACCGCCAGCGTATGGCCAACTGCCCGCCGTAGAACCAATATTGATAATATGACCGCGGTTGCGCTCAACCATACCAGGCAGAACAGCACGGGTCATATAAACCAGGCCTTTGTTGTTGGTGTCGATCATATTTTCCCAGTCTTCAATGCTGGCTTTATGAGCAGGCTCAAGGCCCAGCGCCAGACCCGCGTTGTTGACCAGAATATCAATATTGCGCCATTCAGCAGGTAAGGCGTCCAGCATCTCTTCAATTGATGCACGATTACGTACGTCCAGTTGCGCAGTATAGAGACGGTCACCCAACTCATCTTTGAGTTCCTGCAGGCGCTCCTGGCGGCGTCCGGTGGCAATAACTTTATGCCCATTCTCAATAAAACGACGCGTAATGCACTCACCAAAACCTGCGGTTGCTCCGGTTACTAAAACGATCATCTCACTGTTCCTCAACGCTTTTTATGTAGTACTACCATAGCACGTCACTTCCGTTCAGAGCTATTGCTGCTTAACACGATTGCGGTCGATTCGTGGGAAGTCTACTCTGGTAAACAAATCGTTTTCAGGAGTGAAAGATGTCGTTAACGAATCCTTTTTTACACCACAGCACATTACCTTATCAGGCGCCGCAGTTTGATCAGATTGACGTGCAACATTATCGTCCTGCGTTCGATGAAGGTGTGCGGCAAAAGCGCGCAGAGATCGAAGGGATTGTGCAAAACCCGCAGCGCCCTGATTTTGCGAATACTTTACTGGCGCTTGAGCAAAGTGGCGCGCTGCTCACGCGGGTGACCAGCGTTTTCTTCGCGATGACGGCGGCGCACACCAACGATGAACTACAACGCCTTGACGAAGAGTTTTCCGCAGAGTTGGCGAGCCTTGCCAATGATATCTATCTCAACAGTGCGCTTTTCGCCCGCGTCGAAAACGTCTGGCAACGGCGCAGTTCCTCAGGACTGGATAGCGAATCAATACGCCTGCTGGAAGTCGCCTACCAGCGTTTTGTATTGGCCGGCGCCTGTCTGAATGAGACGGATAAAGCCCGCCTTAAAGCGCTTAATACGGAGTCAGCCACGCTGACCAGCCAGTTTAATCAACGCCTGCTGGCGGCGAACAAGTCTGGTGCTATGGTGGTGGATGATGTCCGGCATCTGGACGGGCTCAGCACAGAGGAAATTGCTGTTGCCGCCGAAACTGCAAGGGAAAAAGGGCTTGAAGCGCGTTGGGTTATCCCGTTATTAAACACCACTCAGCAGCCAGCGCTTGCGGTATTACGCGATCGTCAGACCCGTGAAAATCTGTTCACCCGCGCATGGACACGGGCTGAAAACAATGATGCTAACGACACTCGGGCTATTATTCAGCGACTGGTGGAGATCCGGATGCAGCAGGCGAAACTGCTCGGTTTTGCTAATTACGCTGCATGGAAAATTGCCGACCAGATGGCAAAAACGCCGGAAGCGGCACTGACATTCATGCGGTCTATTGTTCCGGCCGCGCGAGCGCGAGCGTTAGATGAGCAGGCTGAAATCCAGAAAGTTATCTTTCAGCAAGACGGGCAGTTTAGCGCCGAGGCCTGGGACTGGTCGTTTTATGCCGAGCAGGTCCGTCGTGAGAAATATGCCCTTGATGAGGCTCAGCTCAAACCTTATTTTTCCCTGGATTCGGTACTGAACGAGGGCGTTTTCTGGACGGCCAATCAGCTCTATGGCATCAAATTCGTGGAGCGATTCGACATTCCTGTTTATCACCCGGATGTACGGGTATGGGAAATATTCGATCATGATGGCATAGGGTTGGCGTTATTTTACGGTGATTTCTTTGCCCGGGAATCAAAAAGCGGTGGAGCCTGGATGGGTAATTTTGTTGAGCAATCGCTACTTAACGAAACCAGACCGGTTATTTACAACGTCTGTAATTATCAAAAACCTGCAAAAGAGCAGCCCGCGTTACTGCTGTGGGATGATGTTATTACGTTATTTCATGAGTTTGGACATACGTTGCACGGTCTGTTTGCCACTCAGCGTTATGCCACACTTTCAGGAACCAATACTCCGCGGGATTTTGTCGAGTTCCCTTCGCAGATCAACGAGCACTGGGCGAGTCATCCGCAGGTCTTTGCCCGTTTTGCCCGGCATGTCGATACCGGGGAGCAAATGCCGCAGGCATTGCGAGATAAAATGCAGCAGGCAAGTCTGTTTAACAAAGGTTACGACATGACTGAACTGCTCAGCGCCGCATTGCTGGATATGCGCTGGCACTCTCTGGAAATGAGCGACGCATCTCATCCGGTCGATCAATTTGAACAGCAGGCGCTGGTGGCAGAAGGGTTGGATCTCAAGGCCGTGCCGCCACGTTATCGCAGTAGTTATTTTGCCCATATTTTCGGCGGCGGCTATGCCGCTGGTTATTACGCCTACCTGTGGACGCAAATGCTGGCCGACGACGGCTATCAGTGGTTTGTAGAGCAGGGCGGATTAACCCGGGAAAACGGGCAGAAATTCCGCGATGCGATTTTGTCGCGCGGGAATAGCACTGATTTAGCTGTGCTTTATCGCCACTGGAGCGGACGCGATCCCCAAATGGAGCCGATGCTCAAACATCGTGGTTTGAGCGCGTAAGGTTTGTTTAGATGACGAGAAGAACCGGGCGTGATGCCCGGTTTTTTATCTTGTGTTCATCGTTCCAATTGATAACGCTTATTCTCATTTTAACTATGCTGTCCGAGTTGTATATTGTTTTGCTTGATATGTTTTCGTTTCATTAAATATGAAACAAGGAAAGGGGTGGTTAATATATCTCATTGATATTTAATGGTTAAGTGTGAGTTTCAATCATCTTGCGACCTATAATGAAGGAGTCGTTAATTTGTTGTCTAATAACTACTATTAAAAAATTTACATAAATTTTCTTTTTTGTCGTTAAGATAATTATATCTTAGACGCTCGAACAGGGAGGGAGGTCGTGATGATGAAAAATACGGCGGAAATAGATGCGATTTTGCTAGCATTGAACAAGTCCATTGATGCTCACTATAAATGGATGGTGAAAATGTTCCGCTGCGTTGTGTCCTCCGATGTCACTCAGCCGGATATTGTAGGTGACAACTCTCATTTTGTTTGTCAATTTGGACAGTGGCTTAATTATCATCCATTGCACAATGAGGATGATTGTAGTTATGTAAGTAAGATAAATGCAGCCCATGAAAAGATGCATTTATTAGGAAAGGAGTTGCTATTGGCAATAGTGGAGAATCGTAGCCATTCATGGCATTTCGACAGCTTCCAGGACGCGTTACTGGCATTTACGTCTGCTGTAATGGACTACAAAATATATTTACTGAACATCCGCAGTAATATCGATGTATTAACAGGCTTACCCGGCAGAAGAATGCTCGATGAGTCTTTTGACCAGCAGTTACTCGATGCCGAGCCGCTTAACCTCTATATCTTGTTGCTGGACATCGACCGTTTTAAGCACATTAACGATACTTATGGTCACCTGGTGGGGGACGTGGTACTACGCGCTCTGGCATCAAATTTGTTGTCATGGACACGATATGATGAGGTGGCTTACCGCTACGGTGGTGAAGAGTTTATTATCATCATCCGCACAAAAACGGATGAACAGGCTGGCCAGGCAGGTTTGCGATTGTGTCAGCTTATTGGCCAGAAAAAAATACCCTATGCTGATGGAGAGATCGGAATCACGGTAACGGCTGGAATAACACGAGTTCAACAGGGAGAAGCGCTGGATACCGCTCTTGGTCGGGCTGATAACGCGATGTATCAAGGAAAACAGGCCGGCAGGAATCGCTGTATGTTCATGGATGAACGCGAGCGGATCACTCTGGTTGACGCCAGTGATGAGATCTCATACCCCTTGAGCGCGTGAGATTTGCGAACACCGTTTCAAGGTAGTTGCGTTTCGTTTAACTTTCATTGGGGTTGTCGATGATAGATTAGCCAAATATCCGTTATCTTCGCAGGGAATTGCCAGATAGCGTATAAAAGCAAAACACAAATCTATCCATGCAAGCATTCACCGCTGGTTTATCCGGCGGTTTTTTTTATCTGTAAACCAGGGAAAAAGTGCCAGGAGGGCGATTCAGGTAAAAAAAAATGGCCCCTTGTGCAGTTACGCTACAAGGGGCCGGGTCGGTGCAGGACTATCTCCGTTCATCAATCATCCCATCTGTGGCTAAAATACGCGGCCAGGAAACCGGAAAATAAAATAATTCCCAGAACAGCCATAAAAATATTCATATTACCCAGCATAGTAAATGCTCCTTTATCTGTGAGTTTCCTCTCTTACCTTAAGTTCACCTCGCTTATGACTATAGTAGCAATTCAATCTTAAACAAAGGCTGAACTGTGTGATTATTTTGGCTGAAAAGTAAAATTTTGACGTGATGGCGTCGGGAAAAATAAATAATAGTGACGAGACACATTTATCTGCAGGCAAATAACCCTGCTTTTCAACCCGGAGACGCCGTTATCACGGTGTGCTGCAGACACAGACTGTTGCACGTTTATAATGCAGAGTTGTCTCATGGTGGTTCAATTTTTCGTTTGATTAATCCTTCTGGTGGGGGATTTTAATACTAATTTTTGTACATGACGCGCTAATTTATTGATTTTATGTGATGTTTTAATATCTGGCATCGTTTTTGCCTTATCACTTCTGAATACCCTTAATTTGCACCGTTTTGTCTGCCCGGCTGCACCGGAGCTTTCAGCAAGTCTAATTTCAGGAGTGAAACTATGCAGCGTCGTACATTTTTAAAAGCTTTTGCGCTTTCCGCCTCTGTAGTAGCAATGGGAATGAGTTTTAGCGTTCAGGCAGCCGACACCATTAAAGTTGGCATCATGCATTCGTTATCCGGCACGATGGCTATTTCCGAAACGCCGCTGAAAGATGTGGCGTTGATGACCATTGATGAAATCAATGCGAAGGGTGGTGTGTTGGGTAAAAAGCTGGAGCCTGTAGTGGTTGACCCGGCCTCGAACTGGCCGTTATTTGCTGAAAAAGCACGTCAGTTGCTGAGTCAGGATAAGGTGGCGGTGGTTTTCGGCTGCTGGACATCGGTTTCGCGTAAATCTGTTTTACCGGTGTTTGAAGAATTAAACGGTCTGCTGTTTTACCCGGTGCAATATGAAGGTGAGGAGATGTCGCCTAACGTCTTCTATACCGGCGCGGCGCCTAACCAACAGGCGATCCCGGCGGTTGAGTACCTGATGAGTGAGGACGGCGGCAGCGCTAAGCGCTTCTACCTGCTGGGTACGGACTATGTCTATCCGCGTACGACTAACAAAATTTTACGCGCCTTTTTGCATTCGAAAGGCGTTGCCGATAAAGACATCGAAGAGGTGTATACCCCATTCGGACACAGCGATTACCAGACCATTGTCGCCAGTATTAAAAAATTCGCCGCAGGGGGGAAAACGGCGGTGGTATCAACCATCAACGGGGATTCTAACGTTCCATTCTATAAAGAGTTAGCGAACCAGGGGCTGAAAGCCACCGATGTTCCGGTGGTGGCATTCTCCGTGGGTGAGGAGGAATTACGAGGAATTGATACCAAACCGCTGGTGGGCAACCTTGCTGCGTGGAACTACTTTGAGTCCGTAGATAATGCGGCCAATAAAAAGTTCGTCGCGGATTACCGGGCGTATGCCAAAGCCCATAAGCTACCAAATGCGGATTCGGTGGTAACGAACGATCCTATGGAAGCCACCTGGGTAGGCCTGCATATGTGGGCGCAAGCGGTAGAAAAAGCCGGAACTACCGATGTGGATAAAGTTCGCGCCGCTATGGCGGGGCAATCATTCGCTGCGCCATCAGGTTTTACCCTGACCATGGATGCAACCAACCATCACCTGCATAAACCCGTCATGATTGGCGAGATTGAAGGCAACGGCCAGTTTAACGTGGTGTGGCAAACCGATGAGCCGGTCCGCGCCCAGCCGTGGAGTCCGTACATCGCCGGTAATGATAAAAAATCTGACCAGCCCGTGAAAACCGCCAGCAACTGATCTTACGCCCTCCCGCGGGAGGGCAACGCTTTGGAGAACGCTTATGAAAGCTATGCGTTTTATTCGTGGTGTGCTGTTGCTGATGTGGTTTATGCCGTGGATAGCGCAGGCCGCAGATGCCGATACCTTTACCGCCGGCAGCCGAACTCAGCAGGCCGCCTTGCTTGAACAATGGGCGGTGAATCCAGACGTTCAGCGTATGCCGCTGCTTAGCGCGCTGCGAGATGAGAACCTGCTGACCGATGACGCGAAAAATGCGTTCATCGTGGACGACTCGCACGTACAGCCGTTAGGAGCCGCGGCATCTCAGTCCGGCGAGCTTAAAAAAGTCCGCCTGACTAACCGCCTGCGTAATCTGGTGGCCGGAACGTGGGCCGTTCATCAACTTTTAAGTGACAGTGTCACCATGAGAAAAGGGGCAGCACGTACATTACAACGTGAGGCACAGCCGGGCATGCTGCCGTTTTTGCAGCTACAACTGGCCCGGGAGCCAGATGCTGGCGTGAAATCCGCGCTGGAGATTGCACTGGCAAACCTGCAACTAACCAGCACCTTGCCAGAGGTCAGACGGCAGGCCGTCGAACTTCTCGGGGCGTCAAACGATCCTGAAACCCAGGCGCGCCTGCTGCCATTCACCCGGGCTGAACATGAACCTGATGCGCGCGTTCGTGCGGCCGCTGGCGAAAGCCTGAATTCCATCGCGCATCGCATGAAGGTTGGCGATCTTCTTGGACAGGCATTTATGGGGCTGTCGCTGGGCTCAATTTTGCTGTTGGCGGCACTGGGGCTGGCTATTACCTACGGGCTACTCGGCGTCATTAATATGGCGCATGGCGAGATGTTAATGCTTGGCGCTTACTGTACCTGGATGGTGCAACAGATTATCGGCCAGTTTTTCCCGCAATGGTTGGCCTGGTATCCGGTTATTGCGCTTCCGGTCGCCTTTTTACTTACCGCGGCGGTGGGAATGCTGCTCGAGCGCGGGGTGATTCGCCATTTATACGGACGTCCACTCGAAACACTGCTGGCGACATGGGGGATCAGTCTGATGCTGATCCAGTTGGTGCGTATGACCTTCGGCGCGCAAAACCTTGAAGTCGCCAATCCGGCATGGCTTTCCGGCGGCATTCAGGTTTATGCCAATCTGATTTTGCCGTGGAACCGAATTGTGGTGCTTGGCTTTGCCATGCTGGTGCTGTTCTTCACCTGGCTGTTGTTGAATAAAACGCGTCTCGGGCTGCGCGTGCGTGCAGTGACGCAAAATCGCAATATGGCGGCCTGCTGCGGCGTACCTACCGGACGCGTCGATATGCTGGCTTTTGGTCTTGGTTCAGGGATTGCCGGGTTGGGGGGCGTCGCGCTCTCGCAATTAGGCAACGTAGGACCGGAACTGGGGCAAAGCTACATTATCGATTCGTTTCTGGTGGTGGTGCTGGGCGGTGTTGGGCAACTCGCCGGGAGTGTGGCCGCCGCGTTTGGGCTGGGGATCTTCAACAAAATTCTTGAGCCTCAGGTGGGGGCGGTTCTCGGCAAAATTATGATTCTGGTGCTGATTATTCTGTTTATTCAGAAACGTCCTCAAGGGCTGTTCGCGCTAAAAGGGAGGGTTATTGACTGATGACGATGCCAATGACATTGACGCTGGCGCGTAAAGCGCCGCGGGCGACACGCGTCCTGGGACTGTGCTTACTGCTCGCGTTGATTGTTCTGCCGTTTCTGGCGCTGTTACCTGCGGAACATCCGCTGGCCATATCGGTGTGGACGCTGACGCTGGCCGGAAAAATTCTCTGCTATGCCATTGTGGCGGTCGCGCTGGATCTGGTGTGGGGTTATGCGGGAATGCTTTCGCTGGGCCACGGTATCTTCTTTGCGCTTGGGGGCTATGCGATGGGAATGTACCTGATGCGTCAGGCCTCCGGCGAAGAGTTACCAGCCTTTATGTCGTTCCTGTCGTGGACCGAGCTGCCCTGGTTTTGGTGGGGGACGCAACACTTTATCTGGGCGATGCTGCTGGTTGTGCTGGTGCCGGGCCTGCTGGCCCTGGTATTTGGTTGGTTTGCCTTCCGTTCAAAAATCAAAGGGGTCTATTTTTCCATCATGACCCAGGCCCTGACTTTCGCCGGAATGCTGCTGTTTTTCCGTAACGAAACCGGCTTTGGAGGAAATAACGGTTTTACTGGCTTTACCACCATTCTGGGATTCCCTGTGACCGCGACCTCAACCCGTATTGCGCTGTTTCTGGCGACAGTCCTGCTGCTGGTACTGGCAATATGGCTGGGGATGGCGCTGGCCCGCAGTAAGTTTGGTCGTATTCTGACTGCCGTACGCGACGCCGAGAATCGTCTGATGTTTTGTGGATACGATCCAAAAGGTTTCAAGCTGCTGGTGTGGACGCTTTCCGCCGTGCTGTGCGGTCTGGCGGGTGCGCTGTATGTTCCACAGGTGGGAATCATTAACCCCAGCGAAATGTCGCCGACTAACTCGATTGAAGCGGCGATTTGGGTTGCGCTCGGCGGGCGTGGAACCCTGATCGGCCCGGTTTTTGGCGCCGTACTGGTGAATGGCGCTAAAAGCCTGTTTACCGTCATCATGCCGGAATACTGGCAGCTGTTTCTTGGCCTGATCTTTATCGGCGTTACGCTTTTTTTACCTCGCGGCGTGATTGGCCTGTTTCGCAAGGGAGACAAATAATGCAGCCAGATGAAGGACTTTTCACTCGCCAGATGCCTGGGGATCGGTTTCGCGACCAAACGGACCCCGTGTTACAGCTGGAAAAAATTAACGTAAATTTCGATGGATTTCAGGCGTTAACGGATCTCACGCTCAATATTGGCGTTGGGGAGTTGCGTTGCATCATTGGTCCCAACGGCGCCGGAAAAACGACGCTAATGGATGTCATTACCGGCAAAACCAGGCCGCAAAGCGGTCGTGCGATATACGATCAGTCAACCGACTTAACAACGCTGGATCCCATCGCCATTGCACGTCAGGGGATTGGGCGGAAATTTCAGAAGCCCACGGTATTTGAAGCGTTAACGGTGGAGGAGAACCTGGAGCTGGCGCTGAAAAGCGATAAATCTGTCTGGGGCTCTCTACGGGCGCGCCTAACAGGCGAACAGCGGGATCGTATTGATGAAATACTGGCGCTGTTGCGCCTGGGTAACGAGCGGGCCCGTCGCGCCGGGCTGCTTTCGCACGGGCAGAAACAATTTCTTGAAATTGGCATGCTGCTGGTTCAGGAACCTCATTTACTGCTGCTGGATGAGCCTGCTGCGGGTATGACGGATGCGGAGACGGAATACACGGCGGAGCTGTTTCGCCAGCTTGCCGGGAAGCACTCCCTGATGGTTGTTGAACACGATATGGGATTTGTCGAAACCATCGCCGATCGCGTCACGGTATTACATCAGGGACGTGTACTGGCTCAGGGGAGTCTGCGTGAAGTGCAGGCCAATGAGCAGGTTATTGAAGTTTATCTCGGACGTTAAGGGGTGCAGATGTTGCAGGTGAAAGAACTGAATCAATATTATGGTGGCAGTCATATTCTGCGAGGTGTGAACTTTGACGCGCGTATCGGCGAGGTGACATGTCTGCTGGGGCGTAACGGCGTGGGGAAAACGACGCTTCTGAAGTGCCTGATGGGGCTTATTCCTGCCCGTAGTGGAAGCGTGCTCTGGCAGGAAAAAAATGTCACTCAGTGGAAACCACATCAGCGGGTCAGGGCCGGTGTGGCGTATGTCCCACAGGGGCGCGATATTTTTCCACGTCTGACGGTGGAAGAGAATCTGTTGCTCGGCCTTTCCCGTTTTTCAGCACAGGAGGCCCGATGCGTTCCGGATGATATCTACGCGCTCTTTCCGGTTTTACAGGAGATGAAGCACCGGCGGGGCGGTGATTTGTCCGGTGGGCAACAGCAGCAACTGGCGATTGGACGGGCGCTGGCAAGTCGCCCGCAGCTGTTGATCCTCGATGAACCCACTGAGGGGATCCAGCCGTCAGTGATTAAAGAGATTGGTCAGGTGATTTCTCAACTGGCGCACCGGGGAGATATGGCCATTTTGCTGGTGGAGCAGTTCTATGATTTTGCGCAGCAGTTGGCCGATAAATACCTGATTATGTCGCGCGGCAGTATTATTCAAAGCGGCGACGGCAAAAATATGGAGACCGAGGGCGTCCGGGGACTTGTCGCCATTTGAAATATGCGACAGAGCGGCTCCGGCTCTGTCGCTTTACTCATTAGCAGACCGCTGTTTGTCCCCAGGGTTTGGTGCGCATGCCTTTTATCATTAGCGCCCAGGCAAGGATGATTGCGACCATCAGCGCCACAAATAGCGACCACGGCGGCAATGTAGTTAAAATGACGCCGCTGACTAATGGGTTTACCGCTGCGCCCAGCCAGCCTAACGACTGAGCGGAAAAATAACTGGCTTTCATGCCAGCTGGTGCGATGTTGTCGATGAGCATGTATTCACCTGGCGCGTAAATAACTTCACCAATAGTGAAAAAGGCGGCAGATATCCCCCATAACAACAGACTATTACCGGAGAAGGTGAAGCCAACCAGGCCAACCACAAAGAACAGCGTCGCCACCGTCATTAACGGTCGGATATTCGTGGCGGTGAGCCTGCGGCCGAAGGCATATTGCAGTGATACCACAATAGCGGCGTTGACGGGCAGAACCACTGCCACCACCTTCTCGGCAAAATCGCCGTCAGCAACCACCATGACGTATTGTGAAATACAGGACGCAAACGCGCCGCTAACGAATGACGCCAGGAATGCGGATAGCGTAAACCAGCATAATGCTCTGTCGCGTAGTAGTACCGAGGGGGACCAAACCGCGGCGTTTAAACCTTCTGATGCTGCCGGTGAACGTTTTACCCAGGTCTGGATAAACACCAGTGGTAGGGCTGAACAAGCCGCAGCGAGCCAAAACGGCAGGTTAATGCTTTGCATCACCAGCAGCGTGCCCAGCGGTGGGCCAACGGTCCAGCCAATGTTCAGCACGGTATAGTTAAGCGAGAAAATTTTCGTTTTGTTGGTCGCGGAGAGGTTATCGGCAAACCAGGCCTTCAAAACCGTGGCGAAGACGGAGTAGGCGCAGTTGATCAGAGCGAAAAGCAGAACCACCACCACCACGTTATGCACCAGTGGAATAGCAATAAAGCCTGATGCAAAGCCGCAGATAGCCAGCAGCATGTAGCGTTTTTTATCGAACTTGTCGGCCAGAATACCAAAGCCAAGGCTGAACACCACGCCAATGGTCAGAGCGACCGTCATCGCATAACCGATCAGGTCGACGCTCAGGTTGTACTGTCGACTGAGGTAGATAGTCATAAATGGCAGCGTGGCGCCACGGCCAATCGTTAATAACAATGATGATGCGAGTAACGCGAGAGTGGACCTTCTCAAAGAGATATTCATTTTCCTGCCCGACAATGCATGTTGTTATGTTTTTTTAGATATCAAAAACAAATAGCATGCTAAAAGTGTGATGTACACTCAATAAGTTGTCCGAAAACGCCCTGTGTGGCCTACCTGAATTAATGATCTGTTACGGCACAACGATTTCCGTTACTTTAACTTGTTTACAAAAATTTAATATTTGCAGGGGCGGTGGTATGTCGCGTAAAGACGGGTTATTAGCGTTACTGGTCGTTGTGGTTTGGGGGCTGAACTTTGTTGTCATTAAAGTGGGGCTGCACAATATGCCCCCCTTAATGCTGGCAGGACTGCGATTTTTACTGGTGGCGTTTCCGGCGATATTCTTTGTTGCCCGTCCGAAAATACCGCTTTCGCTACTACTCGGTTATGGACTAACCATCAGTTTTGGGCAGTTCGCGTTTCTCTTTAGCGCCATCAAATTCGGTATGCCTGCCGGGTTAGCTTCTCTGGTATTACAGGCTCAGGCATTTTTCACCATCATTCTGGGGGCATTTGCCTTTGGCGAGCGTCTGCAGGGTAAACAACTGGTAGGAATTGCGCTGGCGGTCTTTGGCGTGCTGGTGTTGATTGAGGCCAGTCTGAACGGACAGCATGTCGGCATGCTCGGTTTTATGCTGACGCTGGCGGCGGCGCTAAGCTGGGCCTGCGGTAATATCTTTAACAAAAAAATCATGCAGCACCCGTCACGCCCGGCCGTGATGTCGCTGGTGGTATGGAGTGCGTTGATTCCTGTTGTTCCATTCTTCCTGGCCTCATTACTTCTCGATGGACCGGCGCAAATTACCCAAAGTCTGGTGGCAATAGATATGACCACCATTCTGTCACTGGTCTATCTGGCGTTTGTGGCGACCATTGTGGGTTACGGTATCTGGGGTTCTTTACTCGGGCGTTATGAGACCTGGCGTGTCGCGCCGTTGTCGCTGTTGGTACCGGTGGTTGGACTGGCGAGCGCGGCCGTGCTGCTGGATGAAACGCTGACCGGATTGCAACTGCTTGGTGCGTTACTGATCATGGCGGGGTTGTATATCAATGTGTTTGGCTTTCGGTTGCGTAAGACTGCGCAGGCGAGAGGATAAAAAAAGCCCCGCAGTGACGGGGCAAAAAAATCACAGGTTGCGCATATTGTAATAAGGCACACCTAATTCGTCGGATTTGTCGCTGCCTGCACCCATATGATTAAAATCGAACGGGGACTGATCGTGCGCTGGCGGCATAATCATCGCGTCGCGACTGTTTTGTGTGGCAGGCTGCGCGGTCTGTTCCGCCATGCTCTGGCCCGAAACAACAAACAGCAGGGCCAGCATTGCATAAGACAGAAGTTTCATGATTTCCTCGGTTACGTCGTTAACTGGCGATTAGCAATTACATTGATTGAGTGGAAGCAAATAGCGCGATTCGCCGTGCATATTCGTCATACGGTATTTATGCGGCGGAACATCAAAATAGTTTTTGAATGTTCGGGTCAGCGTTTGCTGAGACTCAAAGCCGTAACGTTCCGCCAGATAAAGGATCGGCTCGTTACTCTCTTTTAATTTTTGTGCTATTTCAGTCATTTTACGGCTGCGGATGTATTGGCCCAGTGAATGACCGGTTTCTTTTTTAAACATCCGTTGCAGGTGCCATTTGGAGTAACCTGAACGCTCTGACACTTTTTCCAGTGAGAGCGGCGATTCAAGGTTATTTTCGATCCAGTCCAAAATGCTATGAATAGTGATTGTGTCAGTATTGCGTCTGGACATCGTCATACCTCTTTCTGTTTACGGCAGGATTTTCTTAAGCAAATGCTCAAGCGTGGTCACTTCATCCGCCGTTAAGTTTTTTGTTAGTTCCTGGTGTAGGTCTTGCCCTACTAATTGATGACACTGCTCGCAAATTGCTGCGCCATGCTCGGTGAGTTTCACCAGCACGCCCCGCTTGTCATGTGGATTCGGAAGCCTTTCAATCCAGCCTTTACAGGCCAGTCTGTCCAGCATCCGCGTCAGAGCGCCGAGATCGACAGACAGCACTTTTTTCAATTCGACAGGGGTGATGCACACCGCGCAACGGATGGAGCAAAGCACCTTGAACTGCGATGCCGTGATATCCAGCGGTGACAGATAGTCGTTTAGCAAACGATCTTTTTTCTGATTAACCATGTAGATCAAACGACCCAGTGGGATGATTTCGTTAAACAGATCACTGGTGCTTTTCACAATGGTTGCCCTGGCAAGTAGTTAGTCACGGCTGATATTATTGCTTAGGCAAATATAAGTCAAATGAATGAGTCGGCAAATGCCACGTTTTGCTAAAGCATCAGGCCGAACACCTGGCGAGTGGAAATTTAACGGTTTGATAATTATGGTTTATACCTGCAGATGAAAAATGAATCCTTACAGCGCGAAAATGGCTTATCTCCCGGATTTCACCGTATACTTGCCGTTGACGATTAACGCACAGGAAAGATGACATTATGATGGACTTGTTTAAAGCAATAGGGCTGGGGCTGGTAGTCCTGTTACCGTTGGCAAACCCGTTAACCACCGTGGCGTTGTTCCTTGGCCTTGCCGGCAACATGAACAGCGCAGAGCGTAACCGTCAGTCACTCATGGCGTCCGTTTACGTGTTCGCTATCATGATGGTGGCTTACTACGCCGGACAACTGGTGATGAACACCTTTGGGATTTCGATTCCCGGGCTACGTATTGCGGGTGGGTTAATCGTTGCGTTTATCGGCTTTCGGATGTTGTTTCCACAGCAGAAGGCGCATGATTCTCCGGAAGCGAGAAGCAAATCAGAAGAACTGGAAGACGAACCGACGGCCAATATTGCATTTGTTCCGCTGGCCATGCCAAGCACTGCCGGTCCGGGTACGATTGCAATGATCATCAGTTCGGCGTCAACTGTGCGTCATGGTTCCGAGTTTCCAGACTGGGTGATCATGGTCGCGCCGCCGATTATTTTTGCGGCAGTCGGGGTGATCCTGTGGGGCAGTTTGCGCAGTTCCGGTGGGATTATGCGCCTGGTCGGTAAAGGCGGGATTGAGGCGATTTCCCGTCTGATGGGCTTCCTGCTGGTATGTATGGGCGTGCAGTTTATTATTAACGGCGTGCTGGAAATCATTAAAACTTACGCTTAAAACAACGCGCCCGGCATGGCCTGCCGGGCACGGTTTTTTACGAATGTTGAGGCTGTTCTTCCAGTGATACCGGCCATTTACGGAAGATAATTATCGACCAGATCAACGCCAAAACGGCAGGCACTGCGCCGACATAACCAATCGTAGACATTGACCAGTGCAGACTCACCTGATTTCCCACCAGCGCGCCAGCCCCTATACCGATATTAAAAATGCCTGAGAAAAGGGCCATTGCGACGTCGGTGGCATCCGGGGCCAGCGCCAGCACTTTGACCTGCATACCCAGACCTATCAACATAATGGCGATGCCCCAGAATATACTCAGGACGGCCAGATGCATTTCGCTGTTTGCGGCGGGAAGTAACAACACCAGGCACACCGTCAGCAGGGCAATGGCGCTGCTAATCAGTACGGATGCATGTTGATTACCCAGCTTGCCAAAAATGACGCTACCGACAATTCCCGCACCCCCCAGAACCAGCAGTAGCACGGTTGCAAAGTTTGCGCTCAGCCCGGCGACGGTCTGCACAAACGGTTCGATATAGCTGTAGGCCGTGTAATGCGCGGTGACCACAATCACTGTCAGCAGATACAGGCTCATTAACGCCGGACGATGAAATAACACGGGTAGGCTTTTCAATGAACCAGAATGCTCGCTGGGTAATTTGGGCAGGAGCTTAATCAGGCAAAGCAGGGTAACTAACGCCCCCATACCGATGGCGAAGAAGGTGGTGCGCCAGCCAAAATACTGGCCAACGATCCGCCCGATAGGCAGACCAAGCACCATCGCCAGCGCGGTGCCGGTCGCAATCAGACTGAGCGCCTGCGCGCGTTTCCCGGCAGGAGCCAGGCGAATCGCCAGCGAGGCGGTGATCGACCAGAAAATGGCGTGCGCAAAAGCAATACCAATACGGCTAATTACCAGCACGGTAAAATTCCATGCCAGGAAAGAGAGTACGTGGCTGGCGATAAACACCACAAACAAGCAGATCAAAAGTTTACGGCGTTCTACCTGGCTGGTAAGCAGCATGAAAGGCAGCGACATCAGAGCCACAACCCAGGCGTAGATCGTCAGCATGATCCCGACCTGCGCGGTCTGCATATTAAAACTTTGTGCGATGTCGGACAGCAAACCGACAGGGACAAACTCAGTGGTATTGAAAATAAAACCGGCAATGGCAAGCGTAACTACCCGTAGCCACGCGACTTTGCGGGAAACAGTGTCTGTTGTCATATCAAATAGGTGGATTAGCTGCGAAAAGGTAAGGTCACGATCTTAAAACGTTTGCTGGCGAAAATACAATCATTTCGTGATTTATATCACATTATTCTGCTGAATGTTTGGCGGTTTTTCGGGGAACCGGTCAGTACGATGACTGACCGGGAAACAGAGCAAAGTAATTGCAGGTGTTAATGCTGTCGTGCCTGGTTCATGCACAATGCGTCATACTCGCTGTCAACGATGGGTTCGACTTTGCCCATTAAAAACAGGTAATTCAAAATACCCAGTACGACGAGTGCCGCGGAAAATACAAGGGCCCACGTAAATGAACCCGTGGCAGCGACGATTGCACCTGTAATAATCGGGCCGACTGCACCGCCCATGTTTGAGACGGTATTCTGTAACCCGGCAACAATCGACACGCTGTTTTTGGGGGCAACATCGCCTGGTAATGCCCAGACCTGTGAGGCCGCGACGGTAGTTCCTGATTTAGCTACACACAGTAAAAAGACAGTCATGAAAACGGAGTCAGTAAAGGGGGCAAAACCAATACATAAAGCCATCAATAAACCAATAGTCAGGAATAATTTTCTTGTAGCGGTGAGCGATAATATCCGTTTATGTACCATGCGATCCGACGCCCAACCTGCGAACACTTCAATCACCATTCCGCAAAGCAATGGTAGGGCCGCGACCATACCCATTTTGATAAAATCCATACCTTTGTCTTTTACCAGATAGGTCGGCAACCAGGTAATAAAGAAATACGAAGTGTAATTGATGGTGAAAAAACCGATACACATTGCCCAGATATTGCGATAGCGTAGCAACTTATACCATCGCATGGGTAATACAGATTTATCACCATGTTTCTGTTTTTGCCCCTCGCGAATATGTTTCACTTCCGCCGGGCTGATTTTTTTGTGATCTTCCGGGTTTTCGGTATAAATAAAATACCACGCAATGACCCATAAAATTCCCACGCTACCAATAATAAGAAACGTTAATCGCCAGTCGAATTGATAAATCATCCAGACGATCAGCGGCATGGCAACGGCTCCGCCGAATTTTGAGGCACTGTCAAACAACCCGGAAACAGTTGCTCGCTCTCTGTCAGGGAACCATCGTGCGGCGATCCCCGCATTGCTTGGATAGGCAGCGGCTTCACCCACGCCCAAAGCCAGTCTGAGTGCCAGCAGTGACTTAAAACCAGTGGCCAGCCCCATCATTGATGTGGCTATTGACCACCACGCTACGGCAATGCCCAGACCTTTTTTCTGGCCGAAGCGATCGGCGAACCAGCCTGCAGGTATTTGCAATAAGGAGTATGACCAAAAGAATGCTGCCATTATAAACCCCATCATTTCGGGATCGAGCTTAAGCTCATCAATAAGATGCGGAGCAGCAGCTGATAATACCGTTCGGTCAATATAGTTAATTGCAATAGCAAGCCACATTAATCCCGCAATCCACCAGCGAATCCGGGATTTTTCAGCTAAATTATTCATATATTTGGCCCATGGTAGATGTTTATTGTTTTAGTATGAAGGGTACATTTTTACCGTTCTTTTAGAGTGAGTTCATAATGTTTTGCGGCTTATGTTGATGTATGACGCACGCAATAATATTGTGTACGCATTGCTCTCCAATATTGCTCACCGCACCTTCGGTATATCCTGCGATGTGCGCCGTCGGAATAAAGTTTTCAAGGGCAAACAAAGGATGTGAATTGCAGGGCTCCTGTATAAAGACATCGGCTGCAGCTCCTTTAATAACGCCCTGAGTCAGCGCCTGGAACAGATCCTCTTCATTAACGACACCACCGCGTGAAACATTGATTAAATAGCTGCTTTTCTTCATTTTCTGCATGCGGGCCAAATCAAAGAGATTTTTTGTTTCAGGGGTTAGCGGTGTATGGAGGGTAATAAAATCACTGTTTTCTGTTAAAGCATCTAATGAGACATACTCAACGCAATTTGCTTTGGCGAATGACTCATCCTGCCAGGCATCGTGTGCCAGTATGCGCATGTTGAAACCGCGGGCACGTAGCGCGACCTGTTTACCTATGTTGCCCAGCCCAATGATACCGATGGTTTTGCCATAGACATCAGAGGCGAAAATACGTGGCCAATTTCCGGCGCGAGTTTGCTCAATTGCACCGGGTAATTGTCGAGCACAGTTAAGGATCAATGAAAAAGCAAAATCGGCGACGGCATGTTTGTTGGCATCCGGCACATTGGTAACGTAAATGCCTTTTTCCCGGGTGGCATCCAGGTCGATGTTATCGACACCGACGCCATGCTTACAGACGATTTTCAGCTGAGGGGCCGCTGCCAGCAATTCAGCATTAACCTCTGTGAAGGCAACGATCATCGCCACCGTGTCTGCAAGGTATGGTTCGAGTTCTTTTCGTCCGATATCTGCGGGAAGCATGATTAATTTAAGACCCGCATCCTGCAGTTGCTCGATTGGCTGCCGATCGTATTTGGCAAATGACGGAGAAGTACAGATGACGTTCATAATACAATCCTGTTAGTTAAGCGGCGTTACCGCCGCTGTAAAAGAGGTTATTGCAGATAGTTATTGATAATCTGTTGGATCAGATTTTCCTGTTGTGCGTTAAACGTGACAGCGTAACGACTTGCGCCAACCTCATGCCCCATGATTTGCAACGCTTTTTTGACTGCAGCGGGCGAGAAGGCAACTTTATAGAGATCGGTTCGCAAGCCCGTGACGCTTTCCTGTGCCTCATGCGATCCGGCAATATCACCGGCCTTGAATCGCGCCCAGATAGCATTAATTTCTTTTGGCGCCACGTTTGCCAGACCAGAAATACAGGCAGAACAACCGTCAACGAATCCCTGGTGAATCAGCGAATCCGGCCCATTCAACACATCAAAACCTTCAATATCTTTGACGGCGTCAAGGAATCCACCGAGGCTTTCATAGCTACCGGCGCTGTCTTTGATGCCAATGATGTTGGGATGCGCCGCCAGCACTCTTGCGGTTGCCGGTTCAATGGTGTTACCCGTACGTGCCGGGATGTTATAGAGAAATACCGGCACCGATAGCGCGTCGGCAATCGCGGTATAGTGGGCAATCAGTTCCTGCTGTTTGAGCGGAACAAAATACGGGGTAATCACCGATACGGCATCGACGCCCAGTTTTTCTATTTGTTTACCCAGACGAATGGTTTCACGGGTTGAGATTTCACCAATATGCGCCACCACATTTGCCCGTCCAGCAACTTCCTCAACGCAGGTACGGGTCACCGCTATTTTTTCTTCCTCGTTAAGTACAAAAAACTCGCCATTGGTGCCGCCGCAGAAAATACCGTTTCCAGCGTTTAGCTGGCGATTAACCTGGTTTTTGAGTTCGGTGAGGTTTAATGCCCCTTCGTTATCGAAAGGGGTGACGATTGCCGTCAGTACGCCACAGATTTTTTTACTCATGATTCACTCCTTTGGTAATCAGTTCTGGAAAAAGTGTTTGATAAATAGCCTTAACATCGTCATGGCTCACCTGACAGGGCGCGTTGTTCATAAGACGTTTTACGTTAAGCGCGGCATCGGCCAGCGCGGAAAGGTCAGTGGAGGGCACGCCAAGCGTTGCCAGGTTGTCGGGCAGGTTGAGCCGTTTCACGAGCGCGGAGAAGTACTCCACCAGCGCGAAAGATTTTTCTTCAGCGCTGAGTGTGCGATCGGCGTCAGGTAGCAGATCCCAGACCTGGGCAAATTTGTTGACCGCGTGAGGGCGAACCACCTTCATGCAGGGTGCTAACAGAATCGCGTTAGCGACACCATGTGGGAGATGGTATCGCCCCCCCAGCGGATAAGAGAGCGCATGAACCAGATGTGTACCGGCGTGATTAATCGCTACACCGCCATAGTATGACGCCCACAGCATTTCCAGTTTAGCCAGCAAATTGTTCGGTTCATTAACCGAGGTTTCGATGTTTTTCAACAATTTCTGTAAACCGATGAGCGCAGCGTTGTCGCTGATTGGGTTGGCGATAGTTGCTGTAAAGCACTCAATCAGATGACAGAGCGCGTCAATGCCGGTGGATGAGGCGATGTGCGCTGGCATACTGGTGGTGAGTTCCGGTAGCAAGGCGACATAATCCGGCAGCAGCACCGGGGAGATGATACCCACCTTGGTGTTTTGTTCGGGGATGGCCAGTATCGCGTTTGGAGTGGCTTCTGAACCCGTGCCTGCTGTGGCGGGGATTAGCACGGAGGTCACACGTTGTTGCGGTTTTTCACCTGCCAGCATGGCGTCAAGCGTCGGGGACTCAGGGTGACATAAGACGGAGAGCAGTTTCGCCACATCCAGTACGCTACCGCCGCCAATGCCTATCACCATTTCCACATTGAGGTCAGCCACGCGTTTGACGAGTTTGCTGACGTCATGATGTCCCGGCTCGGCGGGTACGTTATCAATCAGTGTCACCTGACGGCCATCATTAGCCAGCAGGGTACGGATCTGCGCTACTGCATCCAGTCGAACAATATTTGCATCAGTTACCAGCAGTAACTGGCGTTTACCGCTCAGTAATGGCTCCAGAGCGGGGATGGCATGCGAACCGCTGATCACGGTGCTATTAATTGTTGCCACAACATTCTCCTGTTGTTTGAGTGATTGAATTCGCTCACTGTGATTCAGGAACGATGACATCATGGGCTAAATTTATAATTTATCTCGGAACTGAATAACTTGAGCTTGCTCACACTTAATCAATTGTGATTGAATATAATCATTAACAACACATAACGACCCGGAGCATGGATGAGTAAACAAGTAGCTAGACCGCAAATCCTGGTTATCGCCGATGACTTTACCGGGGGGAACGATGCGGGGGTCAGCCTTGCGCTGACGGGAATGACGGTGAATGTCGCCTTCACGTTACCCTCCACCGAGGAGACCGACGTACTGGTCGTTAACAGTGATAGTCGTGCGTTGGATGCACCGCAGGCATCTTCCCGCGTGAGAGCTTTAGCGCTTGCCTGTCATGCAGACTCGCGGGCGCTGTGGCTAAAGAAAATGGATTCCACATTACGTGGCAACCCAGGGGCCGAAGTTGAGGCGTTAATGCAGGTCACCGGTAAAAATCTGGCCATTGTTGCGCCAGCGTTTCCCCTGGCCGGTCGGACGACTGAACAAGGTCTTTGCCTTATCAACGGTGTCCCGGTTACCCAAACCGAATTTGCCAGTGACCCGAAAACCCCGGTAGCTAGCGCTGATATTTGTGCGGTACTTCAGGCACAAACCACCATCACATGCCGGGCTATGTCACTGACTGACTATTTGCAACGCCTGACAGAACCTGCCGCTGATATGCCGCAAATTTGGGTGGTTGATGCGCAGAGTAATGCCGATCTCGATGCCATTGTTGTTGAAGCAAGGGAGCGAAATGATACGCCGCTTTTGGTGGGGTCAGCAGGAATCTGTGACGCACTGGCCCGCCATATCCAGACGGCATCTTCCCGGCGTTTACTGGCGATTGTGGGCTCAATGAGTGAAATTGCTCAACGCCAGATTGCTGTTGTGCGCAGAAACCCGCAGGTAGAGACGGTATTCATTGATATCGAAGATATGTTGAAGGGGGCTGTGACGGGGTACGTCGCCCGCATTATTGGCGTTCTGGCATCCGGTAAACACTGCATTGTTCACACTTGTCCTGATACTGATGCGCGGCACCATATTCCGCATCTTTGCGCCCGCTGGCAGGTAAGTCGCGCTCAGTTGGGCGAAAAAATCTGCCAGTTCCTTGGGCAACTTACCCGACAGGTTGCTGATGATATCTCACCCGCAGCGCTGTATCTCTCTGGCGGCGATGTTGCTATGGCGGTTGCTGAAGCGCTCGGAGCAACAGGATTTCGTATCAGCGACCGTGTGGCCCAGTGCGTGCCGTATGGTCATTTTGTTGGTGGATACTGGCAGCGCCCGGTTATGACAAAAGCAGGGGGATTTGGTGACGAAACGACCTTGCGTCAGGTTTTGAATTATGTTGAGGAGAAAATGAGTGAATAACACTATTGCGGTAACCATGGGCGATCCGGCGGGTATTGGACCGGAGATCATTCTTAAATCACTGGCGAAGGGAGAGCTTTCTGGCGCGCCGGTCATTGTTGTTGGATGCGTGCAGACGCTGCGACGGATCCAGTCATTGAATATAACACCGCCAGCGGAACTTCGGGTGATTGAAAGTGTAGCCCAGGCGCAATTCGACGCAGGTGTAATCAATGTCATTGATGAACCGCTTGCCGATCCAGATTCTCTCCAGCCCGGTGTAGTGCAAGCACAGGCCGGGGATCTGGCATATCGCTGTATCAAGCGTGCCACGATGTTGGCGCTGAATGGCGAAGTTAAAGCGATAGCCACTGCGCCTCTGAATAAAGAAGCATTACATCTGGCGGGTCATCATTATCCTGGGCATACCGAACTGCTGGCGCAACTGACCAACAGTAAAGATTATGCAATGGTGCTGTATACCGACCAGCTCAAAGTCATCCATGTCACCACCCATATTGCGTTACGAACATTCCTGGATACGCTCAGCGAACAGCGGGTGAAAACTGTTATTCAGGTAGCACATGATTTCCTGCGTCGCGTTGGGTATGAAAATCCGCGTATTGCGGTGGCAGGGGTGAATCCACATGCTGGAGAAAATGGTCTTTTTGGCGATGAAGAAATCAAAATAGTTGGACCCGCAATCCAGACTATGCAGGCGCTGGGGCTAAATGTCACCGGGCCGTGCCCACCGGATACGGTATTTATGCAGTGCCACGAAGGAATGTACGACATGGTGGTAGCGATGTATCACGATCAGGGGCATATTCCGCTAAAATTGCTTGGATTCTATGATGGGGTGAATATCACCGCCGGGTTACCGTTTATTCGCACCTCTGCAGACCACGGTACGGCGTTTGATATTGCCTGGACAGGTAAAGCCAAGTCTGAGAGCATGGCGGTGTCCATCCAGTTAGCAATGCAAATCACGCGGGATTAAAATGAAGGGATATAATCGGTTAGAACAGATTATGGATTATCTGAAAGGGCATAATCTGGCGACGGTAGAACAGTTGGTTGCCGTGACGGGCGCCTCTCCGGCGACTATTCGTCGCGATCTGATTAAACTCGATCAGGAAGGCGTGATCAGCCGTACCCATGGTGGTGTGACGCTTAACCGATTTATCCCATCGCAGCCTACTACGCATGAGAAAATGCAACGCAGCCTGCAAGAAAAACAAGCGATCGCCAGCGCGGCAGCAAGCCTGGTGAAGGCAGGGGATTCTATTGTTCTGGATGCAGGTACGACAATGATTGAACTGGCTCGTCAGCTCACCCATCTGCCGCTGCGGGTCATCACCAGCGATCTGCACATCGCACTTTTTTTCTCCGAGTTTAAACAAATTGAAGTGACGATCATTGGCGGGCGGATTGATGACTCCAGCCAGTCATGCATCGGCGAGCATGGGCGTAAACTGTTGCAGAGCGTCTGGCCGGATATCGCGTTTTTAAGCTGTAACGGTTGGGATCTGGCGCGTGGGATCACCGCGCCGACGGAAGAGAAGGCCGGGGTAAAACGTGACCTGATTGCCAACGCCAGTCGCCGGGTACTGCTGGCAGACAGTTCAAAATATGGCGCGTGGTCATTGTTTAATGTTACCCATTTGAATGCGCTGACGGATATTGTGACCGATGCCCGGCTCAATGAGGGCGTGCGCGAGCAACTAGAACAGTTACCCTGCCAACTGACGATTGCCAGTTAATCCCTATTCTGCGACAACTGGGGGTTCAAGATCTCAATAAACGCTTCCAGTTGCCTCGTCATTGCGCCTCTGCGCCAGACCAGCCACGTATTCAGCCAGCGCCAGTTTTCGCTTAGCGCCCAGGCGTTGACCTGATGATGCCCAGGCATGCTCTCCAGCATCGAGCGCGGGATCAGCGCGATACCCGCGCCGGCAATAACGCAGGCCAGCATTCCGTGATACGACTCCATTTCATGAATGGTGCCGGGCATTGCGCGATCGGCATGAAACCAGCTTTCAAAGTGGCGGCGATAGGAACAGTTGGCGCGAAAGGCGTAAATACTACAACCGTTAACATCACTGGCCCGCTGGATGGGAGGGTGACCGTGCGGCGTGACAATCATCATCTCTTCACGGTAGACCGGCATTCCTTCAAGGCCAGGATGGGTAATCGGACCGTCAACAAAGGCGGCGTTCAGCGTCCCCTCGAGCACACCATCCAGCATCGTGCCCGAAGGGCCTGTCGCCAGCGCAAACTGAATTTTGGGGTAACGCTGGTTATATTCCGCCAGCGTGGCGGGGATTCGCACAGCGGCAGTACTTTCCAGCGAGCCAAGAGAGAACAACCCCTGAGGTTCATCCCCGGCGACGACCATTCTCGCTTCCTCAACCAGTGCGAGGATCCGCTGGCTGTAGCGCAAAAAGTTGTGCCCGGATGGGGAAAGTCGCAGACGCTGGTTTTCACGAATAAACAGATCGACGCCAAGGTCGGCTTCAAGCTGGCGAATGCGGGTGGTGAGATTAGATGGCACGCGATGCACCTTCGCAGCGGCCTGCGTAATACTGCCGGTCTCTGCGACGGCATTGAACATTTCCAGTTGCGTCAGATCCATGGTGTTCTCTATTCGTGAATGGTGTGGTTAATATTATTCATTTTTCAGAAAGAGTAAATATGCGCATGATATAACCATACCCTGCGATGAAGAGAGGCAACTATGACTATCACAGCAGCAACACATGCGATTTCCGTTAATCCTGCTAATGGAGAAAGGCTGGCAGCGATGCCATGGGCGAGCGCTGAAGAGATTGCACATGCGCTGAGCCTTGCTGCGAAAGGCTACAGCGAATGGAAACATACTTCCGTTGAACACCGTGCGCAAACGCTGCGTGATATTGGGCAGGCTCTGCGTCATCGTGCGGAAGAGATGGCGCAATGTATTTCCCGTGAAATGGGCAAACCCATCAAGCAGGCACGGGGTGAAGTTGCCAAATCGGCCGCATTGTGCGACTGGTACGCCGAACATGGCCCGGCGATGCTCAATCCGGAACCTACGCTGGTGGAAAACAATCAGGCTGTGATTGAGTATCGCCCCGTAGGAACCATTCTGGCGATCATGCCGTGGAACTTCCCACTCTGGCAGGTACTGCGTGGCGCCATTCCAATTCTGTTGGCCGGAAATGGCTACCTGTTAAAGCATGCACCGAATGTAACCGGCTGTGCTGCGATTATCGCCCAGGTATTTGCTGATGCGAATGTTCCTGCCGGGGTTTACGGTTGGGTGAATGCCGACAACGCTGGGGTAAGTCAGATGATCAATGACCCGCGTATTGCGGCGGTAACGGTGACGGGCAGTGTTCGTGCCGGTGCGGCGATTGGCGCTCAGGCAGGGGCGGCGTTGAAGAAATGTGTGCTTGAGCTGGGTGGTTCCGATCCGTTTATTGTCCTTAATGATGCTGATCTTGACCTGGCCGTTAAGGCGGCAGTTGCCGGGCGTTACCAGAACACTGGGCAGGTGTGTGCGGCAGCGAAGCGTTTCATTATTGAAGAAGGTATTGCGGCAGAATTTACGGCTCGTTTTGTCGCGGCCGCGAGCGCGCTCAAAATGGGCGATCCGCTGAACGAAGAAAACGATCTGGGTCCGATGGCGCGATTTGATCTGCGTGATGAGCTTCATCAGCAGGTTGAAGCCTCCCTTGCTGAAGGAGCGCGATTACTTCTCGGCGGGGAAAAAATTGCAGGCCACGGCAATTACTATGCTGTGACGGTACTGGGTGATGTCACTCCAGAGATGACGGCTTTTCGTCAGGAGCTGTTTGGCCCGGTTGCAGCGATTACCGTGGCAAAGAATGCGGAACATGCCTTAGCACTGGCAAATGATAGTGATTTCGGTTTATCCGCCACGGTGTTCACCGCAGATGAAGCGCTGGCGCAGAATATGGCGTCACGCCTGGAATGTGGAGGCGTATTCATCAATGGCTTCAGTGCCAGCGATGCCCGTGTTGCATTTGGCGGCGTGAAGAAAAGTGGTTTTGGCCGCGAGCTCTCTCACTTTGGCCTGCATGAGTTCTGTAACGTGCAGACCGTCTGGAAAAACCGCCTCTGATGGTGTGGGTGCCTCCATCGGGGGCACCTGTCTTATTTCTGCAATTTTTCTGTCATTTACTCTCCGTATATTCGCGTCTAACGCTTTGATACAGAAGAGTAATATGAACATAACGCAAATTTTTCAACGTCTGATCCCCCGTCAGTTTGGTTTGTTAACTGGTATTTTCTGCATAATTGCACTGTTCTCTGTATTGCAGGTCGCGTCCTCTTTGATGCTCTCGGCCTCAGTCAGCGACGCGCAGCATAATGAAGGTCGTAATCAGCTCGCGCTAATACAGCAGGCGAAGATCGATGAAGCGAGGGTGGCATTATTGTCTGCCAGCGATCTGCTTAACCGGGCTGGAGTTTATTTTATGCAGGATGCCGCCACCGGCTCTGATGGAAGTTGGCGGCCATTAATGGAGGAGGCTCATCGGGCGCTGACACAGTCAAAAACCGCATGGGATGCATGGAGTCATTTAAAACCGCAGCCGGATCCAGAACTCACGGAGAGCTATCAGCGCTTTTATAGCGGCATTCAGGAACAGGCGGACGGGCTGATGCAGTCCGGTTCGATTGACGCTTTTTTTGCCGTGCCCGTACAGGCGTTTCAGTCAGATTTTAACGACAACTACGCCCGCTTTCAGCAGGAAAGTGGGCGACATGCGGAAGTTGGGCGTCAGCAATTGTTGACCAGTCTTGAGCGTTTACAGCATCTGTTTTTGTTTATTCCTCTGGTGCTGGTGGTTATCGCTGTGCTGGTCTGGCGCAGTATGTCTCGTTGGGTGATAACACCGCTGCGACGGCTGATCGATCATATCGATATTTTAGCGGCAGGCGATCTTTCCCGACCAGCTCCGCAGGTGAGTCAGTTCAATCGGGAAGTGATGCAATTAAGTTTGCGAATTGCTGCAATGCAGCAGGGACTCTGCGCGCTGGTACAGCAGGTGAATGACGCCACAACCGCAATGGTGGGGAACATCAGCGAACTTGCGCAAAATAATAAGCAGTTGTATCAGCAATCGGCGAAGCAAAGTGAAGAGTTGAGTACCGTGACTTCGCATATTGGTTTTCTTGAAACGCATGTTGAGGATAACAGTGGCTTTGCTCAACTGGCGAATCAGCGTGCTGTGCAGGCCCGTGATATTGCGGCGGGCGGAGACCGAATGATGGCGACGGTAAATGCGTCAATGCAGGCGATTGTGACGCGCTCGTCTGAAATGCGCGGAATTATAACGCTAATCGACAACATCGCGTTTCAGACAAACATCCTCGCACTGAACGCGGCAATCGAGGCTGCACATGCTGGGGAACAAGGGCGCGGGTTTGCAGTGGTCGCCAAAGAAGTTGGACTTCTGGCGCGAAAAAGCGGTCAGTCGACGCAGAATATTCAGGCGCTCATTCAACACTCTTTACAGGGCATTGAAGAGGGCTTTCATGCCGTAAACGGGCTGGATGAGAATCTACAGCAGGTTATTTCGCTGGTGGAAAACCTCGGCGCATTGCTGAACGATATTTCGGCGGCAACGTTAAATCAGGGGGACAGTATTCACCAGTTGACTCGTAAGCTTCATGTTCTGAACGGAGAGGCCCGGCAAACCAGCGATCTGGTGAATGCCGCATCCAATTCTTCCTTGCAGCTACATCATGAATCTCACCAGCTTATGCAGGCAGTGGCCAGATTCCGCCTTCCGGCCTGACGCTGCGTATTCAGCTCTGTTATACTCGCAGGCCTTTCATACCTGCGAGCAAGGAGCATGTTGTGGCCAGGGCCATGGACAATTCAATTTTAGAGACCATTGTGCAGCAGGTTCGTCCGCTGATTGGTCAAGGTAAAGTCGCTGATTACATTCCTGCATTAGCTTCCGTGGACGGTTCAAAACTGGGTATTGCCATTTGCACCGTCGATGGACAGCACTATCAGGCGGGGGATGCGCAAGAGCGCTTTTCTATTCAGTCAATTTCAAAGGTGCTCAGTCTGGTCGTGGCGATGCGTCATTATCAGGAGGATGAGATCTGGCAACGTGTCGGCAAAGATCCATCCGGTCATCCTTTTAATTCCCTGGTACAGCTGGAAATGGAACAGGGGATCCCGCGTAATCCCTTCATCAATGCCGGGGCGCTGGTGGTTTGCGACATGCTGCAAGGGCGACTGAGCGCACCGCGTCAACGGATGCTGGAAGTGGTTAGGGCATTAAGCGGCGTATCGGATATCGCCTATGATTCGACAGTGGCGCGTTCTGAGTTTGAGCACTCGGCGCGTAACGCGGCTATCGCCTGGCTGATGAAATCATTTGGCAATTTCCATCATGATGTGACCACCGTTTTACAAAATTACTTTCACTATTGTGCGTTGAAAATGAGCTGTGTAGAACTGGCGCGTACGTTCGTCTTTCTGGCGAATCAGGGACATGCCTTTCATCTTGCGGAGCCCGTGGTTACGCCCATGCAGGCCAGGCAGATCAACGCGTTGATGGCTACCAGTGGCATGTATCAGAACGCAGGGGAATTTGCCTGGCGAGTAGGTTTACCGGCGAAATCTGGCGTTGGCGGCGGTATAGTGGCTATCGTTCCCCACGAGATGGCGATTGCCGTCTGGAGTCCGGAACTGGATCCTGCGGGAAATTCGCTGGCGGGTATCGCCGTGCTGGAGCAATTAACACAACAACTGGGGCGCTCGGTTTACTGATGAATACGCTCGGTCCTCTTTTTGCCAGGCTGGCGAAATCAACGTTTCGCTCGCGGTTTCGTCTTGGTCAGAAAGAAAGGCAGTATTGTCTGGATAAAGGTGCGCCAGTTATCGAGCAACACGCTGCGGATTTTATTGCCAAACGGCTGGCTCCGGCGTTACCGGTCAATGATGGTAAGCAGACGCCCATGCGTGGGCATCCGGTCTTTATCGCTCAACATGCTACGGCCACCTGTTGTCGGGGCTGTCTGGCGAAATGGCATGATATTCCTCAGGGTGTCGCGCTTAACGATGAGCAGCAACGTTACGTTGTCACGGTTATTTATCACTGGTTAGTGCTTCAAATGAATAAGCCATAGATAACATAATCCTATGATATGTCTCCTTGTGTTGTGCTTTTGTTAAAAGCAGTATAAGGGGTCAATCTAAGGAGAAAAAATGGCTACCTGCAAACCCTGCTTTGTGATGAGTTCGGCACAGATTCTGTCGAGAATCGACGAGCTCAGCGACATCCTTGAAACATGCGTCAATGACGGCGCCTCTGTCAGCTTTATGCTGCCTTTTACGAGTGAAAAGTCACGACCTTTCTGGATGAGCGTCGCGCAAAGTGTCGACCGTGGAGAAAGGATTGTTCTGGGGGCACAGGACGCACAGGGTGTTCTAGTTGGTACCGTCCAGCTCATTATCGATCAACCCGAAAACCAACCCCATCGTGCAGATGTCGCCAAACTACTGGTTCACACCTCTGCGCGACGGGGCGGTGTGGCTCGGGAATTGATGAACGGACTCGAACGTTGCGCGCATCAACAAGGCAAGACGCTGCTGGTGCTTGATACGGCCACGGGCAGTTCCGCTGAGTTGTTCTACCACAATTGCGGATGGCAAAAAGTTGGGGTGATACCCGACTATGCCAAAATGCCCGACGGGACGCTGACCGGGACCACACTTTTCTATAAAACGCTCTAATTTGTTATCGGGAATTGATCAAAACAGGGTTTCAATGTATTAAAGTTTGCTAACCTATTGGACCAATTCAATCAGGTTGTATGACTAATCATAAAGGGAACCCATTGTGCAAACACTAAATCGTCGCGATTTCCCCGGTGCTCAGTATCCTGAACGCATCATTCAGTTTGGTGAAGGAAACTTCCTGCGCGCCTTCGTTGACTGGCAGGTTGATCTGCTGAATGAGCATACCGATCTGAACGCAGGTGTGGTCATTGTTCGTCCTATCGAAAGTACCTTCCCACCATCGCTGAGTACACAGGATGGTCTCTACACCACCATTATTCGTGGCTTGAATGAGAAGGGCGATGCCGTAAGTGATGCTCGTTTAATTCGTTCAGTTAACCGCGAAATCAGCGTCTATAGCGAATACGATGAGTTCCTGAAGCTGGCGCATAATCCAGATATGCGTTTTGTTTTTTCCAACACCACTGAAGCAGGCATCAGCTACCACGCGGGCGATAAGTTTGAGGATGCACCGGCGGTGAGTTATCCCGCTAAACTGACCCGACTGCTGTTCGAGCGGTTCAGCCATTTTAATGGTGCGTCGGATAAAGGCTGGATTATCATCCCTTGCGAACTGATTGATTACAATGGTGATGCGCTGCGTGAACTGGTCCTGCGCTACGCTCAGGAGTGGGCGCTACCGGAAGCATTTATTCAGTGGCTGGATCAAGCCAACGCATTTTGTTCCACGCTGGTGGACCGCATTGTTACCGGTTATCCGCGTGACGAAGTAGCGCAACTTGAAGCTGAGCTTGGCTATCATGATGCATTCCTGGATACGGCTGAGCACTTCTATCTGTTTGTCATTCAGGGGCCAAAGTCATTAGCCGCCGAACTGCGTCTGGATAAATATCCGCTCAATGTCCTGATTGTTGATGACATCAAACCGTACAAAGAACGGAAAGTGGCCATTCTCAACGGCGCGCACACCGCACTGGTTCCTGTTGCCTGGCAGGCAGGGCTCGATACTGTTGGTGAGGCGATGAATGACGCAGAGATTTGCGCCTTCGTTGAAAAAGCTATTTATGAAGAGATCATTCCGGTACTGGATTTACCTCGCGATGAGCTGGCATCTTTCGCCAGCGCGGTGACCGGTCGATTCTGCAATCCGTACATTAAGCATCAGCTGCTGTCGATTGCCCTGAACGGCATGACTAAATTCCGTACCCGTATATTGCCGCAGTTGCTGGCAGGGCAACAGGCCAGCGGCAAACTGCCGGCGCGCCTGACGTTTGCGCTTGCCGCGCTGATTGCCTTTTATCGTGGAGAGCGTAACGGTGAGTCATATCCGGTTCAGGATGATGCGCACTGGGTGGAGCGCTTTCAACAGCTTTGGTCCCAGCATCATGACCGCCAGATAAACACCGAAGATCTGGTTAAATCTGTACTGGGCGTTAAAGAGCACTGGGAGCAGGACCTGACTCAGGTTTCTGGGCTGGTGGAGCAGGTTTCTGCCGATCTGGATACCATTCTGGCAAAAGGCATGCGTGAAGCCGTTAAACCACTGTGCTAAGAAAACAGCCCGGCTCAGGCCGGGTTTTTTGCAAAACAATTATTAGTTACAACATACTATTGTATGTTAAATACTAAGCCATTCTGTAACTCAGGTGCGGGAATTGTCTGGCAGGAAAAAGATGTTTAGTTAATGTTGCGATTAACTTGCAACATTGATCACTATCGCGTCTAATGTGACGGGTTTCACATTTTTCCGAAGATAACCATGATCGTTCGCCCCCAACAACACTGGCTACGCCTGATTTTCGTCTGGCATGGTTCCGTATTATCAAAAATCTTTTCACGTCTGTTGCTGAACTTCCTGCTCTCCATCGCCGTTATTATCATGCTTCCGTGGTATACGATGCTGGGTATTAAATTTACTCTGGCGCCGTTCAGCATTCTCGGCGTGGCTATTGCTATCTTTTTAGGCTTTCGCAATAACGCCTGCTATTCACGTTACGTTGAGGCCCGCCACCTTTGGGGGCAGTTGATGATTGCTTCCCGATCGCTTTTACGAGAGGTAAAGACCACCTTACCGGATGACGTCGAACTGGGGCAGTTTGTTCGTCTGCAAATCGCGTTTGCCCACTGTTTACGCATGACTTTACGCCGAAAACCGCAGGCAGCGCCGTTGGCGAAGTACCTCAGCGAGAAAGATCTGCAGACGGTATTTGCCTCACAATCACCGGCAAACCGCATATTGTTGCTGATGGGGGAGTGGTTGGCCGTGCGCAGGCGTAATGGACAACTATCAGATATATTATTCCATAGTTTAAACAATAGGTTAAATGATATGTCTGCGGTGCTGGCAGGTTGTGAGCGGATTGCGAATACTCCGGTCCCGTTTGCGTATACTTTGATCCTTCATCGCACGGTGTACCTGTTTTGTATCATGTTGCCATTCGCCTTAGTGGTGGATCTGCACTACATGACACCTTTCATTTCAGTGCTTATTTCCTACACTTTTATTTCGCTCGACACGCTTGCAGAAGAACTGGAAGATCCGTTTGGCACAGAGAACAACGACCTGCCGCTGGATGCGATTTGCAATGCTATCGAAATCGATTTACTGCAAATGAACGATGAAACAAATGTGCCAGCAAAACACATGCCGGATAAACATTATCAACTCACTTAGCGACGTTCGTTTTGCCACCAGGCGGGTTGCATATCGGAAAACGAATGAAACTCTGGGGCCAGATCTTCATCGTTAGGATCGTCAAAAGCTCCGGCTAAAAGTGCAATTACCGGGGCGTCATCAATGGCGCCCACGGAACTCCCGCACTGAGGGCAAAAGGCCCGACTGGTCGTTTCAGATGAGCGCCAGGTTGTCGGTTTTCCGGCTTTTCCCGTCCATTCTACATTTTCTGCAGCAAACTCAATCCAGACGACGGTCGGCACGCCAGTATGTTTCCGGCATATATCGCAGGAACAGGTATGGGAATTATTAGGACTGCTGGCAGTGAAGCGGATCGAGCCACACAGACACCCACCAATGTAGACTTTAGACATAACAACTCCCGTCAGAAATACGTGGCAAGACACTAGCAGATGCACGCCATTGCCACTAGAACCTTATAATAAAAAGGCGAGGGCGCGCATAGACGATAGTTCATTCCTGTGATCTGTCTGATGATTAACGCTTAACTATTGCGTCTGGCAACCATAAACATTCGCGGAAACGCCAGTAAAATTTTGCCATTTTCCTGTAATGGATATTGCTCCTGCAGGAGTTCGTGGTAGCGCGCCAGGTACTGGCGTTGCTCTCTTTCGCTCAAATCCTGCAACCAGGGGCGCAGGCCTGTAGAACTTACCCAGTCGATAATCGCCTGATGAGAATCCATAATGTGATAATACGTTGTGCGCCAGATATCTACCTCACAACCTGCCTCGCTCAAGATATCATAGTAGGCGTGTACGCCTGGAAGTGGCGTCCGGCCCCGGTCGGGATAACCCTGTTCATAAGCTACTTCGCGCATCAGAACATGCGTGGGTTCCAGCCAGTTATCCGGCATTTGCACGGCCAAAACGCCGTTGCGACCAAGAAGCGATACCAGATTTGGCAACAGTTCATAGTGATTGGGTACCCACTGTAATGACGCATTGGCATAAAGCAGATCTACGGGATGCTCTACCTGGAACTTACTGATATCCGCTTCAATAAAACGGCATGTCGGTAATACGTTTCGCGCCTCATTAAGCATGGCGGGTGAGGAATCAACTCCGGTTATTACAGCCGAGGGCCAGCGCTGATATAGCAATGCCGTACTGTTTCCCGGACCACAGCCAAGATCGACGACTGAACGGACACTCTCTAACGCCACTCTGCTGAGTAATTCCGCAGCGGGTCTTGAACGTTCAGTTTCATATTGCAGATAAAGCGAAGGGTTCCAGTCGGCCATGAATGAATCTCCAGTATGAGAGAAAAAGGCGGAAAGGGTGCATAAATCCTTGCCGATGAGCCATTTCTTTTAGAAGATTATATGAAAATGAAAGATAAGGGCAGAAATATGCTGGAAACATCGAGACTGGTTTTACGCCAGTGGGAAGCCAAAGACAGAGCCCCGTTTGCTGCGCTAAATGCCGATCCGGACGTGATGCGTTTCTTTCCGACTCCGCTGCAACGAACGGAAAGCGACAACCTGGCTGCAAGGTTCGAGGAAGGCATTACAGAGCGCGGTTGGGGATTCTGGGTCGTTGAACTTAAAGAAACACACCAGTTTGTGGGGTGTGTAGGTTTACATCCACAGCCTGATAAATTTCACTTTTCACCCTGTACCGAAATAGGCTGGCGTCTGGCTAAAGACTACTGGCACCAGGGGCTGGCATTGGAAGCCGCCGAGGCATGCCTGACGTTTGCTTTCGAGGAGCTGGGGTTAAGTGAGGTGGTTTCATTTACTTCCGTACTGAATAAACCGTCAGAGCGCCTGATGATACGGTTGGGCATGAATAAGACTGAAGAGTTCCTGCATCCCGCGTTGCCGTCTGATCATCGGCTAGCACAACACGTCCTGTATCGTCTTTGCCGATAATTAGTCAGACTATTTTGAACCCTTCCTCATATCAGAAAAAATAACTAAGCCTATTCCAGCTAAAATAATAATGCTTGCAAGAAGGATCCTGGCGGTGAGCGTTTCACCCAAAAACACGATCCCGCCGAGCGTGGCGAGACAAGGAACGCTGAGCTGGATGGTACTGGCCGTCGTGGCTTTGAGCAACGGAAGAAGCGAGTACCAGAGCAGGTAAGCGCCTCCCGATGTTAGTGCGCCTGATAATACTCCCAGCATTATTCCGTTTATATCAATGTGAAGATGGGTATGAAAGATGAGGGGAATAATCAGTGCAACCGGGACCGTCAGGATGAAATTACCACTCGTTGAGGCTACGGCATGCGTGATTTTTTTCCCTGCGATACTGTACATAGCCCAGGCAACACCGGAAATAATCATCATGACTGAGGCATACAAGGAAGGCCGCTCAGCACCAGGAAGTAGCAATATCGCTATTCCAACCAATGCTCCCAGAATCCCTGTTATTTTTAATATTACGAGTTTTTCTTTCTGAACTAATCCCCATACCGTCATGACGAGCTGAACGGTACCAAAGAGCAGCAGGGCGCCGGTGCCGGTATTGAGCGAAACATAGGCAACGGAGAATGAGAAAACATAAATGCAAAGTAGCAGGGCGTTTAACCATCTAAACTCTATTTTTTTACTCTCAGATGCTATCGTGATGAATAAATAAAGGGCAATCGCACCACTGATTAACCTGAGACTGCTAAAAGAAATGGCATCGGCGTGCATACCCTTTAGCGCGATTCGGCAAAGCACTGAATTTCCTGCAAATGCGCTCATTGCGATAACGATTTTGATAAGCAAGTTAGCGTCCTCAATCTAATACAACAGTCAGTGCCGGTGCCGGTGTTCAGGTTTCAAAAACAGGTGTATTGATCGATGTATTTACCCACATCTACGACGTTGTTCGTTTCAGGATCGACATTGAGAACCACAAAACGCGTTTGCGGACAAAATTGCTCAGCACTTTTCTTGCTGCATTCAGTTTGCAGCCATCGATGTTGACCATAATCGGTGACAACCGTATTGAGATTGCTATATTCGCTGCATACAAAACCTTTTTCAGTCGCTCTTTGTCTCGCGGCATCCAGACTCAGACCAACAACATTCAGGCTGTCGACTTCTTTGGCATGTGCGCTGTCGGAAACGCGGGTCAATACGCATCCCGTTAGCGTACAGGCAAAGAGCAGTAAGAGTGCCAGGCGTTGGATGGGTTGAGCATTTTTATTACGCATTGTCTGGATAGTGGTCAATTTTATTACCGTTTTTCTGAAAGTGAGCGATGCCTCATGGAGCAGTATATAACGATTACATGCATCTGCTTTAGAATCGCCGACATGCTGCTTTCCGTTTTTAAATGAAACATTTCAATGCCGGGACGCACAGAATAAATAAGGGAGATAGATATCAGTTAGGTCGCGGCGCTTTAAACAACGGTTCGACATCATTATTGAGCAGCACAAGGACTACCATAAAACCTTAGATTCTTCCTCATTCCATCTTAGTGCGCATAATGTATATTATGTTAAATGCAAAATAATGGTCTCTCAGTTCATGGCCCTCAGCATATGGTGCTCACTCGCGTGCTTACCCTTCCCCAATCCGGCTTCGGTTAAAGCGAATAAGTTTTCTATCCGTTCTGGTGCCGGAAACATGGCGTGAGTTTCTGTTCGTCGAACTCATACATGCGGTCCTGGCCACCAACTGTCTGCCAGCAATCTTCACAGAATCCTTTAATGAAACTAACTTCAGCGTAAAATCGCTTCTGCTATTTGTTCCTGCTCATCAATGCGCTGAGCAACCCGTGTGTTTGCTTGCGGCTGCTGCGGTAAAGCTTCAGTCAGATCCTTCGAATAAAAACTCGTTTGATATCTATAGTATCTCTAATGCGATGTCCGCTGTTACGAATTAGCCCGACCCGGCTATCATTTGGATACATTTTCAAGGGTTGGTAACGGTGATGATAAACGACAAGGTCAAAGCTATAGTCGCATTTTAACGTGGAGGCGGTTTTTGATTCCCGGGAAAAGAACGCTCTGACTCATCCTGTGGGCAAACAGTGAACATGACTGTCTGCTTTGAGTGTAAAACAGACAGTCACCTGGATTTTCTACGTAAACTTTATCTATTTCTTATAATCAATGCATCTGGCTGGATGTTTTTATAACAAATTTGTAAGTTCAAAATCAGCCACAATGACACTTCCCTTTTAATTTACAATTAAAGGTTTGCAACGTTATGATATACTTTTTGAACATCATCGTCAGCCTCAAGAGCGTCAACGAGTCCTTCAAAGATTTCTAAATCTTCAGGTGAAAGTTCAATTTCTGATTGAGCAATCATTTCTAATTCTGTTGTTGAGAACTCAGTAATGCCAGCTTCTTTTAAAGCAGCAATTCCTTTGTGGAGATCTGTAGATTCAGTATAAACAACGATGTTCCCTTCTTCTTCGGTTACATCGCGGACATCTACTTCGGCATTCAGCAAAACTTCAAAAATATGGTCAGGGTCTGTTCCTTTAAATACAATCACCCCGGTATTGTCAAACATATAGCTGACTGCACCTGCTGCTCCAATGTTTGCCCATTTACGTCCCACTGGAATGGTCTCCTCAAAAATTCATTTATGCTACGGACAGGTTAATAACCTGCATATTTTTCCGCCGCATTATATCATGATACACAAACTCTCGTCCATGAAAACAAAAATATACAGATTATATGGTGTGTTACTTTAATTACATTAATTATTAACATTATGGATAAAATATTTCCACATTATATTTTAGATCTTTTATATTCTTAATAATTGAACCGCAGCAATAATAAAAAACCCGTCATTGCTGACGGGTTATTACATGATTTCTATCTACAATTAAGGTGTCACAATGTTAAACCAGAAATCAAAACTGTCTAAATATCCGACGAACTCGTCAAGTTTGGCGTGATTGCCAGTGATCTGTACCTCACCCTTCTCTTCCGCTTGCTTCAGCGATTCTTCCTTCAGGATAATTTTGTTCAACGTCGCCCGATTCAGCGTAATGGAGGCATCAGCATGACTGGCCTGAGTATCAGCACTATGGTTAAGAACACCGTTTTCCAGTTCCAACTTGTATTTACCACCGTCAGCGCCTAAATCAACGTTGAAGATCGCCTGCGCATTTGCCGCTTTTTCGCCATTAATATGTACAGCCAGATAATCGAAGAACATTTCCGGCGACATAGCTTTAACCGTATCCGGGCTGGCGGTATTGGGGGTTGCGCCTTTTACCACACCGTTGCGTAATTCTTGCGCACCAGTCAGATAAAAATTACGCCATGGGCCGGACTCTGCCTGGTAACCCATCTGCTCAAGAGCATCGGCTTCCAGATTACGAGCCTCTTTATTGCTCGGATCCGCAAAGACGATATTGTTAGTCACCTGCGCCACCCAACGGTAATTACCGTGGGCATAATCCGCTTTTGCTTTTTGCATGATGGCATCGGCCCCTCCCATATAATCGACATATTTCTTCGCGGCATCTACTGGCGGTAGTTCGTTCAGCGTTGCCGGGTTACCGTTGAACCAACCGAGGTAAAAGACATAAGTTGCTTTCACGTCATGGCTAACGGAACCATAGTATCCGCGGCTGGCCCATGATTTTTCCAGACCAGACGGCAGTTTGAAGTTAGCGGCGATTTCGTCACGAGTCAGACCCTGGTTAGCCATTCGTAATGTCTGATCGTTGATGTAACGGTACATATCGCGCTGGCTCTTCATTAACTTCACAACATTTTCATTACCCCAGGTTGGCCAGTGGTGCTGAGCAATAATAATGCTCGCCTTACCTCCCCAGCGGCCAATAACGTCATTGATATATTTTGACCATGCCAGCGGATCGCGGATCTTCGCGCCCCGCAGCGAATAGGTGTTATGCAGCGTGTGGGTTACATCTTCAGCGGCCTCAATCATTCCCTTCTCTTCTACATACCACAGCATTTCAGAGGGCGCTTCTGAACCCGGCGCCATCATGAAATCATAGGTTAGACCGTCGATAACTTCTTTCTGCCCGGTGTGGGTAATGTAATTAGTAGGTTCAATCAGCGTCACCGTACCCGCAGAGGTTGTCGTACCAAGGCCTGCACCTACCTGACCTTTTGCATCCGGTTTTAACAGATTGCCATACATATAACTGGCCCGGCGACTCATGGCGTTACCTGCCATAATATTTTCAGATACGGCCTCCTTCATAAAACCAGCCGGTGCATATACCTTCACTTTGCCGGATTTAACATCAGCTTCATCCACGACACCACGTACGCCGCCGTAGTGGTCAACATGGCTGTGCGTATAAATGACGGCAACAACGGGTTTTTTACCGCGATTTTCATAATAAAGATCCATTCCGACTTTTGCCGTTTCTGCCGATACCAGCGGATCAATGACCGTAATTCCCTCTTTCCCCTCCATTATGGTCATATTCGAGAGATCCAGATTACGGATTTGATATACACCATCGGTTACCTGGAACAGACCACCGATATTGATCAACTGCGACTGACGCCACAGGCTTGGATTAACCGTAGCGGGAGCTTTTTCGCCTTCCTTGATAAAAGCATATTGCTGCGGATCCCAAACAATGTTCCCTTGCTTTCCTTTGATTAGTTCATCGGGAAGCGGAGCGATAAATCCCTTATGGGCATTTACGAAATCTGTTTTATCAGTGAATGGCAATTGCCCGTATAAGGCATCATTCGCGCTTTTGGTTTGAGCTGTAGCATCTTTTGCCCCTTCCTGTGCGATTGCAGAAAGTGACATTAACGATGTCGAACAGACACCGGCTAAAGCCAGATAGCTTACTCGTTTATTTAGTTTCATAAATTCTCTGCTAATAATAAATTTTCAAGCAGGATCAAAACTGCTTCATTGATTATTGACATGCATCTGCGATGCGATGTTTATCAGGACGGCGTGATTGAGTATTGAAAGGTTAACATAACCTTATAAGCCAGTATCATTAAAAAATATTTAATTATAAATTTTTATTTAAATAAATCATCCGTAGACAATGGGTTGTTTAAAAAGATAATGACTGGCATCCATTTCCTTAGGTCAATAAATATGCGTGCATTTTATCTATTACTCATCATTGGAACCCTCTCTGGTTGTAGCTCTTCGCCACCGGAGAAAGTAATTAGAATTAATAAAATGATTATTCCTGTTATCCAGAATAACTCCGTGACTAAATCGAGCAGTAATTCGAGATCCTTGTCGTTATATCAAGAAAATAAACTGCAAATTAAAAACGTGGCAAATACGCTAAAAAGTGATTATCTTCATGATGTTAAGCGTAATGAGATGTTTGATGTTCATAGCCAGGCATACCAGGTGTATGCTTCATTATCTAAGCTTGAGCAAATGCAACAGATGAACAATTTTTATTATAAGGAGCATAATCAAACGGGTCTGTTGAGCATCAATCAGTCGGTTAATTCTCTTATTGAATAATAAAAGAGCCTCCTCATTGATGAATGAGGAGGCTCTTAAATATGGGCTGTTTGATTAACTAAGGTTAGTCATGCTGGCCAAAACGATATGACAGCCCCGCCGTAACAGAACTGACATCGCTGGTTGCTCCAATCTGGTTTTCGTTACCGACATTGCTGACCCATTGATACTCAAGGCGCCCTGCCCAATTATTATTAAAGGCATATTCAGTACCTACCGCCACTACCGGACGGACACCGGTATCAAAACGATTATTCCCTTTAATATCGGACTCTGCGCGATATCCCATGGCACCTGCCCGACCATATACATCCCAGGCGTCGTTCAGACCATAACTTGCTTTCAGTGTGAGTTGCAGTCCCTGGCTTTTCATTTGCGAACCTGATGCGCCATTTTTACCATTGAACTGCATATTACCTAAATAATCATAACCACCTTCAACGGCGAGCCATGGTGTAATTTGATAACCGGTGAATACACCGCCACCAACATTATCGCCATCGGTGCCAACATTTCCAAATTTTTCACCGTGATTATTGCTCTGTTGTGTGGTGCTGGAGTCAAAATAGTGTGACCAACCAAATTTTCCGCCAGCATACCAGGTTCCGACATCCGCTGCAGCAAAAGCGGTTGTGGCTGTAAAAGCGTTAGCAATAATAAGTGTAATAAGCGTCTTTTTCATGATTTTCCTATCGAGGCTTTCAGTTACGATTGATACAAATAACGTGTGGCTACAATAGGGTATTTAAGTTGTGGTGATAATTGCTTTTTAATTTATTTTTGGATTTCCTCAAAATCGCTCAGGTAATTTATTGATGGTGGTAAGATATCCCCCGCGTTCAAAATCAATATAGCCTCCTTTTTTTAGGGCTGAAATGACATTTAAAACGCTGCTGCGTGATAAGTGGGTGCGATCCTGAATGTAATCCAAAATAGACATGCGTTTGCGGGTCTCTTCCGGTAACAAAATCATTTCCTCGAGATGGTTTCGTATCACCGAATAGGTACGTTGCTGTACCACTAAATCATCGCGATAAAAGAGATAACCCGTGTGATATGAAAGCACAGCCGCCGCATCTTCCCACAACCCTTGTTGATGGAAGAGCTCTCGCGCTTTATCGGCATCCACGCGTAATATTGTCGACTCGGCTTCTGCGCGTAATAAGTGACCATGAACCGGCTGGATCATCTCGGCAATACCGAACAGATGAGGTTCATAGACAGTCACAATTAACAGGCCATCAGACGAACGTAAAATGGAGAGTTCTCCTTGCAGGAAAAGATATAGCTGAGGCTTATTTTTGTATTTCCACATGATACGGCGTCGAGGTACAACCTTAAGATTTTCTGCAATCGGCTCAAGCACTTGCATTAAACGTTGTATGCTTTGTTCAGGGCGTACCGGGGGTGAAATTTGCATGTTCAAACCTGTATTCTTTTGATTGAGATAACGCTATGATTCTACGTATATTCCATGAAGAATAGTACAGCCTCATATTAAAACCATAGGTTGCGCAATACTAAAAGTACAAATTTATTTTTATTTAAATGATTTTTTTAGAAGGCCACCAGCAGACGGTCACTGAACATTAGTGGATGGATGCTTTGCTATGGTGATTATTGACAATACATAACATTTCGACTTGATAACAACGATGCTAAAACTGATAGCTGTAGTTAACGCTGGCAAACCAAAGCCACGGATTTTTATACTCACCGGCATAGATATCAGATTTAACGCTGGATGACTGCATATGCAAATACTCAACGGCTACCCCGATATTACTGGCTGGGGTAATCTGGTACTGAGCCCCGGTGGCAAATCGCCATTCATCCCCGGTCGGTAACGAAAGCGCGGCATTACTTTGTGTTTTGTACGGTGAACTGTCAAATGCGACCCCGGCATTAATTCGCCACTGCTCATCGGGATGATATTGCACACCCACCGCCGTATGCCATGTATCTTTCAGCCTATTAACACGATCGTCAGATTGACCATTTATTGTAATCTGAGGACTACCAAACTGACTCCAGTCCTGCCAGCCAAGATCCCCCATCACTGACCATCTTCGGTTAATATCGTGAACCACACTAACCATTACCTGCTGTGGCGCGCGGACCTGGGCGGAAATCGGCAGGTCATAGCCAATATTAGGTAGATGTGGGAAACGCGCTTTGCCGTCAATATTGAAATGATAATCAGTCTTGCTGCTCCAGGTTACGCCCGCCCGTGTTTTGTCATTTAAATCCATCAATAAGCCAAGGCGGTAATTCAACGCCCAGTCATGATCGCTTTGTTTTTCATCGCGGCCGTCGACATTTCTTTTTAAAGACAGAAAACCGTAGTTCAAACCCGCAGCAGCACCAACCGACACCTTGTCACTCAGTTTCCATGCAACGCCTGGACTCAGCGTCATCGCAACCAGGGTGCTTTGTTTAATCAACCGATCCCCGGCCCAGTTGCCAAAATCGATACCCAACCCATAGTTGCCATATAATCCCAGCCCGGCTGAAACGGTATCGCTCAGGCGTTGCGCATAAAACATACTGGAATTGGGGAACAGCGTCATTACGTTCCCCGGACTTTGCCTTTCGTCAGCGCTATTGTTCAGCGTATAGGGAATATCTCCCCCCATCGCCTGCAACCCTCCGGTGACCATATGGTCAGACAGACGGGTCATTCCCGCTGGGTTCGTTAAAAGCGTTGAGGCATCCTGAGCGCGAGCGGCCTGCCCTGCACCAGCGAGTGCTGTATCCTCCGTTCCGACTTCATAAAAATAGAGCGTACTGGCGTTACCGAACGCCGAAAAGAGCATTCCGGAAAGAAGAATTATATTTTTTTTCATTGTATTACCTGTCTGGATGGGAACTTAACAAAACGTAGGCCAGTTATCACACAGTATTGATTTACGCTAATAGCATAATCAGGCCTCTGGAATGATGTCGCGTTAAGTTTCATCCAATATTAAATTTTATAATCTGCCCCTGCTCTCTTAAATATCGCCTTAATGAGAATTCTTCTTAATAAGAAATTTGGCATTAATTAAAATGTAAAGAAATGAAAATTTAATGTTTTCATAAAAAAGTATGAGTGAAGTCGGCAACGGAAAAACCATAGTTATGATCATCACATAAATGTAATCTGAGTTTAAAAAAACCTACACATTCACTGCTTGAGAAGACCTCGTCTTCTCAAAACTTCGCGTCCCAAACATGCCTTTAATTTCAATAAGGCACGGTTAGCATCGGTCACTAAAACCCAATTCATAAGTGAGGTGAATATCTTATTGGTCTGGTTAAATATCTGGAGAATAACACTAACCCGGTCGTGGATATCGTTTGTGCTTTAAAATACGGAGCTTAATCATGTACTAACAATCAGATATCTGATGCGACTCATTCTTCTGTCAGCTTTTGTAAGCAGAAGAAAAGAGTGATGATAGCTAATACAGGTAAAGATAGGGGTAATGACTTATGGCCTCACAATATGACTTTACTGTCACTCTGCACGATCTGGCTTTTATTCTTAAGCAGATCAAAATATCCGAAGCGGCAACTAACGCGGATGGTAGCGTTAATGATGAAATGCTTCGAGAATTAGTCTCCAGTCCGCTATTACCTTATGGCCTTCGTACGGTAGATGGTTCATGGAATAACCTTTTACCGGGTCAAGAGTTATACGGCTCAGCCGACCAGACTATGCCAAGATTAACCGCATTAAACTGGCAAGACGCGGATGAAATGACCAGTTATATCCAAATTGGCGGGATGGTTATTGATGCTGACCCGCGAATTATCAGTAACTTAATTTCGGACCAGACGGCTTCAAACCCGGCGGCTCTGGAGGTATTCAACGCATTAAAAGATGCGCCTGGCGGCGGTACTATTACAGGAGAAGGCAGCTTATCTATTCCCAACCAGTCTCCGGATATTGGACTTTCCCCCGCTTTTAACGGCTGGATGACCTTCTTTGGTCAGTTTTTCGACCACGGTCTGGATTTGATACCGAAAGGTGGCAACGGTATTGTTTTCATTCCGCTACAGCCAGACGACCCTTTATATGTTGAGGGGTCGGATACAAACTTTATGCTATTAACCCGGGCGACGGTGAACGAAAACCGAGAGACGGTAAACCTGACAACCCCTTTCATTGATCAAAACCAGACCTACACCTCCCACCCTTCACATCAGATTTTCATCCGCGAATACGTAATCATTGACGGTAAACCCGAGCCAACGGGAAATCTGTTAGGCGGCGCTAACGGAGGACTGGCGACCTGGGCTGACGTTAAAAATCAGGCTGAAACTCTACTGGGTATAAAACTCACCGATCAGGATGTTTTTAATGTTCCTCTGCTGGCAACGGACCGCTACGGTAATTTGATTTTAAGTGAAAACGGGAAGGTACAGATTGTGACCACCAACGGCCTGGTTGAAGCCAATGGCGGCCTGTTACCTGCGGAGACGTTCCGCACCGGCCACGCGTTTCTGGATGATATTGCTCATACTGCCGCGCCAAAAGCGGGCCTGCTGGCGGATGATGACAGTGCTATCGGCGGCGAAGGGGCGCAACCTGCGGGAACCTATGATAACGAACTGCTCGACCGCCACTTTATCACCGGCGATGGGCGTGGTAATGAAAACATTGGCTTAACCGCTGTGCATGCCGTTTTTCACAGCGAACATAATCGCCTGGTTGAACAGTATAAAACCACACTGCTGGAAACCGGCGACATCGACCTCATTAACCAGTGGTTGATGCCGAATCACCAAATCACTGAGATGCCTGCCAATACCAGTACTCTGGTATGGAATGGCGAGTACTTATTCCAGGCCGGTCGCTTCTCCACGGAAATGCAGTACCAGCACCTCGTGTTTGAGGAGTTTGCGCGTACCGTACAACCCGCCGTTGATCCGTTTGTCTTCTCCAACACGGCGGATATTAACCCCCTTATCTTTGCCGAGTTTGCGCACGTGGTTTACCGTTTCGGACATTCAATGCTGACAGAAACCGTGGCGCGTACCGACATTGATATGCAAAGCGGCGATATTGGCCTGATAGCCGCGTTCCTGAATCCTGTGGCATTCAATGAAATCAACGGTGCCACCGTCACTGACGACCAGGCCATCGGCGCGATTGTGCGTGGTATGACGCGTCAGGTGGGCAATGAAATTGATGAGTTTATTACCGATGCTCTGCGTAATAATCTCATCGGCCTGCCCCTTGATTTAGGCGCGCTTAATATTGCCCGTGGCCGTGATACGGCAATGCCTTCGCTGAACCAGGCTCGCGAGCAGTTTTTTGCATTAAGCGGTGATAGCCAACTGAGGCCCTATACCAGTTGGGCTGACTTTACCACCTACCTGAAAAACCCGGCCTCTATTATTAACTTTATGGCCGCTTACGGTCAGCATGAGCTGATCCTCAATGCCACCAGCCTTGAAGGTAAACGCGCGGCGGTTAACTTCCTGCTGTTTGGCGATGCCAATAACGCCCCACCTGCGGATGCAATGGATTTCTTTAATAGCACTGGGGCGTGGGCAACGAAAGAAACCGGCCTGAATATGGTCGATTTCTGGATTGGCGGACTGGCTGAGCGCAAAAATGAATTTGGCGGCATGCTGGGTTCAACCTTCAACTTTGTTTTTGAAACGCAAATGGAAATGTTGCAGGACGGCGATCGTTTCTACTACCTGAGCCGCGTTCAGGGGTTGAACTTACTCAATGAACTGGAGGCCAACTCGTTTTCCGCGCTGGTAATGCGTAACAGCGATCTTGGTGAGGAGGATTCCTCTCACCTGCCCGCCAACCTGTTCCAGACGCCGGACCATATTTTTGAAGTGAACCGCGTGCTGCAAACGGAAATCGACCCGAAATGGGGAAATCCGCTGAAGGATCTGCTCTCGCCGTTGTTGGTGCGTCGCGACCCTGGCGCGGATGTTGACGGCGATAGCTTTGCGGACGGTGGTTATCTGAAATATACCGGTGATGGGCATGTGGTGCTTGGCGGAACGGCAGGCAACGATACGTTAATCGGCGGTAAAGGGATCGACAGCCTGTGGGGCGATGGCGGAGATGACCGACTGGACGGTGGTGACGAAGCCGATGTGGTCCACGGCGGTGACGGTGATGACATTATTACCGATACCGGTACACCCGTTGGCGATGCTGACTTCTTGCACGGCGATGCCGGACATGACGTTATTTTCTCCGGAAATGGCAATGATTTGGTCTTTGGCGGCAGCGGCAGCGACTTCGTGGTGGTCGGTGAAGATGCGCAGGAGGTCTTCTCTGGTCAGGATAACGACTTTGCGCTTGGCGGCTCGGGTGGTGATTTCCTGATGGGCAACGAAGGCGATGACTGGCTGGAAGGCGGCGACGGGTTTGACACGCTGGCGGGTGATAACTCTGAGCTGTTCTTCAACAGTACCATTATCGGTCACGATGTCCTTAACGGTCAGGGTAACGACACCGACTACGATGGCGAAGCTGGTGACGACATCATGGTTCAGGGCGCGGGGATCCTGCGCAATAATGGTATGGCCGGTTTCGACTGGGCTATCCATAAAGGCGACCCTAATGGCGCTAACTCTGACCTTGGGATCCCCATTTTCGTTAACCAGCAGGAATTTATTCTGCGCGATCGTTTTGACCTGGTTGAGGGGCTGTCGGGCTGGAAATACGACGATATCCTGACCGGGACGGAACAGCCGATAGGAACCGCCCCGGTTCAGGGTGTTCCCCTCTCTAACAACCTGACCCAGGAAGGTGCAGACCGGATCAACGGGCTTCAGGCCATTCTCGGCGTAGAACGTTCTGCTAACCCGGACGCGGTGCTACTGAACCCTGATGATGGTAGCGATATTTTACTCGGCGGCGGCGGTAGCGACCGCATTATGGGTAAAGCCGGTAACGATATTATTGATGGCGATGCGTGGCTCAACGTGCGTATTGCCGTTACCGGTATGGCAGGACTCACCAGCGCCGAAGGCATGGCCGAACTGAAGTCGTACATGCTTGCTGGCACGCTGAAACCGAATCAACTGTCGATTGTGCGCGAAATTCTGCATGAAGGTAACGACACGGAAACCGACGTTGCGGTGTACCGTGATGTCAGCAGCAACTATGTCTTCACCCGTATGGCTGACGGTAGCCTGCGTGTCGATCACGCTACGCCCAATGCCGCGCTGAACCTGAATGATGGCATTGATCGTTTGTTGAACATCGAAAAACTGGAGTTTGGCGATGCTCAGCAGTTGTGGGTGACGGCGCAGCAAGCGACGGGCGATCTCACCATCAGCAATCCTAACCCTTCGGTGGGCGATCTGCTGCGCGTCAACGTGGCGAATTTGCTGGACGGTAATGGGCTGGCAGCGGATGTGGCCATCACGATGACCTGGCAGGCATTCGTCAACGGCCAATGGCGGGATCAGGCAATCGGTGCGGAGTTCAGAGTGCCTGGCGCTATTCAGGGCGCGCCGCTGCGTGTGGTAGCCAGTTTTAACGACCGTATGGGTGACGCAGAAACGCTGGTGTCGGCACAAACTCAGGCAATCCTGCCGAGAAATCAGGCCACCACCGGTGCGCCGGTAATTAATGACCTCACTCCGACTGAAAGTCTGACGCTGACCGCGGTGGTTTCGGGCATTGCGGACGCTGACGGTCTGAGCGGCGGTAATTTCACCTATCAATGGAGAATGAGTTCGCCAACCGGATTCGTCAACATTAACGGCGCGACATCCGCGACCTATACGCCGGGCCAGGCCATGGTCGGTCGAACGCTGCAGGTGGTGGTTACCGTCGTCGACGATGAAGGCAACCCCCCTGTTGTTCTGACCTCGACCACCACACAGCCTGTGGGCGATCTGATTGTCGGTACCAACGGCGCGAACACGCTCGTCGGTACCGCATGGAGCGATATTCTGCGCGGTGAAGGTGGGAATGACACTTTGTTGGGCGGCGCAGGTGACGATCTGCTCGTGGGCGGTGCGGGTAACGACAGTCTGTCTGGTCAGGCGGGGCAAGATATCCTGCAGGGGGATGCGGGTAATGACACGCTTGATGGTGGTCTTGGCGCCGACAGTATGACCGGCGGCGCGGGCGATGATACCTACATCGTTGATGATTTCGGTGATGTGGTTATTGAAGGTGTGAATGGCGGTACGGACATTGTGCGTACCGGCCTCAGCAGCTATGACCTCACTGACAACGTGGAAGAACTGGTCTTTACCGGCAGCGGCAGTTTTATCGGTACCGGGAATGCCATTGCTAACACCATTACGGGCGGTTCCGGCAATGACTATCTGTTTGGTATGGGAGGTAATGACCAGTTGTTTGGCGGTACCGGGAATGACTTCCTCGATGGCGGAGATGGCGCTGATAACCTGCAGGGCGGAAACGGCAACGACGTCATGATTGGCGGCGCGGGCGCGGATACCCTCTCCGGCGGTAGCGGCGACGATATTCTCAATGGCCAGGAGGGTAACGACATTCTTGACGGAGGGGCCGGGAGCGATATCTTCGCCTTCGGTGCTAACTTTGGGCAGGACCGGATCACCGGTTTTGACAGTAACCCCAACGGCGGCCAGGACTTCCTCGATCTCGTCTTGTTAGGCATCAACGCGGGTAATTTTGCCAGCAGCGTGTCTATCACCGGAAACAATGGCAACACCATTGTGACTATCGGCACTGACACCATCACATTAGTGGGCGTCAATTCGACCACCGTGAATATTGGTGACTTTTATCTGGAAATGCCCACCACCCTTGCCAGCAACAATGGCAATAGTTCATTGATCGTATAAGGAGAAGACTATGTCGCGCCAGCATACGCCAACAGAACTGAATGATGCATTAAAAGGAACGAAACCCACTTTTCTGATGCTGCTGTTTTTTAGTTGTGTGATTAATATGCTTATGCTGGCGCCGGCAATTTATATGCTACAAGTATACGACCGCGTGCTGGTGAGTAAAAATACCACCACGCTGTTAATGCTAACCTTATTGATTGTCGGCTTGTACATCGTTATAGCCATGATTGAATCCGCCCGCGCGCAGGTCATGGTCAGGCTTGGCAACCGGCTGGATATAAAGCTAAGCCAGTTAGTCTTTAACGCGGCATTTAAAAGAAAGATGGTTACCGGTGATAATAACCCGGCGCAATCTTTAGCCGAACTGGATCAGCTCCGTCAGTTTCTTTCCGGGAATAGTCTGTTCGCCCTGCTGGATATTCCCTGGACGCCGATATATCTGTTCATCGCCTTTCTGGTCCATCCTCTGCTGGGCTATCTCTCCCTCGGTGGAATAACGTTATTATTCATTCTGACGCTGGTCTCGGAAATCGCTACCAAGCGCCCTATTCAACAAGCGCACGCCTTAACGATTAACAATGCCAGTAAACTGAATAAACAGCTACAAAACTCCGATGCCATTGAGGCGATGGGAATGCTCTCAACCCTGAAGTCCAACTGGCAGGAACAGCATAACAAAGTGCTGGCGTTACAAACGCTGATTGCCGACAAAACGGCCGGGTTAAGCAGTCTCAGCCGCTTTGTGCGGGTGTTGCTGCAGTCGATTGCGCTGGGCGCCGGGGCTTTACTGGTGATCGGCGGCCATATTACCCCGGGCCTGATGATTGCCGCGTCGATTATTCTTGGCCGCGTCCTCAACCCGGTAGAACAGGTGATCGGCAGTTGGAAGCAGTTTGTGCAGTTTCGTAGCGCCTGGCACCAGCTCTCTGACCTGCTGAAAGAGTATCCGGCACCGAAAGAGGTGCTGACCCTGCCTCGTCCGAACGGCAACATCAGCGTTGAAGGTGTTTTTGCTGCGGCTCCCGGTCAGTCTTCCCCACTATTGCGTAATATCTCATTCCAGTTGGAACAAGGCGAAGTGCTGGGGATTATCGGTCCCTCTGCCTCAGGGAAGACATCGCTGGCCAAGGTTTTGGTTGGCGTCTGGAAGCCGTTATCAGGAAAGGTCAGATTAGACGGGGCGGATATTTGTCAGTGGGATAAAGCACTGCTGGGTCCGTCCATTGGCTATCTGCCGCAGGATGTTGAACTGTTTGACGGCACCATCGCGCAAAACATTGCCCGTTTCACCACAAATGACAGTGAGCTTATCGTCGCTGCCGCCCTGCTGGCCGGCGTACATGAGATGATTCTGCGTTTGCCGCAAGGGTACGACACACCGCTTGGCGCAGGTGGGTACCAGCTCTCCGGCGGGCAGCGACAGCGTATCGGGCTGGCTCGCGCCGTTTACAACAACCCTGCGTTTATCGTGCTTGATGAACCGAATGCCAATCTTGACGACGCGGGGGAATTCGCACTCGTTAAAGCCATCAATACCCTGCGTACGCAGGGGCAAACCACCGTAATTATCTCGCACCGACCCACGCTGCTCGGCGTGGTCAATAAAGTTTTGCTGCTTAACGATGGCGCTATACAGGAGTTTGGCACCCGCGATCAGGTTTTTGCCCATTTGCGTCAGGCCAACGTACTGAAACCGGTGGCTACGCCTTCTCCATCCACTACTGAACAGCAACGTGAGGCCTGATGATGAAAAAGAATCCCCACAACGCGGCCTCCGCTGGCGTAGATACCAATATCTGGTCGCCGATTATTCGGGGCGTGATCGTCATTATGCTGGGTGTCGGCAGCTTTATCCTCTGGGCGGTACAAGCACCGTTAGATGCGGGCGTGGTCGCCGATGGCACGGTAACCGTATCGAGTAACCGTAAAACCATTCAGCATCTGAATGGCGGTCGGGTAACGGATATCTTTATCAAAGAAGGCGACTTCGTGAAGAAAAACCAGGTTCTTGTCCGGCTGGATAAAATGCAGCTCGAAATGCGTTTCAGCGCCTTAAACGCCCAGTATATTTCTGCTAAAAGTATTGAAGACCGCCTGCTGGCAGAACGCGATGGTCTGGAAACAATCGGCTTTAATACGACGTTGACGCAGCAGTTCTCCGGCAATAAACGGCTGGCGGAAGTGAGAAATCTGCAGGCTAAACTTTTCGATACGCGCCGCAAGACCATTCAGGACGAACTGTCGATGATTCAGGAGACGCTCGATGGCCTGGTGGGACAAACGGATAATCTTTATAAAATAAAAGGCTATCGCGACCGCCAGTTCAATCTGATTAACCGGGAACTGGGTGCTATTCGCGCACTGAGTGAAAAAAACTATTACCCCAAAGCGCAGTTACTGGTGCTTGAGCGCGAAGCAGCAGAAATATCCAGCAGCGTTTCAGAAGATATACTTAATATTGCCAAACTGAAATCCCAGCAGAATGAATTAAAAATTAAAGCCTACCAGGTGCGTCATCAATATTTACGTGAGGTTGAGTCTGAACTGACCGAAAACCAAAAAGAGGTGGCAATGTTGGAGGATGAACTGGTATCCACGCGTCATGAACTGGATAACACCGAGATCCGCTCGCCGATTAACGGCATCGTGCTGGATGTTAAAGTCAGTACCGTTGGCGGCGTCATCCAGCCTGGAGAACATTTAATGGATATCGTTGCCGCCGGGCAACCGATGCAAATCGATGCCAAAATACCGGTGCACGCCATTGATAAACTGGTCCCCGGTTTAACCGTTGATGTGCTATTCCCTGCCCTTAACCACGCGCTGTTACCGTCGGTCCCGGCCCAGGTTCTCACCATCTCGGCGGATCGTTTAATTGATGAGGCCACACAGCAGCCTTACTACCTTGCTGAAGTACAGGTTTCAGCAGAGGGCGCGCGTTTGCTGGGCGATTACAAAATTAAAGCGGGAATGCCCGCCAGCGTGACGATCAAGACTGGTGAACGAACCCTGATGAGTTACCTGTTTAAACCGTTGATTGCCCGTCTGGAACTGGCCTTTAAAGAGTATTGATCCATCCATTGCCGGTTGGGTGCTCGTCTTGTGGCGCCATGTCGGTTTCTGCCATTGCTGGCAGCTTTGCTTTCTTGTAACCTTCTTCCCGTAAAATCTGGAACCACTGAACTGGACTTCATATGAATGCTCATATTTCTAAAGACCCATTACATGGCGTAACGCTTGAAATGCAGGTCAATGCCCTGGTTGATCGTTATGGTTGGGCTGAACTGGCGCAACGCATTAATATCAACTGCTTTAAAAATGAACCGAGCGTTAAATCCAGTCTGAAGTTTTTGCGCCGTACGCCGTGGGCGCGGGCAGAAGTCGAAGCGCTGTACCTTGATTCGCTGCATGACCAGGTCTCAAACAACACCCCCGAACCGGCCTTCGACCCATGGGCTAACAGCCGCAACAAGAAGAATTAAGAGCAAAATCTGATGTCAGCATCCGGTTTTATTTCAGGAAATTATCAGAAAAAACTAGCGAATGTTCTCGCCCGTTTCCGCGCCGGGCTGCCGCTAACCAACATGAAATGGTTCGCGCTGCTGGTAGGCAGTATGTTGCTACTGGGCAGTTGTTCATCGCAACCGCCCGGCTCCAGAGTTACGCCACAGCCTCCGGTGAGTAAACCACAGCAAAGCAAGGAGCCGGTGCGTGGTATCTGGCTGGCAACGGTTTCGCGTCTGGACTGGCCGCCGATTTCATCTGTCAACATCAGCTCGCCTGCCGCTCGCATCAGCCAGCAGCAAAAAGCGCTGACGGACAAGCTGGACAACCTGAAGCGCCTTGGTATTAACACCGTTTTTTTCCAGGTGAAACCTGATGCCACCGCGTTGTGGCAGTCTAAAATCTTGCCATGGTCAGATACCCTGACCGGTAGGATTGGGCAGGATCCGGGTTACGATCCACTCCAGTTTATGCTCGATGAAGCGCATAAACGCGGCATGAAAGTCCATGCCTGGTTTAACCCCTACCGCGTGTCCGTGAACACCAGGCCTTCGACGGTTACCGAACTAAACAATACCCTGACGCAGACGCCCTCCAGCGTTTATGTCCTGCACCGGGACTGGATCCGCACCTCGGGTGAGCGTTTTGTGTTAGATCCCGGTATTCCCGAAGTGCGTGACTGGATAACCAGCATCGTGGCTGAAGTCGTTGAGAATTACCCGGTTGACGGCGTGCAGTTTGATGATTACTTCTATACCGAGTCTCCCGGATCTGCGCTCAACGACACTCAGACCTTCAGAAGATACGGCCAGGGATTCGCTTCCAAAGCGGACTGGCGGCGGGATAACACGCAACGTCTGATCGCTCAGGTTTCGCGAACCATCAAGAAACTCAAACCTGAAGTCGAGTTTGGCGTCAGCCCTGCGGGCGTGTGGCGCAACCGTTCGCACGATCCGGCAGGTTCCGACACGCGCGGCGCGGCAGCGTATGATGAATCGTATGCTGACACCCGTCGTTGGGTGCAACTAGGTCTGCTGGACTACATCGCTCCGCAGCTGTACTGGCCTTTTGCCCGCGACGCGGCGCGCTACGATGTACTGGCAAAATGGTGGGCTGATGTCGTCAAATCAACCAACACCCGCCTGTATATTGGGGTGGCGCTGTATAAAGTCGGCGAACCGTCGCGAAAAGAGCCGGACTGGACGGTCAAAGGCGGCGTACCGGAGCTGAAAAAACAGCTCGATCTGAACGAGTCTGAACCGCACATTAATGGCACAATTCTGTTTCGCGAAGATTACCTTAATCAGCCGCAAACGCAGGAAGCCGTGACCTACATTCGCAATCGTTGGGGGCGCTAATGGTTGTCCTGACCGCGAAGCCTGAGCCAGACGCTCACGTAGCGGCTAAATTTCCCCACAAAAACACCGGCGAAGATGCCGCCAGTAATGATAGCCATGGCACTCATTGCGGGCTGGCGTAAAACGTCGGGGGAAACGGCGTTAAGTACGCCAAGTACGTACTTAACGCTGAATGCCAGCAGCATAAACGGCAATGCGGAATAGTCCGCCGGACGGTGAATACTCCGCGGTGCGCTACCTCGACTCAAACGGCTGGGGTTAATCAACATGTAGCCAATTATCGCGCCACTGATAATACCTATTACCCACTGGATATAGGTAATGAGGGTCGGATCGCGATAAGTGATTAAATCGTAGATATCCCAGAACAGAAAAATAGCGGGGATTAGCGCCAGTTTTTCCAGCGTGACGGTGGCGGGCGTTCTGGCTTTAATCCCCCGGTAAAGCAGAAAGACAAACAACAGATACACCCAAACTGGTGTGTGTTCCAGCATACCCAAGACAAATTCAGCCATAACATTGCCCCGCTCAGCTTTAATTCTCCGGTAAGTGTAGCGGCTATATCTGCGTCACCGGGACATTAACCGGCGGACATTATCATTAATTTGTTTCTGTATCGTATTCAGCGTGGATTGCGTTATCTGATCGGGATATTTATCCCTGGCGACAGCGCTCAATCCTGTGGCAGAGTGACAGACCTTTTCGATTATGCCGTTCACATGATCAGCAGATAACTCAGCTTCCTGAACGCCTAGCGACAGAAGGTGCTTTCTTTCGATATCCAGCGCCTCTCCCAGTACGTCCATTTGGTGATATCCACCAGGCCCTTCACACCAGGTGACGTCGTAGGCCGGAGCCAGAGTCCAGTTTCCATCAGCTGACATTAAATAGGCAAAATTCTTCGGATGATCGTCGCGGTTGTTAAATGCTACGTTGAAAACCATGCGTTCGAACGCTTTTGCCTTTTCTCTGACATCATTGGTACAAATCTGGGCACATACCTCAGCATGCTCATGCCTGGCGGGAAATTTAATCAGCCAGCTTTCGCTCCCGGGTAGCGGCGCCGTGGTGAATTTAGACGTGACAGTGTCACGATAAAGTAGCGCCTTAGGCCTTGCTCCCTGTGGCGAACCGCCCATCTGGAGTAGTTTTTGCAAGAATTCCCCGCCTTCCCCGCTCAGGACTTCCTGAACCTCCGCGGCCAGTTGTGCGAGAGGAACATCCTCTTTTGACAGCGTCTCGACATCTGACTGAACGGGCTGGAATGTCATGGCGCCCATCGCGTTGTTGCCGACCCAGGTTAAGCGCTCCAATGGACCAATGCGTGCTGCGTTGAGCCCGCGGCGTTTAAATAGTCGGTCCATCAACAGCATACCCCAGCCATCAGGTAGCGAATCATAGACCGGCCCAGGTAATCCCAACTGATGAGCCGGGAAATCCCTGCGTAAACGGGGACCGTTCAGCGGTAACATCAGTCGGGACAGTTCCAGCCCCTTACGTAAGGCCTCTTCACTGTATTCAAAGGCGATCAACGGACGTCCGGTTAGGGCTGTGGAAGACATCAGTTTGCCCCACAGCCATTTCTCACCCCAGCCTTCATAGAAGACATCAACTTGCTCAGGCATCAGAGTTTTTCCTTTTGATCCGCTGACGTGCCGCGCTCTTTTCGTAACGCAAAATATCATCGAGACTATCAATCCTGGGTTTGAATAACCCCTCCAGCGCATCGCCATAGCCTAACACCATCGCGACTTTGACCAGATTCTCAAATCCTACATTTTTCCCCGCTTCCAGATTTGAAACGGTATTCACACCGACCCCTGAACGCGCGGCAACATCAGCCTGCGTCATTTGCCGGGCGAGTCGTTCTTTACGCAACCTGTCGCAAAGTAGTTTGACGATATCGGCTGCAGTATTTAGCGTTAAATCCATAATATTGGCTCTTATTGGGATAAAAACGACTTTACACCCAATATTATAGAGTTAAACGGGGAATGATTCAAAGCCTTATAAGGCACAATAAAAGGGAGTTAAACCGGAAAATCTTGCTTAAGGGCCATTATACTGGAGTTATCCGGGCACATTGCCTGTACCCGGATAGGGTGTGGTTATCCGGCAACGCCAGGCTCAGGTAATCTGAAGGATGAGACCAGCAGTGCCAACTGTTCCGCCTCCTCTTTCAGCGCCTGCGTCCGTGCTGCGGCATCATCAATTAATGAGGCGTTTTGCTGAACGGTGCTGTCCATTTCGGTAACGGCCAGCGTAACTTCGGAAACGCCCTTACGTTGTTCTTCACCCGCAACGCGTATTTCCCCCATCAACTGGCGCACCTGACGCACATTGCTCACCAGTTCTCCCAGACGTTCGCCGGCAGTGTGGATTTGCTGACTTCCGCTACCTACATGAGAAACGGATTCATCAATCAACGCTTTAATTTCCTGGGCAGCAGTGGCACTGCGCTGAGCCAGCGTGCGCACTTCTGAGGCCACGACGGCAAACCCTCTGCCAGCATCACCCGCTCTGGCGGCTTCAACCGCGGCATTCAGGGCGAGAATATTGGTCTGGAACGCAATGCTGTCGATGACCGCGACAATTTCCACCATTCTGCCTGATGAGGCGCTGACGTTATCCATCGTAGAGATCACGCCCTGCATCACATCGCCGCAACGGTTTGCCGTTTGCGCGGTACTGTCGGATAGCTCATCCGCCAGTTGTGTGTTACTGGCATTTTGATGAACGGTCGCATTTAACTGCTCCATAGCCGCCGAACTCTCTTCCAGAGCAGCAGCCTGCTGCGTTACGCGAGATGAAAGCTCCATATTACTGTCAGCCAGGCTAACGGCGTTATTCGCCACCACTGTGCTACTGCTTCTGACGGTGATCAAAATGGCTGAGATTTTATCGACGAACAGGTTAAACGCCTCGGCAATAGCAGAGATCTCATCTTTGCCGCGAACATCCAGACGACGGGTAAGATCGCCTTCGCCCTGCGCGATGTCATCAAGAGCCTGACGGGTATCATCGAGACGAGAAATCAGTCGGCGAACCACCAGCCAGGATCCCACCAGCAACAACGTCATTATCGGGATTAATACTTCCAGGACGTCCTGCATCATTACTTTGGCAAGGCCGACGATACGCGACTCAGGTGTCACCAGACCGACAACCCAACCGGTATCCGCCATCGGGAACAGCATTACCCGTGACGCCGTATTCAGAACGTTGTCGTTTGCAAGCGTAATCGTCTTCACCCCATCGGCCGGGCGCAGAGATTTCAGCCCCTTTTCCACCGGGATAAGCCATTGCGCGCTTTGCGCCAGATCGTTAATGGTTTTATATTTTGCCAGGTCGGCCTGCGGGAAATAGAGAATTTGTCCCTGCTTGTCTACCACAAACGCGTAGCCGCCGGTGCTGTTGCCCTGCTGCTGCATGAAAGTAGCGACATTATCCAGGCGAATGTCGGTGGTGGCGACCCCGGCAAACTTGCCCGCCAGTTGATAAGGCACGCTGCATGTCACCATGTTGACGCCAGAACTGGCATCCTGGTAAACATCAGACCATAGGCAGTTGTTTTGTGATTGCCCTTTGGCGTGCTGATACCAGCTTTCATTGTGGTATCCGCTTGATCCTTCGACATTGTAGTCGTTGGAATACACCAGTTTTCCTTCAGCATTACGCGCCCAGAAAAAGCTTCTTTTCTCTACACCAGCGGTGAAGGCATCAGGTTCTGGCCAGATGCCGCCGCCGGTAATAATCGAATCTTTACCTTCACCAATCAGGTGTGGAACGACGTTTTGGTACAGAGATTCATCATTTGGCAGCACCTCAGCCAGCCGTGACAGGCTGACGGTCTCGCCTTCAATTCTGGACAATACGGTACTCAATTGACGGGTTAAACCTTGCCCTGTTTCTTCGATAAGGGCGGTGTTGATTTCAACGACGCGCGGCTGACCACGCCAGAGCATAATCACCACTATCACAAGGCTCGTGACTGCAAGCAGCAGAATGCCGCCGATGGTTAAACGCGTTGAAATACGAGTAGGATACCAGGCCATACAAACTCCTTCTGCAAAAGGCTAACTTTTATCCAGTATCGGCACAGGAGTTTATATCTTTATAAAGTTTTCTTAAGTATTACAAAACAAATAAGTGACATTGTCACGAATAGCAAAACCCAGCACTCTGGCTGGGTTTTAATAACTGCTTAATCTTATTTGGATAATTCTTTTTTGATTTCGTCTTTTATTTTGCTTAATTCACTCTGAGGATGTTTTTTACAAAGTTCAACGGTCAGGGGAACTGCAGTCGTCACGGTTTCGTTATAGTCTACGTAATCGCCACCTTTGAAGTCTTCGTCTTCATTGAGCACCCAGAAAGCCACCGGAGCCATAGTTTGCGGGTTCAAATCAATAAACTCCTGGCAGCTCATGCCTTTTGGAGTCACTTCAGTTTTAGCGTTATCAGTTGCTGCATTGACGCTGACACTGGTTAACAGCGCTGCGACCAGAATACCAGCTGTAGAAAGAGAAAATTTATTCATTGTAGAACTCCATTTATAATATAAATAATATCTACACTTGCGCTTCAAACCGTTAATGTAGTTCGCAAAAATAATACCCCTACCATCATGAGAATAAAGATTGCCGCCATGGATATAGCTGAAATTTATATTTCACATTACTGATTCTGATGTTTGGGCGTAAAACGTGGCCACAATGTGATCGTTCCGACGAAATCAACAGAATCCTGCCCCGCTCCCCCTGCCGCTGCACCAAAACTGAACTACGCTGCACAAATGTTGATCATTAGTTAACGAATATGAGTTTATTTTAACAAAAACAGCCAGTGTGCCGCTGTTACCGACCTGGCACGCGTCCTGCATTGTTAATTTGCTAACAGTGAACCGTAATCTGACAGACAACTAACAGCGAGAAGGTAATGACAGCGAAACCTGAGTTATTTACCCGCATAGAGCAGACCTTTAGCCAGCTGACGCCCAGCGAAAAGCGCGTGGCCGGGTGGCTGTTAGCCCATGCTGTACAGATCCCTTTTGAAACCGCGGATGGTATCGCTAAAGCAACCGGAACCAGCGGTATTACCGTTGGACGCTATCTGCGTAAACTGGGGTTTCGCAATCTGGAAGATGCAAAAGCCAGTCTGCGAGAGCTACCCGTTGTCCCGTATCAGCCCTGGGGAATGAACGAGCGGCTGGACTCCTGGCACCAACAGCAAAGCCTGCCGGATCGCGCGCAGCAGTCGCTGTTACTGGAAATCGACGCCATTACCCACGTCTATCAACTTGCACAAGGCGAAACGTTTTTACGCATTGCGCAGCAGCTGGCGCATGCGGAAGCCGTGTATATTCTCGGGATCCAGTCCACCCGTGGGATCGCCAACGCCTTTTTTAGTCACCTGGAATACCTGCGACCTAAAGTTAGCTACTCCGAAGGGCTTTCCGGCAGTTGGGTGGAGTCGCTGAATTCGGGATTCAGCCAGCCTTACGTGGTGATCACCGATATGCGCGCCTATTCCGCTATCTCGCGACAATATTGCCGCGTCGCCACGGAACGTTGCATTCCGCTGGCGCTAATCACCGATGTGTGGTGTCCATGGGCCAGAGACTATTCTATTGATTTACTTCAGGTAAAAACCGACACCGGACATTTCTGGGACTCACTGGCGCCGGTGAGTTGTTTGTTCAATTTATTACTCTCTGCGGTGGTGGCCCAACTGGGTGACTCCCTCGCAGGACGCCTGCAAACCAATCGCCAGTTACAACAACAATTTGGTCAATTCGAACAATGAACAGGAAACGTGCTATGTCAGAAACCCCAGAACTGGTCGATCTGTCGGTGATATTTCCGTCGCTGCATATCGATCTTAAATACGCCACTGCCGACAACATTACCGGTGCGCCTATCTATCGGGAAGCGCGCTGCCTGTTGCACGCCGAGGCGGTAACCGCGCTGGCTAAAAGCATTAGTATTGCGCAACTGGCGGGATTGTCGCTGGTGGTGTACGACGCGTATCGCCCTCAGCAGGCGCAGGCAGTACTGTGGAATGCCTGTCCTGATCCCCAGTACGTTGTTGATGTGGCGATAGGATCCAATCACAGTCGCGGAACGGCCATTGACGTTACGTTAATGGACGATCGTGGCGTTCTACTCGATATGGGGGCCGGTTTTGATGAAATGCACGACCGTTCCCATGCCTGGCACCCTTCTGTTCCTCCGGCTGCGCAGCGCAATCGGCTGCTGCTCAATGCCATTATGTTCGGGGGCGGTTTTGTCGGTATCAACAGCGAGTGGTGGCATTTTGAATTACCTGATGCCGCTCGTTATCCGCTGCTTGACGACCAGATAGCCTGTTTCCCCGCTTCACCCATAACAACACAACATCCCCTTTAATTCTGGAGCCTGGTTATGAAGACTACACCTGCGTTAAACGCGTTTTTTCGCCCCGCTCTGATAGCCGTTGCGTTGGCGTTTGCCCTGCCCGCCGCGCAGGCCGCCGTGCCTAAAGACATGCTGGTGATTGGTAAAGCCGCCGATCCTCAGACGCTCGATCCCGCCGTGACCATCGATAACAACGACTGGACGGTCACCTATCCCTCTTATCAGCGGTTGGTTCAGTACAAAACCGATGGTGGCAAAGGTTCCACGGAAGTTGAAGGCGATTTAGCCAGCGGTTGGAAAGCCTCGGACGACCAGAAAGAGTGGACGTTTACTCTGAAAAACGATGCCAAATTCGCCGACGGAACGCCGGTGACGGCTGATGCGGTAAAGCAATCCTTCGAACGTTTGCTCAAAATTGGTCAGGGTCCCGCAGAAGCGTTCCCGAAAGATCTGAAGGTTGAGGCGATCGATAACACCACGGTGAAATTTACCCTGAGCCAGCCGTTTGCTCCGTTTCTGTATACGCTGGCAAATGACGGGGCTTCAATTATTAACCCGGCTATCTTAAAAGAGCATGCCGCAGACGATGCCCGTGGATTCCTCGCGCAGAACACGGCGGGTTCCGGGCCATTCATGCTTAAAAGCTGGCAAAAAGGACAACAGCTGGTGCTGGTGCCTAACCCGCATTATTCCGGCACTAAACCGACGTTTAAGCGGGTTTCGGTGAAAATCATCGGTGAAAGCGCCTCCCGCCGCCTGCAATTATCGCGTGGCGATATCGACATTGCCGATGCGCTTCCTGTTGACCAACTGGCCGCCTTAAAACAAGAAGGCAAAGTGAACGTGGCGGATTACCCCTCATTGCGCGTGACCTATCTGTATCTCAACAACAGTAAGGCCCCGCTCAATCAGGTGGATTTACGCCGAGCCATCTCGTGGGCCACCGATTATAAAGGCATGGTCAACGGGATCCTGAGCGGCAATGGGAAGCAAATGCGTGGCCCGATCCCTGAAGGCATGTGGGGTTTTGACGACAAGGCCATGCAGTACAGCTTCGATGAAGCCAAAGCGAAAGCGGCCCTGGACAAAGTTGCCACCAAACCTGAAAGCCTGAGCTTCCTGTACTCTGATAATGACCCTAACTGGGAACCTATCGCGCTCGCGACCCAGGCAAGCCTTGGCAAACTGGGCATTAAGGTGAAGCTGGAAAAACTGGCGAACGCCACCATGCGTGACCGCGTGGGTAAAGGCGATTACGACATTGCCATTGGCAACTGGAGCCCGGACTTCGCCGACCCGTACATGTTTATGAACTACTGGTTTGAATCAGACAAGAAAGGCTTGCCGGGTAACCGTTCGTTCTATGAAAACGCTGAGGTCGATAAACTCCTGCGTAGCGCGCTGGCCACGACCGATCAGGTTGCCAGAACCAATGACTACCAGCAGGCGCAAACCATCGTGATTGATGAAGCAGCCTACGTCTATCTATTCCAGAAAAACTATCAGCTGGCGATGAACAAAGACGTCAAAGGATTTGTATTCAATCCGATGCTGGAACAGGTCTTCAATATCTCCACCATGAGTAAATAAGCCACGATGATGCGGAGCCGCTCTGGCTCCGCAAGGGGAAGCTAATGACGTTCTGGAGTATTTTACGCCAGCGATGCTGGGGACTTATTCTGGTGGTTATCGGTGTTTGCGTAATCACCTTTATTATTTCACACCTGATACCAGGCGACCCCGCGCGGCTGCTGGCGGGCGATCGCGCCAGCGATGAAATTGTCGAAAATATTCGCCAACAGCTGGGGCTGAATCAGCCGCTGTATGTGCAGTTTTTTCGCTATGTCAGCGACATTTTTCATGGCGATTTAGGCATCTCTATTCGCACCGGACGTCCGGTACTGGATGAGCTACGCATTTTCTTCCCCGCTACCCTTGAGCTGGCTTTCTGCTCCTTGTTGCTGGCGCTGATTATTGGGATTCCGTTAGGTATTTTATCTGCAGTATGGCGCAATCGCTGGCTTGATCATCTCGTTCGCCTGATGGCGATCACCGGCATCTCCACGCCTGCATTCTGGCTGGGGCTGGGGGTTATCGTGCTGTTTTATGGGCATCTGCAAATTTTACCCGGCGGCGGGCGTTTAGACGACTGGCTGGATCCGCCTGCTCACGTTACCGGGTTCTATCTGATAGATGCACTGCTGGAAGGCAATGGCGAAGTCTTTTTCAATGCGCTTCAGCACCTGATCCTGCCATCACTGACGCTGGCATTTGTGCACCTGGGGATTGTCGCTCGCCAGATTCGCTCCGCCATGCTTGAGCAACTGAGTGAAGATTACATTCGTACCGCTCGCGCCAGCGGGCTGCCGGGCTGGTACATCGTATTGTGTTACGCGTTGCCCAATGCGCTCATCCCCTCGATAACCGTTCTCGGCCTGGCATTAGGCGATCTGCTCTACGGCGCGGTGCTGACTGAAACGGTCTTCGCCTGGCCAGGCATGGGCGCGTGGGTGGTGACGTCGATTCAGGCGCTCGACTTCCCGGCGGTAATGGGATTTGCCGTAGTGGTCTCTTTCGCCTATGTGCTGGTTAACCTGGTGGTGGATTTGCTCTATTTGTGGATAGACCCACGAATTGGACGTGGAGGCGCACAATGATGCTCACACAAGAAACGCCGACCGCCCCTCAGACAACACGCCGCCGCACGGACTGGGCTAAACTGTTCTGGATGATGAAAAGCAGCCCACTGACGATGGTTGGCGGGGTCATCATTGTACTGATACTACTGCTAATGGTGCTGTCGCCGTGGCTAACCCCTTACGATCCCAATGCTATCAATTTGAGTGCACGTCTGCTGCCCCCGTCAGCCGCGCACTGGTTTGGTACCGATGAAGTTGGCCGCGATCTGTTCAGTCGCGTTCTGGTGGGAAGTCAGCAGTCGGTCGTTGCGGGGCTGGTGGTGGTGGGTATTGCCGGGGGATTGGGTTCGCTGCTGGGGTGTCTGTCTGGCGTCATGGGCGGACGTGCCGATGCGATTATTATGCGGATAATGGACATTATGCTGTCTATTCCCTCGCTGGTGCTGACGATGGCGCTGGCCGCCGCGCTGGGTCCAAGCCTGTTTAACGCCATGCTGGCGATTGCCATCGTACGTATTCCGTTTTATGTGCGCCTCGCCCGCGGTCAAACGTTAGTGGTGCGCCAGTTTACCTATGTGCAGGCCGCACGAACCTACGGGGCTTCACGCTGGCATTTGATTAGCTGGCACATTTTACGTAACTCTCTGCCGCCGCTCATTGTACAGGCGTCGCTGGACATCGGCAGCGCGATCCTGATGGCCGCCACGCTCGGGTTTATTGGTCTGGGCGCACAGCAGCCCAGTGCTGAATGGGGGGCGATGGTCGCAATTGGCCGCAACTACGTGCTTGATCAGTGGTGGTATTGCGCTTTTCCTGGCGCCGCCATTCTGATTACCGCCGTGGGTTTTAATCTCTTTGGCGATGGTATTCGCGATCTGCTGGATCCGAAAGCCGGAGGAAAACAGTCATGACACAACCTGTGCTGGAAATTGAAGATTTGCATCTGAGTTTCCCCGGCTATAAAGCTGACGTGCATGCGCTGAACCATGTATCGCTGCATATCAACCGCGGAGAAATCGTTGGCGTGGTGGGTGAATCCGGTTCCGGTAAGTCCGTGACGGCTATGCTCACCATGCGTTTGCTGCCGGAGGGAAGCTATCATATTCACCAGGGGCGCGTTTCGCTGCTGGGTGAAGATGTGCTCAACGCCAGCGAGAAGCAAATGCGCCAATGGCGCGGCGCACGTGTGGCGATGATCTTTCAGGAACCCATGACGGCGCTGAATCCGACCCGACGTATAGGTCAGCAAATGGTGGAAGTTATTCGCCATCATCAGGCGTTAAGCCGCACGGATGCTCGTCAGAAAGCCATCGCTTTACTCGACGAAATGCAAATCCCGGACGCGTCGGAAGTCATGAAACGTTTCCCGTTTGAGCTTTCCGGCGGGATGCGTCAGCGGGTAATGATTGCCCTGGCCTTTTCGTGCGAGCCGGAGCTTATCATTGCCGATGAACCGACCACCGCGCTGGACGTCACGGTACAACTGCAGGTGCTGCGTTTGCTGAAGTTAAAAGCGCGCGCCAGCGGGACAGCCGTATTATTTATCAGTCATGATATGGCGGTGGTTTCACAGTTATGCGATCGGTTATACGTCATGTATGCCGGGAGTGTGATTGAGAGTGGCCCGACGCAAACTGTTATTCAACGCCCAACGCATCCCTATTCCATTGGTCTACTGAAATGCGCGCCGGAACACGGTGAGCCACGCGCATTACTGCCCGCCATTCCCGGTACCGTGCCGAACTTAACCTGTTTACCGGCCGGATGCGCATTTCGCGAGCGCTGCTTTGCCGCTGGCCCACGTTGTGAAGAAACGCCTGCGTTAAGCAGTCAGGGAGGCGCGGATCAACAATCTGCCTGCTGGTATCCGCAACTGGAGACAACACATGTCTGATTTTTTACTGGCGCTGCAGGATGTTCATGTCAACTTCCCTGCGCGTAAAAACTGGCTCGGCAAAGTAACGGAACGGGTGCATGCGCTCAACGGCCTGGATTTACAGATCCGTCAGGGAGAAACGCTGGGGATTGTCGGTGAGTCCGGCTGCGGAAAAAGTACACTGGCGCAACTGCTGATGGGGATGCTGAAACCCAGTCAGGGTAACTATGCTTGCCGGGGGGACACGCAGCACAACGGTATGCAGATGGTCTTTCAGGATCCCCTTTCATCGCTGGATCCGCGCTTACCGGTGTGGCGGATAATTACCGAGCCGGTGTGGATCCAAAAGCGGAGTCCGGAGCGTGAGCGACGCATGCTTGCCGAGGATTTGGCGCGCCAGGTGGGGATTCGCCCGGAATACCTCGATCGCCTGCCGCATGCGTTTTCTGGCGGACAGCGTCAGCGTATTGCCATCGCCCGGGCGCTATCATCAGAGCCCAATGTGATTGTTCTCGATGAACCTACCTCGGCGCTGGATATCTCCGTGCAGGCGCAAATTCTCAACCTGCTGGTGTCATTGCAGGCGCGCAGGAATCTGACTTACGTGCTGATATCGCACAACGTGTCAGTGGTCCGCCATATGAGCGACCGGGTGGCGGTAATGTACCTCGGGCAAATTGTCGAGCTGGGCGATGCGCAGCAGGTACTCGCTCAGCCCGCTCATCCCTACACGCGATTATTACTGGACTCGGTCCCCAAAACGGGCGCACCGCTGGCGGAAGATTTGGTGTTGCGCAAAACCGAACTCCCGGGGAACCGTACGCTGCCTCAGGGCTGCTTTTTCCGTGACAGATGTCCGCTGGCAACCCGAGGTTGTGAGCAGAAACAGCCATTGCTGAAAAGTGACACCGGATGTGAGGTTCGCTGCTGGCGGGCGGTGGCATAACCTTAACGGCTGGCGTAATGCGTGAGAGCATCAGGCGCAATAGGCCTTTTTCAGTGAATCCACCAACACTTCTGAGGCGGTGGACAACTTATGATGCGCCGAACGCAAAACGCCGATCCGCCGCTGGATCACCGGCGTATCCAGATCGATACAGGTTGCGCCCAGCTCGGTCATTTGCGTGCGGCACAGGGCGGGTACGGCACTGCCGCCCAGTCCGTTGGCTACCAGCCGGCCAATGGTCACCAGTTGATGGCTCTCCAGCGCCACCTCCAGCGTATGTCCACTTTGCACCAGTTGTTCTTCCAGCATCAGGCGCACGGCAGAAGGACGTTGCAGCGTGATGAAATCCAGCGTTAACAGTTCGCGCCACGCAATACGATCCCTGCCCGCCAGCCGACACGTTGGCGGCACAATGGCGATAAAACGATCCACACCGAGCGGCGTGAAATGCAGATGACCTGAATAGTCCGGCTCAAAGGCAATCCCCATCTCTACCCGCCCTTCACTGACCATTTCAATTACGTGTTCGTTAATCACATCGTGAACCGTTACGTTGATACCGGAGTAGGAGTCCCGAAACGTTTTTAGTACCGATGGCAGGACGTTAGCAGCGAATGAGGGCATGGCGGCAATAGAGATTTTCCCGCGCTGTAGCGTAAAGCGCTGGCGCATTGCCTCTTCCGTATTTTCCCAGTCCGCCAGCAGTTGTCGCCCCATGTTCAGCAGCGTTTCGCCCTCTTGCGTCAGGGTCACTTTGCGTGTGGTTCTCAACAGTAACGCCCCGCCCAGCGAATCCTCCAGTCCTTTAATCGCCAGACTTAGTGCGGGTTGCGACATATTCAGTCGTTCACTGGCATGAGCAAAATTCAGAGTGTGAGCTACCGCTAAAAACGCGCGTAAATGTTTGATGCTCATTCCCATTTCGCATTCCCTTAACTTGTTGAATACCTTTAATTAACATTAAATTGATAAAAAAACCCAATGAGTGAGTCACAAATTTAAAATTAACAAATCATTTTTCACCCCCAATGATGTCAGCAAGGACAACAGAAGGGGCAAGTGTATGGCTGGACTGGATAAACGGGTTGCCACTTATCAAGAGGCGCTGGAAGGACTAACCGATAACATGACGTTGCTGGCTGGCGGTTTTGGCTTATGTGGGATCCCTGAGAACCTGATTGCCGAAGTACGTCGTCGGGAGGTTCAAGGGCTTACGGTTGTGTCAAACAACTGCGGCGTGGATGGTTTTGGCCTTGGTGTACTGCTGGAAACGCGCCAGGTACGCAAGGTTGTCGCATCTTATGTGGGTGAAAACGCCCTCTTTGAGCAACAGGTACTTAATGGTGAACTGGAAGCTATCCTGACGCCGCAGGGCACGCTGGCAGAGCAACTGCGTGCGGGCGGTGCGGGGATCCCGGCCTTCTATACCGCAACCGGATACGGGACCCCGGTTGCGCAAGGCAAAGAAGTTCGCGAGTTTGCCGGACGCCCTTACATCTTAGAACAGGCGATAACCGGTGATTTTGCGTTGGTTAAAGGCTGGAAAGCCGACTGGTACGGCAACGTTATTTATCGCCACACCGCGCAGAATTTTAATCCGCTGATGGCCGCCGCCGGGCGTATTACCGTTGTGGAAGTCGAAGAAATTGTCCCTCCCGGAGAACTGGATCCCGCCGCAATTCACACCCCAGGAATTTTCGTTAACCGCCTGATTCAAGGGCAGTTTGAAAAACGTATTGAACAACGCACCCTGCGCCAGAAAGGAGCCTGACCATGTTAACGCGTGAACAAATGGCGATGCGTGTTGCCCGCGAACTGCGCGACGGTTATTACGTCAACCTTGGGATTGGTATCCCCACTCTGGTGGCGAACTATATTCCCGATGGCATGGACGTAATGCTGCAATCGGAAAATGGTTTGCTGGGTATGGGCCCGTTTCCTACGGAAGATGAAATTGATGCTGACATGATCAACGCCGGGAAACAGACCGTGACGGCGCGCAAAGGTGCGGCGATCTTCGATTCGGCGCAATCTTTCGCCATGATCCGCGGCGGCCACGTTGATCTTACGGTGCTTGGCGCATTTGAAGTGGATGTTAACGGCAATATCGCCTCATGGATGATCCCCGGAAAAATGGTGAAAGGCATGGGCGGCGCGATGGACCTGGTTGCCGGAGCCGACAACATCATCGTGGTGATGACGCATGCCTCCAAAAGCGGAGAGTCGAAACTGCTCCCCGCCTGCACCCTGCCGCTGACCGGCGTAGCCTGCATTAAACGCGTGCTTACCGATCTGGCGCTACTGGAAATTGCCGACGGCGCGTTCATTCTGCGTGAGCGTGCGCCGGGCATCAGTGTGGATGAGATTGTCGCCAGAACCGCCGGCAAGCTGATCGTTCCCGAAAATGTCCCCGAAATGCACTTTAGCTGAGGAGCTGACCATGCAGGATGTTGTTATTGTCGCGGCAACGCGCACCCCGATTGGCAGTTTTCATGGCGCACTGGCGCCGCTTTCGGCGGTTGAACTGGGTTCGGTGGTGATCCGTTCGTTGCTGGAAAAAACAGCCGTGACCCCTGAGCAAATTGATGAAGTGATTTTAGGTCAGGTCCTGACGGCGGGCTGCGGCCAGAATCCGGCCAGACAAACGGCATTACGCGCAGGCCTGCCGGTAACTACGCCGGCGTTAACCATTAATCTGGTGTGCGGCTCGGGCCTTAAAGCGGTGCATCAGGCGGTACAGGCTATTCGCTGCGGCGATGCGCAAATCGTGATTGCCGGTGGGCAAGAGAGCATGAGCAATGCGCCCTATTTTCTCGATGGCGCTCGGGCGGGCCTGCGACTGGGTCATGCCAGCATGAAAGACAGCGTGGTGCATGACGGTCTGTGGGATGCGTTCAACGACTATCACATGGGCATTACCGCCGAAAATCTGGCGGATAAGTTTGCCATTAGTCGTGAGCAGCAGGACGCTTTTGCCCTTCGCTCCCAGCAAAAAGCCGCCGCCGCCATTGAAGGTGGTCGTTTTAGCGCGGAAATCACGCCGGTCAGCGTCCCACAGGGCAAAAAACCGCCGCGTGTAGTGGATCATGACGAACAGCCACGTCCGGATACTCAGGCCGATAAACTGGCGCAGCTCAAGCCAGCATTTCGCCCAGGTAACGGCACGGTGACCGCCGGGAATGCCTCGTCAATCAATGATGGCGCCGCCGCGGTAATGTTGATGAGCGCCGCCAAAGCGGCAGAACTCAACCTGCCGGTTATGGGCCGGGTGGCGGGCTACGCCGTCTCCGGCGTCGACCCTGCGATTATGGGCATTGGGCCAGTAGAAGCGTCACTCCAGTGCCTGAAGCGAGCGGGCTGGACGTTAAATGATGTCGATCTCATTGAAGCCAACGAAGCCTTTGCCGCACAAGCGCTGGCGGTTGGCGAATCCCTGAACTGGGACGGTAATCGGGTGAACGTGAACGGCGGAGCGATTGCGCTGGGCCATCCCATTGGTGCCTCAGGTTGTCGAATTCTGGTGACACTGCTGCATGAAATGTCCCGCAGCAATGCCGTCAAAGGGCTGGCTACGCTGTGCGTAGGCGGCGGTCAGGGCGTAGCACTGGCGGTGGAACGTTCTCAGGAGGCATCTCATGCAAAGTAAACCTATCTGCGTACTGGGTGCGGGTTTGATGGGCGTCGGTATTGCCACTCACTTCGCCCGGTATGGTCACGATGTCTGGCTGTATGACACCGACAGCAGCCGCATTGCGGACATTGGCGCCGTTGCCAGCGGCATTATGGATGAACTGATTGCTACCGAACAGTTTGCCGCAGACGAAAAAACACAGGTTGTGAGCCGTCTGCATGGCACTACCTCGCTACAAGATATTGCCGCGTGTGGGTTGCTGATTGAAGCCATCCCGGAGCGACTCGAACTCAAGCACGCGTTGTATGCGCAACTGGAAGAGCTGATCGCGCCGGAGGCCGTGATTGCCAGTAATACCAGCGGCCTGCCGCCGGATGCGCTGGCAGAAAAGCTCGCCCATCCCGAACGCTTGCTGATCGCCCATTTCTGGCACCCGCCGCATTTTATTCCGTTGGTCGAAATTGTCCCCGGCACGGCCACGAAGCCAGAATACCTGCATGCGCTGCAACAGCGACTGCTTTCAATGCAACTGGAAGCCGTGGTGCTCGATCGCGCCGCACCGGGGTTTGTTGGTAATCGCCTGCAGTTTGCCCTGCTGCGCGAAGCGTTGCATATCGTCAAAAGCGGTATCGCCAGCGCAGAGGTGGTGGACCAGGTCATGCGCGCCTCGCTTGGTCGTCGCTATGCGATGGTTGGTCCGCTGGAGGCGGCAGATATGACCGGACTTTCTACGGTGCAGGATATTTGTCGGCATCTGCTACCGGAACTGGCAACCGGTAGCGACATGATGTCGCTGGTCGCTGACAAAGTTGCCAACGGTGATACCGGTTTACGCAGCGGTCAGGGATTTTATCGTTGGGATGATTCGCGCAAGGAATATATCCAGCAACGCAGAGAGCATCAGCTGCGCTTTGCCCTGAAACCGTAACTTCTCTTTCTGTACCCCACTATAACAATGATATTGAGGAGTCATGATGAGTGTATTAATCGCCCTGGCAGCGCTGGGCCTGCTGATGCTGGCAGCCTATCGCGGATATAGCGTCATACTTTTTGCCCCCATCGCGGCATTAGGTGCTGTATTGCTTACCGAACCCAGCGCCGTCGGACCTGCTTTTACCGGCCTGTTTATGGAAAAAATGGTCGGTTTTGTGAAGCTTTACTTCCCGGTGTTCTTGCTGGGAGCAGTGTTTGGCAAGTTAATCGAGTTATCTGGTTTTTCACGCTCCATTGTCGCCGCCGCCATCAACATTCTCGGCCGTCGCCACGCCATCCCGGTGATTGTGCTGGTGTGTGCGCTGTTGACCTACGGTGGCGTGTCGCTGTTTGTAGTGGCGTTTGCGGTGTATCCGTTTGCGGCGGAACTGTTCCGCCAGAGTAATATCCCAAAGCGCCTGATCCCGGCAACCGTTGCGCTGGGGGCCTTCTCTTTCACTATGGACGCCCTGCCAGGCACGCCGCAGATCCAGAATATTATTCCGACCAGCTTCTTTGGGACTAACGCCTGGGCCGCGCCGTGGCTGGGTTTGATAGGTTCCGTGTTTATTATCGTTGTCGGTCTGGTTTATCTCGAGCGCCAGCGTCGTAAAGCCCAGTCGAAGAATGAAGGATATGGCACTGAACTGTTAAACGAGCCCGAAACGCCAGATAACATTAATCTGCCGAACCCGATAATTGCTATCTCTCCGCTGATCCTGGTTGGCGTATTTAACCTGCTGTTCACCCGCTGGATCCCCCAATGGTATGGCGCCACGCATCAGTTAGAGCTTCCGGGTCTTGCCAAACCGATTACCACCGAAGTCGGTAAAATCACTGCTATCTGGGCGGTAGAAGCGGCGCTGATTTCTGGAATTTTACTGGTGGTACTCTTCGGCTATCGCAACATTAAAGGTCGCCTGGCGGAAGGGAGCAGAACGGCGGTTGGCGGTGCGATCCTCGCAGCGATGAATACCGCATCAGAGTACGGCTTTGGCGCAGTGATCGCCGCCCTGCCGGGTTTCCTTGTGCTGTCCAAAGCGCTGGCGGCCATTCCCGATCCACTGCTCAATGAGGCTATCAGCATCACCACGCTTGCCGGGATCACCGGTTCGGCGTCTGGCGGGATGAGTATTGCCCTCGCCGCCATGTCTGACACTTTTATTGCCGCTGCCCATGCCGCCAATATCCCACTTGAAGTCTTCCACCGCGTGGCGTCAATGGCCAGCGGTGGTATGGACACCCTGCCACACAACGGCGCGGTCATTACCCTGCTGGCCATTACCGGTCTCAGCCATCGTCAGGCGTACGGTGGGATTTTTGCCATTACCGTCATTAAAAGTCTGGCCGTGCTGTTTGTTATCGGCGTCTTCTACACCACCGGAATTGTTTAAGGAGAATCATCATGAACTTAACGGGAAAAACTGCCCTTGTAACCGGTTCAACCAGCGGTATCGGATTAGGCATCGCACAGGTGCTGGCGCAAGCGGGAGCAACCCTGATCCTTAACGGGTTTGGCGATGTTGAAGCCGCCAAAGACGCCGTGGCGCAGTATGGCAAAACGCCGGGCTATCATGGCGCGGACCTGAGCGATGAAGCGCAAATTGCTGACATGATGCGCTATGCTGCAAGCGAATTTGGCGGTGTGGATATCCTGGTCAACAACGCCGGGATCCAGCACGTTTCACCGGTGGAAACCTTCCCGGTTGATAAATGGAACGCGATTATCGCCATTAATCTCTCTTCTGTCTTTCACACCACGCGCCTGGCGCTTCCCGGCATGCGTAAGCGTAACTGGGGGCGCATTATTAATATCGCTTCTGTTCACGGGCTGGTGGCCTCAAAAGAGAAGTCCGCCTATGTGGCAGCGAAGCATGGCGTGGTGGGACTAACCAAGACCATTGCGCTGGAAACCGCGCAAACGGGCATCACCTGCAATGCGCTGTGCCCCGGTTGGGTGCTCACACCGCTGGTCCAGCAGCAGATTGATAAACGTATTGCCGAAGGCGCTGAGCCTGAAGCCGCGCGTGACGCCCTGCTGGCGGAAAAGCAGCCGTCGCGCGAATTCGTCACGCCGGAACAGTTGGGTGAGCTGGCGCTATTTTTGTGCTCAGACGGCGCGGCGCAGGTGCGAGGCGTTGCGTGGAATATGGATGGCGGTTGGGTAGCGCAATAACATCATCTGGTGCCGGATAAGACGCAGTCGCATCCGGCACGCCACGATTAAGACTTCAACTGATAATCCAGCGTAATTTCCGCGTTCAGCACCTGCGATACCGGGCAGCCCGCTTTCGCTTTCTGGATAATGCCGTCAAACGTGGCGGCATCGATCCCCGGGACGCTCACCTCGCTGTGCAGCGCGACTTTGGTGATAGCAAACCCGGCATCCACTTTATCCAGAGAAACATCGGCAGTGGTATCAATGGCATCTGGCGTAAAACCCGCTTCGCCCAACATCAGAGAAAGCGCCATTGAGAAGCAGGCCGCATGGGCCGCGCCAATCAACTCCTCGGGATTGGTGCCTTTCACCCCTTCGAATCGGGTATTAAACCCATACGGTTGCTGATTCAACACGCCACTTTCGGTCGATACGGTACCTTTACCGCGCTTAATGTCGCCTTCCCAGTGTGCCTGACCTTTCTTATGGATAGTCATTACCGTTCTCCTGTGTTGTCGTTGGAGTTACAAGTATAGGACGGCTGGGAAAAAGCATGGCACATACGGGAAAGTTCTCATTTGCCGCTTAAGCATTGACCTTTCAGATAAAATGACCGACCATCCAGAAAGCCGTTCTTTTGAACATCGGCTTTCTATCAGGTTGTATTTCGTCCGTTGTCATACGGGCTCGCCCTTGAAACCAGTAACAGGATTAAGGAGTTAGAATGAAATCGAACCGTCAGGCCCGTCATATTCTCGGACTGGACCACAAAATCTCAAATCAACGTAAATCCGTGACCGAAGGTGACAAAACCAGCGTGGTCAATAATCCTACCGGAAGAAAGCGCCGCGCTGACGGCAAGTAGACCTTTCGCACGTCTGACTGAATAACGAGATAAACACCATTGCAACCGCAGTGGTGTTTTTGCTTATAAAACCCCTTTACCCATTCACAATGCTTTATACTTCGCCCGTTTCCCTGGCGAACAGGCCACATACGATCATAAAGAGTGCCAGGGACGGTTATTCAAAAAAGAGTGAGTGACATGGAAAACGAAACTAAAAAACTGCGTTCCCTTTACATCCCTTACGCTGGCCCGGTACTGCTGGAATTCCCCTTACTGAATAAAGGGAGCGCTTTCAGTGTGGAAGAACGCCGTAACTTCAACCTGCTGGGGTTACTGCCGGAAGTGGTCGAGACGATTGAAGAACAGGCCGAACGCGCCTGGATCCAATATCAGGGATTCAAAACTGAAATTGATAAACACATTTATCTGCGCAACATCCAGGACACCAACGAAACCCTGTTTTACCGACTCGTGCATAATCACCTCGATGAGATGATGCCGGTTATCTACACCCCAACGGTCGGCGCGGCCTGTGAGCGTTTCTCTGAGATCTATCGTCGCGCGCGCGGCGTATTTATCTCTTATCAGAACCGCCACAATATGGACGACATCCTGCAAAACGTTCCTAACCACAATATCAAGGTTATCGTCGTTACCGATGGCGAACGTATTTTGGGGCTTGGCGATCAGGGCATCGGCGGAATGGGGATTCCAATCGGTAAACTGTCGCTGTATACCGCGTGTGGCGGAATTAGCCCGGCCTACACCCTGCCGGTGGTACTTGACGTCGGGACCAACAACCAGCAACTGCTCAACGATCCGCTGTATATGGGCTGGCGTAATCCGCGCATCACTGATGATGAGTACTACGAATTTGTCGATGAATTCATCCAGGCCGTGAAGCATCGCTGGCCGGACGTACTGTTGCAGTTTGAAGACTTCGCGCAGAAAAACGCCATGCCTCTCCTGACCCGTTATCGCGATGAAATCTGCTCGTTTAACGACGATATTCAGGGTACCGCGGCGGTGACCGTTGGCACGCTGATTGCTGCCAGCCGCGCGGCCGGTAGCCAGTTGAGCGAACAAAATATCGTCTTCCTCGGGGCGGGTTCCGCCGGTTGCGGGATTGCCGAGCAGATCATCGCGCAAATCCAGCGTGAAGGCTTAAGCGAAGAAGCGGCACGTCAACGCGTATTCATGGTTGATCGCTTTGGCCTGTTAACCGATAAGATGCCGAACCTGCTCTCTTTCCAGACCAAACTGGTGCAAAAACGAGAAAACCTCCAGCACTGGGATACGCAAGAAGATGTGCTGTCGCTACTCGACGTGGTACGCAACGTTAAGCCGGATATCCTGATTGGTGTTTCCGGACAGACCGGCCTGTTTACAGAAGAAATCATTCGCGAAATGCATAAACATTGTCCGCGTCCGATCGTCATGCCGCTGTCTAACCCGACTTCCCGCGTAGAAGCCACGCCACAGGATATTATCGCCTGGACAGAAGGTAATGCGCTGGTTGCGACCGGTAGCCCGTTCGCACCGGTACTGTGGAAAGAGAAAATTTATCCGATCGCCCAGTGTAACAACGCCTATATCTTCCCGGGTATTGGTCTGGGGGTTATTGCTTCTGGCGCGTCGCGCATCACTGATGAAATGCTGATGTCGGCAAGCGAAACGCTGGCGCAGTATTCACCGCTGGTGCTCAACGGCGAAGGACTGGTGTTACCGGAGCTGAAAGACATTCAGACGGTGTCGCGCGCCATCGCTTTTGCCGTAGGGAAAATGGCCCAGCAGCAAGGCGTGGCGGTTAAAACGTCCGCCGAAGCGCTACAACAGGCGATTGACGATAATTTCTGGCAGGCGGAATATCGCGACTACCGTCGTACTTCTATCTGACGCTTTGCCCGGCGGCAAACTGCTGCCGGGCAATGTTAAGCGTTTGATGAACAAAAGGCTGTATGTGGATTACTGCTCTGAAAGTTCAAGCTCAGCAATAACCGGCAGGTGATCGCTCGCCGTAGACCACGTAAATTCGGATGAATTATGTGGGATCTGCAGATTTTTGACGTTCCACTTTTGCCCTTTAAATGTGAAAATATGGTCTATATCAATCGCTGGGTTAACGGCTGGCCAACTGCGCGTATCAATTCCCTCTTTCGTCACTTCATTGAAAAAGTAACGTATTTCTTTTAGGGGTTGTTCATCCCGGGTTGAATTGAAATCGCCCGCCAGGATTTTAATTGAAGATGCGATATCCGGGAAATCTGTTGTTGCGTCACCAATGCTAATATCTAACAGGTAACGCGCCTGCTCAGTTCGCATGGTTGGATCTTTTTGCCAGTCGAGGTGAGTTACCATGATGATCGGTGCGGAATCAAAGCCGGGAACATCAATCTGCGCCAGTAATGCCACACGTTGTTCTGCATCACCCGACGGTAATTTCACGACCTGCGAATGCAGTATTTTATATTTGGAAAGAAGACCTAAGCCGTATTCACCGCCGTCAAAGTCGATAGCTTTTCCAAAGACATAATGCAGTTTATTGGCATCAGCGATTTTTTTGAGTTGATCAATTTTTTGGCTACGACCTGTTTTATTATCAACCTCCGGAACCGCAATAATATCGGCATTTATTCTTTCAATCGCCGAATTAAGTGCAGTAAAATCCGCTACATCAGCAGAGGCTTCATTTTTACCAATGTTATAGGTGGCAATCTTTAAATGAGGTTTTTGTTGCGTGTAAATTTTGTCGGGAACCCCACCTTTTTGAACTTTAAGTATCTCATTACCCGCAAGTTTTTCACTTGCCTGTGCATTTGCAAATAAACATCCCAGCGCAATCATCGTTAATGTAATTGTTTTTTTCATGTTATCTATTCTCCAAATAATAAAATAGTGTGCAGAGGATACTGGAGAATGTAGATCGTTGTTGTGATCCTTAACTCATACTTTTGACGCGATGAAAATTAACTTTCGCATGAATAATCTGCGTTCATTCCTTCTGAATCAAGGTAACTGTTCCCGTATCAGTGTTTACGGTTCCAATGCTGTCGCGTGCAAAGCTTGCGCGACTGCGTAACTTGCGATTACACTTTCGCTACCGATCAACATTCTGAAAAACAAAAGGAGGATACTTATGCTGTACTGTGAACGTTTTATCGTTTCACATGCTTTTGGCGATCGCCAGTGCTCAAGCGTTATCGGTATCGTGCTGCGATAACTTCTGCTTGAGCGAAGCTAACTTCTAAATCCCCTTCTCTCGGGCTTACCGGGTTATCGTCAGCGATGTTTGACGAGGCGTTTTCACGCCTGTAACTCTTGAGTAAGCAACAATGAGCACATTACTAACCGCACAATCCTTACACGTTGATACGGCATTCGGCACGCTATTCGACGATCTTTCCTTTACCCTGAAAAAAGGCGACCGCATCGGGCTTATCGGTTACAACGGCTGTGGCAAAAGCACGCTGTTAAAACTGCTCGACGGCACGATCTCGCCCACCAGCGGGGCAATCGCGCAGGCGAATCACTGTCATCTCGCTCGTGTGGAACAACATCTACCTGACGATATACTGCCGCTTACGCTGCAGGAAGCCGTTCTCGCTCAACTTCCCGAGCATGAACGCGCAGCTCAGCAGTGGCGGGTTGAAGCACTGCTTGCCGAAATGGGGTTCACGCCGGAGAATTTATCCCTGACAGCACAAACGCTGAGCGGCGGCCAACATACGCGTCTGCTATTAGCGCGGGCGCTGATGCGAAATCCTGACTTACTGCTGCTGGATGAGCCGGGTAACCACCTGGATTTGCCCACATTACTGTGGCTGGAACAGTTCTTACAGAACTGGTCTGGCAGTTTTGTGGTGGTTTCTCACGACCCGCAGCTGCTGGACGCGGTGACTCACGGAACGTGGATCTTGCGCGATCGCACTCTCCATGCTTTTGATCTGCCCTGTAGCGCGGCGCGTCAGGCGCTGGCAGAAAGAGACGTCAGCGATGCTTTGCGCCATAAGGCTGAACAAAAGGAGATCGACCGTGTGACCGCCAGCGCCAGGCGGCTGGCTACCTGGGGGCGGGTCTACGACAACGAAGATCTCTCCCGCAAGGCCAAACAGATGGAAAAACAGGTACAGCGCCTGAAAGAGGTACAGACGGAAGTGACGTCAGGAAGTCAGTGGACGCTAACATTGCAGGGGGATGCTCTGCGTGCGGATCGTTTGCTGGAGATGACAAATCTGTCCGTAGCCCCCGCTCCCGGCGCTGATACGCTATTTTCCATTGCCGGTATCCGGTTAAAAAGTGGCGATCGCGTGGCGATTGTCGGGCGTAACGGTTGCGGGAAATCGTCGCTGTTAAGGCTTATCTGGCAACAGTTTCAGTCACAGATGGCATCACCTTCACTGGTGTTACACCCGCGCGTTACGCTGGGGTATTACGACCAGACGCTGCATCAGCTCGCAGACAACGATTCGTTATTTGACGCGCTGGAAGCGTTTGCCCCGCAGCCGGAGATTCGCAAGATGGCGCTGATTAGCGCGGGTTTTCCGTGGGTCCGACATGCGCAGCGAGTCAGTACATTAAGCGGCGGTGAACGATCCCGGCTGCTGTTTGTGGGTCTGACGCTTGCGCGCTACAGCCTGCTAATGCTCGATGAACCGACCAACCATCTGGATATGGAAGGTAAAGAAGCGCTGGCAGAAACGCTGCAGAGCTATAACGGCGGCGTGTTGCTGGTCAGTCATGACCGTCAGCTTATCAGCCAAAGCTGTAACCGGTTTTGGTTAATCGACAATGGCGAACTGAGCGAATGGCACGATCTGGACGCGGTCAATGCGCGTATTCGGGAAACATCCTCTGAGATAACTGTTCCCAAAACGGTGGTCGAAGCGAGGTCCGAAATCAGCGTTGACAGCGATGGATTGCTGGAACAACTCCTCGAGCTGGAGCAACGTCTGGCCGACGATCTCGCCCGCAAGCCAAAACATCAAAAACCGTTGTTACAGGCACAATGGCGAAAGGAGATTGAGCGTCTGAACTCACAACTGGAGTAAACTCTGGTGCCGGATGGCGTACGCTTATCCGGCCTACATCAGCAAAATGCGCGTGTAGGCCAGCCATCCGGCAATTCTTGCGTGACCCTTTCCAGATATTGCCCCTCTCCCTTTTTCTTTTCGCGCATTCGCCGCACAATTATAAATATCACAATCTTGTTGTTGCGTTTAACGCAACACTAATGGTAGTGTTCCTCCCGAAGGAACAGAGATGATACGGATGATCATGAACTTCAGACACAAGGGATTGCGCGATTTGTTTCTTCATGGACGAACATCAGGCGTTATGGCGAAACATGTCCGACGATTACGACACAGGCCTGCCGTTATTGATGCGGCAAGTAAGGTTACAGATATCAATATGCCCGGCTATAAGCTACATCCTCTGGTGGGTGAGCGTGACGGCATATGGGCAATTTCTGTTTCAGGTAACTGGCGTATTACGTTTGAATTCGTCAATGGCGATGCGTACATACTGGACTACGAGGACTATCATTGATGAAGATGGCAAATCATCCCCGTCCTGGGGATATCATTCAGGAAGCGCTGGACGAACTCAATGTCAGCCTGCGCGAGTTTGCCAGGGCTATGGAAATTGCACCTTCAACGGCAAGTCGACTATTAACCGGGAAAGCGGCCCTGACGCCTGAGATGGCAATTAAACTCTCTGTGGTGATTGGCAGTTCACCCGAAATGTGGTTAAACCTGCAAAATACCTGGAGTCTGGCAGAGGCCCAAAAAAGCGTGGATATTTCACGCCTGCGTAAGCTGGCAGTACAATGATAAAAGTAAATGCCGGATCAACTTTTGCCATCCGGCATGCTAATTATTGCTGCGGTTTTTTCTCTTTCCAGGCCTCCCAGGCCTGTTTGATCTCTTGCTTCGCCGTAGCGGCATCGTTGAAACCGTTTAATTCGACCTTCTTGCGCCCTTCCGGCAGATCTTTGTACACGCGGAAGAAAGATTCCAGACGTTGAACTTCAATCTTTGGCAGATCGCTCAGCTCTTTGATGTTGTCATAAGTAGGGTCAATTTTACTGGCCGGAACGGCAACAATTTTGTCGTCCTTTTCACCGCCGTCGATCATCTTCAGTACGCCAATAGCGCGCAGCTTAATCAACGTTCCCGGAGTCAGCGGCGCGCGGGTATAAAAGATAACATCCAGCGGGTCGCCGTCACCGGCTAAAGACTGGGTCAGAGAACCGTAGTTGGCGGGATAGGCAACCGGCATGGACTGGAAGCGATCGGCAATGATAAAACCGGTTTTGGCGTCAGTTTCATATTTGATTATTCCACCTGCCGGGATTTCGGTCACGGCATAAAACTCTTCCGGGTTATTCTCCGGCTGCGGAAATTCGAGGACATTCTGCGCCTGAGCGGATGCACAAAGAAATAGGCTGACTGCGAGTAATTTTTTCACCAGATGCATTGTCTTTTAACTCTTCTATTATTGGAAAGACAACACCTTACGTTCAGCAGATGACAGAAACATGACGTTTTTTTGGCAAAAAAATGGCGCTACATCGGTAGCGCCATTACGTACAGGGAACGTCAGGAGTTAGTTAACCCCTTCCTCGCTCTCTTTTTTCGCTTCTTGTCTTTCAACTTCGCGATACCAGCGTGGGTGATGTTTCTTCGCCCAGCGACGGCTCACTTTCCCTTCAACCATGCCTTTAATCGATCCTTTCACCCAGAATGCCATATACATATGGATGAGGATGGCGTGCATCAGGATAATCCCCGCCGCCGCATGGATCAGCAGGCTATAGCGCACAACCTGCATCGGGAAGAACTGCGCAAAGTACGGACGCCAGATAATGATACCAGTAATCAACAGCACGAAAATCATGCTCATGATTGACCAGAACATCATTTTCTGCCCGGCGTTGTACTTGCCCACATCCGCCACTTTATGTTCATTGCCTTTCAGCACTTCCACAATGTTTTTCAGCCACGGGATATCTTTTTTATCCGGGATGTTGTGGTGAACAAAGCGTACAAACATGAACATCAGCGCCACGAAGATCAGTATGCCGAAGAACGGGTGCAAAATGCGTCCCATCTGCGGCGTACCGAAGGTCTGCGTCAGCCATTGCAGAGTCGGGAAGAAAAAAGAAATCCCCGACAACGCAACCAGGAAGAAGCAAATCACCACCGTCCAGTGACAGGCGCGGTCGATAAACTTCGTGCGCACAATCATTTTCGACTTACTCATGATGATCCTCCTCGTCGTCGTCCACTTCCTTATTCGGGCCGATACCAATGTAGTGGTAAATCAGCCCGGCGAAGGTGGCGATAAATCCGGCAGCGGCCAGCGGTTTCAACGCCCCTTTCCACAGATTGATAGAGGTATCGATCTGCGGATCTTTCGGCAGGCCATGATACAGCTCAGGCTGGTTGGCATGATGCAGAACGTACATAACGTGCGTACCACCTACACCTTCCGGATTGTAGAGACCGGCGTGTTCGAAACCGCGTGCCTTCAGTTTTGCCACGCGCTGTTCGCCCATTTCCAGCATTTCCTGCTTAGTGCCGAAATGTATTGCACCGGTCGGACAAGTCTTCACGCAGGCAGGTTCCTGCCCGACGCTGACCCGGTCCACACACAGCGTACATTTATACACGCGGTTATCCTCTTTATTGAGGCGCGGAATATTAAATGGACACCCGGCAATACAGTAGCCGCAGCCAATACAGTGTTCTGACTGGAAATCGACAATCCCGTTGGCGTACTGGATGATAGCTCCGGCAGACGGGCATGCCTTCAGGCAGCCCGGATCTTCACAGTGCATACAGCCATCTTTACGAATCAACCACTCCAGCTTGCCGTTCTGTTCGGTTTCGGTAAACCGCATCACCGTCCAGGACTTGGCGCTGAGATCGGCGGGGTTGTCATACACCCCGACGCAGTGGCCGACTTCATCGCGGATATCGTTCCACTCTGAGCATGCCACCTGACAAGCTTTACAGCCTATACAGGTGGAAACGTCGATCAGCTTCGCGACCTCCGCTTTATAATCACGGGCCTGAGGCGGCGGCGTGATGGAGTTTGTTGCGGACCTTTTGATGATGTCCTGCGTTTCCATAGACATATGTTCGCCTCCCTTACGCCTTCTCGATGTTAACTAAAAACGCTTTGTATTCCGGCGTTTGCGAGTTTGCATCACCGACATTCGGCGTCAGGGTGTTGGCGATATAGCCTTTACGCGCGACTCCTTCAAAGCCCCAGTGGATTGGGATCCCAACCGTTTCAACCTGCTGACCGTTGACGTTCAAAGTACGCAGACGACGGGTAACCACGGCAACTGCGCGAATAAATCCACGCTTGCTGCTGACTTTCACGTGATCGCCGTTGTTGATACCTTTCGCTGCCGCCAGCGTTTCGCTGATTTCCACAAACTGCTCTGGCTGGGCAATCGCATTCAGCAATGCGTGCTTGGTCCAGGTATGGAAATGCTCGGTCAGACGATAGGTCGTCCCGACGTACGGGAAGTCCTGTTTCGTACCCATGCGGAGCTTATCCGCTTCGTACAGACGCGCTGCCGGGTTGGAGATCACGTTCGGGTGCAGCGGGTTAGTACCCAGCGGTGTTTCCATCGGCTCGTAGTGTTCCGGGAACGGACCTTCCGCCATCTTATCGATAGCAAACAAACGCCCCAGCCCTTCCGGCTGCATGATAAACGGATTGGTACCGCTGCCTGGTGCCGCAGTATTGAAGTCCGGGATATCGTTCCCCGTCCACTTCGTACCGTTCCACTGGATAAGCATGCGTTTTGGATCCCACGGTTTACCCTGTGGATCCGCCGAAGCGCGGTTATACAGCACGCGACGGTTCAACGGCCATGCCCAAGCCCAGCCCAGCGTATTACCGAGACCTGACGGGTCGGCATTATCGCGATTGGCCATCTGGTTGCCCTGCTCGGTCCAGCTACCGGTATAAATCCAGCAGGATGATGAGGTAGAACCATCATCACGCAGCAACGCAAAGCTGTTGAGCAACTGACCTTTTTTCGCAACCAGCACGCCGTTAGCATCATAGAGGTCTTCCAGCGCATAGCCGTTGTTCTCTTTTGCCACTTCCTCTGAGTGCGGTTCGTCCGGCTGCTTATAGTTCCAGCTCATTTTCAGAACGGGTTCTACCGCTTTACCGCCTTCAGTGCGATACATGTCGCGCAGACGATGGTAAATACCGGCCAGAATTTCGCCGTCGTTGCGGGCTTCACCCGGTGCGTCCTGACCTTTCCAGTGCCACTGCAGCCAGCGGCCGGAGTTGGCGATGGAGCCGTCCTCTTCCGCAAAGCAGGTCGATGGCAAACGGAAGACTTCGGTCTGAATAGATGCCGGATCGACGTCGTTTGATTCACCGTGGTTCTGCCAGAACGTTGAGGTTTCGGTCACCAGCGGATCGATAACCACCAGATACTTCAGTTTGCTCAGGCACTGCACCACTTTGTTTTTGTCCGGGAAGGACGCAACGGGGTTAAAGCCCTGACAGATGTAGCCGGTAACTTTTCCGCTATCCATCATGTTGAAGTATTTGATGACGTCGTAGGACTGATCCCACTTCGGCAGCCACTCAAAGCCCCAGTCGTTCTCTTTCTGCGCCGCATTGCCGTAGAAAGATTTCATTAGACTGACGAAGAACTTCGGATAGTTACCCCAGTAGTTAACCTGGTCGGCCAACGTCGCTTTTGGCGTATTAGCAGCCAGATAGGTTTGCAGATCCGTCTGTTTCTCTGACGGCAGCGTCAGGTAACCTGGCAGACTGGTAGAGAGCAGACCTAAGTCGGTTAATCCCTGAATGTTGGAGTGACCACGTAAGGCGTTAACCCCGCCACCTGCCATCCCCATGTTGCCGAGCAGCAACTGGATCATCGCCATGGTACGGATGTTCTGCGCCCCTACGGTATGTTGTGTCCAGCCCAGCGCATACAGGAACGTAGTGGTGCGATCCGCCGCGCTGGTGGAAGCCAGTACTTCGCAGACTTTCAGGAAGTCTTCTTTCGGCGTACCGCAGATGTTTTCCACCACATCCGGCGTGTAGCGGGAAACGTGCTGTTTTAGCAGATTCCACACGCAGCGAGGATGGCTTAACGTTTCATCGCGTTTCGCGTAGCCGTTTTCATCGAACTGGTAGTTCCAGGACGATTTATCGTATTGGCGTTTTTCCGCGTCATAGCCGCTGAACAGACCGTCTTCAAAAGCAAAGTCATCCCGCACCAGCAGGCTGGCGTTGGTGTAATGCCTCACGTATTCAGCGTTAATTTTGTTGTTTTCAATCAGGTACAGCAAGACACCGGACAGGAACGTAATGTCCGTGCCGGAACGAATTGGCGCATAGATATCCGCCACCGAGGCTGTACGAGTAAAACGAGGGTCAACAACAATCAGCGTGGCATCATTGTTGTTTTTGGCTTCCATCGCCCAGCGGAATCCCACCGGATGTGCTTCAGCGGCATTACCGCCCATCACCATCACGACGTTAGCGTTTTTAATATCAACCCAGTGGTTGGTCATCGCACCGCGACCAAATGTTGGAGCAAGACTTGCTACCGTTGGTCCGTGTCAGACGCGCGCCTGGTTGTCTACTGCCAGCATGCCGAGTGAGCGCACAAATTTTTGCGTCAGCATGCCAGTTTCATTACTTGCCGCAGATGCACACAGCATCCCGGTTGAAAGCCAGCGGTTTACCGTTACGCCCTGCTCATTCTTCTCAATAAAGTTGGCGTCACGGTCAGTTTTCATCAGCTTCGCGATGCGGGTGAATGCTTCATCCCAGCTGATACGCTGCCATTTGTCGGAACCAGGAGCGCGATATTCCGGGTAACGCAGACGGTTTTCACTGTGCACGTAATCCAGTAATCCTGCGCCCTTAGGACATAATGCCCCGCGGCTCACCGGATGATCCGGATCCCCTTCAATATGGTAAATCGACTCTTTGGCGTTTTTTGCTCCATCTCCCAGGCTATACATTAATAGCCCGCAACCTACGGAACAGTATGTGCAGGTGTTTCGGATCTCTTTGGCGCGTAACAGCTTATAGTTTCGCGCCTGAGCCAGTGCCATTTTGGGTGCAAAACCCAGAGCGGCTACTGTTGTTCCCGCCATACCGCCCGCGCAGATTTTAAAAAATTGTCTGCGGCTGACGTCCATTGCTTTCCTCTTTTTTGCAGGGGTTCGTACAGGAAATCTCTCAAATTGCGCGAGCGCGGCAGTCTGAAAGATGCCATGTACAACTTCGCGACGAAACTATCAGCTATATCCATATTTTTTTTGCGTCAAATCAATAACGAAACGGTTCCGCTACTAAATAGTGCACTTTGTTTAACCTTTGTACCCATAAGGGAGTATGGGAAAGGCAATTGATTAGCGCGCTACGGTATAAAAGTGCTATAAATTTCAGCTTAATTTTTTGCCAGCACCATGGACAGACAATCAGAATGACAAAACAAAAAGCAACGTTAATTGGGCTCATTGCCATAGTGCTCTGGAGCACTATGGTCGGACTCATGCGTGGAGTAAGTGAAGGGCTGGGTCCTGCGGGCGGCGCGGCAATGATTTTTTCGTTAAGCGGCCTGTTACTGATTTTTACCGTCGGCTTTCCGAATATCAGGAAAATACCTGTTCGCTATTTAATCGCCGGTAGCGTGCTTTTTGTTAGCTATGAAATCTGTTTAGCGCTGGCTCTCGGTTATGCGGCTACTCGTCACCAGGCTATTGAAGTCGGTATGGTTAATTATCTCTGGCCAAGTCTGACGATATTGTTTGCTATTTTATTTAATGGTCAGAAAACAACCTGGTTGGTAATCCCTGGATTAATTATCGCATTGACCGGGGTGTGTTGGGTATTGGGTGGCGAAAATGGCCTTAATCTTGATGAAATTATCAGCAATGTTGCCAGCAGTCCGCTCAGCTATTTTCTCGCCTTTCTCGGCGCTTTTATCTGGGCAACGTATTGTACGGTGACCAATAAATATGCAAAAGGCTTTAACGGCATCACCGTATTCGTTTTACTGACGGCAGCAACTTTGTGGGTTTACTATTTTATTACCCCTCAACCGGAAATGGTTTTCAGTACTTCGGTGACGATTAAAATGTTCACTGCAGCATTAACGTTAGGATTTGCCTATGCTGCGTGGAATATTGGCATTTTGCACGGCAACGTGACCGTCATGGCTGTTGGGTCTTATTTTACCCCGGTGCTCTCCTCCTCGCTGGCCGCGGTGTTGCTCAGCGCCCCGCTGTCGCTTTCGTTCTGGCAAGGTGCGCTGATGGTCTGCGCAGGCTCTCTGCTTTGCTGGCTGGCAACGCGACGCGCCTGATAAAAAGTCGGGTTTTATCACAAACAAATAAAACCCGGCTATACTTTAGGCAAATTGATGAATAATATTTGTTCATTCCACCTGCGATTATGTTTATATTTGTTTAATTAAATGTTAAATATATGGTAATTAATTAACATTCGAAAGTATTACCTGGTTATTTATATCTCTTCACTTGTATATATTACACCTGCGAAATTAACACCATTTAAACCATAGCCTGCACAATAGTCCCGTATGTAAATATACCCATTCAGATCTGTCACATATTATGATTAATACAATCAGCTATATTATGTAGATCTGGATCACACAACTTCAAATATTTCGCAATAATATGAAACTTATTATTGAACTTATACCACTGCGTCATTTAAAAATAGTTTGCCATTGACGAACCCCTTCGTTTAGCAATGGTTTAGGAAACACACCAAGAAAAAATTATAAGGATTATTTAGAATGAAACTTAAATTAGTTGCAGTGGCAGTGACTAGCCTGTTGGCGGCAGGTGCGGTAAACGCAGCTGAGGTATATAACAAAGACGCAAACAAACTGGATATCTACGGTAAAGTTCACGCTCAGCATTACTTCTCTGACGACAACGGCAGCGATGGCGACAAAACCTACGCGCGTCTGGGCTTCAAGGGCGAAACCCAGATCAACGACCAACTGGTTGGTTTCGGTCAGTGGGAATATGAATTCAAGGGCAACCGTTCTGAAGATCAGGGTTCCGAAGCAGACAAAACTCGTCTGGCATTCGCTGGCCTGAAATTCGCTGAATACGGTTCTTTCGACTACGGTCGTAACTACGGCGTAGCATACGACATCGGCGCATGGACCGACGTTCTGCCAGAGTTCGGTGGCGATACCTGGACCCAGACTGACGTCTTCATGACCCAGCGTGCTACTGGCGTTGCAACCTATCGTAACACCGACTTCTTCGGTCTGGTTGAAGGTCTGAATTTTGCCCTGCAGTACCAGGGTAAAAACGCCCGTAGCAACGACAAAGAAGCTAACGGTGACGGCTTCGGTCTGTCTACCACTTATGAGTACGAAGGCTTCGGTGTAGGTGCAACCTATGCGAAATCTGACCGTACTGATTCTCAGAACAACCACAATGGTCTGTTCAAAGCTGACGGTAAGAACGCTGAAGTTTGGGCTGCTGGCCTGAAATATGATGCGAACAATATCTACCTGGCAACTACCTACTCTGAAACCCGTAACATGACTACCTTTGGTGGTACTGTTAACGGTAGTAAGATCAACGGTATTGCAAATCAAGCACAGAACTTTGAAGCTGTTGCTCAGTACCAGTTCGACTTCGGTCTGCGTCCGTCCATCGCTTACCTGAAATCCAAAGGTAAAGACATTGCATTCTTCGGCGACCAGGATCTGGTTGAATACGTAGACCTGGGTGCTACCTACTACTTCAACAAAAACATGTCTACCTTCGTTGATTACAAAATCAATCTGCTGGACGACAACAACTTCACCCGCGCTGCCGGTGTAAGCACTGACAACATCGTGGCTGTTGGTCTGAACTACCAGTTCTAATTTTGTTGTAGCCTGAATAAAAAGCCAGTCCTTCCAGGGCTGGCTTTTTCTCTTAATGTAGACTCGGTCATAAGGAGTATGCCGTGCAGACATTCACTGGTCGTTGTCTTTGCGGACAGAGTCATTTTACCGTCGACGTCGAAATGCTGGATGTCTATGCCTGCCATTGTACCCTGTGCCAGAAGTGGTCGGGCGGCATCGCTATGTATCTGGAAGCCAGCACTCATCCGCTGATGTCGCCAGATTCAGCAGAACCTGCGCACTTTCCTTCTTCAAATCGTGGTGAACGTTTCTTTTGTTCTGGTTGCGGGTGCCCGCTGTGGTTTACCCTGACGGGCAGCGATCGCTATTTTGTGCCGTGGACGCTGCTGGAGCTTAATGAGGTAGATCGCCGCCGCCTGGTGTTAGCGGCAGAGATCTATACGGAAACGCAGCCCGCATTCTGGAGACTGACGGGGCAATACGCTCGACTCAGTGGGAAAGAAGTCGAAGAAATGGATTACCCCTGTCATTTAGCTCATTAGTTATTGACGCTGTACCTTTGCCAGACTGAACCACATTCCTACCGCTAATACGATAAGCATGCTGCCGGCGCTGCTTAAGGCTACGCTGTGCGACCAGGTAAAGGCTTCTTTAGCAGCCGACAGCAACGCCTCACTCAGCGACGATGGGAGCGAATGCGCCAACTGCACCGCCTCACCCATTGACGATGAGGCTCGTTCTATCTCCTGCGGATTAAGGCCAACTGGCGGCAGAATCGAGGCTGAAAAGCTGCGGCTTAACAGCAAACCAAAGATAGCGATCCCAAGCCCGGCGCCCAGTTCATAAGCCATCGTCTCAATGGCGCCCGCGGCTGCGGCTTTTTCTGCCGGAGCTGCCGCCATGATAGCCGCCGTTGAGGCCAGGAGCGCACTCGCCGCGCTAAAACCGAGCAACGCCATTAATATCCAGGCTTGAATCTGCTGAGTGCTGAAATCCGTCATCGCCAGACCGTAAAAGCTCACAGCGCTCAGCGCCATACCCGCCGTGGCCACACACCGTAATCCCAGACGTGACACCAGCATGCCGGCAATCGGTCCGCTGAAGCCGCTTGCCAGCATCACCGGCAGCATAAAAAGGCCCGCCTGATAAGGCGTTAAACCATGAACAAACTGTAGCTCCTGAGCCATCAGTAACTCGAACCCTACCAGAGTTATCATCGCGGTCATCGCCATCACTACGCCGCTTAAGATAATGCGATGCGTGAACAACCGCATATCAATCATCGGGCGGGAAGCAGCTAGCTGGATACGGACAAACTGCCACAACAATAAAGCGCCGGTTAACAACGTCAGCGCGATCGCAACGGTCGCCGTATGCCCTTTCAGGGCGGTTTTAGCGCTGTAGACCAGCAGCAGAATGGCGACAATCAGCATTATCGCATGACCAAAATTTAACGATTGATCGCGACGTCCGGCCTGACGCGGCACTAAGCGTGCAGTTAAGGCCATTACCACCAGGACAATCGGCACATTAATTAAGAACACGGATCCCCAGTAGAAGTGCTCCAGCAGCATCCCGCCAACGAGTGGGCCAAATGCCGCACCGCCAGAACCGACCGCGGCCCAGACGCCGAGCGCCATATTACGATGCCGTTGCTCTGCGAACGTGGCGCGAATCCCCGCAAGCGTTGCCGGCACAATCATCGCCGCGCCAATCGCCAATACCGCCCGGGTGGCTATCAGCCAGCTTGCACTGTGGGCAAAAGCGGCCGCCAGCGATGCGAGACCAAACAGTCCAGCGCCTAATAGCAGCAGGCGTTTAAAGCCGATGCGATCGCCCAGCGCGCCCATTGGCAATACCATACCGGCCATTACCAGGGAATAAATATCAATGATCCACAGCAGCTCGTTACCACTGGCACCCAGCGTCATACTCAGCGTGGGCGCGGCAACGTGCAGCACCGTTGCATCAATCGCAACAGGGATGTAGACCAGCACAATAATGACTAACGTTAACCACTGACGAAACATAAAACTCCCTAACGAAACTTAAACTGGACACATGTCCAACTTGAGCGATCCTACGGAAAATTGAACATATGTCCAACTTTTTGTTAGACTGCGTGATACACGGGTACAGGAGGAAAGATGAGCTATCTGAATCGGGATGAACGTCGGGAAGTTATTCTGCAGGCGGCCATGCGTGTCGCGCTTGAGGAAGGGTTTACCGCGATGACGGTGCGACGCATTGCAGCTGAAGCACACGTGGCAACGGGCCAACTACACCACCACTTTGCCTCTGCCGGCGAACTTAAATCCCAGGCATTTGTACGTCTGATCCGTACCCTGCTCGACGCGGAACTGGTCAGTGAAAATGCCAGTTTTCGTGAGCGACTGCATGCCATGCTGGGCAGCGAAGATGGCGGATTCGAACCCTATATTAAGCTATGGCGTGAAGCGCAGGTTGTGGCGGGTAAAGATCCAGAAATCAAAAGCGCCTACCTGTTGACCATGCGGATGTGGCACGAAGAAACCGCCAACATCATCACTCAGGGACAGAAAGCCGGTGAGTTTTCCTCCACCCCAGATGCCGCCGACGTAGCCTGGCGCTTAATCGCATTGGTCTGCGGTCTGGATGGTATGTACATATTAGGCATTGAGGAAATGGCCGATCCTGCATTCGATCGCCATCTTGACCGTATGATTACGCTGGAGTTATTTATTTGACGCAATAGATGAATTAACAATACATCTTTTATGTTTACAATTGGTAACACTTAAGCAACGTGTAATTCTCCCATCACGCCGCGTTATTGCGCTTTTTTATCTATTCTTTCAGTCAATATTCCTAAAACTTTTCAATAGTTTCTAAAAAGAAGCCGCGCGGCGCTGCATGCGTTTATTTCTTTTTCATGAACGGCATGTGCATGGAGAATAATATGTCATCATCAAATGAGAAAAATAATCGTTATCTTTTAACTGACTGGAAACCAGAGAACCCCGGCTTTTGGGAAAACAAAGGCAAGCACATTGCACGCAGAAACCTATGGATATCATTGAGTTGCTTGCTGCTTGCTTTCTGCGTCTGGATGTTGTTCAGCGCCGTTGCCGTCAATCTGAATAAAATAGGCTTTAATTTCACCACCGACCAACTGTTTTTATTAACGGCATTGCCCTCTCTTTCTGGTGCAATATTGCGCGTTCCCTACTCCTTTATGGTACCTATATTTGGTGGGCGCCGTTGGACCATTTTTAGTACGATCATTCTGATTATTCCCTGCGTCTGGCTCGGATTTGCCGTGCAAAATACCGCTACTCCGTTTGGCGTATTTATTATTATTGCGCTGATGTGTGGTTTTGCTGGCGCTAACTTTGCCTCCAGCATGGGCAATATCAGCTTTTTCTTCCCCAAAGCGAAGCAAGGCAGTGCGTTAGGCGTGAACGGCGGTCTCGGCAACCTCGGCGTCAGCGTAATGCAGTTGATTGCGCCTTTGGTTATCTTTCTGCCCATCTTTACCTTTTTGGGCGTTCAGGGCGTACCGCAAGCTGACGGCTCGTTATTGTCGCTGGCCAATGCCGCATGGATTTGGGTGCCGTTACTGCTGATAGCCACCGTGGCGGCAGGTATGGGAATGAACGACATTGCCAGTTCGAAGGCTTCGATCGCTTCCCAATTACCGGTCCTCAAGCGTTTTCATCTGTGGTTATTAAGCCTGCTGTATCTTGCCACCTTCGGTTCATTTATCGGTTTTTCTGCAGGTTTTGCCATGCTGGCGAAAACCCAGTTTCCTGACGTGAATATCCTGCAACTGGCGTTCTTCGGCCCTTTCATCGGCGCGCTTGCGCGATCGGCGGGCGGCGTTATCTCTGACAAGTTCGGCGGAGTACGCGTCACGTTAATTAACTTCATCTTTATGGCGCTGTTTAGCGCCCTGTTGTTTCTCACCCTGCCAGGATCAGGCGAAGGGAACTTTGTCGCTTTCTACCTGGTGTTTATGGGCCTGTTCCTGACCGCGGGTCTGGGAAGCGGGTCGACCTTCCAGATGATTGCGGTGATCTTTCGCAAAATCACGATTTACCGGGTGAAGCTGCATGGTGGTACCGAAGAGCAGGCTCAACGTGAAGCGGTAACCGATACCGCCGCCGCCCTGGGATTCATCTCAGCCATTGGCGCTGTAGGGGGCTTCTTCATCCCTAAAGCGTTTGGCTCATCACTGGCGTTGACCGGCTCTCCGGTGGGTGCCATGAAAATATTCCTCGTGTTTTACATCGTCTGCGTGCTGGTGACCTGGCTGGTCTATGGCCGTAAATCACAAAAAAAATAACGAAATGGATACCGCAGGATCGGACATTCGGCCAGGCCGGGAGTTCGATTCACCGTCGGCAATATTATCGAAGCAGGAGTTATGTCATGAGTAAACTGTTAGACCGCTTTCGCTACTTTAAACAAAAGGGCGATACGTTTGCCGAGGGGCACGGGCAAGTGATGCACACCAACCGGGACTGGGAAGACAGTTATCGTCAGCGCTGGCAGTTCGACAAAATTGTGCGTTCTACCCACGGTGTTAACTGTACCGGCTCATGCAGCTGGAAAATCTACGTCAAAAATGGACTGGTAACCTGGGAAACGCAGCAAACCGACTACCCACGAACCCGCCCTGACTTGCCAAATCATGAACCCCGCGGCTGCCCGCGCGGCGCCAGCTATTCCTGGTATCTTTACAGCGCCAACCGCCTGAAGTATCCGCTGGTGCGTAAACGTCTGATAGAACTGTGGCGCGATGCCCTGTCCCGCCAGCCCGATCCGGTGCTGGCCTGGGAATCCATTATGAACGACCCGCAAAAATGCCAGAGCTACAAGCAGGTACGCGGGCGCGGAGGTTTTATCCGCTCCAACTGGAAAGAGCTTAATCAGTTGATTGCCGCCGCTAACGTCTGGACAGTGAAAACCTATGGCCCGGACCGCGTGGCTGGATTCTCCCCGATCCCTGCGATGTCGATGGTCTCCTATGCTGCAGGTACACGCTATCTCTCGCTACTGGGCGGAACCTGCCTGAGTTTCTATGACTGGTACTGCGACTTACCGCCCGCCTCACCAATGACCTGGGGTGAGCAAACCGATGTGCCAGAATCCGCCGACTGGTATAACTCCAGTTATATCATCGCCTGGGGCTCTAACGTGCCGCAGACCCGTACCCCGGATGCGCACTTTTTCACCGAAGTACGCTACAAGGGCACCAAGACGATTGCCATTACGCCGGATTACTCGGAAGTCGCTAAACTGTGCGACCAGTGGCTGGCACCTAAGCAAGGCACCGACAGTGCGCTGGCGATGGCAATGGGCCACGTCATCCTGAAAGAGTTCCACCTCGACAATCCCAGCGATTATTTCCTCAATTACTGTCGTCGCTATACCGATATGCCGATGCTGGTTTTACTGGATGCCCGGGAAGATGGCAGCTATGTGCCTGGACGCATGATGCGCGCCTCAGACCTTGTCGATGGTCTGGGTGAAAGCAACAATCCGGAGTGGAAAACGGTAGCCTTTAACAGTGCTGGCGAACTGGTTGTCCCGAACGGATCTATCGGTTTTCGCTGGGGTGAGCAAGGCAAATGGAACCTGGAACCCCTGGCGGCTGGCGCGGAAACTGAGCTTACTCTCTCGCTGCTCGGTCAGCATGATGAAGTGACCGGCGTGGCATTCCCCTATTTTGGCGGAAATGAAAACCCGCATTTTCGCAGCGTAAAACAAGAACCGGTGCTGATCCGTCAACTGCCGGTAAAACATCTTACCCTCGCCGATGGCAGCCGTTGCCCGGTGGTGAGCGTCTATGATCTGGTATTGGCGAATTACGGCCTCGACCGTGGTCTGGATGACGTTCATAGCGCGCAAGATTACAGCGAAGTGAAAGCCTATACCCCTGCCTGGGGCGAGCAAATTACCGGCGTGCCACGCCGTCATATCGAACAAATCGCCCGCGAGTTTGCCGATACGGCGCATAAAACGCATGGCCGTTCGATGATCATTCTCGGGGCTGGCGTCAACCACTGGTATCACATGGATATGAACTACCGTGGCATGATTAACATCCTCGTGTTCTGTGGATGCGTGGGGCAAAGCGGCGGTGGCTGGGCGCACTATGTGGGCCAAGAGAAACTGCGACCGCAAACCGGTTGGTTACCGCTGGCCTTTGCGCTGGACTGGAACCGACCACCCCGTCAGATGAACAGCACTTCGTTTTTCTACAACCACTCCAGCCAGTGGCGTTATGAAAAACTCACCGCGCAAGAACTCCTCTCTCCACTGGCCGATGCGTCTAAGTTTACCGGACATTTGATTGACTTTAACGTGCGTGCAGAAAGGATGGGCTGGCTGCCGTCCGCGCCGCAGCTTAACCTCAACCCACTGACCGTAAAAGCAAAAGCCGAACAGGCGGGGCTGTCTCCTGCGCAATACACCGCCCAGGCGCTGAAATCGGGGGATATTCGTTTTGCCTGCGAGCAGCCGGATAGCGGTAGCAACCATCCGCGCAACCTCTTCGTCTGGCGCTCTAACCTGCTCGGCTCCTCCGGTAAAGGGCATGAATACATGCTCAAGTATTTACTGGGTACCGAAAGCGGGATCCAGGGGGAAGCGCTTGGCTCAAGCGAGGGTATCAAACCTGAAGAGGTTGAATGGCAGTCGGCGGCGATAGAGGGCAAACTTGATCTGCTGGTCACGCTCGATTTCCGTATGTCGAGCACCTGCCTGTTCTCCGATATCGTTTTGCCAACCGCTACCTGGTATGAAAAAGACGATATGAACACCTCGGATATGCATCCGTTTATTCATCCGCTGTCGGCGGCGGTCGATCCCGCCTGGGAATCGAAGAGCGACTGGGAAATTTATAAAGGCATCGCCAAAGTATTCTCTGAAGTTTGCGTCGGACATCTTGGACAAGAAACGGATGTGGTATTGCAACCGCTGCAACACGACTCCCCGGCAGAGCTGGCGCAGCCGTTTGACATTCTGGACTGGCGCAAAGGCGAATGCGATCTTCTTCCTGGGAAAACGGCGCCCAATATCGCCGTTGTGGAACGCGACTACCCTGCCACCTACGAACGCTTTACTTCACTTGGTCCACTCATGGACAAGCTCGGCAACGGTGGGAAAGGCATAGCGTGGAATACCCAGGCGGAAGTCGATTTCCTCGGCAAGCTTAACTACACCAAGCGCGAAGGTCCGGCGAAAGGAAGACCGCTAATTGACACCGCGCTGGATGCCTCTGAGGTGATCCTTGCCCTGGCGCCGGAAACGAACGGTCAGGTGGCGGTGAAAGCCTGGGAAGCGCTGGGGGCGATGACCGGACGCGACCATACGCATCTGGCGTTGAACAAAGAAGACGAGAAGATCCGTTTTCGCGATATTCAGGCCCAGCCGCGCAAAATCATCTCCAGCCCTACCTGGTCCGGGCTGGAAAGTGAACATGTCTCTTATAACGCTGGCTATACCAACGTCCATGAGCTGATCCCCTGGCGTACCCTGTCCGGTCGCCAGCAGTTGTATCAGGATCACGCATGGATGCGTGCGTTTGGTGAAAGTCTGGTGGCGTATCGCCCGCCTATTGATACCCGCAGCGTCAGCGAAATGCGCGAAGTTCCGCCTAACGGCTTCCCGGAAAAAGCGCTCAACTTCCTGACCCCACACCAGAAATGGGGGATCCACTCTACCTACAGCGAAAACCTGCTGATGCTGACGCTGTCACGTGGCGGACCCATTGTCTGGATCAGCGAGACCGATGCCAAAGAGTTGGGCATTGAGGATAACGACTGGATTGAAGCCTTCAACGCCAACGGCGCGCTTACCGCGCGTGCAGTGGTGAGTCAACGCGTGCCGCCGGGAATGACCATGATGTATCACGCTCAGGAGCGAATCATGAATATCCCCGGCTCGGAAGTCACCGGAATGCGTGGCGGGATCCATAACTCGGTCACCCGCGTCTGCCCAAAACCCACGCATATGATTGGCGGCTATGCGCAACTGGCATACAGCTTCAACTATTACGGCACGGTCGGCTCTAACCGCGATGAGTTCATCATGATTAGAAAAATGAAAAATATTAACTGGCTGGATGATGAAGGTCGCGATCAGGTACAGGAGGCGAAAAAATGAAAATACGCTCACAGGTAGGCATGGTTCTTAATCTGGATAAGTGCATCGGCTGCCACACCTGCTCCGTTACCTGCAAAAACGTCTGGACCGGACGTGAAGGGATGGAATACGCGTGGTTTAACAACGTCGAGACCAAACCGGGTATAGGTTATCCGAAGAACTGGGAAGATCAGGAAGAGTGGCAAGGCGGCTGGGTTCGCGATGTTAACGGCAAAATAAGACCGCGTCTGGGCGGCAAGATGGGCGTAATCACCAAAATTTTCGCCAACCCGGTGATCCCGCAAATTGACGACTACTATGAACCGTTTACCTACGATTATCAGCATCTGCATAGCGCGCCGGAAAGCAAGAATCAGCCCACCGCACGCCCACGTTCGCTGATCGATGGTAAACGGATGGACAAGATTATCTGGGGGCCCAACTGGGAAGAGCTGCTGGGCGGCGAGTTCTCAAAACGCGCCCGCGACCGTAACTTTGAGAAAATGCAAAAGGAGATGTACGGCCAGTTCGAAAACACCTTCATGATGTATCTGCCGCGTTTGTGTGAGCATTGCCTGAACCCAAGTTGCGTCGCCACTTGCCCGAGTGGTGCTATCTATAAGCGTGAAGAAGATGGCATCGTGCTGATCGATCAGGACAAATGTCGCGGCTGGCGCTTGTGCATCAGCGGTTGTCCGTACAAAAAAATCTACTTTAACTGGAAGAGCGGTAAGTCTGAGAAGTGCATTTTCTGCTACCCGCGTATTGAGTCTGGCCAGCCGACGGTATGTTCGGAAACCTGCGTTGGACGTATTCGTTATCTCGGCGTATTGCTGTACGACGCCGACCGTATTGAAGAAGCGGCCAGCACCGAGCATGAGACCGATCTCTATGAGCGTCAGTGCGATGTGTTCCTTAATCCGCACGACCCGGCGGTCATTGAAGAAGCGTTAAAACAAGGTATTCCGCACAACGTCATCGAAGCGGCCCAACGTTCGCCAGTTTACAAAATGGCGATGGACTGGAAGCTGGCGCTGCCGCTGCACCCGGAATATCGCACCCTGCCGATGGTCTGGTATGTTCCGCCGTTGTCACCGATTCAGTCGGTCGCTGACGCAGGCGGACTGCCGCACAATGGCAACATTCTTCCTGCGGTTGAATCACTGCGAATTCCGGTTCAGTACCTCGCCAACATGCTAAGCGCAGGCGATACCGGTCCGGTGCTACGCGCGCTCAAACGGATGATGGCCATGCGCCACTATATGCGCGCGCAAACCGTCGAAGGCGTGACGGACACCCGCGCGATTGAGGAAGTGGGTCTGACCGTTGAGCAGGTTGAGGAGATGTACCGCTATCTGGCCATCGCCAACTATGAAGACCGCTTCGTGATCCCAACCAGTCACCGTGAAATGGCGCGTGACGCCTTCCCGGAGAAAAATGGTTGCGGGTTTACCTTTGGTGACGGCTGCCATGGTTCAGATACCAAATTCAACCTGTTTAACAGCAGTCGTATTGATGCCATCGACATCACCGAAGTGCGCGATAAAGCGGAGGGGGAATAATGCAAATCCTGAAGGTTATCGGCCTGCTTATGGAATATCCCGACGAGCTGCTGTGGGAGTGTAAAGACGACGCGCTGGCGCTTGTGGCCAGCGATGCCCCTATGCTTACCGAATTTAGCCAGGGGTTGCTCAATGCCCCACTGCTGGATAAACAAGCCGAATGGTGCGAAATATTCGACCGGGGCCGGGCCACCTCTCTGCTGTTGTTTGAACACGTCCACGCCGAGTCCCGTGATCGGGGCCAGGCGATGGTTGATCTACTGGCGCAGTACGAAAAGGTCGGGCTACAGCTTGACTGCCGCGAACTGCCGGATCATTTGCCGTTGTATCTGGAGTATCTGAGCGTGCTGCCGGAGGCCGAGGCCAAAGAAGGACTGCAGAACGTCGCACCGATTCTGGCGTTACTGGGTGGGCGCTTAAAACAGCGCGATACACCGTGGTATCAACTGTTCGACGCCCTGCTGCTGCTTGCCGGAAGCCCTCTTTCAAGTGACAGTGTCACCAAACAGGTTGGCGCGGAAACCCGCGATGATACCCGTCAGGCGCTGGATGCAGTCTGGGAAGAGGAACAGGTGAAGTTTATCGAAGATAACGCCACCGCCTGCGACAGTTCACCGTTACAAAACTATCAACGACGCTTTAGCCAGGACGTGGCGCCGCAGTATGTCGACGTCAGCGCGGGAGGCCCGAAATGATACAGTACCTGAACGTCTTTTTTTACGATATCTACCCGTACCTGTGTGGGACGGTGTTTATCCTCGGCAGTTGGCTACGCTATGACTACGGGCAATACACCTGGCGCGCCTCTTCCAGCCAGATGCTGGACAAACGCGGTATGGTATTATGGTCCAATCTGTTCCACATCGGCATTCTGGGGATCTTTTTCGGACACCTGTTCGGCATGTTAACGCCGCACTGGATGTATGCCTGGTTCCTGCCGATTGCGGTAAAGCAACAGATGGCAATGATTGCCGGTGGGCTATGCGGCGTGCTAACGCTGGTTGGTGGCGCAGGTTTGCTGGTGCGCCGTCTGACCAACCCGCGTATTCGTGCGACATCTTCCACCGCCGATATTCTGATCCTCTGCGTTCTGTTGATTCAGTGTATCCTCGGCTTAACCACCATCCCGTTCTCTGCGCAACATCCAGACGGCAGTGAAATGCTGAAACTGGTCGGTTGGGCGCAGTCGGTGGTGACCTTCCAGGGCGGCGCGTCTGCGCATCTGGATGGCGTGGCGTTGATTTTCCGTGTGCATCTGGTTCTTGGGATGACAATCTTCCTGCTGTTCCCGTTCACTCGCCTGGTCCACGTCTGGAGTGCGCCGTTTGAGTACTTTACCCGTCGCTACCAAATAGTGCGTTCCCGCCGCTAATTTCCTCTGCTGCCCGGTAGCGCTTGCGCTTACCGGGCCTGGATGGCGCATGATGGGAAAACGTTACGTGTTCAGGGACATCAGGGCCGCGCGCTCGGGCGTGACGGGATTGTTGATGTAACGGTGACTATCCGTGAAAACCTGCCGGAAAAAGTCACCATTACCGGTTCGGCGGTGATCTTGTTTCACGCAGAATGGGCAATAGATTTTTAATCATTTCCGTAAGCCGGATAAGGCGATGACGCCGCATCCGGCATGACTTACGATGCCCCTATTTTCCCGCCTCCGGATGCGTATCAAACGCCGCCATGACCGTCGCCAGCTCACCGAGTGTAAACCCATGCTTCACATCATCCACGCCTAGTCCAAAACGTTCTTGCAACAAAGCATACAGGCTGGCGACGTCCGGCAGATTAATCTGCTCCACCGCGTGTCCATCCTGATAATGGGTAAAATGAAAATTGGTTAATGTTAATTTCCCGCCGTCAGGCAGATGACGACACATCAGCAGATGATGGCGAAAATGCGATTGTGGCCAGTGAGCAGACCAAAAGTTGCCCATCAGATAATCGCTCTGGTGCTGTACCACCAGGTCGAAATGGTACATCGATTGCCAGTGTTCATGATGACGGAACTGCAGGATCCAGTCTTCACCCTCCTGAATCAGCCGATACTCGCCGTGTGGCGTCTTCTGCTCAATGTTAGCCTGCAGACGAATCGGCGCCGTCAGCGTTTGCCCGCCGAAGCCAACGTCGGCAATCCACTGTTCTCCTTGTAACTCGACCAGCAGCAAACGATGCGTGCGCGGCGGCAGGCTTGACGGATTTGCCAGTACCACACGCCCGAGCAGACTGCGTACGTTAAAACCGATCTCACGTAGCGCTCGTTCAAACACTCCGTTCTGTTCAAAGCAATAACCGCCGCGACGCGCCGTTACCAGCTTCTCTTCCAGCGACAAATCGTCAAGCTGCATTTCACGGGGCAGCAATACATCCAGGTTTTCAAAAGGTATGGCGGCGTTGTGCAATAAATGCAGCGCTCGTAAGGTTTCAATGTCGACCCAGGCCAAATCTGACCAACCAATACGGGCAAAATAAGCGGTTAAAAAAGGCGTCATACGGAGTTCCTGTTCGGTTAATGCAGTACTTATAACGCATTTTTAAATTTACGCCGTCGATTTTGTGCGTTGTTCCTCCTGGTGAGGCGACAAAATCGCTAATACCGTTAATATCTATGTTTATTGTGGTGTGTTATCTCTCAGCCAAGGAGCATCCATGAGCCATTTTCGTCCGATCGAATTAAAACACGCCAGTCGGCTACTCAATCACGGTCCTACGATATTGATAACCAGCCGGGATGAGCATACCGAGCGGCGAAATGTGATGGCAGCGGCATGGTCAATGCCCGTGGAGTTTGAACCACCGCGGGTAGCAATTGTTGTTGATAAGACCGCCTGGTCACGTGAACTAATCGAACGTAGCGGTAAATTCGGCATCGTTATCCCGGGCGTTGCCGCCGTCAACTGGACCTGGGCCGTAGGCAGCGTTTCTGGTCGAGCGGAAGATAAATTCAACTGCTACGGCATTCCCGTAGTGCAAGGACCGGTCCTGGGTTTACCGCTGATAGAAGCGAAATGCCTGGCCTGGATGGAGTGTCGCCTGTTGCCGGCCACTGCGGCACTAGAAAAATATGACACGCTGTTTGGGGAAGTCGTCTCGGCTGCCGCTGATGAGAGAGCCTTCGTCGAAGGACGTTGGCAGTTTGATGATGGCAAGCTCAATACTTTGCATCACCTTGGAGCCGGAACGTTTGTCTCCAGCGGGAAGCGTTTTATCGCTGGTGAATGATACTCTGCCAACGGATGGCAGTTCTCCGCTGTCATCCGCAACTGTTTTCTTAAAACTGCTGAAAAACCAATCAGATAAATTCTCCCTCCTTCCTTGCTGAATCATTCGCGTGAATTATAGTTAATCTTGCACTAACGCAAATATCTAATCAAAACATTATCCGTGAAAGCAGCATCCCCCAACTGTACTTATGAAGTGTCAGAGAGGTTTTACGATGCAACTTAATAGAATCGCACAGAGTTTTATACTGGCTGGGTTACTCACATCGTTATCTGTTCCCGTTATGGCCGCTGAAGCTCCCAAAGACGCCACCGCCTCCACGCAACAAGCCAACAACGCGCTATACAACCAACTGCCATTCTCCGATAACACCGACTTTACCGACGCCCACAAAGGCTTTATCGCTCCACTCCCGCAGGAAGTGATCAAAGGTGAAGAGGGAAATGTTATCTGGAATCCGCAGCAATACGCGTTCATCAAAGAAGGCGATAAAGCGCCGGATACGGTAAATCCGAGCCTGTGGCGCCAGTCCCAGTTGATCAACATCAGCGGGCTATTTGAAGTAACGGATGGCGTTTACCAGATTCGTAACCTCGATCTGTCGAACATGACCATTATTGAAGGTAAAGAAGGCGTTACCGTCGTTGACCCGCTGGTTTCTGCAGAAACGGCTAAGGTCGGGATGGATCTTTACTTTAAAAACCGCGGTCAAAAACCGGTTGTCGCGGTGATTTATACCCACAGCCACGTTGACCATTACGGCGGCGTACGCGGCGTTGTTGATGAAGCCGACGTTAAAGCGGGCAAAGTGAAAATTTATGCGCCTGCCGGATTTATGGAAGCTGCGGTCGCTGAGAATATCATGGCAGGTAACGTCATGAGCCGCCGCGCGAGCTACATGTACGGCAACCTGCTAAAACCTGATGCCAAAGGTCAGGTCGGCGCGGGACTGGGAACCACAACTTCTGCGGGAACCGTTACCCTGATTGCGCCAACGAATATCATTGAGAAAGATGGACAAAAAGAGGTCATTGACGGCCTGACCTATGATTTCATGCTGGCCCCGGGTTCTGAAGCGCCTTCGGAGATGCTGTGGTACATCGAAGAGAAGAAACTGATCGAATCTGCTGAAGATGTCACCCACACCCTGCACAATACCTACTCTCTGCGCGGAGCCAAAATCCGTGAACCGCTGCCGTGGTCCAAATACATCAACGAAGCGATTGTCCGCTGGGGTGATAAAGCAGAAGTGCTGATGGCGCAGCACCACTGGCCTACCTGGGGTAATGACAAGGTTGTAAGCCTGCTGAAAAGCCAGCGCGATTTGTACCGTTACATCAACGACCAGACGTTGCGCATGGCTAACGAAGGTCTGACCCGCGATGAGATCGCCGCAAACTTTAAGCTGCCGGACTCACTGGCCCACACCTGGGCTAACCGCGGTTACTATGGCTCCGTGAGCCATGATGTAAAAGCAACCTATGTGCTCTATCTCGGCTGGTTTGACGGCAACCCGGCAACGCTGGATGAACTGCCGCCGGAAGAATCTGCGAAGAAATTTGTCGACTACATGGGCGGCGCTGACGCCATTTTGCAGAAAGCAAAAGCCGACTATGACCAGGGTAACTACCGCTGGGTAGCTCAGGTGGTGAGCAAAGTGGTGTTTGCCGATCCGAATAACCAGGCCGCGCGTAATCTGGAAGCGGATGCGCTGGAGCAATTGGGGTATCAGGCTGAATCCGGCCCGTGGCGTAACTTCTATCTTACCGGGGCGCAAGAGCTGCGTAACGGCGTAGTCAAAGGCCCAACCCCGAATACCGCCAGCCCGGATACCGTTCGCGCCATGACGCCGGAAATGTTCTTCGATTATCTGGCGGTGCATATCAACGGACAAAAAGCGGGCGATGCGAAGTCGGTGTTTAACATCGACCTTGGTAGCGACGGTGGTAAATACAAACTTGAGCTGGAGAATGGCGTACTGAACCATACCGCCAATGTCGAAGCAAAAGACGCCGACGCCACCGTCACGCTGAATCGCGACACGCTGAACAAAATCATCCTCAAGGAAGTGACGCTAAAACAGGCGCAAGACAGCGGTGACGTGAAGATAACCGGTGACGGCACCAAGCTTGATGCCATGCTCGGCTATATGGATAAGTTCGAATTCTGGTTCAACATCGTTACGCCGTAATCACAACGAAAATGGGCGGATTATCCGCCCGTTTTTTCTTACATACTGTAGCCGGGTTTTTTAATCAACTTTGCCATCTGCGGCGCTATTTCCGCATCCCACACGCCCTGCCACGCCTCGGGCTCAATTTCATTGAGCGCCACGCTCACGGAACTGTCTTTGCTTTGCAAATGACGAATAATGACCTCGGTAATATCCGCCGCCAGCGCATTTTTTTGTTCGTCGGTAAGGGAGCGGGGAAAACATTTAATATCAACGTGCGGCATAGCAGATTCCTTAATGTTTTGGGATGCAGGTAACTTATGCGGACTCTCGTTCAACCAGGTGAAATCCGACATCAATAATATCGTCTTCACGCGGAATTTGTTCGATACGATCGGCAAGCAGAGAGGCGGCACGTTGTCCAATGGCCCGTCGGTCGACGCTGACGGTGGTGATGGCTGGTCGGTTACTGGCAGCAAAATCGAGATCGCCAAAACCGATAACCGCTAACTCCTGCGGCACGCGCAGACCACGACTTTCGGCTTCCATGATCGCCCCCTGGGCTAGCGTATCTGAGCTACAGACAATGACATCAAAAGCGCCTTCAGCCAATAGTTGAGCTAATCCGCTGCGCCCCAATGCCAGAGAGGCCGGTAGCGGGACATCCACCTGAGCCTCAGCGGCAATACCATGACGACTCAGCGCATCGCACAGTCCTTGTTTACGCTGGCCTGCCCGACGATCGGCTGTCCATAGCAAGCCAGGACGGCGATAGCCTTTTTCCAGCAAATAATCTGCCACCGCCATCCCGACTTTTTCATGCGAAAATCCGACCAGCATATCAATAGGTGTTGGCGTTAAATCCCAGATCTCCACGACCGGAATGGCTGCATTAAGAATCACCTTTTTCAGTTCGGCGGTATGATGAATGCCGGTGAGCAGTACGCCATCCGGGCGGCGAGAAAGCAGTGTCGCCACCAGCTCAGCCTCTGTTTGCGGCGTATAACCCGACACGCAGAGTAAGATGTGGTATCCGCGTTCAGCCAGTTCATCGCTCAATGACTGGATGGTATCGACAAACATATTGTTGTTAATTTGCGGGACCACCACGGCGATAAGCTTACTGCGTCGTGACGCCAGTCCGCCGGCCAGCGCGTTGGGAATATAGCCGGTGGCGCGTACCGCTTGCATTACTTTTTCCACCGTTTTCGGGCGCACCAGCTGCGGGGTATTCAACGCCCTGCTCACCGTCATGGGTGACAATCCCGCGGTACGGGCAACATCTTCCAGCGTGGGGGCGCGCGGAGGTCTGGAGTTTTTCACTGTCGATGCCCTTGTCAAAAATCGCCGATGTATCCTGGCATTATTCATCATGATTTGGGCTATTGCCAGCGTCGCTCGGTGATAATGCAGGGAAAACAGCAGCTTAGTTAATTATCGCCGCTCAAAATGATAGCGCAATCACAAAGATTTGTGCATTTCTCCATAAAGTATTGGAATGTGACGTCGTTTATAATTTACCACCCTTTTCTCTCAGTATTTGTGAGCAATTGTTCAAATCGCAGTCAATTCACTGGCACAGTGATTGCGCTAACATTAAAAATGATAGCGCAATCATTCGTTATCACCAGGAGAGAACATTATGTCTTTAAGTGCCAATTCTGATGCCGTGACCTATGCCAAATCGGCCAATGCAAAAACCGCGGCAGAAACCGGCGATCGGATCGAATGGGTTAAGCTATCCCTCGCTTTCCTTCCCCTGGCAACACCAGTAAGCGATGCCAAAGTGCTGACCGGTCGTCAGAAACCTCTAACCGAAGTCGCCATTATCATCGCCGAGATCCGCAGCCGTGACGGGTTTGAAGGCGTTGGATTCAGTTACTCAAAGCGGGCTGGCGGTCAGGGGATCTATGCGCATGCCAAAGAAATTGCCGATAACCTGTTAGGCGAAGACCCAAACGATATCGACAAGATCTACACCAAGCTGCTGTGGGCTGGCGCCTCCGTGGGACGTAGCGGCATGGCGGTTCAGGCAATCTCCCCTATCGATATCGCCTTGTGGGATATGAAGGCCAAGCGTGCAGGGTTGCCGCTGGCAAAACTGCTGGGTTCGCATCGGGACTCCGTGCAGTGCTACAACACCTCCGGTGGATTCCTGCATACCCCGCTGGATCAGGTGCTTAAAAACGTGGTTATTTCCCGTGAAAACGGCATTGGCGGTATCAAGCTCAAGGTTGGTCAACCAAACTGCGCTGAGGATATTCGTCGCTTAACCGCGGTGCGTGAAGCGCTGGGTGATGACTTCCCACTGATGGTCGATGCCAATCAGCAGTGGGACCGGGAAACCGCCATCCGTATGGGACGTAAAATGGAGCAGTTCAATCTGATCTGGATTGAAGAGCCTCTGGACGCCTACGACGTTGAAGGTCACGCCCAACTGGCCGCCGCGCTTGACACCCCGATTGCCACCGGTGAAATGTTGACCAGCTTCCGCGAACATGAACAGTTGATCCTCGGAAATGCCAGCGATTATGTGCAGCCCGATGCTCCGCGTGTGGGGGGAATTTCACCGTTCCTGAAAATTATGGACCTGGCGGCGAAACACGGACGCAAACTGGCTCCGCACTTCGCCATGGAAGTTCACCTGCATCTGTCCGCAGCGTATCCCCTTGAGCCATGGCTTGAACATTTTGAATGGCTGAACCCGTTATTTAATGAACAGCTTGAGTTGCGTGATGGCCGGATGTGGGTTTCCGACCGTCATGGCCTGGGGTTTAGCATCAGCGAGCAGACGCGCCGCTGGACACAATTGACCTGCGAGTTTGGTAAACGTCCTTAATTTATTTGGCGGGTAAGTAATACCCGCCCTCTTCCCTACAGAAACGCTCTCAACCTTATGAAAGGAGTGGGTGATGAACACAATAATAAAGCGTACAAAAGTGCGTTACGGCATTCTGATATTTCTGTTTCTTGCTACCGTATTTAATTACGCCGATCGCGCGACATTATCCGTCGTGGCTCCGATTATGAGCAAAGAATTAGGTTTTGATCCTGAAGCAATGGGGCTGGCCTTTTCTGCCTTCGGTATTTCTTATGTCATTATGCAACTGCCCGGCGGCTGGCTCCTGGATCGCTATGGTTCTCGTCTGGTATACGGCTGCGCACTGATTGGCTGGTCGCTGGTAACGATGTTTCAGGGCACCATTTATCTGTACGCCAGCCCACTTGTCGTATTGATTATCTTACGACTACTGATGGGGGCGATTGAAGCTCCAGCCTTTCCGGCCAACAGCCGATTAAGCGTGCAGTGGTTTCCTAATAACGAACGGGGCTTTGTTACCTCTGTCTATCAGGCCGCACAATATATCTCGTTAGGGATTATTACGCCGTTAATGACGATTATTTTGCATAATCTAAGTTGGCACTTTGTTTTTTATTACATTGGGGCGATTGGCGTTATTCTTGGCATTTTCTGGCTGGTGAAGGTCAGAGACCCTATGCATCACCCGAAGGTAAACCAGCAGGAAATTGACTATATCAGGGAAGGCGGTGGCGAACCATCGCTGGGTAATAAAAAAGAGCCACAGAAAATTACCTTTGCGCAAATTAAAAGCGTCTGCGTCAACCGCATGATGATTGGCGTTTATATTGGACAGTTCTGCGTGACGTCAATCACCTGGTTTTTCCTGACCTGGTTTCCTACCTATCTGTATCAGGCTAAAGGCATGTCGATCCTTAAAGTGGGATTTGTCGCCAGTATCCCTGCCATTGCCGGTTTTATCGGTGGATTGTTGGGCGGCGTTTTCTCCGACTGGCTTTTAAAACGCGGCTACAGCCTGACAATTGCCCGTAAGCTGCCGGTTATCTGTGGGATGTTGCTTTCCTGCGTCATCGTTATCGCGAATTACACATCGTCAGAATTTGTGGTTATCGCCGCGATGAGTCTGGCGTTCTTCGCCAAAGGCTTTGGCAATCTGGGATGGTGCGTTCTCAGCGATACCTCACCAAAAGAAGTGCTTGGCATTGCAGGAGGCGTATTCAATATGTGCGGCAATATGGCCAGTATCATCACACCACTGGTGATCGGCGTCATTCTGGCGAATACCCAGTCCTTTGATTACGCCATCCTGTATGTCGGCTCGATGGGGCTGATCGGCCTGGTTTCCTATCTGTTTATCGTGGGTCCGTTGGATCGTATTACGCTCACCCCTTCTGTTGCGTAATTTAAACTTATGGCGATAGTCCGCCCGCTGTTCCGGGAATTGCACTCCTGCGGAACAGCGTTTTTTTTATTTAAATAATCTTATTGTTTTTCAGTACAGTACGCAGCCGTGGGTGCTGACAAACCGCATCGGCGATAGCGCTAATATTCGGCGTGTTGTCCTGAAACCAGTCATGACCCGGTCCCCAGGTGCGCATAACGGCAATATAAACGTCCAGCAGCGTTAACTGCTCCCCGAACGCGTACGGCTCGGCGCTTAGCTGGTCGTTCAGCCATATATAAAGCGATTTACGGTACTCAATACCGTTCTTTTTCAACTGCGCCGGGGCGTCCGGTGCCCAGCGTTGTGGGTAATCGGCATAGGTAAACGTGGGATAGACATTTGCCACCAGCCATATCAGCAGACGCTGAAACTGCTGGCGTTCGGCGTGCCCAACGGGTGGTGAAAGTGCTGGACAACGATCGAGGATCATCAGCGCGATCGCCGCCGTTTCCGTCATCACGCTGCCATTTTCCAGTATTAGTGTGGGCACCTGGCATAGCGGATTCATTGTTTTAAGCAACTCCCGCGAAGGACCATCGCTGTCAAAACCGTCCACATCAATAAAGCGGTAAGGGATATCCGCCAGTGTGAGCATCACTTCACTGATGGCCGATCCCCAGCCCGGTACCCCATAGACCTTAATCATGCTGCACCCCACAAAGTTAAAACCCTAAGTGTAGAGCAGCATTCGACATCCTATGCAGACATGCCCATCTTTCCCTGAAACTCACAGCACTTTCGACAAGAACTGCTGGGTACGTGTGTGGCGCGGATGATTCAACACCTGCTCGCTGCTGCCCTGCTCGACGATTTTGCCATCGACCATAAACACCACCTGATCCGCGACTTCCCGGGCGAAGCCAATCTCGTGCGTCACCACAACCAACGTGGTTCCCGACTGTGCCAGTGCTTTAATGACATCCAGCACTTCACCGACCAGTTCAGGATCCAGCGCAGATGTCGGTTCATCAAACAGCATAACGCGCGGATTTAGCGCCAGCGCACGGGCAATAGCGATCCGCTGCTGCTGACCGCCGGACAGATGTCGCGACCAGGCATCGGCTTTATTCCGCAGTCCTACCGCATCAAGCAGAGTTAATGCTCGCTCGGTGGCGGCTTTTCGCGATGCCAGACCGTGCGCAATGGGCGCTTCAATCAAATTCTCCAGCACGGTTAAGTGCGGGAACAGATTAAAATTCTGGAACACATAGCCGACGTTAACGCGCTGGCGCAAAATTTCCGCCTCTTTCAGCTCATACAGCGTGTCTCCCTGCCGACGATAGCCAATGTAATCACCATCGATTTGAATAAATCCCTCATCGACGCGTTCCAGATGATTGATGGTCCGCAGGAGTGTGGATTTCCCTGAACCGGACGGCCCGAGAATGACCGTTACCGAACCAGGAGGGATCTCCAGCGACACATTATCCAATGCTTTGTGGCGGCCAAAGTATTTGCTGACGCCGGTAATGGAAATATGGCCTTCAGGCGAGTGGGACATGGACGGCCTCCTGCTGTGGATGTTGACGACTGCGTTTTTCTGCACGACTCACCCGGGCAGTATTAATGGCTGAACGTCGTTCGCTGCGCGCCAGCGCGCGTTCGACCAGGTGCTGAATTAGCGACAAAACGCTGGTGATCACCAGATACCATACCGCGCCCACCATCAGCAGCGGGATCACTTCCTGCGTGCGGTTGTAGATCATCTGGATGGTATAGAACAGCTCCGGCATTGCCAGCACGTATACCATCGCTGTCCCTTTCGCCAGACTGATGATTTCATTGAAGCCAGCAGGCAAAATGGTGCGCAGCGCCTGCGGCAGAATAATCCGCAGCGTACGCCGCCATGCCGGTAAACCCAGCGCTGCCGCCGCCTCATACTGGCCGTGATCAACCCCTAAAAATCCACCCCGAATAATTTCAGCAGTATAGGCGCTTTGCACCAGTGTCAGGCCAATCACCGCAGTGGAAAACTGGCCGAGCACATTGATGGTCTCAAAACTTACCCACTGAATGGGCGTAAACGGAATACCAATCGCCAGCGTGTCGTACAGATAGGAGAAGTTGTATAAAACGATCAGCACCACAATCAGCGGTAACGAACGAAACAGCCAGATGTATCCCCATGCCAGAAAGTTCAACAGCCAGGAAGATGAAAGCCGTGCCAGCGCCAACAGACCGCCGATAAGAATACTCAACAGCGTCCCGATAAGCGTCAGTAACAGCGTTTGCCCGAGGCCGGACAAGATAACCGGATCAAAGAACCAGCGGGCAAACACGCCCCATTCCCAGCGCGGATTAAACGCCACAGACTGGATAATCACCGCCAGAACAAACAAAGCAATGACCGCGCCAACGGTGCGCATGGGATAACGCGCCGGTACGACTTTAATGCTATCCGTCGTTTTCATCTTCTCTCCTCAGGCGATTCTGGCCTGACCGGCGATAGTTAACAGTTTGGTAAAGCGCAGTCGGCCATCAAATGGCGGCAGGCTGTACTCTTCGGGATCGCGCGTCGTATCAAATTGCGGATCGTAGCCCTGACTTAAGTAAAGCCGGACGGCTTCCGGCTGGCGAAATCCCGTGGTCAGATAAATCCGGCTGTAGCCCGCGAGCAGCGCCCGGCGTTCCAGCTCCTGCACCACACGCGCCGCCAACCCCTGCTGACGCAGGCTGCTTTTCGTCCAGATGCGCTTAATCTCAGCGGTGTCCTTGTCGTAAGGTTTGTAAGCTCCGGTGGCGATAATCTCACCGTGGCGCTCCAGTACCACGAAAAGTCCCTGAGGCGCCAGATACCATTCCGTCAGTTCTACTTCAGCGTCGCGAGAAAAATAATCGCCATAGCGGGCGGCATATTCACCGAACAGACCGTTCAAAATGGGCTGCAGTTCGCTGGCTTCAGGTGAGACCACGCGAAATTTATCGCTCACGATGACCTCCTTAGTCGCCTAAACCGGCCGGGTTTATTTCAGATTGCGGAATACGTTCCACCCCTTCACCCCAGCGATTCAGCACCTTGTCATAGTCGCCGTTGCCAATAACCCCGTTGAGGGCAGTTTGTACTGGCAAAACCAGACCGCTGTCCTTTTTCAGCGTCACGGCAATATGCGCTGCTTTTGGCCAACCGCCATCAACGCTACCCACTAATTGTGTTTTACCGTTGAGCGCGGCTTTCCACGCGCCAATAACGTTAGGCCCGAAGTAGGCATCGGCACGGCCCGACTGCAGTGCCAGGGTTTGCGCGGCATCGTCTTTGGTATACACCGGCGTAAACGGCTGCAACCCTTTCTTCACGTTCTCATCGTTCCAGGCGAGCAGGATGGCTTCCTGGTTCGTCCCCGAACCGACGATGATGCGCAGACCGGCGATATCTTCCGCCTGATCGATTTTCTTCAGCTTGCTGCCGGTTTTGACATAAAAGCCAAGAGAGTCTTTCCGGTACGTCGCGAAATCGAATTTCTCTTTGCGCGCTTTGGTGACGGTAATATTGCTGATCGCGGCATCGTATTTGCCGGAAGTGACGCCCAGCGGCCAGTCTTCCCATGACGTGGGTACAACGTTGAGCTCCAGCCCCAGACTGTCAGCCACCAGACGTGCGATGTCCGCCTCGCTGCCGATCAGCGTTTTATTGTCATCGGCAAAGACGGTCAGCGGCGGCTGGCTGAGCCCGGCAATCGCCACGGTGAATTTGCCCGGTACGGCCAGGTGCAGGTTTGCTGGCAACTGCGCAATCGCCTGCGGATTTTTTACCGTATTAATCGGCGCTTTATTCGCTTCCAGGCTTACGCCCGTGCCATTAATCGTCACCTCATTTGCCCAGACGGTAGCGCTGAAAGCCAGTGACAGCGCGAGGAATAGTGATTTTTTCTGCATAGCGTTTTTCTCTTATTGTGTGAATTGATTTGCAGGTGTCGCTAATCCCAGGCTTGCGCGCAGGGTCGTACCGGGATATTCATGGCGGAACAGGCCGCGCGCCTGAAGCACGGGGACAACCTGTTCGACAAACCGCGGGAAGGTATCCGGCGTTCCGCCCTGGATGATAAAACCGTCAGCGGCTTTTTCGTCGAACCACTGCTGAAGGCCGTCGGCAACCTGTTGCGGCGTGCCGCTGAAGCGCGGACGTGGGCTGGCCGCCTCCAGTGCAACCTGGCGGAGAGTTAAGCCACGCTCACGCGCAGTGCGTTTGATCTCATCAGTCGTACTGCGAAAGCTGTTTTGCCCGAGAGAGCCCAGATCCGGGAACGGTGCATCCAGCGGATATTGGGTAAAATCATGATGTTCAAAGTAGCGACCAAGGTAGTTCAGCGCGTCGGTAATAGAGACCAGCGCAGCGGTAGTCTGATACTGCAGCTCAACGTCTTCCGCGTTGTCGCCAACAATAACGCTAACACCCTGGAATATATGCAGTTGATCGGGATGTCGTCCGGCGTTTTCCAGCTGGCTTTTTACATCCTGATAGAACGCTTTCGCCTCTGCCAGCGACTCCTGATGGGTAAAAATGGCATCAGCATGCTCCGCCGCTAATTTCTTGCCATCTGCTGAAGCGCCCGCCTGAAATATAATCGGACGGCCTTGTGGCGTACGCCCAATATTTAATGGCCCAGCGACCTGGAAATAATCTCCATGATGGTTAAGCGTGTGCAGTTTTTGCGGATTAAAAAATTCCCCGCTTGTTTTATTACGGGTAAAAGCATCGTCTTCCCAGGAATCCCACAATCCTTTCACTACCTGTAAATATTCATCGGCAATACGATAACGCTGAGCATGCTCTGGATGCTGAGCACGGGAATAGTTTTTTGCCGATCCTTCCAGAGGCGACGTAACCACGTTCCATCCTGCGCGCCCCTGACTGAGGTGGTCCAGACTGGCGAACTGCCGTGCAGTCGTAAACGGCTCGCTGTATGATGTGGACACCGTGCCAACCAGCCCCAGATTCTGGGTGATGCTGGCCAAAGCGGATAATACCGTTAACGGCTCAAAACGATTTAAAAAGTGCGGGATTGATTTTTCATTAATATACAGACCATCGGCGACAAAAATAAAATCCAGCTTCCCTTTTTCCGCAATAAGCGCTGTCTCTTTGACAAAATCAAAATTAATACTGGCATCGGCCTGAGCCGCTGGATGACGCCATGCGGACATATTTCCCGATGCGCCATGCAGAATAGTGCCGAGCCGTAGTTGCCGATTTTCAGCCATAATAACCCCTACCCAACAGGTAAACTTAAAGATGTGCGAATGCCGTTTTTGCTAACTGCGCAAAATAATGCGCGGCAGGTTCAATTAAACGCTCGTCCGGTTTGAATCCCGGGTGATGTAATCCGTATTCACTGGCGCTGCCAATACTGACGAATGCGCCAGGCGTATTTTGCAGGTAGACGGCAAAATCCTCCCCGCCCATATGCAGATCGGCATGGTGGGTGGTATAACCTGACTGTTTCGCCACCGCGGTGGCAATACCGGCCCAACGATCATCATTTACCAACGCGGTCGGTCCCGCATGCCAGATTACGTCGATTTGTGCGCCAAAGGCGTGAGCAAATCCGGCAGCGATGTCATTAACCCGGGCCTTAACCTGCTGCTGTACCTGGGTTCTGTGCGTTCTGAGCGTCCCTTCCAGCTCAACGGACTCTGGTAATACGTTCCATGTATTTCCTCCCTGAATACGGGTTACGCTTAGCACGACTGAATCCAGCGTGTTAACGTCGCGACTGGCAACGCTTTGCAACACCGTTACCAGTTGGCTGGCGAGCAGGATGGCATCTTTGCCTTCATGCGGACGCGCCGCATGTGCACCTTTGCCATTAATGCGCAGTACGAAGCGGTCGACATTGGCATAAAATGCGCCGCCGCGTGTGGCAAATTCGCCCACCGGTAAACCCGGCTCATTGTGCATACCAAAAATAGCCGCTACGTTTTGTAGCGCACCAGCGCGGATCAGCGTTTTTGCGCCACCGAAACTCTCTTCAGCTGGCTGAAATAAAATACGTACTCGCCCCGGTAGATATGTTTCCTGCTGTTTAAGCAGCAGCGCAGCGCCAAGCATGACGCTGGTGTGAACATCGTGCCCGCAGGCATGCATCACACCCGGCGTGAGGGAGCGAAACGGAACATCGGCACTTTCTTCAATTGGTAGCGCATCGATATCCGCGCGCAGCGCGATGATATCTTCTCCCTGGCCGATTTCCGCGACCAGACCGGTTTTCAACTCAAACGGCAAAATGTCGACGTCCGCTGCGCGCAACCAGGCGTGAATGCGCGCCGTGGTTGCTTCCTCCTGCAGGGAAAGCTCCGGATGCTGATGTAATTCACGACGCCAGTCGATAAGCGTTGAGCCGAGGGTCATCAGAGCACCTCCACGGCGTTATGGGCTTGCGCCAACAAACGCAGCGATGTCAGACGCGCGTGCCCTTCCGCCACTGGCGTGTCGATAATGAACTCGTCAATACCAAATTGCGTATGCAGAGCATTCAACTTTGCCATCACTTCCTGAGCGGTGCCGTGTAACAACGCCAGCTCACGACGCGCTATTTTGCGTGGGGGACTGCCAGCCTGTGCGGCAAATGCCAGCGCCTGTTCTTCGCTGGCTACTGTGACACGTTGACCATCTTCCAGCTCTACGCCCCAGATTTGTACGTTTTCCGCCAGTTGCGCAGCGGTGTCGTGACTGTCCGCCACAATCACCTGGACGGCGACTATCGTCGGGCGTGTGCTGTGGGCCTGCCAGAAAGACAAAACGTCATGCAATAACGCTCTGTCACCGTTAAGGTGCGCAGCGAAGATAAAATTCCAGTCGGATTGCGCTGCTAATTGAGCGCTTTGCACACTGGCTCCCAGCACAAATCCTTCCGGCGGTAACGGTGGAATTGGCGTTGGGAATACCGTCACCCCACTTTCCGTTCCACGCAGCACCAGCCAGTCGTTAAGCTGGGAAAGCTGGTCAGCAAAACTGCCTTTTTCATCCTGATGTAGTCCCTGCTGTAACGCCTGGGTCGAAAGCGGTAAGCCGCCAGGGGCTTTCCCTACGCCGAGATCGACACGTCCAGGGGCCAGTGATGCCAGAAGATTGAAGTTTTCCGCCACTTTGTACGGGCTGTAATGTTGCAACATCACGCCGCCGGAACCTACGCGGATACGCTGGGTTTGCCCGAGGATCCAGGCGATCACCAACTCCGGCGATGGACTGGCCAGCTGTGGCGTATTATGGTGTTCCGCGATCCAGAAACGATGGTATCCCCACTCTTCTGCCTGTTGCGCCAGACGCAACGTCCGGGCAAGCGCCATCGCGGCGGTTTCACCTTCCCCGATGGGGCTTTTATCCAGAATACTCAGGCGATATGACATGTTACGGGCCTATGCTTGTTAACATGTCTTTATTATTAATTTATTGAATAACCACACAGAAACATTTAATTCACATTTGTTCAGCTAAAAAGTAGATAACCAACCCTGTTGCCATCAGGGATAATACCAGGGGCTTGCTTTACTGGTCGGAACACTCAGCGGAACACATCCGGACTTTATGGCCTACAAAATATAATAGGGTTGCTGGTTTCACAGAAATAGCATCAAAATAATTTCATACCAGTTTTCTTTTTACGAAAACGTTTTTTAGCGCGATTTACGTTAAGTCAGGTTAAACGACTTGCAACGTTATGCGGTTGTATTAAATGTTTCACTTTTATGACGCTGAATGAATAGTTCACCTGGTTTTTTTAAATTTAAATACTTCCACAGCAATGATGATTAGTAGAGAATGCAGCGTTTCTTATTAAAACGGTTTAAAACAGCTTTTTAATATCTCCCGATTTTATTGCGGGGATTTTTGTATGGATTATACATACCATCATGGGGCCTCTATGAAAAGTAACATGCCCGTTACACAAATTGAGCACACACTTAACGGCAAAGCGACGCTGCTTTCAACGACGGATAAAGAAAGTCATATTACCTACGCCAACTCTGCTTTTATTGATGCCAGTGGATTTGACGAACATCAGTTAATGGGCGAACCGCATAATATTATTCGCCATCCCGACATGCCTCCGGCTGCTTTCGCCGATATGTGGTACACGCTACAGCAGGGAGACAGCTGGACAGGGATGGTGAAAAATCGCCGGCAGAATGGCGACCATTACTGGGTTCGCGCCAACGTTACGCCGGTCTGGCACAATGAAAAACTCACTGGTTACATCTCGGTGCGTACCGTTCCTTCGCGCGATGAAATAACTCAAAGCGAAAGCTTATATCAAAAAATTAATAATCAGCAGCTTAAAGGATTTCAACTTTTTAAGGGCATTATCATTCGTCGCGGCATATTGTCATGGGCATCAATGTTTAAATGGTTGAGTATTAGTCAGCGCGTCAATTATTCTTTAGGGGTAATCTCCCTGCTCGCTTTGTTATTTATCTTCGCCCCTGTCAATCCATTTATTCAGGCAGGTGGATTGTTGTTCTTATTTCTAATGCTTGCTATTTACCTTAAGTATCAAATTTGTCAGCCAGTTAATACGCTACTGACGCAAATGAAGAAAGTGGTATCGGGGCGAAAACCTGATAACTGTCATTTAAATCGGGTGGATGAGATCGGAATGCTGATGCGTCTGGTTAATCAATCCGGGCTTAATCTGAATTCTCTGGTCGATGACGTCAGTAAGCAAATAACCGGTATTCGCGCTATCAGTCAGCGGGTATCAAAAGAAGGTACAGCGCTGCATAAGCGTTCAGAAGAAACCTCTGCCGACCTGCAACAAACGGCTGCAGCCATCGAAGAAATTGGCAGTGCGGTACAGCAAACCGCTGAAACCGCGGCACATACTATGACTATGGCCGATAAAACCAGCGCCAACGCTGCAGAAGGTGGCGATATCATGAAACAAACTATCGCCATGATGCAGGCGATATCGCGTGACAATGGACAGATCGTCGACATCATCGGCGTTATCGACAGCATCGCCTTTCAGACCAATATTCTGGCGCTCAATGCCGCGGTTGAGGCCGCACGAGCCGGGGAATCAGGGCGCGGCTTCGCCGTTGTCGCGGCAGAAGTTCGCAATCTGGCGCAGCACTCGGCGTCGGCGGCAAAAGAGATTAAACAGCTTATTGAGAAGAATGTCGCTAACGTTAACAGCGGCGTCAAAATGGTGGAGCAAACGGAAACGCATCTCACCGGGATGATTGGCGATGTAATGCAGATGTCGATGATGATCAAAGACATTAGTCTGGCCACGCGCGAGCAAACCCAGGCGCTGGATCTGATTAACGATTCGATTTCACGCGTTGGCACCATGACACACAATAATGCCGAGATGGTGGAGCGCGTTACCGATGCTACCGCCGATCTGACCCAGCGTTCATCGCGCTTACAGCAGGCCGTTCAGGTCTTTGGCGTATCAGCATAACGTTGCAGCGCTTATCGGGTAAATGTCTCGATAAGCGCACGCCTCTCCATGTATTAACACCCTTCTCTTTTATTGGCTGAATCGAGGCCACACCGCACCAGTTGTGGCTGCATAAAAATGCTGAATTCTTGTTATCGGGGCTTTGCGGAACCGATCAATTGAATGTAGGATGCTCGGCCGGCCGTTTTACTCCGTAACACCATGAAGGGTAAGACTGTTTTCGCCGCAACTGGTGCGGCAAAAAGGATTTTGTATTTTGTCAGGTCAACAGGAATCGTAATGAACACAAACAACACGCAAGCCGCGGAGCAACATGCGGCGAAACGACGCTGGTTGAATGCCCACGAAGAGGGGTATCACAAAGCGATGGGCAATCGACAGGTACAAATGATCGCCATTGGCGGCGCAATTGGTACCGGGCTGTTTTTAGGCGCTGGCGCACGCTTGCAGATGGCCGGCCCCGCTCTGGCGCTGGTCTATCTGGTGTGTGGTATTTTTTCGTTCTTTATACTGCGCGCGCTCGGCGAGCTGGTTTTACATCGCCCTTCCAGCGGCAGTTTTGTCTCCTACGCCCGCGAGTTTCTCGGCGAAAAGGCCGCCTACGTGGCGGGCTGGATGTACTTCATCAACTGGGCAATGACCGGTATTGTCGATATCACCGCGGTGGCGTTGTATATGCACTACTGGGGCGCCTTTGGTGATGTACCGCAATGGGTGTTCGCTCTCGGCGCGCTGGCCATTGTCGGCACCATGAACATGATCGGCGTGAAATGGTTCGCAGAGATGGAGTTTTGGTTTGCGTTGGTGAAAGTGCTGGCAATTGTCATTTTCCTTGTAGTGGGTACCGTCTTTTTAGGCACCGGAAAACCGCTGGACGGTAACGCCACGGGTTTTCATCTGATTACCGACAACGGCGGATTCTTCCCGCATGGCCTGCTGCCTGCGTTGGTTCTGGTACAGGGTGTGGTTTTCGCATTCGCCTCTATTGAACTGGTGGGTACAGCCGCCGGTGAGTGCAAAGATCCGCAAACGATGGTGCCGAAAGCGATCAATAGCGTCATCTGGCGTATTGGTCTGTTCTATGTGGGTTCTGTCGTACTGCTGGTTCTGTTATTGCCATGGAACGCCTATCAGGCGGGGCAAAGTCCGTTTGTTACTTTCTTTTCCAAACTGGGCGTGCCGTACATTGGCAGTATCATGAATATTGTGGTGCTCACCGCGGCGCTTTCCAGCCTTAATTCAGGGTTGTACTGCACCGGACGTATTTTACGTTCCATGTCGATGGGCGGATCGGCGCCGAAATTTATGGCTAAAATGAGTCGTCAACAGGTGCCCTGGGCTGGGATCCTCGCCACGCTGGTCGTGTATGTCGTCGGTGTTTTCCTGAACTATCTGGTGCCGTCGCAGGTATTTGAGATCGTGTTGAACTTCGCGTCATTAGGCATTATTGCGTCGTGGGGATTTATCATGATCTGTCAGATGCGTCTGCGCCGGGCCATAAAAGAAGGCAAAACGGCAGACGTCAGCTTTAAACTGCCGGGCGCGCCTTTTACCTCCTGGTTAACGCTGCTGTTCCTGCTGAGCGTTCTGGTGCTGATGGCGTTTGATTATCCCAACGGCACCTATACCATCGCCTCATTACCGCTGATTGCTATCCTGCTGGTTGCGGGCTGGTTCGGCGTTCGTAAACGCGTTGCAGAAATCCACCGCACCGCGCCATAACGGCAGAAGGCCTGACAGGTTACCCCTTCAGGCCTTCTTTTTTAGTTCGCTTCAATCAACTGCGCGACGTCGTTGCTGTTAATTTCCCGCGCATTCCCATCCTGATCGGTATAGCTGGTCATTCCCGTGTCTTTATCCAGTTTTGGCTTACCCTGGGTGGTGATGGTTTGTCCGCTTTTCGTCGTCATGACGTAATCGGTGGTGCATCCTGCCAGGGTAAACAGCATTACGCCTGCACACAGACAGATAAGTGGCTTTTTCATGGTATTCCTGCGTTATTCAGTTAGCCGTTGAGGGCGTAGTGTAAGTCCCTGAAGTGGGTGAGGCTACTGGCGGGGTGTAACGAGGCGTATCGTGGGGTTTAGAGAAATGACAGGAGGGGTTTCCCCCTCCATTTATATTACAGCGCAATACGAATAACATCGTCCGGCTGAGTGGCTTCCTGCTCGCGAGTGGATTTTTGTTTCACGCTGACGTACAGGGTTTTACCATCGGCGGAGAGCGCCAGGCTGTTCGGGAATGTTGGGGTCTCGAACGTTTTAACGACTTTATAGCTTTTCGCGTCGATCACGCTCACTTTGCCGGCCTGACGATGGGTCACGTAGGCTTCATTACGTGCCGGGTTAAACAGTACGGCCAGGGATTCCGGCGCAGCGACTTTTGCCAAAACGTTGCCATTACGGGTGTCGATGACCAGCACTTCCGCCGCTTTAGAGTCGGTGACAAAGGCGCGGTTGCCCGCGGTGTCCAGGCTCAGATTGATGAAGAAATGCTCTTTTCCATCATCCAGCAGCTTTTTACGGCTGAGAATTTTGTTGGTGGTAGTATCGACGGTGATGAATTCACCGTCCGCATTGGCGGTGTACAGGCGCTTAGCTTTACTGTCGACAGCCAGAGCGGTGCTCATTTTGCCGGTATTTTGAATGGTGTCCTTCAGTTTAATAGCATCACCGTCCACAACCCAAATCACGCTCTCTTTACCAATACCGCTAATGTATACGGTGTTGGTAGCATCATCGGCGACCAGTTCACGCGGCTGCAGCGGGCGAACATCTTCAGAACGCTTACGCGCATCAAGTACCAGGCGTCCTTTCACCGCGCCGGTTTTGGCATCCATCGCCGTTACCGCGCTGTTTACCGTGTTGCCGAACCACAGCGTTTGCGTGGCGTTGTTGATGGTGGCGCCAAACGGTTTGAGATCGTTATGAATAACCTGAGTCACTTCGAGGGTGACAGGGTCAAGACGATAAACCACCCCGCCGGTATCCAGTTTGCGGCTCTGTGAGGTCGCCAGCCACAGTGCGTTCTCTTGCTGGCTGTATGCCATTTCATAGGCACCTTTGCCCACGGCTTTGCGCAGCAGTTCTTCTGCAGCCTGCGTAGTAAAAGATGATGCAACGAGCAGTGAACCTAACAGTAAAGAACCACGCAGACGCGGTGAAAACAGATGACGTAAAGACATGACGACTCCCTTTGATAAATTCGTTTGTTACTGCTTCACATAGCTTCAATGAGCAAAATCATGGTTTTGCTTTTTAGGAATGAGAATAGTAATCATTATTCATCGCAAAGTGGAGCACTTCTTCACATATTGACTACAATCGTTTTCATTGCCCGAAAAATTACCGCAATTACGCAGCGCTAAAATTCATCTTTTATAAAAAAATTCACATGCTTACCGTTAGTTTTTTAACGTAAGCATCATAACTGGCCTTATTCATGACGATTTTTTCAGCCCGCTATACTGTTGTTCCTGTTTCTTTATTGCCTGCCTTCTTCTCGCCTTTTGCCCTGGCAGAAAGTGAGATAAACGATCAAACGCTGATCGTGAGTGCGACGCCACAGTCCGTTTCTGAGCTGGACACCCCTGCTGCCGTCAGCGTTGTTGACGGGGAGGATATGCGTCTGGCAACGCCGCGCATTAACTTGTCTGAATCCCTGACCAGCGTCCCGGGGCTACAGGTACAAAACCGACAGAATTACGCCCAGGACCTCCAGCTATCGATTCGTGGATTTGGTTCGCGAACCACTTATGGTATCCGCGGTATTCGTTTGTACGTCGATGGTATTCCAGCAACCATGCCGGATGGACAGGGTCAAACATCCAATATCGACATTAGCAGCGTACAAAACATTGAGGTTTTACGCGGCCCCTTCTCTGCTCTGTATGGCAATGCGTCCGGCGGAGTGATGAATGTCAGTACTGAAACGGGACATGAGCCGCCAACCATTGAAGCCAGTAGTTATTACGGCAGTTTTGGCACCTGGCGCTACGGGTTAAAAGCAACGGGAGCTCTGGGCGATGGTACTCAGCAAGGCGATGTGGATTACACCGTTTCAACAACCCGGTTTACCACCCACGGTTATCGCGATCACAGTAGCGCGCAAAAAAATCTGGCCAATGCCAAACTTGGCGTGCGCATAGACGATGCGAGCAAACTGACTCTGATTTTCAATAGTGTAGACAGTAAAGCCGACGATCCCGGCGGTCTTACCGAGTCGGAATGGCAGGTCGATCCGCAGCAATCGCCCCGCGCTGAGCAATTCGATACGCGAAAAACCATCAAGCAGACCCAGGCGGGATTGCGCTATGAACGCCAGCTTAGCGCGCAGGATGATATCAGCATCATGACCTATGCGGGGGAACGTGAAACCACTCAGTATCAGTCTATCCCGATGGCTCCACAGTTAAAACCGTCTCATGCGGGAGGCGTCATTACCCTGCAACGTCATTATCAGGGGATAGACAACCGCTGGACTCATCGGGGTGAGCTGGGCATACCCGTGACTTTCACCACCGGTCTGAATTATGAAAACATGAGCGAAAACCGTAAAGGCTACAATAACTTCCGTCTTGATGATGGCGTGCCGGAGTATGGGCAAAAAGGCGACTTACGCCGTAACGAACGCAACCTGATGTGGAATGTCGACCCCTATCTGCAAACCCAGTGGCAATTAACGCAGAAACTCTCACTGGATGCCGGCGTTCGTTACAGTTCAGTGTGGTTTGATTCTAACGATCGCTATATTACGCCCGGTAACGGAGATGACAGCGGTGACGCCAGCTATCACCAATGGTTGCCTGCCGGATCGTTAAAATATGCCATCACCGATGCCTGGAACGTCTATCTGGCCGCGGGTCGCGGGTTCGAAACACCCACCATTAACGAACTGTCTTACCGTTCCGACGGCCAAAGCGGCATGAATTTTGGTTTACAGCCGTCCACAAATGACACCGTTGAAATCGGTAGCAAAACACGTGTTGGCGATGGATTGTTTACCGCGGCCTTGTTCCAGACTAACACGGACGACGAAATCGTCGTTGACAGCAGCAACGGCGGACGGACAACGTATAAAAACGCCGGAAAAACTCGCCGTCAGGGAGGCGAGTTATCCTGGGACCAACACTTTGCCGCAAACTGGCGCGCAAAAGCGTCATGGACCTGGCTGGATGCCATCTACCGCAGCAACGTTTGTGGGGATCAAAACTGCAATGGCAACCGACTGCCCGGCATAGCGCAAAACATGGGATTTGCGTCACTGGGCTACGTTCCTGATGAAGGTTGGTATGCGGGAGCAGATGTTCGTTATATGGGCGACATTATGGCCAATGATGAAAATACGGCGAAAGCCCCGTCATATACCGTTGTTGGCTTGAATACCGGTTATAAATTTTATTACAGCAGTCTCATGGTAGACCTGTTCGGTCGGGTAGATAATCTGTTCGATAAAACTTATGTCGGCTCGGTGATTGTGAATGAGTCAAATGGCAGATACTACGAACCGGCGCCAGGACGAAACTATGGCGTAGGTATTAATCTGGCCTGGCGTTTTGAGTAAAACTGGCGGGAATGACTCCCGCCATCAGTTTTTACGCATCATCGGCAAGACGAATAACCACCTTGCCGAAGTTTTTACCGGTCAGCAAACCGATAAAGGTCTGCGGTGCATTTTCCAGACCGTCGGTGATTTGCTCGCGGTAATGGATTTTGCCCTCTTTAACCCAGCGCCCCATCTCCCGCTGAAACTCATGAATGCGGTGACCGTAATCCTGACCAATAATAAAGCCCTGCATGCGGATACGCTTTTTCAGTAGCGTTGCCATCAGCAAAGGTAATCTGTCAGGTCCTGCCGGAAGCGATGTGGCGTTATAACCGCTGACCAGTCCGCAAAGCGGAATGCGCGCAGAGGTGTTGAGTAACGGCAGGACTGCGTCAAATACCTTACCGCCAACGTTTTCGTAATAAATATCAATCCCCTGCGGGCAGGCTTTTGCCAGCTGTTGCGCAAAATCTTGCGCGTGGTGATCGAGACAGATATCAAAACCCAGTACTTCGGTGGCATGTCGACATTTCTCTGCCCCGCCAGCAACGCCGATCACCCGGCAGCCTTTGAGCTTACCAATCTGCCCTACCGTTGCGCCAACCGGGCCGGTCGCGGCGGCTACCACCAGCGTTTCTCCCGCTTTCGGCTGACCGATATCCAGCAGCCCCATATAAGCGGTAAAACCGGGCATCCCCATAACACCCAGCGCCCAGGAGGGATGCTCGGGATTTTCGCCAAGTTTCACCAGACCGCTACCGTCGGAGATGTCATAGTCCTGCCAGCCGCTGTAGCTCAGCACCCACTCGCCAGGCTGGTAGTCAGGATGGTTGGATGACACCACTCGACTTACGGTGCCGCCCACCATAACACCGCCAATCTCTACCGGTGGGGAGTAAGATGGCTCATCGCTCATACGGCCACGCATGTACGGATCGAGGGAAAGAAAAACGGTACGCAGTAAAACCTGGCCTTCACCCGGCGTTGCCACCTCATCTTCTTCAAGACGGAAGTTTTCCGCAACCGGCGCGCCATGCGGGCGGGAAGCCAGTACCCAGCGACGATTACGATTAGTCTGTTGACCCATGATGTGCTCCTCTGCTTTTGGCATGAATCCATCAATAGTAGCAGCCTGTGCCTGCCATTTGGCTGACGGCATGATTTAACCGCACAACCAGGTAAACGCAGGGTTGCGCGGTTTCATTGATAAATCGACAGTCATTCGGCGGGCCAAGTTCCAGACAATCGCCCGCCTGCATTTCATGGCGCACGTCTCCTTCTACAAAGACGAGTTCTCCCTGTTGTAGCCAGATAAGCTGTCTGGCCTGCACGTAGGAAGAGGCTGGCATTGGGATATCGCTACCGGCAGGCAATTCTATCTGCACCAGATCGATAGGCAGATCGCTGCGCGGTGAAACATGGCGGCGCAGATAGTGGCTTTGCGGGTCGTGCCAGACGGGCTGGTCAGCGAAGCGCAGTAGCTTGCCCTCCTGCATTTCGGCCCGCGCAATCAGCATAGACATGCTGATACCAAAGGCTCCGGAGAGCCTGCCCAGCAGCGTGGCCGTTGGGCTGCTCTCACCGCGCTCTATTTTATGGATCATCGCCCGCGACACCCCTGCTCGCTCGGCAAGTTCCGTCAGTGACCAGCCGCGAGATTCCCGCTCAATGCGAATTCTTGCTCCGATCCGTTGATTTATGCTGTCTTCAATAGTATTCATATTGTAATACTATAGTGAACAATCCCTGAGGTTCAACATGTCAATTCGATTTGCCAGCAAAGAAGACTGTGCCGCCATTGCAGAAATCTACAACCACGCGGTACTGCATACGGCGGCTATCTGGAACGATCAAACCGTCGATGCCGAAAACCGTATCTCCTGGTATGAAGCCCGCCGGTTGATGGGCTATCCGGTGCTGGTGAGTGAAGATCGTGGCGTGGTCACGGGATATGCCTCCTTTGGCGACTGGAGAAACTTTGATGGATTCCGTCATACTGTTGAACATTCGGTGTACGTACATCCGGATCATCAGGGAAAGGGCCTGGGGCGAGCGCTGCTCAGCAGACTGATAGCAGAAGCGCGCGAGTGCGGCAAGCACGTGATGGTGGCGGGCATTGAGTCTCAGAATCAGGCGTCGCTACATCTGCACAGCACGCTGGGTTTTAAAATTACCGCGCAAATGCCGCAGGTTGGCACCAAATTTGGTCGCTGGCTGGATCTGACCTTCATGCAATTACAATTAGACGATCGCCGCGATCCGGATGCCAGCAGATGAACCAGACGCTGACCCTCTCCTTTCTGATTGCCGCAGGTATTGGTCTGGTGGTGCAAAATACCTTGATGGTACGCATTACGCAGACATCCTCGACGATCCTCATCGCCATGTTGCTTAACTCGCTGGTCGGGATCGTGCTGTTTGTCAGCATACTGTGGTTTAAGCAAGGTGCGGCGGGATTTGGTGAGCTGGCTTCCAGCGTACGCTGGTGGACGCTAATCCCCGGATTACTGGGATCGTTCTTTGTTTTTGCCAGTATCAGTGGGTACCAAAATGTGGGGGCTGCGACCACTATCGCGGTGCTGGTGGCCAGCCAGTTAATCGGCGGACTGGTGCTGGATATTCTGCGCAGCCACGGCGTGCCGCTGCGAGCGCTGGTGGGTCCGGTCTGCGGCGCGGTGCTGCTGGTCGTCGGGGCCTGGCTGGTGGCGAGACGCTCATTTTAATTACGCTTATCCGGCCTACGAAACGTGCATGCAGGCCGGATAAGAGGCAACAAAAAGTCAGAGAATAGAGCCGCCTTTGGTCAACTGTTCGCGACGGGATTCCATATCCTCTTTATGCTGACGGCCATGATGTGCGATCGCCGTACGCAAACGCTGTTGCTGGGTATAGCGTTCTTCCCGGCTCAGCGCGGCATCATCGCTGAGTTCAATCAGCAATTCGTTCATATGCGTAATGACGCTCTCTTCAATGGCGGCATCAACACGTGCGCTAACCTCATCCAGATGCGACATAACCTCTCCTTAACTCATTAATTTAATTTTGCTTTTGAAAAATCACTGCCCATCAGGCTGACGCTGTATCCGCTAACGTTGCTGCGCGTAGCGTAGAACGTTTTGCCGTTTGCCAACGCAATCCACGGAGCCTGCTGGTAAAAAATCTCTTGCGACTGCTGGTAAAGCGCGGCGCGTTCCTCTGGTTTGCTTACCAGTTTCGCCTTTTGCACCAGCGAATTATACTCTTTATCGCACCAGCGCGCGGCGTTAGATCCGGTTTTAATGCTGTCGCAGCCCAGCAGTACATCGGCGAAGTTATCCGGATCGCCGTTGTCTGACATCCAGCCGAACAGCGCGGTGTCATGCTCACCTTTGCGCATTCCGGAGAGATATTCGCCCCACTCGTACGACACAATTTTCGCCTTCACGCCAACCTTTGCCCAGTCGCTCTGGATCATCTCAGCAATTCGTCGGGAGTTCGGGTTATATGGGCGCTGAACCGGCATTGACCACAGCGTCGCTTCAAAGCCATTTTCCAGCCCAGCCTGCTTCAGCAGGTCTTTCGCTTTTTGCGGGTCGTAAGCGTAATCCTGCAGATCTTTATTAAAGCCCATCATATTCGGTGGAATCGGCGATTTTGCCACCGTACCGGAACCTAAAAAGACAGCGTTAATAATGGCCTTTTTATCGGTCGCGTAGTTTAGCGCCTGACGTACCAGCACGTTATCAAACGGTTTTTTCTCGGTATTAAACGCCAGATACCCGACGTTTAGCGCTTCAACTGAATGCAGCGTCAAATCTTTATTCTTTTTAATCTCGTCAAATTGTACGGGGGCTGGCGCCGGGATTATCTGGCATTCATTGGTTTGCAGTTTTGCCAATCTGGTCTGAACGTTTGGCGTGATGGAGAAGATCAGGTGCTTCGTTGGGACAGCGCCATCCCAGTAGTTAGGGTTAGCGAGATAGCGGATTTGCGAATCCTGCTTGTACTGCTGCAACACGTATGGCCCGGTGCCAATCGGCCAGTTATCGACATTTTCCGGGGTACCTTTTTTCAACATCGCGTCGGCATACTCGGCAGAGAGGATGGAGGCAAAATCCATTCCCCAGTCGGCAAGAAATGCGGCGTTAGGTTCATTGAGGACAAACTGAACGTGATAGTCATCGACCCTCTTAACTTCTTTAATCAGTTTATCCAGACCGACATCGTTAAAGTATTCGTAGCTTCCCTGAGAAATCTTATGATACGGATGATCGGCATCTTTCTGCCGTAATACCGAGAAAATCACGTCATCAGCGTTGAAGTCGCGGGTCGGTTTAAAGAATTTATTACTGTTAAATTTTACGCCCTGACGCAGGGTAAAAGTGTAGGTTTTACCGTCCGGGGAAATCGTCCAGTCCGTTGCCAGAGAGGGTACTGGCGTATTTTTTACCGGGTCGAAGTTGATGAGTCGGTTGTAGAGCACTTGTGAACTGGCCACAAACGATGGACCGGAACTGGCAATTTGCGGGTTAAAAGATTCCGGCGATGCTTCTGAGCAGTAGATGATGGTGTCAGTATTGGCCGCGAACGCTGCGCCTGACGGTAAGACGGCGCTGAGAGCCAGCGCGAGTAACGTTTTCCTTGCAATCATGGTTATAAGCCTTCTTATTTTATTATTAACTGGAATATCAGAGCATAGCTGACAAAAACTGACCAATAACAAATCACTATCAGGTTATTCTAATCTGGTGTATTTCGCTGAATAATTCATCAGCCTGAGCGAATTAATTTCCCTTAAGTCTTTTTCAAAACGTCAAGATTTTTCCCGGCACTCTATGCCATGAAAATTCGCCCCTTTTTGCCTCTCTTCCACCGTTTGCTCGTTTTTATAAAACGTAAAGTAGATACGTGAAGAAGTCTAAGGGGTAACAACGTGGCAAAAACTCTCTTGCGCAGCGGCAATTTGGATGACTATCAGGCCGTGGGCGGCGGCGGTCAGGCCGTGTTTGATTCAGCATTGCAAATTCGTGAAACGCTTCGTCTACGCAAACAGCAGGCGATGGTGGATTGTCTGGCGATCCCACAAATTAACGACAGCGGCGATCGGGTGGACTGGTACTCGCCGGTTGAAGGGAAAGCCGTTGCGTGGAAAGCCGCTGATGAAGAGGCACGTTTTCGTGCGCTGCGCTATCTGGGGAGCACGCTGGAAAATGCGGCGGCCCTGAGCCGTAAAAGCCTGCAATCGGGTAAAACCTCCCTGCAGCTATTTGGCTCACTGCTCGAAAAAGCCATCCAGTTTCCTGGTGAAAACCACGTGTTTCTGGTTGATGGCAAACCCGTTATTACGTTCTGGGGCTTCGTCAATCTGAATGAAAATCCTCGCGACGATGTGCTTGATTGCCTGCGCCTTATTGATAATCCTCCGGTCGTCACCGTAACAGAGCCTGAGCCGGAAGAAGAAACCACCGCGGAAATCACCTTCGCCGAGGCCGACGCGCCTTTGCTGACCCCGGTCGTTGAGCTGCCTAAACCGGCAGAGCCTGAACCTCAACCCCCGGTCGTTGTTAACGAACCTGAAGTTACACCGCCCCCGGTACAGAAAAAGCCCGCACGCCGCCTGCCGCTGTGGAGCCTGCCCGTTGCCGCAGTGATCGTTGCCGCCATTATTGGACCACTGCTGTGGAAGCAACAAACCGCCGAGCCCGTACCCGTAGTGCCTCACGGCGAGGTTGCGAAAGCTGATGTGGCGCCGCTGCCAGAACTGACATCGGCACTGCCGCTGCATCGGGCTGAAGTGATCCCGGCAGCGAAAAAAGAGAAACCCGTCGAAGGGCCGGTTGTGATCGCTGCTATTCCAAAAGATGCGCTGGTGATGGACGCCAACCAGATGAAGGCTGGAACGACGCGTTTTCTTAACGGCAACTGGCGCGTCATAGTCGATGTTAAAGATCCGGTCAGCGGTAAAGCGCCGTCGCTGCGCTATCAGATCCAGACCAATAAAGGCACTGCGCGCGTGGTTCATGGCGACAATATCGTTTGTCGCGCCGAGATTTTCTCCGGTTTGCACCAGTCAGGTGAATTAATGATTAAGAGTCGCGGCAATGCCCGTTGTACGGACGGTTCTCGTTATCCGATGCCTGAAATTACCTGCAAAGCGGGAACCAATGACGTCGCCGCCTGTACCGCACGATATGACGCTCACGCGGAAATCCCTCTGACGATCAAAAAGATAGGTGCCTGATTTTATGTTGGTGAATTTGTGTGACTACAAACAGAGCGTGACGCTCATCGCCAATAGCGGTGTGCAATTTCTGGATTTTGGCCTGACGCCGCAGGAGTCTGCGCATCATGGCCGCTTTGTGCGCAAAACGGCCAACGGCCCCCTGCTACGGCTGGACTTCGATCTGACAACGGGACGCTATACCCTGCCAGGCAGCACCGGCGGTCAGCCCGAAGTCGTAAAGCCGGAAAGCACCCAAATGCTGCATTATTCCCTGGACGTGCTCGACGGCGTCTGGCTGCCACTGCCGTTCCTGCGTTTTAACCCGCCGCGAACGTTTGTTGAAGGCCCGGATAACTGGGCGCGCGTACAGGTACGAAAACTGGCGCAACCTGACAGCGCGGGCAACACTCACCGCGTTACCGTGGCGCTGGACAGCCAGCTCACTGAAAATGCCCCTGCGGCATTAACCCCCAACGAAAATGACTTGCTAAACGGTACACGGTTTGCGCTAGCCTGGCATGACAACGAAATTGCTGATTTCCTCGACCAGACCTGGATTGACGGCTGGTTGCGCGAATCCTTTATGCATCATGTCACTCAACATGAGAATCGCTCTGAACAAGAGATCCAGCAGGCGCTGCGTAACTTTGAATACCAGGCGCACTGGTTGAATGTTCTGACCCTGTTAGGCGAGCAGCTTTCTGTCCCGGAAGTGAAACTGGTCACCCATACCCTCAGCACGCCCGCCATTCCGGTCGATCTTATCCTGGATATCGGTAATACCCATACCTGTGGCGTCCTGATTGAAGATCACGGCGATGCCAATGACGGACTACGCCAGACCGCTGAATTGCAGGTGCGTTCCTTAAGCGAGCCACAGTTCCTTAACGATCCGCTGTTTACCAGCCGGCTGGAGTTTTCCGAAGCCCGTTTTGGCAAGCAGCACTTTTCCGTTGAGAGCGGTCGTGATGATGCCTTTATCTGGCCGTCGATTGTTCGCGTTGGCGACGAAGCCCGAAAGCTGGCGATGCAGCGCATGGGCACCGAAGGCAGCAGTGGGATCTCCAGCCCGCGCCGTTATCTGTGGGATGAAACGCCGGTACTGCATGACTGGCGCTTTAGCCAGATAAATGGCAAAACCCAGCGCGAACCGCTGGCTACCGCCTTCCCGCTGATGAACCTGATGAACGATGACGGTCAACCGCTGTTCAGTCTGCCGCAGGACGATCGTCTGCCGGTGTTCTCACCGCAATACAGTCGCAGCACGCTGATGACGCATATGCTGTGCGAAATACTGGCCCAGGCGCTGGGGCAAATCAACAGCGTGGCGACGCGTTTGCGCCTCGGATTCCCGGCGTCTCCTCGTCAGTTGCGGACGCTGATCCTGACTCTGCCGTCGGCGATGCCCAAACAGGAGCGCGAGATTTTCCGCCTGCGCATGTTTGAGGCTATTGCGCTGGTCTGGAAAGCGATGGGCTGGCATCCGCAGGATGAAGATTTTACGACCCGTAAGCAGCAGGAAAAGAGCGTGGTTCCCGTACCGGAGATCCAGATGGAATGGGATGAGGCCAGCTGTGGGCAACTGGTGTGGCTGTATAACGAAGCTATCTCTCACTACGATGGTCACACCGAATCATTCTTTAACGCCCTGGCCCGCCCGGACCGTTTGCCGGAGCCCGGTGAGACTAAAGGCCGAGCGTTGCGCGTGGCATCGATCGACATCGGCGGCGGGACAACGGATATGGCCGTCGTCCATTATCAGCTTGATGACGGCGTTGGCGCGAACGTCAAAATTACCCCGCATCTGCTGTTCCGTGAAGGTTTTAAGGTCGCGGGCGACGACATGCTGCTGGACGTGATTCAGCGCTGCGTGTTGCCCGCGCTGCAAACCCGCTTACAACAGGCTGGCGTGACCGATGCCGCCGCATTGCTGGCCACGCTATTTGGCGATTCCGGGCGTATCGACACCCAGGCGATTCTGCGTCAACAAACGGCATTACAGCTCTTTATGCCGCTCGGTCATGCGGTGCTCTCAGCCTGGGAACAAAGCGATATTAACGATCCGGTAGCCGGGCTGCATGCCACCTTTGGCGAACTCCTGAGCCAGCAACCCACGCGCAACGTAATGAATTACATTCAGCAAGCTATCGATCATGCGTTGCCAGCAGGATCGCCAGCGTTTGATGTCCTGAGTGTACCGCTACAGGTGCAGTTCAGACAGTTACAAGAGGCGTTACTGGCGGGGCAATTTACCCTGACCTCCCCGCTACACGCGGTCTGTGAGGCCATTTCACACTATCGCTGCGATATTTTATTAGTAACAGGCAGACCCGCCTGTTTACCGGGCGTACAGGCGTTGATCCGCCATCTGCAGCCCGTTCCGGTTAATCGTATGATCTGGATGGATAACTACCGCGTACATGAGTGGTATCCGTTTAGCCAACAGGGGCGGATTGGTAACCCCAAATCCACCGCGGCAGTCGGTGCTATGTTGTGCAGCCTGGCGCTGGATTTGCGCTTGCCGCGCTTTAACTTTAAAGCTGCCGACATCGGCGCTTACTCGACCGTACGTTATCTCGGCGTGCTGGATAATACGGTCAATACCCTGCGCGATGAGAACATCTGGTATCACGATATCGATCTGGATAAACCCGGCGCGAAGTTGGATGCCCGCCTGCATTTCCCATTACGTGGCAACGTGACGTTAGGTTTCCGCCAACTGGCAAACAGCCGCTGGCCTGCCACGCCGCTGTATACGCTCAGCATAAATTCTGCCGAACTGGCAAAAACCATCGCCGGAGATGGCGTGTTGAATGTACGGCTGCAGCTACGAGGCGGTAGCAAAGAAAACGGCCCGGAATTCTTCGTGCTGAGCGATGCCTGGTTACAGGATGGCACCCCCGTTGCCGCCAATGCCTTAACGTTAAAACTGAATACGCTGGCAGACCGTCGCCATAGCGGTAGCCATTACTGGATTGATAGCGGGAGCGTGTACCTGAAATGAGTAAGATGTTAAACACCGCGCAGGCCGCCATCACATGGGTCGCTGATACCCGTCAACGTTCGGCGCGTCTTGATGATGAAGCAGATGCCCTGCTGGCGCAGCTCACCCTCGCCGCCGTGAATGAAGCTGCGTTGAAGACGACCTTTTCATCGCAAGGATGCGTTGGGTTATACGGGCATTCGCAATCGGCAAAAGCACACCTGCTCGCGGCGTTGTGCAGCAATGCCAATGGCAAAGTGAATATCGTTACCCCGGATCGCAGTTTTGATTATTTTTCGCATATTAATCCTGGCCATGCGCCAACCAATATGGCGATCCGCTTTACGCGTGATGAAAATCCGCTCGATAGTGAATGGCCGTTGCGTCTGCGATTACTCAGTGAAGCCGAACTGGTACAGCTTTTTATTACCCAGTTTTGCGCCCTCCCGGACAACCGCCAGGTTGAGAAATCGATTATTGAGGCGCGCCTGGAAAAATGGCAGACGCTGCGTCAGCGTCATCCGGTACCGGGAATTACCGCGCACGATGTTGCGGCAATTGGCCGTTTCTGGCGCTCCAGCGTGCCAGCCAACCAGCAGCAAATCGACGATGCGCTTTGGCATCAGTTTGCCACACTGCTGCCGGCACTGGATCTGACGACCCGGGCAAACGCCTGGGCGTTACTGTGGGGAGAACAACCAGAGCTCACGCAGCAGTGGCTGGCGCTGGCGCATACGCTGCAACAAACCGGGAACGCGCAGGAACTGGCGGCTCCGTTGAGCCTGCTGGTTGACCATTTTGGTTTACCTGCCGAGAGTTTCCTGACTCAGGTGGCATTGACTGGCAATGAGGCGCAGAGCGATGTGGTGGTTCATCCCATTGAAAACCATCAGTTGCTCAATGCGGTCAGTCTCTCCCAGGCGTCACTGGCGCTGCTGACGCGCGAACTGGTCCTGACGGTTGAAGACGCCGTACTGGAGAATGTCGATCTGCTCGATATCCCCCTCGCCCCGGATGCGCATTCCCATCCGCTGTGGCAGGCCAAATTAGGCTGGATGCTGGAATATTATCGCCAGCATTTGCAACCGGATGTGCTCTTAATCTGTAATGCGGTATCGACCCGTTCGCAGACGCCTGCTATCACCCGCAAGCTACTGGGCTGGGTTAACGATACTCAGCCTGTCCATGATGCCGCATTGCCGGGCGTGGTTTGGGCCATTACCCCGCAGGATGCACGCTTTAGCACCCAGCAAAATCTTGATGAGTCCGTGCAGCAATTAATGGGCAAACCCGGACTACATTGGGGCACGCTGCAGGCGCTGGATAAACATAGCTTACAACGCCTTGTCGAATGGCTGACTCAGGCAACTTCGCCACAGCAGCGTCAGGCCAGATTGACCTCCCTGCGTGAGCAGCACCAGCAGCGCGTACGCGAAACCCTGATCGGCTGGATTAATCCCGTTGAGACCGAATCTGGAGGCAATGAGTGGGTGATCCGCCAGCTACAAGCTCAGGCGGCAAAGCATGGTGAACTCCTGGATGGTTTGCTCCCGCCGATGCGTCTCTTTGAGTCGCTGCTGCGGGTTCAGCAGCCACGCGAGGAACAGGTAAGCGGGTTATTTAATGAGGAGATTGACCTGTTTGCCGAGGTGCGTGACACACCGCTCTCACCGGATAGCAAAGAGAGCGGTTATCAGGCGCACAAAATGTGGGTTAATCACGTGCGCCAGTGGTGTCGCGATGAGAATAATGCCCGTCGTTTACGTCTCGAACCGCGTACGCTAAGGCAGGTCGCCGATATCCTCGTCACCGCCAGCTATCGCCTGGAGATGCCGCAACGCTTACAGCGCATTATGCAGCGAGAAAACGTCTGCGCCGCGCAGCTTCACGCCGATATTGGTGATTTTATTACCTGGCTTGGATTTGCCAATGTCGCCGAAGAACAGCGCCCTGCCAGCAGGATCCAAAAAGGATCGGCTATTTTTAGCGCGCCGAAACAACAGCCGATGTTACGCCTGACGAAGCTGGATGAACAACCTTCGCACGGCGCAAGCCGGTACGTTTACGACTGGCTGGTCGCGTTGTATACCCGCGCCAATGAAAACGTGGGATATCAGCATCCGCAGGATGTCAGCGAAGCCGATAAAAAACGATTAGATGCCCTGTTTTCCTCCTGAAACGGCGTTAACGCCGTCATCAGAAGAGAGAAAACATTAACGCGACGGGAAAACTCATCGGCCAGGTCGCCCCGACTAATACCGCGCTGAGAAAACGAATTCGCTTTTTATCGCGGGAAAGAAACCAGGTGATGATTGCCGTGATAGCGGCCATCACCGCGTAAAAAACCAACATTTTTTGGTACAGAGACATGTAAGGCGTCCGGGCCGAAAGGTAAAATCGCGCGCAATATGCTCTTTTTCATGACCCACATCAAGTTTTATTAATTATTTTAAGGGAAACAGCGGGAAAACAAGCCGTTTTCATTATGTTCAGAATCCGTACTATTGCGGATAGTTATAACCCGTACTATACCCATAGGGGTTATAACGAAAGGTGGCACAAATGAATGTTTCCAGTAAAACTGTGGTGCTGATAAATATATTTGCTGCTGTAGGACTTTTCAGTCTGATTTCCGCAAGGTTCGGCTGGTTTGCTTGATGTGATTCTTGTTGATTAATTGCAGCGTCCGCTGGCAGAGGGGGTCTTCTCTCTGCCATTAGTGCACGATCTTCCCACTCTCCCGCCGCCGGGTAAATTATCCTTAGTATGTAATGTCCCTAATCCTTCTGCGGCATTATATTGCCCGAATAACGGCTCGGCGTTGTGCCGGTATGTTGATGGAAGAACGCGATAAAAGCGCTGTCGCTGACAAACTCCAGATATTGCGCCACCTGGCTAATAGGGCATCCATCCGCCAGCATCTCCATGGCTTTTAGCAACCTGAATTGCTGCCGCCAGTTCTGATAATTCATCCCGGTATCCCGGGTAAATATTCGACCGATTGTTCTCTCACATGCCCCAACCCGTCGGGACAATTGATTCAGTCGCGGTGGGAGTTCGCCCATACGTAATCCCTCTAGCCACACGTTCAACCGCGGATCTGAGGGAAACTGCAACGTCCAGTTTTCACTGCGGGCGGCGCGTATTTCCTCACAAAAAACGGTGATGAGGCTGGCCTGCTGCGCGGCTGGCATATCCCATGGCCAGAAAGCCATACGTTCTATCACTTCAAAAAAGAGAGGGTTAACCTCGACTATCTGCAGCGGTAACTCAGATAATGGCAATGCGGTTGAAAAGTACAAAGAACGATAAGCCATCCCCCCTCGCATTATGGCGCGATGTACCGTCCCGGCCGGGATCCAAACCGCACGCCGTGGCGGTAACAGACACAGAGACTGCTCCAGCTCGATCGTAATGCTCCCCGCAGCCGAAAAAAGTAGCTGATGACGAAGGTGGCTGTGCCGTCCTGAATCATGTAGCCCCATATCGGCGGCTATACCGATTACCGGTTTGTCAAAGCTATCCGCATCGAAAGCATCATCAGGCGCAATTTTCATTATCTGTCCGATATTTGATATTTAATGTCCTGATAATGGTAATGAGACACACCCCTTTCAGCAATAATGCCCGCCTGTTTTGTTTCTCTGGATATTGTATGAATACGCTTCGCCGCCCGCCGCTGTGGCTTCTTACGCTACTGATTATGTTCCCGCAACTGGTGGAAACCATCTACAGCCCGGCACTGCCAGGTATCGCCACTGCTTTTCACATCAGCAGTGAGCGTGCGGCTCAAACACTCTCCGTTTACTTTGCTGCCTTCGCCGTCGGTGTGGCGATGTGGGGTTGGCTGAGCGACTGCATCGGGCGACGTTGGGCTATGCTGGCAGGACTTATTTGTTATGGAACAGGCTGTGCCTTAGCCATTTTTGCCGCCGACTTCAGCGTTTTACTGCTGGCACGGATGGTCTCCGCCATCGGAGCGGCTGCCGGGTCAGTGGTGGTACAGACCATGCTAAGGGACAGTTATGAATCACCCGCGCTATCCCGCGTCTTTTCTGTGATGGGCGCCGCACTGGCATTGAGTCCGGTTTTCGGCCTGCTAAGCGGAGGTTGGCTGGTAAGCCTGTACGGTCATACTGGTGTATTTGTTGCCCTTATGCTGCTGGCGCTGCTACTGCTAATACTGACAGCGACCATACTGCCAGAAACCCGGCCCGAGCATACGCTCAACCCGAGGCTTATCGCACTGCTCTCCCGCATGAGGCGGGACAGCGATCTTTGGAAAAATGCCATCCTGGTCGCGTTGTTAAATACCATGCTGTTTAGCTATTACAGCCTGGCACCGTTTCTTTTCGGGCAATTAGGATGGAGTTCCCGAGCCTTTGGCTGGACGGGGTTGTTGCTTGCGTTTGCTTCACTGTCGGGTAGCCTGCTGAACCGGAGGTTGCTAACGGCAGGTCTTACACCGGAACAACTGGTACGTTATGCCTGTGCGCTGGCAGCGTTGTCAGGTCTCGTCGCGTGGTGGCTACAGCACTGCGCGTGGATCCTGTTGCCGGTGTTCGGCGTGGTGTTAGCCTATGGGATCGCGATTCCTAATGTGCTGAGTCAGGCGCTGCGTCACTACCGTGAACAAGCCGGTGCTGCCGGTGCGTTGTTCGGGTTGAGCTATTACCTGTTACTGGGAATGATGCTGGGGTTGGCAGGCATGGTGCAACAGTTGGGGCTGGTTCTGAGCGTCTGTGCGCTACTCGCCTGGCTTTGCAGCTTACGCCGCTGATACCCGGACGGTAAACCAGAAAGCACAAAGCCCCGACATTAAGCTGGGGCTTTGTTGTTTCAATTAGCCTGACCTCGCGGATATTTCCAACTTACCGCCGTCCGATGGCGACGAGGCCAGTGGCGCGAATAGTATAGACACACGTTTGCCAGTATTTAGCTATCCGTGCCCCCTTTACCGTTCGCGCTTAAGAAATTACTCATGCTTGATCATGACATGGCGAACAATCGTGTAATCCTCCAGTCCATAAACCGACATATCCTTGCCATAACCAGACTGTTTTTGCCCACCGTGCGGCATCTCGCTAACCAGCGTGAAGTGAGTATTGACCCAGGTGCAACCATACTGCAGGCGAGCGCTAAATCGATGCGCGCGTCCCACATCCCGGGTCCAGACGGAAGAGGCCAGGCCGTATTTCGAATCATTCGCCCACGCCAGTACCTGATCCTCATCCTCAAATACGGTTACGCTGACCACCGGGCCGAAAACTTCCCGCTGCACGATGGCATCATCCTGCTTTGCCCCGGCCAGCAGCGTCGGAGCAAAGTAGTAGCCTGCGCCATCCACTTTTTTACCACCGGTGATGACTTTGATATGCCCCAGCGCTTTGGCTTCATCGACCGCTTTCGTCACGCGATCGAGATGCGCCTGCGAGCTTACCGGTCCCAGCTCGGTCGATTCGTCATTCGGTGCGCCGATTTTCAGGCTGGCTACCGCAGCGCCAAGTTTCTCGACCAGCGCGTCATAAATGCCTTTCTGGGCATAGATTCGACAAGCCGCGGTACAATCTTGTCCAGCGTTGTAATAGCCAAAAGTTCGCACGCCGCTCACCACAGCATCCAGATCGGCATCATCAAAAATGATGACCGGAGCTTTGCCGCCCAGTTCCATATGCGTGCGCTTAATCGAAGGCGCGGTATGCTGGATAATGTGTTCACCGGTCGCAATGGAGCCTGTCAGAGAAACCATCCGGACTTTTTCATGACCGGTCAGCGGATCGCCTACCGTTTTGCCACGGCCAAACAGCACGTTGATAACGCCAGCCGGATAAATATCTTTGGCAAAATCAGCCAGCTTAAGCGCCGTCAGCGGGGTAATTTCTGACGGTTTAATCACCACACAGTTACCCGCCGCCAGTGCCGGCGCCAGCTTCCACGCCGCCATCATCAGCGGATAGTTCCACGGTGCAATAGAGGCCACCACGCCCAGCGGATCACGACGAATCATCGACGTATGCCCTTCCAGATACTCTCCGGCCGCCTGTCCTTGCAGGGTACGAGCCGCCCCGGCAAAGAAGCGGAAAACATCGACAATTGCCGGAATTTCATCGTTGAGGACGCAGTGCAACGGCTTACCACAGTTGAGTGATTCCAGCTCTGCGAAGGTTTGCGCGTTATCGGCGATTGCGTCAGCCAGTTTCAGCAGCAGTTCTGAACGCACTTTTGGCGTGGTTTGCCCCCAGGCGGCAAACGCGCTGTCGGCTGCGCGTACCGCGGCATCAACCTGCGCGGCTGACGCTTCGGCAATCTCCAGAATGAGTTCACCAGTGGCAGGGTTATAGACTGGCTGCTTTTCACCTTCACCGTTGACCAGCTCGCCATTAATCAGTAATTGATGTTGCATAGCAATTTCCCATATCGTCGTTTATTTACCGTTTCCAGCGAGAGTGTCGCCTTCACGCGTTAGCCACCAGGCCCCTAAAATTGGCAGTGTCGTCACCAGCATTACCAGCAATGCCACAACGTTGGTGACAGGCACATCTCGTGGTCGACCCAACTGATTGAGCAGCCACAAAGGAAGTGTTCTTTCATGTCCGGCGGTGAACGTTGTCACGATGATTTCATCAAACGACAAGGCAAACGCCAGCATCCCCCCCGCCAGCAGCGCCGATGCCAGGTTTGGCAGCACGACATAACGAAAGGTTTGCCAGCCATTGGCGCCAAGATCCATAGACGCTTCAACCAGACTCCATGAGGTACGGCGAAAACGCGCCACGACGTTGTTAAATACCACCACCACGCAAAACGTCGCATGGCCCACGACGATCGTAAGAAAACCGGGTTCCAGGTTGATGGTTTTAAACGCCGTCAACAGCGCCAGGCCGGTAATAATCCCCGGCAGCGCGATCGGCAACAGCAGCAACAGCGATATTGCGCTTTTACCAAAAAAGTCCCTGCGCCACAGTGCTGCAGCGGCCAGCGTCCCCAGAACGAGGGCGATAGCTGTCGACAACGCAGCGATTTTAAGTGACAACGTCACCGATTCCAGAATATCGCCACGCTGCGCTGCAACGCTAAACCACTTCAGCGTTAACCCCTGCGGTGGAAAACTAAAAGCAGCCTCCTCAGTATTAAAAGCATAGGTGGCGATGATGAGGATGGGAAAGTGCAGGAAAATAACCCCACCCCATGCCGCCAGTTTGAGTAACCAGGGTGCGCGTTCAGAGTGCATCAAAAGCTCCCAGACGCTTCACGAACGCCAGATACAGTGCGATTAATACAATCGGCACCAGAGTAAATGCCGCCGCCATCGGCATATTGCCAATCGCCCCTTGCTGCGAATACACCATGTTGCCGATGAAATAGCCCGGCGGCCCCACCAGTTGCGGCACGATAAAATCGCCCAACGTCAGAGAGAAGGTAAAAATCGAGCCTGCCGCAATACCGGGTATCGCCAGTGGGAGGACCACATAGCGGAAAGTTTGACGCGGACGTGCGCCTAAATCAGCGGAGGCCTGTAATAGCGACGGCGGGAGTCTCTCCAGCGCGGCTTGTACCGGCAGGATCATAAACGGCAGCCAGATGTAGACGAACACCAGAAAGCGCCCTAACCCTGAAGTCGACAGCGTATTGCCGCCTACGGCAGGCAGCGTCAGAAACGAGAGCAGCAGCGGCTCCAGCCCCAGATGGGTTAAAAACCATTGCGCCACGCCGTCTTTAGCCAACAGTAACGTCCATGCGTAGGCTTTAACGATGTAGCTGGCCCACATCGGCAACATCACCGCAATGTAAAAAAAGGCTTTCATTTTTCCGCTGGTATAGCGCGCCATATACCACGCCATCGGAAACGCCAGAATCGCGCTGGCAATGGTGACCGCCACCGCCATCGTCAGGGTACGCAAAATGATGTCGTAGTTGGCCGGATTAAACAGCGCCCGCAAATTCGCCAGCGTCAGGTTCGGCGTGACCGACATGGTGAAATCGTCGAAGGTATAAAAACCCTGCCACAACAGCGTCAGCAATGAGCCGAAGTAGACAATGCCAAACCACATCAGCGGTCCGAGGAGCAGCAAAAACAGTCCCAGCCCCGGATTACGCCAGAATAAACCTGAAATCCGGTTCAGACCTGTCGACTGTGGAGGCGAATGTAAGACATTCATAGCCATTCACCTCTCCTCAACCAGCGGTACCATCACGTCGCGTGACCACGACGCCATCACCTGCTGACCTGGCGACAACGTTGAGGGCAGCATTTCGCCCGTCAGATTCGCCTGGCTAACCAGCAACTTTTCACCACCGGCCAGTTTCAGTTCAAATCGTGTCGCCGCGCCCTGGTACTGCACCGCCTGGATAACTCCCGTAGCCTGGACTTCTCCCCCGGCATCATTCAAACGAATATGTTCCGGGCGCAGGGAGAACATCCCCTGTAACCCGCAAACGTTCGCTGACATCGTGGCATCAAAGACATTGGACGTCCCGACGAAACTTGCCACAAACGGTGTCCGCGGACGCATGTACAGTTCGCGCGGAGAATCCACCTGTTCGATGCGACCGTTATTAAACACCGCCACACGATCGGACATCGACAGGGCTTCCCCCTGATCGTGAGTGACAAAAATGAAGGTGATACCAAGAGATTGCTGTAATTTTTTCAGCTCCAACTGCATCTGTTCACGCAGCTTGAGATCCAATGCTCCGAGCGGTTCATCCAACAGCAGGACGCGCGGCTCATTGACCAGCGCCCGGGCAATCGCCACGCGCTGCCGCTGACCACCGGAAAGTTGCGACGGTTTGCGTTCATAAACAAAACCGAGCGCAACTTTATCCAGCGCCTCTCGCGCTTTGGCGTGACGCTGTTTTTTATCAATGCCTTTGACCATCAGCCCGTAGGCGACGTTGTCGAGAATCGACATATGCGGGAACAACGCGTAATCCTGAAATACCGTATTGACGTCCCGTTCCCAGGGCGGCAATTCGCTGGCCTGCTTACCAAAAATGGTAATTGCGCCGCCTGACAGCTGCTCAAACCCTGCAATCAGGCGCAGACAGGTGGTCTTGCCGGAGCCGGATGGCCCCAGCATAGAGAAAAACTCACCGTCATTAATCGCAATACTTACGCCATCAACTGCACGAACATCCCCGTACAGACGCGAGACGTTATGAAACTCCACTGCGTACGTCATAAAACCCCCAGCGGAATTAACGACCGCCCATAATGGCGATGTAATCCTGCGTCCAGCGACTGTAAGGAACGAATTTGCCACCTTCTGCGATCGGCGTTTTCCAGAAGGCAATTTTGTCAAAGTAACTATAGCCGTTGGTTTCACAGCCCTTTTCACCCAGCAACGGGCTGGCTTTACAGCCTTCAGGCACTACTGGCAGAGAACCAAACCAGGCCGCAACGTCGCCTTGAACTTTCGGGGTTAATGACCAGTTCATCCATTTGTAAGCACATACCGGGTGTTTCGCTTCGCTGTGCAGCATGGTGGTATCAGCCCATCCGGTAACCCCTTCTTTTGGGAAAACCGTGGCAATAGGCTGGCCTTCCCCTTTCAGAGCGTTAGCCTGATAAGGCCATGCGCTTGACGCCACCACACCTTCGTTTTTAAAGTCGCTCATTTGCACGGTGGTATCATGCCAATAGCGATGGATTAGCGCGTGCTGATCGCTCAGAACTTTGATAACCGCCTGATACTGCTGTTCGGTGAGCTGATAGGGATCGGTAATGCCCAGCTGCGGCTGAGTTGCTTTAACGAATAACGCGGCATCGGCAATATAGATCGGCCCATCGTAGGCCTGAACGCGCCCTTTATTGCTTTTCCCGTCCGCAAGTTTTTGTTCAACAAAAACCACGCTCCAGCTATCTGGCGGCGTTGGGAAGATTTTGGTGTTATACATCAGCAGGTTTGGTCCCCACTGGTATGGCGTGCCGTAAACTTTTCCGCCAACGTTGAACCACTCGCCTTTTACCACGCGTGGATCGATGCTTTTCCAGTTTGGGATCAGCGCGGTATTAATCGGCTGAACGCGTTTACCCATAATCAGACGCAATGAGGCGTCACCGGAAGCGGTAACCAGGTCGTAGCCGCCTTTTGCCATCAGGCTGACCATCTCATCAGATGTGGCCGCCGTTTTGACATTGACCGCGCAGCCAGTATCTTTCTCAAACTGCGAGACCCAATCATATTGTTTATCGGTCTGTCCACGTTCGATGTAGCCCGGCCAGGCAATAATATCCAGACGGCCTTCCGGTTTATCTAATGATGTCGGGGGTTCGGCTGCCTGTGCAGTCATCAGCGTCATACTGAGTGCGCACAGGCTACTGAGGGCAAACTGCTTGCTCATAACGTCTTACTCCTGTCTAAAAAATATTGAGCGGCAGCCTTGCCGTAAATATATGTCCTTTCCTAAAAATAGTCGGGGTGTGGTAAGCGTTCCTGTTGGCGCAAGGAAATTTAATCAGGTTGTGAGCTAACGCTCATTACGCTACTGACGCTGACCGGGGATTTTTATCTTCTGGAGAATAGACAAGGAGTTAGATGCGATGGCGGCAATAGTAATAACTATTGATTTTTTGTATGGTAGCGCCCGATATAAATAACATCAGGGCGAGGTATCCTCTATTTCTGAAATATGAACGCGCCATTCTTTTATATTAAATAGCGCGTTATGTTTTATTTCATCATCTCGCGAATTAATTTTCCCAACTGTTTTACAGCCTGTTCCTCACGTTCCCCCCAGTGCCATGCGGTATTAAAACGGAAGAAACGAGTCCAGCTCCCCGAGGTCGAGAACATTTTTCCCGGCGCAATGCTGATATGGTGCGCCAGCGCCTGGGTACTGAGCACGCCTGCATCAAGCGGCTCTGGCAGTTCCAGCCACAGGAAATAGCCGCTGTCGTTGTGGTGAATTTTGACTTCCGCTGGAAGATGACGCAGCAGCGTTTGCCAGGCTTGCTGTTTGCGCTCCGCCAGCTGTCGGCGTAAGCGACGCAGATGTGCGTCATAGCGTCGGGTAGACAGGTAATCCACCAGTGCAAGCTGCATGGGGGAACTGGTGGATAAGGTGCTCATTAGCTGGAGTCGCTGAATACGCCGGGCATGCTTCCCGGCCGCTACCCAGCCAACGCGAAATCCGGGTACCAGGCACTTCGAGAAAGACGAACAATGCAAAACGCTGTCGGCGCGATCCCAGGCTTTGGCGGGCAGTGGTTTTTCACGGCCAAAATACAGCTCGCTGTAGACATCATCCTCTATCAGCATTACATGGTATTTCTCCAGCAATGCGACCAGATGCGCCTTCTTCTCTGGGCTGAGCGTAAAACCAAGCGGATTTTGGCTATTGGTCATCAGCCAGCAAGCTTTGACCGGATACTCCTGCAACGCCTGCTCCAGCGCGGTAAGATCGATCCCCTCTTTTACGTCGGTGGCGATCGAAAGCGCCTTCAGGCGTAATCGTTCAAGGGCCTGCAACGCCCCGTAAAAACAGGGGTTTTCGACAATCACCCAGTCCCCCGGTTCAGTAACTGCCTGCAGGCTCAGGTTGAGGGCTTCCAGCGCACCGGTAGTGATGACTATTTCATCAGGTGAAATGGTCATCCCCTGTTGAGCATAGCGACGGGCAATGGCATGGCGCAGTTCAGCATTTCCCGGCGGCAGGTTTTCGATCACGCTCATGGCGGTGGCGGTTTTACTCACCTGCGCCAGCGAGCGGTTCAACTGCTGGAGGGGAAACAGACGCGGATCGGGGAATGCAGAGGCAAATGGCATCACTGACGCATCCCGGCTGGCCTGCAACATATCAAAAATATAGGTGTTGATATCCACAGCTTCATCGCGCATGACCTGCGCCTGCGGCGCGGCCAGTTCACGTTCAGGGCGCGCAGCAACGTAGTAACCCGACTGTGGTCGGGCGATAATTCGCCCCTGACTCTCCAGCAGCTGGTAGGCGTGTCCGACGGTCATAAAACTCATGCCGCTGCTGACCACCTGTTCACGCAATGATGGCAAGCGATCGCCGGGCTGCCATACGCCAGACGCAATTTGATCGCGAATTTGCTCAGCCAGTCGCTGGTATTTTTTCATTTTTTGTCCTGATTACCGGTGTCGGTGACAACCACTGTATATATCAGTTTACATAATCAAGGTATTTTATATAACTGTTATAGTTAACAGTTTTACAACATCGCTAATGACAGCTCTTTGCCTAAGGCGCGGGCAGCTATCTGCACAGCATCAATTTTTGTCGCGTGCTTTAAATCGAATAAGCGAGTGATTTCCTGCTTAGGCCTGCCGATCCTGTTTGCCAGTTCCTGTTGGGTAATATTCGATTCAAGGAAGGCATTTAACAACAGAACTTTAGACGCAACGCTCAGTGGTATTTCCACATAGTCAGCGCCAGCGACAACCGCCGAAGGCAAAGGAATCGGTTCGTTATCGTCGAAATAGAATTCAAAAGCGGTGACCAATGCGGCTTGCGCAGCCTGCAAAGCATCATGACGGGTTTCTCCCTGAGTTAATGCTTCAGGAATATCCGGAAAAGACACCACAAACCCACCTTCCACGGCGGGTACTAGATTAACGGGATAACGCATGATTTTCTCAAAATTTCTCATATAATCAGCCTTATATTGATGATGATTACTGTAAGCCTGGCTGCTTTTGGATCGCTTTTCGCAGAGCCTCTTTTATCTCATCACCAGGATGCCTGGGCATAACGCTACGCCTTCCCTGATACCTCAACTTCAGATGATTTGAGCCGTTTGTAACTTCAACTCCCTGAGATTCAAGCCAGCGTCTGAACTCACTTTGCTTCACTGCGCCTCCCTGTCGTCTATTATACACACAAAGTAAACATTTATGATTACTCTTTAATTACCTTGCTAGTAATATCGCAAAATTACTAGCGTGGGGAGGACGCTATTCAATAACGGGAACCCAGCTTCCAGATTTCTTATCAGCCGGGCCAATCTATAACAGCGCGACAACTGTTATGGTTAAAAAGAACTGTTCTGTTTCTGCCTTCGAGTGGTTCGCAGCCTTAGAATTGCGCTAAATCAATTTTTCCTGCGGAGTTAAGCATGTTCGGTCTTGACGCGTTTCACCTGGCAAGGATCCAGTTCGCGTTTACGGTATCCTTTCACATCATCTTTCCGGCCATTACCATTGGCCTCGCCAGTTATCTGGCGGTGCTCGAAGGGTTATGGCTAAAAACGAAAAATCCCGTCTGGCGCTCGCTATACCATTTCTGGTCGAAAATATTCGCCGTAAACTTTGGGATGGGCGTAGTTTCCGGGCTGGTGATGGCCTATCAGTTCGGCACCAACTGGAGCGGTTTTTCCGAGTTCGCCGGTAGCATCACCGGGCCGCTTCTGACCTATGAAGTGCTCACCGCCTTCTTCCTTGAAGCAGGTTTCCTCGGGGTAATGCTGTTTGGCTGGAACCGGGTTGGCCCGGGGCTTCACTTCTTCGCGACCTGTATGGTTGCGCTGGGTACTATTATTTCTACCTTCTGGATCCTCGCCTCCAACAGTTGGATGCAAACGCCGCAGGGTTACGAAATAGTTAACGGCCAGGTCGTTCCCGTCGACTGGTTCGCCGTTATTTTCAATCCTTCATTCCCTTATCGTTTGCTGCATATGTCCGTTGCCGCTTTCCTGAGCAGCGCGCTGTTTGTCGCAGCGTCGGGCGCATGGCATTTATTGCGCGGGAATAACACTCCGGCTATTCGCGCCATGTTCTCAATGGCGCTATGGATGACGTTAATCGTCGCCCCGCTGCAGGCTTTGATTGGCGATATGCACGGTTTGAATACCCTGAAGCATCAGCCTGCAAAAATTGCCGCGATTGAAGGACACTGGGAAAATCGCCCCGGTGAACCGACTCCTCTACTGCTGTTCGGATGGCCGGATATGGAGCAGGAGCGCACCCGCTATGGGCTGGAAATCCCGGCGCTGGGCAGTCTGATTCTGACCCATAGTCTGGATAAGCAGGTTCCGGCCCTTAAAGAGTTTCCTAAAGAAGACAGGCCCAACTCTACCATGGTGTTCTGGTCGTTTCGCATAATGGCCGGACTGGGCATGCTGATGATCCTGTTGGGCGCATTTGCTCTGTGGCTGCGCTATAAGCAACGTTTATACACCTCGCGCCCTTTCCTGCGCTTTGCCTTGTGGATGGGTCCCTCCGGTCTGATTGCCATCCTTGCTGGCTGGGTGACTACTGAAGTTGGCCGTCAGCCGTGGGTGGTTTACGGGTTGCAACGTACGGAGGATGCGGTTTCCGCCCATGGCGATTTACATATGAGCATCAGCCTGCTGTCCTTCTTTGTGGTGTACAGCTCGGTGTTTGGCGTGGGTTACAGCTACATGATCCGCCTGATCCGCAAAGGGCCGCAGGAAGATGACCCGACCGTTCCGCCCACCGGCACGCCTGCCCGGCCGCTTTCTGCTGCCGTCCTCGACTCTCAACCGGAGGCACACCGCTAATGGGTATCGATTTATCAGTTATCTGGTTTGTAATTATCGTGTTCGCCACGTTGATGTATATCGTGATGGACGGTTTTGATCTTGGGATCGGTATCTTATTCCCGGCGATTCAGGACTCTGATGACCGTGATGTGATGGTCAACAGCGTCGCCCCGGTATGGGACGGCAATGAAACCTGGCTGGTGCTGGGCGGAGCTGGATTATTCGGCGCTTTCCCCCTGGCCTATGCGGTGATTGTCGATGCGCTGACGATCCCGCTGACACTGATGCTAATCGGCCTGATTTTTCGCGGCGTCGCCTTCGAGTTTCGTTTTAAAGCCACGCCGGCGCATCGACCATTCTGGGATAAAGCTTTTCTCGGCGGTTCAATCCTCGCGACATTCACCCAGGGTGTCGTGGTGGGTGCCGTACTCAATGGATTTTCCGTCACCGGACGCAGCTACAGCGGCGGTCCTTTCGACTGGCTGACCCCGTTTACGCTGTTCTGCGGCGTTGGCCTGGTTGTAGCCTACGCTCTGCTGGGAGCGACGTGGCTGGTGATGAAAAGCGAAAATCCGTTGCAGGAAAAAATGCGCCGTGTGGCAAAAAAACTGCTGCTGGCGATGCTGGTTGTCATTGCCATTATCAGCCTGTGGACGCCGCTGGCGCACAGTGCGATTGCCGAGCGTTGGTTTAGCCTGCCCAACCTGTGGTTCCTGATGCCGGTTCCGCTGCTGGTTGCGCTTATCAGCATCTGGCTGTGGCGTTCACTGGGGCAGCATCACTGCCATACGCTGCCTTTTGCATTGACGCTGGGGTTGATTTTTCTTGGGTTCAGCGGGCTGGGGATCAGTATCTGGCCACATATCATTCCGCCGTCCATTACGCTCTGGCAGGCGGCGGCTCCGGCGCAAAGTCAGGGCTTTATGTTGGTTGGCGCACTGCTGATTATCCCGATAATCCTGGTGTACACCTTCTGGAGTTACTACGTTTTTCGCGGCAAAGTTCAACATGGTGAGGGGTATCATTGATGCAACAAACAATCTGGAAACGCCTGATGTGGCTGGTGATCCTCTGGGGCGGCAGCGTGCTGGCTCTCGCCGCCGTTGGTATGTTCTTTCGTCTCCTGATGACGGCCGCCGGATTTAAGTCCTGAATCTCTCCCTGATAACAACCGGGCAGCGTCGCGCTACCCGGTTGTGACAAATCCCAACGTTGGCTAAACAAAAATGTAAAAAACATCGAAATGACAAAACAGAGATTGTCATTATGCCGATTAAAATATTGAATAGTCACCAGGCGAAATTATCGCCAATTCCGCAGCTAACGTACCAGAGGGTGCATGATGTTTAAGAAAGGGTTAACGGTGTTATTGCTGGCCAGCGCGCTTTTTTCCGGTCAGCTTTTCGCTACTAATCAGGGACATGAGTATCTTCAGGTGCAGGATGCCGATCACTTACTACGACACACCGCCGACAGCGATGAACTGCGAGTGACAGCGGAAGAATCCGCCGCCGATCTTCGCGAACACCATTACTGGCAAAAATCACGCAAGCCCGATACTCATCTGAGCTGACCTTTAGTTTTACGCTTTGGCAACGTTTTCAGCAGTTCTTCGGGGCTGACGGAAGCCACCACGCTGCCCGGCAATGGCATCTTCAGAATGTGATGTTTCATCTTGCCGATCACGTGCATTTCGCATGGTCGGCAATCAAATTTCAGCGTCAGGACCTCATCGCCGTTAACCAGTTGCATTGGCGTAGCTTTCCAGCTTTTGATATTCCCTTTCGCCTGTTTCGGACACAGGTTAAACGCAAAACGCAAGCAATGTTTAGTGATCATCACCGGCACATCGCCCTTTTCTTCATGTGCTTCATAAGCGGCATCAATCAGTTGAACGCCATAACGGTGATAAAACTCACGCGCTTTATGGTTATAGACGTTAGCCAGGAAGCTCAGATGCGTTTGCGGATAAACCGGCGGCGGCTGTACAACCGGTTTACAGCGGCCACGCTGATAGTTTTGCAAACGTGCAGCATCCAGCATGTCGACCGCTTCACGTCGCAACTGATTCAGTTGACCGTTCGGCACAAACAGCGCTCCCGGCAGATTCACCTGAATGCTGCGGGCGTAATAAAGCGTTTGTCCAAGCTTTGCCAGACCATCCTGCAGGTTGCTCAACGCTTTTTCCGCATTGTTCGCTTCCTCGAACTGGCCATCCAGCGTATGGGTGATACTCACCCCCTCCTCACTGGTGAGCGTCAGAATCAACTGCTCCTGCCAGCCACCCAACTCAATATCGACCGCGACGCGCCTCTCGCTGGAGGTTTTGGTCAATGCCTGCTGCCAGTTATGATCGAGGTTGCGGTTCAGCGGGTGATTGGCACGTACTTTGTGCAGATCGACGGGCATTTCATTCGGCCATACCCGATAACGATTGTGCCCCGTTTTTTCTACGGTGTTGGCGCGAAATCCGACCACTTCGCGTTTGATTAACACATTCAGGCCATCCCCGTTAGCCAGCGGTTCTGTCACCTCAACATCGAGATGATCTTTTGCCACCTTCAGGACTTCGCCGACCGGCAAACCGATAAACTTTGGTGAGTCGAATGCGCCGATATCACCTTTACGAGCATTCACAAAGTAATCGGTACTGCCGCGATGGAAGGTTTTTTCCGTGGATGGCGTAAAGAAATGTTCGGTGCGCCCGGCTGAAGAACGGGCCAGATCGCCCCGCTCTTCAATGATTGCGTCCAGCATCTGACGATAATGCGCGGTAATATTCTTCACATAGCTCATGTCTTTGTAGCGCCCTTCAATTTTGAAGGAACGCACACCAGCATCAATCAATGCGCCGAGGTTGGCGGTCTGATCGTTATCTTTCATCGACAGCAGGTGTTTTTCATAGGAGACCACGCGCCCCTGATCGTCTTTCAGGGTATACGGCAAGCGACAAGCCTGAGAGCAGTCGCCGCGGTTAGCACTGCGTCCGGTTTGCGCATGTGAAATATAACACTGGCCTGAATAAGCGACGCACAGCGCCCCGTGAATGAAAAATTCAATAGTCGCATCCGTAGCCTGATGGATGGCCTTGATCTGCTCAAGGTTCAGTTCGCGCGCCAGGACAATCTGGGTGAATCCGACATCAGCAAGAAACTTCGCCTTCTCGACGCTGCGAATATCACATTGAGTGCTGGCATGCAGCTCAATGGGCGGAATATCCAGCTCCAGGATTCCCATGTCCTGCACAATCAGGGCATCAACGCCGGTTTGATACAGATCGGTAATTAACCGCTGCGCGGGCTCCAGCTCATCATCATGCAAGATCGTATTTAGCGTCACAAAGATTTTCGCCCCGTAACGATGAGCGAAAGGCACCAGTTCGGCGATATCTTTCAGGCTGTTACTGGCGTTATGGCGCGCGCCAAAACCCGGTCCGCCAATGTACACAGCGTCTGCGCCGTGTAATATGGCTTCACGCGCAATGGCGGTATCCCGGGCCGGGCTTAACAATTCAAGGTGATGAGGCTGCTGGCGCATACAGTTGTTATCATCCACAAGCGATAAAAATGGCGGCTATTGTAGTCACAAGCGCGGCTTTTCGGAATAGTTTTCCCGATTAACTACGCGGGTAATGGATCAGCGAATGAAAGTGCGCTGTTTGTTCGTGACCGTTACGGTAGCTATGCGCCCTGTCTCCGGCAAAACGCACCCCCTCGCCGGGTTTAATGGTGCGCCACTGTCCCTCAATACACATATCCAGCAGCCCATTTATCACCACCACGTGTTCTATCACGCCGGTTTCATGCGGAGTCGATTCACTGAGCGCGCCGGGTGCCAGCAGTATCGAAAAATGATCGAAGCACAACTGCGGATCCCACGGAAACAGCGGTGTGACGACCATCGCCTGCTGCTGGGGATCAAATATTGGCGCACTGTCTGACTCCGGTGGTGAAATGAAGGTCGAAAACGGGACGTTCAGTCCGGTGGCAATTTTCCACAATGTCGCCACCGTTGGGCTGGATTCGTTGCGCTCAATTTGCCCCAGCATGGCTTTCGACACGCCGGTTTCCTCCGCCAGACGCGACAGACTCCATTCCCGCTGGTGACGAAGCGTTCTGAGCGTTGTGGCCAGATAGTGGGTTAAGTTATCCATTTTTCTCCTTCCTAACTCTCCCTTCTCAGGGCTACAGCTTAACACTTGTGCGCTATAACGCACAGTGCTACAGTGATTGACCGTTATAACGCACACGGAGTCACTATGCGTGCATTTTCCATCCCTCTGCCCACCGTACTATCGGGCTTCGTGGCTGTCCTGGTCGGCTACGCCAGCTCGGCTGCCATTATCTGGCAAGCGGCTCTGGCCGCAGGTGCGACGACTGAACAAATCGCGGGCTGGATGACCGCGCTGGGAATAGCAATGGGTATCAGTACGCTGGCGCTGACGTTATGGTATCGCGCCCCTGTGCTCACAGCCTGGTCAACGCCCGGCGCTGCGCTGCTGGTGACGGGCCTGCAAGGCGTCACAATTCAGGATGCCATCGGCGTTTTTATCGTAGCTAATGCGTTGATTGTGTTGTGCGGCGTAACCGGGCTGTTTGCCCGTCTGATGAAAATAATCCCCCATTCACTGGCATCAGCCATGCTGGCTGGGATCCTGCTGCGTTTTGGTCTGCAGGCGTTTAATAGCCTCAACAGTGAGCTTATTTTGTGCGGTAGTATGCTGGTGGCGTGGCTGTTATTTAAAGTCACAGCCCCACGGTATGCAACGATCGCCGCGATGCTGGCGGGTATTGCTATCGCGCTGATGAAAGGTGACGTTGTCACTAGCGGAGTGGATCTGTCGCCGATGATGCCAGCGTTTATTGCCCCCCACTTTTCTTTGGCCCACAGTATCAGCATTGCACTACCGCTGTTTCTGGTCACTATGGCTTCGCAAAATGCTCCAGGTATTGCCACTATGAATGCGTCGGGTTATTCGTTACCCGTTTCACCACTCATTGTCTTTACCGGCCTGCTGGCCCTGTTGTTTTCACCGTTTGGCGTCTATTCCATTTGCATTGCCGCTATCACCGCCGCAATTTGCCAAAGCCCCGAAGCGCATCCTGATGCTAAACGGCGCTGGCTCGCCGCCGCCGCTGCTGGTGTTTTCTATCTTCTGGCTGGGGTGTTTGGCGGTTCGGTCACAGGAATGATGGCGGCCCTGCCGGTAAGTTGGATCCAGATGCTGGCCGGTCTTGCTTTGCTCGGGACGATTAGCGGTAGTTTATATCAGGCATTGCATAATGAAGCAGAGCGCGATGCAGCTATTGTTACGTTTCTGGTCACGGCCAGCGGCCTGACGTTACTGGGTGTTGGCTCTGCATTCTGGGGATTAGTGGTCGGCGGTATCTGCTACGCAGTGTTGACGTTATTTCGCCGCACGTAACTGCGTTGGCGTTTTACCCGTTACCTGTTTAAACCGATTACTAAAATGGCTCGCAGAACTGAATCCGCAGGCCATCGCAATGTCCGACAAACTGCGTGAAGAGTAACAGACCAGATGCTGCGCCAGCGCCATACGGCGTTGCATCACGTACTGATGCGGTGCCGTTTTCATCGACTGGCGAAACATTCTGGCAAAGTGGAATTCACTAAGCGCCGCCTCGCTTGCGAGGTCGCTCAGGGTTATTGGGTACGCCAGATGCGCGTCAATATAGGCCAGCACGTTGCGTAAGGTGGCCGGCGCCAGTCCTCCAGTGACGGTAGGCAGTCGCCATTGAACATTACTGTAATGCTGGATCAGATGCGTTAACAGCAGCGAAGAGGCAGCGCTGAGCGTGAGATGATTGGCCGGTTGCTGCCAGTCGTTACCAAGCAAAAACTGACGGTAAACCGCCGTAATCCCCGGGTCACTGCCAAATGTATGCTCGTCCAGCGTAAAGCTATAGGGGCTTTTGTCCCAGACTTTTTCACCCACCTCGCGCAGATGAGCGTCGGTACAATACAGGTGAACAAAGGAGAGATCGTCGCGGATATCCCAACTTGACTCGCTTTCTTTCGGCATCAGGCAAAAACGGTCAGGTCCCCCGCCATTCTTCCAGCCTCCCGCCGTTTTGTGGTAACTCTCGTAGCCATCCGCGATGTATAAACTGAGCGTATGGTGATCGCAATACTGAGTGATGGTATCACGCTTATTTGACCAGGCCGCCAGTTGGATCCCTGAATGTAACGCAACCGATTCATGCAGCACGGCATTATGTTTGCGTAAGTTTTCAAAGGCATCGTAGGGCTGAGGCATACCATCACATTCAAAATAAGTTAGCAGGCTTTCAGTCTATAACAGCCACATATTGTTAACAGCTGCCTTTTCGCTTTTACGCTAAAAAAGCGCAAGATTTTGCAAGTCCGCCGCAAGCCGATGAAAGCCTCCTGCCACCAGACATGACACAGTGTGAGCCTGACGACAAAAAGAGAGAGTTGTATGAACGCACTGTTGTACTGCCTGGTGGTGGTCATTTGGGGAACGACATGGATTGCGATTTATTTGCAGCAAGGCCCGGTTTCTGCGCCGGTTTCTATTTTTTGGCGCTTTGCCGTTGCCAGTTCGGTGATGATAGTTATCCTGCTGGTTAGCGGTAAATTACGCAAACTGTCTGGCCGCGATCATCTGTTTTGCCTGTTACAGGGCGGATGCGTTTTTTGCTTCAATTTCTGGTGCTTTTATACCGCTGCAGCGTGGATTAATACCGGCCTGGAGTCGGTGATTTTCTCAATGGCAGTCCTGTTCAATGCGATCAATAGCTTCATCTTTTTTGGGCAAAAACCACCGCTGCGCTTTTATATTGCAGCCGGTCTGGGACTGACGGGCATTGTTACCCTATTCTGGCAAGATTTGATCAACAGCGGGTTCAACCATTCACTGCTGCTGGGCATCGGTTTAAGCGCTTTGGGAACCTTCGGCTTCTCATTGGGTAATATGATCAGCCTGCGTCACCAGAAAAAAGGGCTGGAAGTGTTAACAACCAACAGTTGGGCCATGCTGTACGGTACGCTGCTGATCGCCGCCATTGCGCTGGTGCGCGGTGACAACTTCACGCCGCAGTGGACATTCAGCTATCTTAGCGCGCTGTTGTATCTGGCTATTTTTGGCTCAGTGATTGCCTTCGGCGCGTATTTCACACTGGTAGGTCGCATTGGCCCCAGTAAGGCGGCATACAGTACGTTGCTTTTCCCGTTGGTCGCGCTGACGCTATCAACATTGTATGAAGGATACGTCTGGCAGGTTAATGCGATTGCCGGACTCGTATTGATATTACTGGGGAACATGGTGATGTTTGCCCGACCAGAAGCGCTGATGGGTAAACTATTATATCGACGCCGGACGGCATAAAAAAACGCACCATCCAGGGATGGTGCGTTCTTCATTATTATTATGGTTTTTTATTCACGTCAAACATGGTGGCATCAGTCGCCATGTCATCAACAACTTTCTTCAACGTCTCGAACGCCATCGGCGTGCTTTCGTTGTTCAGGTCTTTGCCTTCACCCTTACGTACAACTTTAATCACTGGTTTATTGGTCGCCGCATCAATCAACTCACCCTCGAAATAGAGGTTGGTATCCATGGTACGGTGACCCGTCGCCATTTGCGTTCCTGCAACGAGCAGGGCAACCGGAACCACTTCATAGAACTGCAGCCCTTCTTTGCTGGTCGCAACACCGGTAATCGCTCCGCGGAAAATCAGGCTACGTGGTCCAGGGGTAGCCACCAGCGGTTTACGCTTGCTGATAGCGGATTTCAACTGTGTATTGGTATAGGTCAGCAGTTGATCAAGAACCTGCTGCCCTACCTGCGTAGTAGGCTTAGGAACCGGATAATACGTTACCGGGTTATAAACAATGTTGTCATATTTGGATTCGTTGTAGCTCGGATCAACCCAACGGAGTACCGTTTGTCCCGATGCTGATTTTGTTTCCTTCAGATCAGAGTAATTTTTTAAAAACCCAGAATATTTTTCCGGCTCGGTTACTTTTGACGCACAGCCGGATAATGCCAACAAGCCAGTAAGCACTGCAACTTTAAATAAAGTTTGAGTACGCATGAAACGATCCCTTTAGTTTTCGCAATGATGCCTAAAAAGGATAGCAAAACAGTTTCATTTTAGATGTACTAAAAATGGTAAGCACCGCACAATTTTATCTCTGCGCTCAGCACAAAAAATGCTGAACGCAGAAAGAGTTAACCCAGACGGGAGACTCAGGCAGTTTTACGTGCCAGCATTGTGGCAAAGCGCAGTTTAATTCGATTACCGTTTTCATCCGTACGATGAAGTTCGCCCACGTCTTCGTTATATTTCAGCAGATCCCACCCGTTGTAATAGTTGCGTAATTCTCCGGCTTTAAATGCGAACGGAAAACCAACGGTGCACGGGAAATCATCGGTATCCATCGCCGCAACGATTAAGTTATATCCACCCGGTTTCGTGCAACGTTGCATATTTTCAATAAGGCCAGGGATAGTTTTGGCTTCAAGGAACATCAGCACAACGGTAGACAGAATAAAATCATATTCGCCATCAAAGCGTAATGCGTTGAGGTCCGCAACATTCGCCTGCAGATTAGTCAGCCCTTCAGCGGCTTTGATCCTTTCAAGATTAGCGATGCTCATGGGGTTTTTATCCCATGCTGTCACGTCATAACCGTTTGCCGCAAGGTACAGGCTGTTACGACCGTTACCGCAGCCCAGATCCAACGTTTTGCCCGGTTTTACAATTTTTGCCGCTTCAACGACATCGGAATGTGTACGGGTTAAATCGTATTTCTCAGTAAAGTAGTTTTCGTCGCAAAGGGTCATTATTTATCCTCAGATTTCAGTAATGCAGTACGCTCCGTGCGGATGAGCAGTTTTCCCTGCATCAGCAATGCAAACGTACGTACCAGTAATAATGCAATGATAAAATTGGTAAAAATAAACAGTGGGATCGACAGCGTATGAAAAAATCCCGAATCGCTTCCGTGCCCCAGGTGCAGCCCTGTTGTCGCCAAAGCCGACACGCCAAACGAGAAGCTCCAGAAAGACGCATTAAATGGCTGTGACAAATACCACGGCATAAGGCGTAGCATGAACAGAAGTTGCAGCAAACCATAGCCGAACAGCATTTTAGCTAACGTATCGCCCTCGCCGCCGTTGACGCTAAGCCAGGCGCTGCAGGCGACCAGCGCAGGCGCCAGTTGAATGCCAAGTGAGGTTCGTAAAACCGCAGGCAGCTCGCCGCAGCTACGTAAACGTTGCAGAATCACTGGCTCCAGGCTGAGCCAGGAAAATACCCCTGCGCCCAAAAACACCAATCCTGCATCATTGAAACCAAGCGCTCCACAGGCCATTGCGCTGATAAAGTTATTGGCGACGGTTGGCAGATACAGACCCGGCGTGGTGGCTTCCTCTGGATGCGCACCGCGCCATAACCCTGCCGTTTGCCAGGCCGCGTATGCCAGCTGTATCACCACCCCAATGCTGAACAATCCAATTGCCAGCGGTCGATACCATGGGACAAAACCAATCGCTACCAACATCGTGGTGGCCGGAAACAGACTGACAAAGCTACTCATCACCGGGTGACGAATTTCCGCCAATACGCTATGTGGAAAACGCAGTAAACGGCTCAGAAAGGCCAGCGTCAGCAGCCCCCAAATGACCATGGCGAGAATCACTAAACCGTCGCCAATCCGGTGGCTCACTGGCCACACCTGACTGGCATAACGCCACGCGAATCCCATCCCGATGATGCCCAGTACCATGCCAAAATAACCGGCCGGAAGATTGAGGACCCGCTCACTCTGTTTGCTCTTACTCATTTTGTTTATTTTTTAAAGTATATTTGAAATGCATTTTATGGAATTTCCGCTGATTTAGCCAGTGCGGAAAACTTTGCTACGTTTAACTAAGGTGCGCCACACGGAAATGAGCTATGACCAAATATCGTCTGGGCGATGAGCCTCGTTCCTTTAGTTACCAGGATAATGGCAATAAAAAAAGCGTATTACTACGCCAAATCATTGCGCTCACTGATTTTAGTGATGTCCAGGCCGGTACACCGGGCGGCTGGATTGATGACGAATGCGTATTGTCGCAAAGCGGCGACTGCTGGATTTACGATGAAAACGCGCTCGCGTTTGCCGGGGCGACGATTACAGGAAACGCCCGCATTACCCAGTCAAGCGTAGTCAGAGATGGCGCGCAGATTAGCGATGCCGTGTGGATTGACCGGGCTGAAATCAGCCATAACGCGCAAATACGTGACAACGTCACCATTCAGGATTCGGTGGTTCGCGGTGAGTGCCTTCTCTTCGGTGATGCGCGCGTTATGTGTGGCTCTGAAATCATCGCCGCCAGGGGGCTAACCCGTGAACGCGACCAGCTTCTGCAAATTTACGAACGGGCCACCGTCAGTCATTCTCGGGTGGTTCATCAGGCGCAGATCTATGGCGATGCGCAAATCAACTATGCGTTTATCGAACATCGGGCGGAAGTTTTTGAGTTCGCCCAAGTGGAAGGTAATGAAGAGAACAATGTCTGGATTTGCGATTGTGCCAAAGTCTACGGCCATGCGCGCGTCGTCGCCGGAACCGGAGAAGACGCTATTCCTACCCTGCGCTACAGCTCACAGGTGGCGGAGCACGCGGTGGTTGAAGGTAACTGCGTGCTGAAACACCATGTGCTGGTCGGCGGTCACGCGCATTTACGCGGTGGGCCGCTCCAGCTTGATGGTCATATCCTGATTGAAGGTCACGCCTGCGTGCAGGGCGAAGTGCTGATCGAGCATCATATTGAAATAACCGACCAGGCGCACATTGAAGCGTTTGATGGCGATGCTATTCATCTGCGCGGGCCGAAGGTGATCAACGGTGAGCAGCGCATTACGCGCACGCCTATCGCAGGCTTATTCTGAGGGAGCATCAATGATACGAGCGTAGAGATTCACATCATGGTAATCGCCATTGAGGAACTCCGCTTGACGTAAACATCCTTCCAGTTGGAAGCCATTGCGCAATGCCACCTGGTTGCTCTCAACGTTCTCCACACGACATTTAATCACAAAGCGGCGGATCTCCTGACGCTGTGCAAAATGATGAATCAATGCCTGTAACGCCAGGGTCATGATGCCTTTTCCCTGCTGCTCCTTATCCAGCCAGTAGCCAATATAAGCCGCTTTGTTCAGCGGTTCTATCTGGTTAAACGAGATGACGCCCACCACAGTTTGTTGCGCAAAAATAAGGAACATTTTGGCGTAACCGCGCTGGTGCAGCATCATATTGCCCTGCACGTTCTTGCGGGTGTCTTCCTCAGAGGCAACAAACTGCGGCCAGTTTAGCGACTGCTGGAGCCAGGTTTTATTTTTAAGCACCAACTGATGCAGAGGTGTGACGTGTTGCTCTTCTACGGCACGCAGTTCTAACGTGTCATTGATGGTAATCACTTCTGACATTTTCATTCCGTTATGCTGGTTAATCTCATTAAATAAAAACAGGAAGGGCTTCCCTTTTGGAAGCCCTTTTACACAGCAAGTGCCGTTTTGCTTAGCTCTCGCTGACACTCTCTTTTTGCAATATTTTGAGCAGATCTTCCTTCAGGTGGAGTTTCTGTTTCTTAAGGCGAACAATGTCCAAACTATACCCCCGACCATCCGAACCTTCCAGTCTGGAGATCTCATGATCAAGGCTGTTGTGTTTTTCGAATAAGGACAGAAAGCGAGGGTTCTCGGTTTTCAGTCGGGAAATAAGGTCTCTGTATTCTGGAAACATACTTTCTCCCTGTTAGTGGACAATAATGTGTATAAGAAATACACACCCACAGAGTACCCATTTGGCATACAGAAAAATGCGAACAGGATCGAGTAAATAGTGTACAGAGTCGTTATGAGGAGGATTGCAGGTACGGCTCCCCATCTGGAGAGCCGTAAAGGAAGTGATTAACGCATCTCGCGGTCGTCAACGTACTGACGTTTATCCGGCGCTGGCGGGAAGTACTGATACAGCCAGGTTTCGCTGATGGCGTCGCCCTGACAACGCAGGAACATACGCATATCTACCGGATCGGTTGAGTCAGAGGTCGGATACCAGTCAAACTGAATGCGATAACCGTCGATAGGTTCCACGTAGAGGATCTCAATCTGTTTCGCTTCACCGCTGGAGAGCGTAATTACCGGTTCAATACCCTTCGGCGCAGCCGCTTTCAGGTCGCCGCCGACGAAATCAACGGCAAAACGACGCGCCCATTTTTCCGGGTAGTGCTCGCCCGGCGCCCATCCTTCCGGGAAACCGCCCATGCCAGTCCGGGTCGCCATCACGCGAGCCAACGGCGAACGCACCGGCGGCTGAGCGCTCCAGTACAGGCGATATTTGAATTCCAGCTCATCGCCGGCTTTGATCTTCTTATCCGGCTGCCAGAAGCAGACGACGTTATCCAGCGTTTCACCGGTCGTTGGGATCTCCATCAGGCCGATGGTCCCTTTGCCCCACTGGTTACGCGGTTCGACCCACAGGCTTGGACGTTTGTTATACCAGCCCATAATGTCCTGGTAATGGGAGAAGTCGCGATCGAGCTGCAGCAAGCCAAACCCTTTCGGGTTGTTATCGGTATAGGCGTTGAACTGCAGTTTTTGCGGGTTATTCAGCGGGCGGCAGATCCACTCGCCATTGCCCCGCCACATCGCCAGACGATCGGAGTCATGAATTTGCGGGTGAATAGTGTCGCACATCCGACGTTCATTATTGCCGCAGCTGAACATGCTGGTCATCGGCGCAATGCCGAGCTGCTTGATGTCTTTACGCGCGTAAATATGGTTTTGTACATCCATGATCACCTGCGTTTTCTCGCAGTGGATCACAAACTTGAATGCGCCCGTTACGCTAGGGCTGTCGAGAAGCGCATACACGGTAAAGGAGGTTGCGCCCGGTTTAACCGTTTCGAACCAGAAAGAGGTGAAATCAGGAAACTCTTCTTTGCTGTCGGTGTAGGTATCTACCGCCAGACCGCGGGCCGATAAACCGTACTGGTAGGTGTCATCCACGGCGCGGAAATAACTGGCGCCCAGGAAAGAAACGACATCGCGGCGAGCCAGTTCTGGCGCTTTAAACACGCGGAATCCGGCGAATCCGAGGTCAGTCTGCCCTTCCAGCTGTTTGGTATCCACACCCGCATCGTTGTATTTAAACAGTTCCGGACGGAAGTGAATTTCACGCGCCATATGCGTACTGCCATCAACCGAGAACATGCGTACACGGCGACGGAAGCCCATTCCCACATGGAAGAACTGTGCATCAAGCTGACGATTTTCAACGTTGTTCCACAGAGACTGCTCTGCGTCATATTGAATGCTGTTGTAGGCCTGCGGCGTCAGTTTCGCCAGCGTGTCCGGTAACGCGCGCGGTGCGCCGCCCCAGGGCTTCTGTGCTAAGTCATGGGCCATCGATTGCAGAACGGAAAAATCAAAACGTACGGTTTTTCCGTCTGCAATGTCAGACTCTGCCGCAAAGGCGGCGCGGGAAAAGAGTGATGCAATACCACTGGTTCCGCACACGGCGGCCATTGCCATTGAACCTTTAATAAATCGTCTGCGATTCATGCCTGAAAGTGAGTCCTTCTGGTCGTGTAAATGGTCCCGCGCCGGTCAAAATCAGCGGCAAGAGAGTGCACATTTCTGACCGCTCACTCTAGACAAAATTCATTAATAATCCAATTGTTGGTCGCCGATTATCTGTACAAAATCGAAAATATTTTATGTCGATGGGAACAGACCGAATCCCATGTAAATTCCATTAAAGTAAACCACACCGACGTTTACTTCGATCTTGCGCCTCCTGATACAGCGCGAACTCATCATAAACCGCGCACCCCAATGCCTGTTCAAACGCGTCGCGGCTGGAATTCCCGTGGCTGCGAGCCTGAGTTTCATTCCCCAGATTAGACTGGAAAATTCCCGCGGCGCTCACCGGTAAAAAATCTTCGTAGGTGATGGGTTGCGCAACCAGCCAGCCCCGTTCAATGAGCGGCTGCGGGTCGTCATCCGGGCGAATCGCCTGCCGATGCGCTTCGCCTGATGGCGTCAGACGATAGCGGAACCAGGCGAGTCCCTGCTGGCGCAGCAGGAATTCGCTGTCCGGGAAGGCTTTGAACACCTCCTGAAGATGTAGCTGGTGTGTCAGGTTGTCTTTTCCCGTTCCCGCGTTATTCAGCAACTCGTCGTACAACGCTCTGCCTTTCGGCGTCAGGGCCACGCCGCGCTGTTCGATCTCGCCAAAACGCGCCGTGTGAGTGCCGCGCATTTCTCCGGCAAACAACACCGGTTCTTCCAGCGCTTTGAAACTGGTCTGACGTAATAAAATCGGCACCTCGCGGCGCGGCGGCCCTTCAATCAATATTTTCGGCTCAATGCCGCATTCCGGCATCATTGACTGTACCCGGTCAATATCCAGCGTACGCGGCGTCAGGTGGTTGATATGACAACCGGGGAAACACACCACATCGGCAATCAGCCGGTGTTCGTTGTGTAATGCGTGATAGGTCGCTTCATCGACCGTGGCATGCTGATGCCAGCGAAAAGTTTCCAGCGCCTCATGCACAAACTCCTGCGCCTGCTCAGGCGTAAAACTGCCCTGCGCATCAAACTCATCCAACAGTGCATGACAACGCCGGGTGAAAATGTCTCGTTTTGCGAGGATCTCCGCGGCCTTCTGCCGCAGCGCGGCGTTTTCGATTAATTCGAGTCGTAATAACGAGGTGAATACCCGAAACGGGTTGCGCGAAAGCGACGCATCGTCGATGGGACGAAAAGCGGTGGAATGTACAGGCACGCCGGCCTGGGAGAGATCGTAATAACTCACCGGATACATGCCCATAATGGCAAACATCCGGCGCAGCGTAGAAAGTTCTTGCGCAGTACCCACCCGAATAGCGCCGTGGCGCTCAACGTTGAGTCGGGCCAGCTCATCTGCATTAGCCAGTTTTTCATGCAGCGTGGGATTATTTTCCAATACCGCCAGATTCACATCAGCGACAAGTTCCAGCAACGTGCCATATTGCGGGACTTCCTGCTGGTACATTGCTGACATTGCCTGCGAAAATTGTTCCCGAATCTCATCTGCCGTGATGGTGTTCGCCATAATGTCATGTCTCCAGTGAATATTACCTGGAGTGTAGAAAACACCGCTGACTCCGGTGGGAAGAATTTACAAAGTGTGACCCCGCGTAAACTTCCCACCTATACAGACGGCGAACAAAACCTACTGGCGTGGTTTTAAATGACTTTCCAGCCAGGGCAGCATCTGTTTTTTACGGCTGAGCATACCTTCAACTTTGCAGGGCTGCGGGATGTCTGCGAGCTCAGAACCGGCGAACCACAGGCTGGTGTCGCCCAGATTAATATCGGTGAGCATCAGTACCACCAGCGCAGCATTCTTTTCCTCTGCATAGCGCGCCATTTCCAGACGAAGATCGGCCAGCACGGCATCCACCTGTTGCAGCGCATACAGTTCAAGCTGCGCCACACAGACCGAATGTCCATGGATGGTGAAAGTTTTAATGTCTTTGTGCAGAAGTTCGCGGGCGCTCATCCCATCCACGCTGGTTTTGGCAGACAGCAGGTCGCGACTAAAAGCGTCAAGGTCCACACCGGTTTTTTGGGCCAGCTCATCCACGGCCAGGCGATCGTCGGAGGTGGTCGTTGGCGAACGAAGCGTGACAGTGTCACTAAGCGCGGCGCCCAGCAGTAAAACGGCCTCAGCGGCAGACAGCTGGTTACGCTCATCTTCCGTCATCAGTTGCCATAACAGCGTCGCGCTGCTGCCGACGGGCTTCACCCACACTTCTGGCGGCAGGCGAGTCACTAATCCACCGAGTCGGTGATGATCGATAATTCCCACCACGTTACTTTCTGCCAGCGATTCCGGCCCCTGGGCCGGCTCGGTAAAATCGACCAGCCAGACATCACTATCGGTCAGTTCGAACGTCAGCCGTTCAGGCATTTCCAGCCCCGCATGCTCAAAAATAAATTGCGTTTCGCGGTTCGGTTCGCCCAGACGCCATGCCGTCGCCTGTTGGCCACGTAAAGTAAGCCAACGCGCCGTCATGGCAGCAGTACAAATGGCATCGCTGTCGGGGTTAAGGTGCCCTATTACATGTATCATTAATCAGTGCCTTGTGAAGAGAATGGTTCAAAAGCAAACAATAACTACAGTATATCGACCTGGCCCATTCCCTTCCATGATCCCATCCCCCAGCAATGCTGTACAAAACATAAGCAAAATAAATTAGTTGTAAGTAAAACATGATAAATGTTAATAATATTTTGCTATCAGGTTATCAAAAACGAACAACTTCACTTGTCACCGATACGGCTCTGTTTTTAACATCGCTTATGGAAAAAAATGTTCTGTTCAATCAGCGCATTCGCTTGCGCCACCTTCATACTTTTGTCGCCGTTGCACAGCAGGGAACGTTGGGGCGCGCGGCTGAGACCCTTAACCTGAGCCAACCGGCCCTCTCCAAAACGCTAAATGAACTGGAGCAACTGACCGGTACCCGGCTCTTTGAGCGTGGCCGCCTCGGCGCACAGTTAACGCTGCCCGGAGAGCAGTTTCTTACCCACGCAGTAAGAGTGCTGGATGCGCTTAACACCGCCGGGCAAGCGTTAAACCAGCGTGAAGAGTCGCAGACTGATGTCGTACGGGTTGGCGCCTTACCCACCGCAGCACTGGGCATTCTGCCGGCGGTCATTGGTCCGTTTCATAAGCAGCAAATGGAAACCACGCTGCAGGTTGCCACCATGAGTAATCCCATGATCCTGGCGGGTTTAAAGTCAGGGGAAATTGACCTCGGCATTGGCCGTATGGCCGATCCGGAATTGATGGTCGGTCTGAACTACGAATTATTGTTTCTGGAATCGCTCAAACTGGTTGTCCGCCCTAACCACCCGTTGTTGCAAGAAACCATTACGCTGAGCCGGGTCATGGAGTGGCCGGTGGTGGTTTCACCAAAAGGAACCGCGCCTCGCCAGCACGCAGAGGCATTGTTGCAAAGTCAGGGCTGTAAAATGCCGCCTGGCTGTATTGAAACGCTGTCAGCATCGCTCTCCCGCCAACTGACGGTTGATTACGACTATGTATGGTTTGTCCCTTCAGGCGCGGTTAGAGAAGATTTACGCCAGGCGACGCTGGTGTCATTACCGATTCCCACCCACGGTGCGGGTGAACCCATCGGGATTCTTACCCGGGTCGATGTGCAACTCTCTCAGGCCGCGCAGATCCTTATCGCCGCAATACGTAAAACCGTACCGTTTTGATGCCAAAAATAAAGGGACCATCTGGTCCCTTTATTTATTGTTAAAACGTTTCCCAGTTATCGCCGCTGGCCGTTGCCGCCTGCGGACGAGAATGATCTGCAGTAGTGGTCACCGGAGCGCGTTTAATTGCGCTTGTCCCGGTTAACCGGAATGTGCCAACGGCTTGTGTTAAGCGTGCCGCCTGCTCTTCAAGAGAGGCTGCCGCAGCCGATGCTTCTTCAACCAGCGAGGCATTTTGCTGCGTAACCTTATCCATTTCTGATATCGCCTGGCTCACCTGTACGATACCCCGGCTCTGCTCATCAGAGGCTGCCGCAATTTCCAGCATAATGTCGGTGACGCGTTTTACTGCATCGACAATATCCGTCATCGTATTGCCCGCCGCGACGACTTCTCCGGAGCCCTGGTCAATCAGTCGGACCGATTCGCTGATCAATCCTTCAATCTCTTTTGCCGCCTGAGCGCTGCGGCTTGCCAGCGTACGTACTTCACTGGCAACGACGGCAAACCCGCGCCCCTGCTCTCCTGCCCGCGCCGCTTCGACCGCTGCGTTCAGCGCCAGAATATTGGTCTGGAAAGCAATGCTGTTAATCACGGCGGTGATTTCGGATATTTTCTTCGAACTCGTTGAGATATTGCCCATGGTTTTCACCACACCAGAGACCATCTGACCACCCCGGCTGGCCTTGCCGGAAGCATCTTCCGCCAGCTTGCTCGCATGATGCGCGTTGTCGGCGTTTTGCTTCACCGTGGCCGTCAGCTCTTCCATGCTGGCCGCCGTTTGTTCAATCGCCGCGGCCTGTTGTTCGGTACGTGAAGACAGATCAGTGTTCCCTGCCGAAATCTCACTGGTACCGCGATAAATTTCTTCCGCCCCCTGACGTACAGTGCCCACCGTTTTCCCAAGCGATCGTTGCATTGTCTGCAGATGGCGGCTCAGGCGACCAATTTCGCTGCGCCCGGTCGGTTCCTCCTGCATGGTCAAATCCCCTGCGGAAATTTGCTCAATACGCAGGGCTGCGCGCAACAGAGGATGAATGACGGTACGACGCAGAACAATGAACGTCATTACGGTCAGCGCCAGCGCAAGAACGAATGCACCCAGCATAAAAGCCATGCCGAGCTGTGTACGTTGGTGCGCCTGTTCGCTTAACTGGTTCGCCCTTGCGGTACGAATGTCGATCGCTTTTAACAACACCTTGTTGTAAGCAGAGTCCAGCGGTCTGGCCTGTTCATTTTCATGGTTGATGATCGCTTCAAACATACCGTTTTTAGCGTACTTCAACATAGGCTGTAAGCCGTCGGTATAGGCTTTGAAGCTGGCGCTCAGTTCAGCATCTAACGCTTCATCGGCAGAGGTTTTTACCGCGCGTGACATATAAGCATTGAAACCGTCCTGCGACTGCTTAATCCGTTTTTCTGCCTCGGCAATATTGGCCTTCATGTCATCCATTTCGGCAATACGGCTCGCCGCGCCGGCGTGGATCATGTTGATACGTGCGGTGCGTAAATGGTTAGAGCTGTTAGATAACCCCATCCTGACCTGAATCTCATCGGTCACGTCGCGCTGATCGCGATCGGCCTGCATAAGAAAATAGCTTGCCAGTCCGGAACTTAAGGCGAACAGCAGAAGGATGCCACCGAGAATGGAGGAAAACAGCGGAACCAGCCGGATTTGATGCAGAAAGCCCAGTTTATTCTGGGCTTGCATCGATGTAGTGTTGTCCATGACCGTCGACTCTCTTGTAGGGTTTATGCGTGAAAACACGCCCGTTAGATAGTCATCGGCAATCCGGGAAGTTTACTTACCGTGAAAAGCGCCGGATTCGTCACACTTTCACAACATAATTCTAAAAAATTCAGGAAAGTGCCAGCGGTGAAATCCGCTGGCCAATGAATCAGTTATCGCCAAAGTGGATAACGGTACGGATGGACTTACCCTGATGCATTAACTCAAACGCTTCGTTAATCTGCTCCAGCGGTAAACGGTGGGTAATAAAGGGATCCAACTGAATTTTCCCGCTCATAGCTTCTTCAACCATGCCTGGGAGCTGGGTACGGCCTTTCACGCCGCCAAACGCAGAACCGCGCCAGACGCGCCCGGTTACCAACTGGAACGGACGCGTTTTGATCTCTTGCCCTGCTCCCGCCACGCCAATGATGATGCTTTCGCCCCATCCTTTATGGCAGCATTCCAGCGCCGCGCGCATCACGTTAACGTTACCGATGCATTCAAAGCTAAAGTCCACGCCGCCGTCGGTAAGATCGACAATCACATCCTGAATCGGTTTGTCGTAATCCTTCGGGTTGATGAAATCGGTCGCGCCCATTTCACCTGCCAGCTTAAATTTTTCCGGATTGGTATCAACGGCCAGAATACGCCCGGCTTTCGCCTGCACCGCGCCCTGAATGACCGCCAGACCAATACCGCCCAGACCGAATACGGCTACGGTATCGCCTTCTTTCACTTTTGCGGTGTTATGGACCGCTCCAATACCGGTGGTCACGCCACAACCCAGCAGACACACTTTGTCCAGCGGAGCCTGCGGGTTAACCTTCGCCAGAGAGATCTCCGCGCAAACGGTGTATTCGCTGAAGGTACTGGTGCCCATATAGTGATAAATCGGCTCACCGTTGTACGAGAAGCGCGTTGTGCCATCCGGCATCAAACCTTTGCCCTGGGTCGCGCGTACGGCCTGACACAGGTTAGTTTTACCCGATTTACAGAACTTACACTCGCCACATTCAGCGGTGTACAGCGGGATCACATGATCGCCCGGTTTCAGGCTGGTGACGCCTTCTCCCACTTCAACCACAATACCGCCACCTTCGTGGCCAAGTACCGCCGGGAACACACCTTCCGGATCGTCGCCGGAGAGCGTGAAAGCGTCAGTATGACACACGCCGGTGTGGGTAATTTTAACCAGCACTTCACCTTTCTTTGGTGGTGCGACGTCGATTTCGACAATTTTTAACGGTTGGCCGGGGCCGAATGCAACTGCTGCACGTGATTTCATTTGTCTCTTCCCATTATTGCGAGGTGATGGTGTTATTTTAGATAAGCACGCAGAAGATGGCCGATTTCAGCCATACGCACGGCACGCTGGTCTGGCGTCGTTTCCCCGCTGACCAGTTCGTCTTTCAGGTGGATCTCAACCATTTCGCCCATCAGGCCATTGGATGCGCCGCGCACGGCGGCAATTTGCTGCAGGATAGCCAGGCACGGTTCGCCGGACTCCAGCGCGCGCTCAAGCGCATCAACCTGACCGCGAATACGGCGTACACGGGTGAGAATGCGCTTTTTATCTTCAGGTGAATGCGGCATACGCCCTCCTAATACTATAGGGGGGTATACTATCAGATTTGTTATTTAGCTGTAAAATATATGATTTATTAAATATCAATGAGTTAGTTTAAACGTTTAGTAACCCTCTTCCACTCTCCAGTTTTGTCATAAGTGGATTCGAAGGCATTTGATATTGTCAGGTCCTGAATACACCATTCATCGAACGTATCGGCAACCAACCTGACATGATCAATTTTTTACTAATCTATATTCCAGGCTAACAGCACTAATACTCTCTCACGTCAATAACCACTAAAAGTTAATGGTTTATAAAACAATTTAACCTTACAATAACCATCCTTTTTCATGTCTTAAGTTTAAGCAGGAGAAAAAATGGAGCTCAGCCGGAGGCAGTTCTTTCGAATCTGTGCGGGCGGTATGGCAGGAACAACTGTTGCATCTCTCGGATTCTTATCATCTTTTTCCGTTCACGCGGAAACCCGTCAATATAAACTCTTAAAAGCAAAAGAGACGCGTAATAACTGTACGTACTGCTCAGTAGGCTGCGGCATGCTGATGTACAGCCTTGGCGATACAGCCAAAAACGTCAAAGAAAGTATCTACCATATTGAGGGCGATCCGGATCATCCGGTGAGCCGTGGATCGTTGTGCCCGAAAGGCGCTGGTGTGCTGGATTATATTCATAGTGAAACGCGTCTGCAGTATCCCGAATATCGCGCACCGGGTTCGGATAAATGGCAACGTATTAGTTGGGACGATGCGATTAACCGTATTGCCCGACTCATGAAAGATGACCGCGATGCCAACTTTATTGAGAAAAACGCCCAGGGCGTTACCGTCAACCGCTGGCCCACTACAGGCATGCTATGTTCTTCAGCGGCAAGCAATGAAACCGGGATCCTCGACGGTAAATTTACTCGGGGATTAGGGATGGTCGCTATCGACTGTCAGGCACGATTATGTCATGGCCCCACCGTTGCTGCTCTTGCACCAACTTTTGGGCGTGGCGCAATGACCAACAACTGGGTCGATATCAAAAACGCCAACGTAGTGCTTATTATGGGTGGCAATGCCGCTGAGGCGCACCCGGTAGGTTTTAAATGGGTGGTCGAAGCGCAAACTAAAAACGACGCCACCGTGGTGGTGGTCGACCCGCGCTTTAACCGTAGCGCCGCAGTCGCTGATTTGTACGCACCAATTCGCGCTGGTTCCGACACCGCATTCCTGCTAGGCGTGATCCGCTATCTGCTGAAAAACGACCGAGTACAGCACGACTATGTTCGTCATTACACTAACGCCAGTCTGATTATCCGTGATGACTATCAGTTCCATGACGGCTTGTTTAGCGGCTACGACGATAAGAAACGTCAATATGATAAGTCGAGCTGGTTTTATCAGCTTGATGAGCAGGGTTACGCCCTGCGTGATGACTCGCTAAACCACCCACTTTGCGTGTTGAATCTGTTGAAAGCCCATGTCGAACGCTATACGCCCGAAATGGTTAACCGCTTGTGTGGGACCTCATTGGCAGACTTCAATCGTATCTGCGAAATTCTCGCCAGCACCAGTGTGCCTGACCGCACTGCAACTATCCTTTACGCTTTGGGTTGGACTCACCACTCCGCCGGAGCGCAAATTATTCGCGCCGCCGGTATGCTCCAATTACTGCTGGGCAACATAGGCATGGCGGGCGGTGGCGTTAACGCCCTACGTGGCCACTCCAATATTCAGGGCTATACCGATCTTGGCCTGTTATCGACGAACCTGCCGGGTTATATGCCGCTACCATCGGAAAAACAGCCAGACTACCAGACCTATATTTCTCAAATCACGCCGCCTGCGCTAGGCGTGAATGAGGTCAACTACTGGCAAAATACGCCGAAGTTCTTTGTTAGCATGATGAAAAGTTTCTGGGGCGATCGCGCAACCGCGAAAAATAACTGGGGTTACGACTGGCTGCCTAAATGGGATCGCCTGTATGACGTAATGACTCAGGCCGAATTGATGCTTGAAGGGAAAATTAATGGTTACATCGTTCAGGGATTTAATCCGCTGGCGGCGTTTCCCGATAAAAACAAATCATCCCGCTCGCTTTCAAAACTGAAATATATGGTGGTTATCGATCCCCTGGTCACTGAGTCTTCCAATTTTTGGCAGAATCATGGCGAAATGAATGATGTGAAACCGGCAGATATTCAGACCGAAGTTTTCCGTCTGCCCTCTTCCTGCTTTGCTGAGGAAAACGGCTCAATTGCTAACTCCGGGCGTTGGTTACAGTGGCACTGGGCGGCAGCAGAACCACCTGGGGAAGCCTTACATGACGGGAAGATCCTTGGCCGCCTGTTTATGCGGCTGCGCGAGCTATATCAGCAAGAAGGCGGCGCGAATCCACAGCCCTTGTTGAATATTGCCTGGAATTATAAAGATCCCTACGACCCGCACCCGGAAGAGATTGCGCGTGAAGCAAATGGCCAGGCACTTGAAGACCTTTATGATGACAAAGGCCAGCTTATTGCCAAAAAAGGCCAGCAGCTCAGCAGTTTTGCACAGCTGCGCGATGACGGTTCGACCAGCAGTTTCTGCTGGGTTTACTGCGGAAGCTGGACAGAGCAGGGTAACCAGATGGCCAATCGCGACAACAGCGATCCGTATGGTCTGGGCTGCACACCGGGCTGGGCGTGGTCCTGGCCTGCCAACCGCCGTATTCTCTACAACCGCGCTTCGGCCGATCCATCAGGAAAACCATGGGATCCAAAACGCGCCCTGCTGCACTGGGATGGCAAAAAATGGGCCGGTATGGACGTAGCCGACTACGGCCAGGCCGCACCGGGCAGCAACGTTGGTCCGTTTATCATGAACCCGGAAGGCGTAGCGCGTCTGTTCTCCATCGACAAAATGAACGACGGGCCATTCCCGGAACATTACGAACCCATTGAGTCGCCTATTGGTACCAACCCGCTACACCCGGATGTTGTATCCAGCCCGGTTGCACGTATTTACCATGACGATATCGCCAATATGGGTAAAGCGGATGCCTTCCCGTACGTCGCCACAACTTACTCTATTACCGAACTGTTCCGCCACTGGACCAAACATGCACTGCTCAACGCCATCGCTCAACCCGATCAATTCATCGAAATCGGTGAGGCGCTAGCGAGCGAAAAAGGCATTGCGGCAGGTGATACAGTGAAAGTGACGTCGAAACGCGGCTTTATCAAAGCAAAGGCGGTAGTCACTAAACGTCTACAAACGCTGATGATAGATGGTAAGCAGGTCGATACTATCGGTATCCCTTGTCACTGGGGCTTTGAAGGTGCTACGCGCAAAGGGTTCCTCGCTAATACCTTAACGCCATCGGTGGGTGATGCCAACTCGCAAACACCGGAATATAAAGCGTTTCTGGTCAACATCGAGCGAGCGTAAGGAAGGGAACTCATGACAATGCAATCACAAGATATTATTAAACGCTCGGCGACGAACAGTATCACGCCACCGCCCCAGGCGCGGGATTACCGTGCTGAAGTGGCGAAACTGATTGATGTCACCACCTGTATTGGCTGTAAAGGCTGTCAGGTGGCCTGCTCAGAGTGGAACGATATTCGCGATGAAGTAGGCTACTGCAACGGCGTCTACGACAATCCGACCGATCTCAGTGCTAAGTCCTGGACGGTAATGCGCTTTAGCGAAACCACCCAGAACGACAAGCTGGAATGGCTTATCCGCAAAGACGGCTGCATGCACTGTGCCGACCCGGGATGCCTGAAAGCCTGTCCATCCGCCGGAGCAATCATTCAGTACGCCAACGGGATTGTCGACTTTCAGTCAGAGCACTGCATTGGCTGCGGCTACTGCATTGCTGGCTGCCCGTTCAATATTCCACGGCTTAATCCTGAAGATAACCGGGTCTACAAATGTACGCTGTGCGTCGACCGGGTCAGCGTAGGTCAGGAACCTGCCTGTGTGAAAACCTGTCCGACCGGCGCCATCCAGTTTGGGACTAAAAAAGAGATGCTGAACGCGGCGGATACTCGCGTTATGCAGCTGAAAAAACGCGGCTATGCCAATGCGGGCGTCTACAACCCGCAAGGGGTCGGCGGCACTCACGTGATGTATGTGCTTCATCACGCGGACCAGCCGTCGCTGTACCACAACCTACCGGACGATCCAACGATCGCCGCGCCGGTGAATCTGTGGAAGGGGATCCTAAAACCGCTCTCCGCCGCTGGATTTATCGCCACCTTTGCCGGGTTGATTTACCACTACGTGGGCGTCGGGCCAAACAAAGAGACGGATGATGATGAAGAGGAGAACGGTCATGAGTAAACGCAAAATGATTCTGCGCACCAAATTCATCGACCGGGCCTGTCACTGGACGGTGGTGATAAGCTTCTTCCTTGTGTCGCTTTCCGGTATTGCGCTGTTCTTCCCGACGCTGCAATGGCTCACCGAAACCTTCGGTACGCCGCAAATGGGGCGAATTTTACATCCGTTTTTCGGGGTGATGATTTTCGTCGTGCTGATGTTTATGTTCGTCCGTTTCGTACATCACAATATTCCCGATAAACAGGATCTCCCCTGGATTAAAGGGATCGTTGAGGTACTTAAAGGCAATGAGCACAAAGTTGCTGATGTTGGAAAGTATAACGCAGGTCAGAAAATGATGTTCTGGAGTATCATGAGCCTGATTCTGGTATTGCTGGTTACCGGCGTTATTATCTGGCGGCCCTACTTTGCCCATTACTTCTCAATTACCATAGTTCGCTGGAGTTTGTTAATCCATGCGACAGCAGCAATTGTGCTAATCCACGCCATACTGATTCATATGTACATGGCGTTCTGGGTGAAAGGTTCAATTAAAGGCATGATCGAAGGGAAAGTGAGTCGACGTTGGGCGAAGAAACACCATCCTCGCTGGTATCGAGAGGTTGAACTTAATGAAAAAGAAACGCAGGAATTAGGGCCTAAATAAAATCAATAAGACCGCTATTATTTAGCGGTCTTATTCTCTTAATTGCCCAATGATATGCTACGGCGCTGCGTGACCTGAGTATGGAGCTGATAACAAACCCTACCCCACGCGCAATAAATCACTGTATCTCGTGGTATAACGCGGCGAAAGCATATCCCGCTTCATCGCCCACGGTTGCTGTATACCTTGCCCGGCAAAATAGAGCGTTCCTTTACCTTTTTCAGCATTAAGCGTATCCAGTACGTCCATCAGTTTATCGCTGTTACGCCGCGGCGCGTTGTCATCAAAAAGATTAAGCTGCGCAACGCCAGAGCTAAAAAAGTCTCCCAGCATGACCCCGGCTTTTTGATAACGCCGCCCCTCTCGCCATATTGCGTCCAGGCTGCGCGTGGCGGCAGCAATAATTTCCCGACTGTCCTGAGTTGGCGTCAGCAGTTTTATCGACGCGCTGTTACCGTAATAAGGTTCATTCAGGGCAAACGGACTGGTTTTGATAAACGCAGAGATAAACCGGCAATACTGGTGTTCTCTGCGCAGCTTTTCCGCCGCTCGTGAAGCATAAGTGCAAATTGCCTCTCTCATGGCGTTGTACTCGGTAAGTTTTTCACCGAACGATCTTGAGCAGATAATTTCCTGTTTAACCGGCGCAAACTCTTCCAGCGCCAGACAAGACTCACCGCGTAATTCCCGTACGGTGCGCTCGAGCACGACGTTGAAATGTTTGCGAATAAAGCGAATGTCGGTATCCGCCAGATCGAGGACCGTTTTAATGCCCATGGCGTCCAGTTTCTTACTGATACGGCGTCCAACACCCCAGACTTCATCAACCGGGAGTGCAGCCATCAGCTTACGCTGACGTTCAATATTGGAGAGATCCACGACTCCGCCGGTTTGTTCCTGCCACTTTTTGGCAGCATGGTTTGCCAGTTTGGCCAGCGTTTTGGTCTGGGCGATGCCGACCCCAACCGTGAGACGTGTTTTCTGTAAAATGGTTGCTCTGATTTCCCGACCAAAATCCGTAAGATCCCGACAGTTTCGCACGCCCGTTAAGTCACAAAAGGCTTCATCAATACTGTATATCTCCACGCGTGGAGACAACTCCTCCAGAATCGACATCACCCTGCTGCTCATATCCGCATACAGCTCGTAGTTCGAGCTAAAGCAGAACACGCCGTAGCGCCTGAACAGATCTTTCTGTTTGAAGTACGGAGCGCCCATATTAACGCCAAGAACCTTCGCTTCCGCGCTGCTGGCAATGACGCAACCATCGTTATTTGAAAGAACGACAACGGGTTTGCCCTTCAGATCGGGTCGGAATGCCGACTCACAGCTGGCATAAAATGAATTAACATCCACCAGAGCAAACATAATCACCCAGCCGCTTTAACGATAAATGTCACCACGCCAAATATATCCAGCGAGTCCTCGCTGCCGATCATGATCGGCGCGTAGGCGCTGTTCTCTGGTTTCAGCATCACCACCGGATGTAATTGCAGGCGTTTAACGGTGAACTCGCCCTCAATAGCGGCAATAACGATGTCTCCGTGAGTGGGCTTTCTGGCACTGTCGACAATCAGCAGATCGCCCTCACCAATCCCTGCTCCTGTCATGGATTCACCAGATGATTTTACAAAATAGGTTGCGCTCGGATGGCGCACCAGCAGGTCATTGAGATCGATTCGTTTCTCAACGTAGTCCTGCGCCGGAGAAGGAAAGCCACAGGGTACAACGTCTCTGAATAGCGGTAAGCATTTGATTTCGCGGTGTTGCGCAGGCTGGAAAAACAACATAATAATCTGCCTCTTATTCACTGTATTTATATACAGTAGTTTTAATAAGCGCAGCAATCAAGTGACGTGAGTGGCGAACTGAGCGTTGTTTAGCCATCTCGTCGGTAAGCTTTTATGATGTCTGGGAAAATAATTTCCGGTTTTATTTCACAGAAGAAGATGTAAAGCATTCGCAAAGAGATTCTCTGCGAACAATAATCGGCAAAAAAATGCCCCGCATTTGCGGGGCGTGACCTCAGGAGCGTTTGCGCGGCATCATGCGCAACAGCGTATTGTCCTTCCAGAAATAGTGGTGCATCAGGGCCGCGGCGGCATGCAGAGCAATAACAAAATAGCCCAGATTTGCCAGCGTCACGTGCCAGGACTTCAGCATGTCCACTAAATCAAAGTTGGCCTCTGCCGCATGCGGCATAACGATGCCGAATGCAATCCACGGGTTACCCCGGTTGTACATCATCACCAGCCCAATAATCGGCAGAACGATAAACAACAGATAGATAACCAGATGCCCCAGATGCGCCATTCCGGTCATCATCGGCTTCGGTTTTGGCACAATCGGTGGAGCCGGGTATTTCAGTCTGACCAGCAGACGCGCCACCATCAGCGTTAAAATAGTGATACCGCAGGAGACGTGCACCATGTTGAACAAGGGGCGATAGCTGCGCGGGAAAAATCCGCGAAACTCCATGGCGCTGTACGCCACGATAACCAACAAAAAGACCAGCCAGTGAATACCAATTTGCAGGCCAGAATACTTATTCCCCATAACACTTCCTGAATAAAAACAATAATGCGTCAACATAACGGGCTTTTGTTAAAAATTCATTAACTTTTGTTCACCCATTTTCAGTCGCTTACGCTTAACCGCAAAAACAGCTATTGCCCTGAATGCCTGTCTGAACTAAGCCTGGTAGGGAAAATATGTCGTACCGCCCCATCCTGACAGGAGAAAACCATGAGTAAAATTGGCATTAACGGTTTTGGTCGTATCGGTCGTCTGGTATTGCGTCGGCTACTGGAAGTCAAAAGCAGCGTGGAGGTTGTCGCCATTAATGACCTCACCTCGCCCAAAATTCTCGCCTATCTGTTAAAACACGATTCAAACTACGGGCCGTTTCCCTGGAGCGTCGACTTTACCGAAGACGCGCTGATTGTCGACGGTAAAAAGATCGCCGTTTACGCGGAAAAAGAGGCCAAAAACATTCCGTGGAAAACCACGGGCGCTGAGATAATCATCGAATGCACCGGTTTTTATACCTCAACCGAGAAATCACAGGCGCATATTGATGCAGGGGCCAAAAAAGTCCTGATATCCGCCCCTGCCGGCGATATGAAGACGATCGTCTTTAACGTCAACGACGACACTATGGAGGCGAACGATCGGATTATTTCAGTGGCGTCGTGCACCACCAACTGCCTGGCGCCGATGGCGAAAGCGCTGCACGACAGCTTCGGTATTCAGCTTGGCACCATGACCACCATTCACGCCTACACGGGGACACAGTCGCTGGTTGATGGCCCACGCGGGAAAGATCTGCGCGCCTCACGCGCGGCGGCGGAGAATATCATTCCCCATACCACCGGAGCCGCCAAAGCCATTGGTCTGGTCATTCCGGCATTGAGCGGAAAATTAAAAGGCCACGCCCAGCGTGTGCCGGTGAAAACCGGATCCGTCACCGAGCTGGTATCCGTGTTGGGTAAAAAAGTCACCGCTGAAGAGGTTAACAACGCGCTGAAAAAAGCCACGCAAAATAATGAATCATTTGGCTATACCGACGAAGAAATTGTCTCGTCAGATGTCATTGGCTCGCATTTCGGTTCGGTATTTGATGCAACGCAAACCGAAATTACCGAAGTGGGCGATCTGCAACTGGTAAAAACCGTCGCCTGGTATGATAACGAATACGGTTTTGTCACCCAACTTATTCGTACGCTGGATAAGTTTATCAAGATCTAGCTGATTAATTACATCCGGTTACTCAATTCTGCGTTGAGTAACCGTTATGTAGTCATTAGCATCATGACGGTTCACCTTTTCTCTGTCATTATTGTGTTTCGCTACATAAGTAAAAAAATCCACACCATAAATGTATTCACATACAAAATGTTAAAATATGTAAATTTGATATTTAATTTTACTTAATTGCCAGTATCGCCCTCCTCAATATATTATGAATTCGGTTTATACATTGAGTTCATACATAAACTATTAAGATATCCAGAGATTATCTCAGCGATAACATTTGTTAAGGATTAACAATTGAAAAAGACACTTCTTTTTACTGCGCTATCACTGTGCACAGCATCTGCATTTGCCGTAGATCAGACCGTATTGCAAGTCCAGGGCGTGTTAACCAACGCTGCCTGCACGCCAGAAATTGGCGGTGGAACAACTATCGACTACGGCACAATTCACTTGAGTGCGCTTTCAGCAACTAGCAATAATCAGTTGGGCGCCAAAGAAACCAACCTGGTCATTAACTGCCCGGTACCAACGCAACTGGGTTTTCAGGTTGCCGACGACCGTACTGACAGCGTGGCGGGTATTATGATTGAAAACGCGGCAACGGATGGTGGGGTAATTGGTGCCTCAGATCTCGTGTTTGGCGTAGGTAAAACGACCAACGGCGTCAATATTGGCAACTATAGCATCCGTGCGGCATCGGAAACGGTCACTGCTGACGGAGCCTCCGCAACGCTGCTCGTTCGTTACGGCCATGGGGGCGTTAATACATGGAGAAGCATGATGGCGTCGTTGAGTTACAAAACAACGTTCGCGCATAACGCATATGAATACACCGTTGGCAAGTTTGGTACCATAGAACCACTGGCATTCACCACGGTGACTATACCCCTGGTTACCACGCTAGCGATTCAAAATACAACAACGCTGGCAATTACTGACGATACCAATATGGATGGTCAGGCGACGTTTACCATGTTTTATCTGTAATTACGTTATTTAACTAATTCATCTGAGCATAAATCTTAAATAACGTCTGTATTTTAATGTTAAGGATTAACAAATGAAAAAACTGCTTCTTGCGACAGCACTTTCCCTGTGCGTGACTTCCGCTTTTGCGGCAGACCCGACTGCCGTATTGAAGGTCAAGGGTTTACTGACCAACGCAGCCTGCATGCCCACGCTGAGCAATAGCGGTGTCGTTAACTATGGCACTATTCGCCTGGGATCTCTGTCTGCATCGGATGTCAATCAGTTGGGTCAGAAAGATATTGATCTGACCATTACTTGCGCCTCCGCCACCAAAGTGTCCTGGAATATGGTCGATGACCGCGCGGACACGCGTGCGGATATCACGGTGAATGACGCTACCTTTACCGGCGGCACCTATCTCGGCAGTGCGCAGAGCTACGGCGTAGGGTTAACCGGCGGCAACGTTAAAATTGGCGCTTACACCCTGTTTGTTAAAACCAGCGGCGTCGTTGCTGATACCAACACGGTTGATACGATTTATCAGCAAAATAAAACCGGTGACTGGACGAAAAGCGCTGATGGCGCGACCCAGGGTAGCAGCGTACGTGACATCACCGTGGCAACTGCGGGTACCACCGAGCCGCTGGCGTTCCTGAGCGCAACATTCCCGCTGGTCACATCTCTGGCGATTCAGGATACCGCGACCCTCGCAATTACTGACGATACCAACCTCAATGGTCAGGTAACCATCAGCCTGCGTTATCTGTAATTTAGCCTGGCGATCGCACCAAGAGTAAACGGATCCCGTTTACTCTTTTTTCAGGCATCACGCTAAACATGGAATGTTATTTTTATCAAGGAGATACGATTTATGTTATTCAAAAACACCACGCTCAATGCTGTTCTGGCGAGTGCTTTATTGATATCGCAGGCACCGGCCTTCGCGGCTGGCATGGTCCCCGAAACCAGCCTGCTGGTGATCGACGAAGCCACCCACAGCGGAACCATAAATATCAAGAACACGGACGACCATCCGTCACTGCTGTATACCAATGTCATTGATATAAAGGACGATCAGGGGTTAAAACTTATTGTGACGCAACCTGTTGTTCGTCTTGAACCACAACAAACACAGCAACTGCGTTTTATTTTGCAAAGCAATGAACCGCTGGATGTTGAACATTATAAGCGCGTCACATTTGAAGGAATACCGCCGAAAAGCGATGATAACCGGATTAAAATTGGCATCAATATTCGCCAGGATATTCCCGTACTGATTCGCCCGGCCAGGCTTGCGGTTGTTACCGATGCGTGGAAATATCTGGAATGGAGTCAGTCTGGTAAAACAGTCACTTTATCCAATCCCAGTAAATATGTAGTCAGACTGGCGCAAAATGCCGTTTTCTTACCATCAAAAACGACGATTGACATTGGCAAAACACATATTCTGCCGGGCGAGTCCATCACCCTGTCGCTGAATAAAGACACTGGTGGTGATAAACAAGTCAAATTCTTCCCTGCCAGTCGCTATGGAGTAGAAGTTCCAAGCTTTATTGCTGAATTAAACCACAAATAATAAGAGAGTACGACTTTGTATAATAAAAGCCGTCTGGCGCTTTCTATTCAGATAATTATGGCTGGCGCATTTCCTCTGCTGCTGTTTAGTTCAGCCGACCTCTGCGCTCGCGAGGTCACTTTTGACACGGACATAATTAAAAATCGTGGCCTGAGCCAGGATCTTAATCGTTACTTCGCCAAATCCCCACGTTTTTTACCGGGAACACATTCCGTTCAGGTAAAAATAAATAATAAAACGCGCGGCACCGCTGCCGTACGTTTTGGGGAAGACGGCACACTCTGTATTGATAAAGATTTTCTGGACTTTGCCGGGCTGATGCCTGTTCCACTCAAGGCAGATGAACAATGTCATGATATTCGTGATGATTATCCCCAGGCCATTGTTAATGCCCTGCCCGGTGAAAATACGGTAGCGCTTTATCTGCCAGAAACAGCGCTGGATAATTTTGCGGCTGACAGTAAAAACTTTCAGCATGGCGGCACGGCCGGTTTACTGAACTATTCATTATTCAGCACCCGAAATGAATTTCAGGGGGGCGACAGCCGCCAGTATTCCCAGGCAAGCCTGGAAGGCGGCTTTAACGTTGCCGGCTGGGCATTACGTAGTCGCTATATTCTTGCCGATGATGACGGCACAAAAAGCACTGACAGTATTTATACTTTTGCCGAGCATGTGTTTACCGAACAAAAACAGACCCTCCAGGTCGGTGAAATCAACGCCAACTCCGATGTGCTGAGCGGTGTCTCCGTTACCGGCGTGCAGTTAATGCCCACCAACGGTCTGCTGGGAAGCCGTTCTGGGGTGAATGTCTCCGGCATTGCCAGAAGCGCCCAGGCGCGCGTTGAAGTCCGTCAGAGCGGTCAGCTGATTTACAATACGCTGGTAAACGCAGGCCCCTTCACTCTTGAAGATGTTCCCATCGCGCGTAACAACGTCGCGCTGGACGTGACCGTGTTCGAAACCGATGGCTCCAGCAGCCGTTTTATTGTTCCGGCGTCTGCCGTAAGAACGCAGCAGCTGTCGCGACCACAGGGGCTGACGGTATCTGCCGGTCGCGTCCGGGATCTTGACGGTGATTATGATAACCCGTGGGTTGTCAGCCTGTCCGACGGGTGGCGAATAATGCAAAACGCCAACTTACTCGCCTCCGGTATGCTGGCTGAAGATTACCAGGCCGCGGGTGTCCGCTCAGAATATATGCTCAATGAGAGCTTCAGCGTCTCCGCCAGCGCCGCCGCGAGCCAGGAGCAATTTGGTGAGGACAGCCACGGGTTTAAAAGCGAGCTGCAAAGCGACCTCAGGCTGACGGAAGGCGTTGGCTTATCGGTGAGTGCCGCCCATTACAACAACGGGTATCGGGAGTTGTCCGATGCGCTGAATGAAGATTATCAGCCATATGATAATATGTACTCGGGAACACTAAGCTGGGGCTCTTCCCTGGCTGGCGCTTTTAGCGCAGGTTTTAACTATAACCAGAGGGCTGGCGACGCTGAAGACAGCCGCTATTTGCTGCTCTCCTGGGGGAAAACCTTTAAATACGCTTCCGTCACCGTCAACTGGCAGAGCGCTGTCGGGAATGTCGATGACGATCAGGACAACGAATTGCTGTACGTTAACCTCAGCATTCCACTCGGTAGCGGACAAAGCATCAGCACTTACATGCGTAAAGAAGATGACCGCACAACCTACGGCGTACAAAACGCCGGTCAGTTAACGGAAAATACGAATTACTCGATCTCCGCTGATCGGGACGATGAGGACCGGACTAACAGCTTCAATGGCAATCTGAACACTAACCTGCATTATACCCAACTGGGACTTGGTGTGGGTAACAGCAGCGACCATCAGCGCAACTACAACGCTACATTATCAGGCGGCATCGTCGCGCATAAAAATGGGGTGACGTTCTCTCCCTATTCTATCCGGGATACCTTTGCCATTGCCCGGCTAAATGAGCATACAAGCGGCGTTGAAATTGAAACACCGCAAGGCACGATTTGGACTGATTTCTGGGGACAAGCCGTGGTGCCCGGCCTGACCGAATGGCGTAATTCGCGCCTGGAGATTAATGCCAACAAGCTGCCGCAAAGTATGACGCTGGCAAATGGAACCAAATACATTGCTGCTGCACATGCTTCGGTAAGTGAGGTCAGTTTCAAAGTGCTGAACAGCCGTCGCGTGATGCTGCGCGTTAAAAACCCGGACGGTACACCGCTGGCTAAGGGCCTCTCTATTGTTGATGGAAAAGAAAATTACATCGTAACCAGCGTGGATGATGGACATGTATTTCTGACGGATGCAGATCAGCTTGACGCACTGTATGCCATGGATAACAACGATCGCAAACTATGCAAGATTGATTTCACTCTGAATCCAACACGAGATGAACAGGCATTTTATGAAGAAGCCAACGGAGTGTGCCAGTGATGATTCAAACCGCCTTTAGCGCGTCAGTACGATTAACCGCTTTAACTTTGATAACATTGTTGGCGTCATCACTTGCCTATGCCGGTGAGGATGAATGTCAGATTACACTTTCAAGTAGTGAAGTTAACTACGCCCGGATCCAGCGTGAGAGCATCGTAAGTTCACAGCAAAACTGGCATAAGCTGGAAGAGCGTGAAGTAAACGTGAATATCTACTGCCCAGAGAAACAGCGCGTGGCCGTACTGTTAAACGGCTCTGCAGGTGAGAAAGGTCGTTTCAAATTTGGCGATCAGGGAGGCGTAGGCGTAAAAGTCGGTAATATGATCGTGGATGGCAAAAGCTACACGGTTGGCAAAACAACCGATCAGGTGAATTTCTCACCTGCAAGCGGTACGACAAATCCTCTTTATATTCACAATAACGAGGCCGTCATCGCCGTTGAAAATAACGAGGTGCCTCTGGGCCAGCAGGTCAGTTTTACGGTAACCTTATTTCCTGTACTGAAGGACAGCGCCTTTAGCAACATACCCGATCAAACGACGCTGGAATCGGACATAACCTGGCGTTTACTCACAAAATCATAAAGCAAATGCGTAAAGCAGTCGTGACCGCCTGTCGTATCACTGCTTTACGCCCTGCCATCTTTTATGATGTTCCTTTGCGGTTGTAAGGAACACATAGCATGAATCTGCCCCATTCAGAATTGACTCAAATGATGGCGCACGCCGTTAGCCTTTCTTCCACGTTTACCCTCTGGCCACAGGGTGAAGCCCCCGGAGCAAAAAACAGCGATGCGGTATTTACGCCTGAACCCCGACATACCGGAACGTCTGATTACGATCGCGCGGTCACCGGCATTCGCGCCCCGGAAATTACCGTTTACGCCCCTGCCAAACCTAACGGCACAGGGATCCTTGTTACTCCTGGCGGCTCTTATCGTCGCGTGGTGATGGATAAAGAAGGCAGCGCACTGGCACCGTTCTTTAACGCCCGCGGTTATACCCTGTTTGTGATGACCTACCGCATGCCGGGCGATGGGCACGAAGAAGGCGCCAATGCACCGCTGGCCGATGCCCAACGCGCCATGCGCTACATTCGCGCCAACGCCCATGAATGGAAAATTAACCCTGACCGTATCGGGGTGTTGGGCTTCTCCTCCGGTGGTCACGTAGCCGCCAGTCTGGGAACCCGGTTTGCCGAATCGGTTTATACGCCAATTGATGACGTAGACGAGCAACCTGCGCGTCCTGCCTTCATGGCGCTGGTGTACCCGGTTGTCACCCTGCGCGAAGACATCGGTCACCCAGGCTCTCGCCTTGAGCTGGTTGGCGCTACGCCCGAAAAGGAAGACCTGCAGCGCTATTCTCTTGAAGAACGAGCGGATAACACAACGCCGCCGACGTTCCTGCTACACGCCATTGACGATCCAGCGGTGAAGGTGGAAAACAGCCTGGTCTTCTTTAATGCGCTACGTGAGCTGGGGGTTTCGGTCGAAATGCATCTGTTTGAACGCGGTAAGCACGGATTTGGTATTCGCGATGCACAGGGGTTACCGCTGGCCATCTGGCCGGAAATGATGATGAACTGGATCGCCACCAAAGTGTGAGAATTGCGCCGGGTGGCGTACAGGCTCACCCGGCAAGAAACTTAGGACTGCAAATACACCACCTGCGTTTGCAGGTATTCGTTCAGACCGTGTTTACCGTCGGCCCCGCCAATCCCGGACTTGCGCCAGCCAGCGTGAAAGCCCTGCATCGCCTCGAAGTTTTCACGGTTAATATAGGTTTCGCCAAACTTCAGCCCTTTAATGGCTTTCATCGCCGTATTCAGATTCTGCGTATAGATCGATGAGGTCAGACCGTAGTCGCTGTCATTAGCCATCGTCAGCGCCTGATCCAGCGTATCAAACGCCACCACCGGCAGCACCGGACCAAACGTCTCCTCGTGCATAATCGCCATCTCCTGGCGCACGTCTAACAGCAACGTCGGCGGGTAGTAATAACCTTTGCCGGCAACGGCCTTACCGCCCAACACCACACGGGCGCCTTCCTGCACCGCCCGTGCGACTTTCTGCTCGACACGCTCCAGCGCAGCGGCATTGATCAGCGGTCCCATCGCGATGTCGTTGCGTTCCGCCGGATTGCCGAACTGTACGGCTTTCATCGCCTCGCCCAGACGATTGACGAACTGATCATAAATACCTTTCTGAACGTACACGCGCTCGGCACAGTTGCACACCTGCCCGGTGTTAATCACACGGGAGTCGACAATGGCCTTCACCGCCAGCTCGAGATCCGCATCATCCATCACAATCGCCGGAGCTTTACCGCCAAGTTCCAGACACACTTTAGTGATATTTTTCGCCGCTGCGGCCATAATTTTCTCCCCCGCGCCGACGCTACCGGTCATGCTCACCATGGCGACCTTCGGGTTTCCGGCCAGCTCCTGACCGACCGTTTCACCGCGTCCCAGCACCAGATTAAAGACGCCGCGCGGTAAGCCAATGTCATCAACAATTTTGGCAAAAGCGATGGCGTTATTCGGGGTGAATTCACTCGGTTTAATGACAATGGTATTCCCCGTCAGTAATGCGGGAGCCAGTTTGCGGGCAATCAGGAAAAATGGGAAGTTCCACGGCAGAATGCCCGTAGTCACGCCCAAAGCACGTTTAAACAGCAAGATATTCTCGCCCGGACGATCGCTTTGCAGGATCTCGCCTTCATAGCGACGCGCCCACTCCGCCATGTAATCGATATAGTCAGCGGTAAACGAGACTTCGACGTCTGCCAGTTGCTGTATTTTTCCGCCCTCCGCCACAATCAGCGCGCTGATTTCACTGGCTCGCTGGCGAATACCCGCAGAAATTTTGCGTAACCAGTTCGCCCGTTCAATGGCGGGCAGCGCTTCCCATTGCGGCTGGGCGCGTTCCGCCGCATCGATAGCTTTACGCGCATCTTCGGCGCGGCCATCGGGAATACGCGAGATCACCTCTTCCGTGGCCGGATTGACGACATCAATCCAGGCGTCATCGTGCCAGGTCACAAACTGCCCATCGATATACATAGGATGTTGTACGGGTACTGACATGCGGCTCTCCTGTGATTGAATTGTTTTTAACAAGTAAAACTATTGTTAATTAATATCAATCATGCCTGTCACATTATGGGCTGGAGTGGCTGTTCTGTGAGCGGCTTCATAAAAGCGTCTGGCAAAGTAAGAATAAAGAGAAAAACCAGGTGGGATTTCTGCCCGTTTGCAGCAAAACGCTTACAAACGGGCAGCAGGAATTACAGAGAACGGCTTTCCAGTAAGTCAGTCAGCGCGGTATCATTTTGCAACTGCTGCCAGGCTTGCTCAACGTTCTGAGGAATATCAACATGGGCAATAAAATCGCGGCCGCAAGGCCCGTAGCCGGTGGCATCATCACGCAAGCGCGGAAGCTCACCGGTAATGAGAGAAAGATAGCGATCTACCGACCACAAACCTTCTGCTGCTGGCACAAAATCCACGCCGTCTTGCCGTTGGGCCAACTCGGGGATGAATCCAGGGAAACTCAGCCAGCGCGGCGCATGCGGCTCATCGCGGGTCACGCGCTGAAACGTTGCCATCGTGCGACGTTGCATAGTGGGATCCTGCACCACAATGACGGTATGAATACTTTCTGTCGCCTGATTCAGTAATGCACAGCTAAATCGGGCATTCTCGCCGCAGTTTGTTGACTGGTCTTCCACCCAAATCTTCTCTCCCGGGATTTGCCAGAACTGATGAGCGATATCAGCAAGGATCGCCGCTTCCGCACGTCCGGTGGTACGAATGATGTTGTAACGAGGATGCTCTGCAATCGCGTCATACAGAAATCGTGTGGAGTGGCCGATACCACCGCTAATCAACAAGGGAACCTGTTGCTCTTTGGCGATCCGGCAGGCGGCGTCGATAGTCGGAATAACCGCATTCCCTGCCAGAATCACGCAATCTGACTGAACGGTGATATTCCCCGTAAAATCATTCTGCGCCAACCATCGCCCTACGGTATTTATAGCCGCGAGGGTGGTTGCGGCAAGTATCGGAAACTGACTCATACTTATAACTCCTGGCGTTTATTCTTTACCGGGTACAGAGGCCGGATGGCGGCTACGCCTTATCCGGCCTACAGTCCAGCACCGTATTACCCTGTAATCTGCTCCATCGCCTGCAAAATACGTTTATCGGAGATGGGATACGGCGTACCAAGCTGCTGGGCAAAATAGCTGACGCGTAGCTCTTCTATCATCCAGCGGATCTCTTTGACATCGTCATCTTCACGCCGCGCGGGAGGCAGTTTATTGAGCCACTGCTTCCAGGCCTGCTGCACGCTATCTACTTTCAGCATTTGCGCACGGTCACGATGTGGGTCGATAGCCAGTTTCTCCAGGCGTTTTTCGATAGCCTGCAAATAGCGCAACGTATCGCCGAGACGTTTGAAACCATTGCCGGTAACAAATCCACGGTACACCAGCCCGCCCATCTGCGCTTTGATATCCGCAAGCCCCAGCGCCATGGTCATATCCACGCGCCCTTTCAGACGTTTGTTGATATTAAATACCGCGGTCAGGATCTGCTCGACCTGCTTAGCAATATCCACCACCGTATCGTTCAGTTCAGCCCTCACTTTCTCATGCAGCGCGGTGAAGCCTTCTTCGGTCCACACCGGACCGCCGTTGGCGTCAATTAACTGATCCACACCGCAGGAGATACAGTCGTCAATCAAATCCAGCACTTTACCGTACGGGTTAAAGTACAATCCCAGCTTGGCTTTGTTGGGCAGTTTTTCATGCAAATATTTGATCGGTGATGGAATATTCAGCAACAACAGGCGGCGTAAACCACACCACATCGCCTGCTGTTGCTCCAGTGGGTTATCAAACAGTTTGATGGCGACGCTGTCACGCTCATCCACCAGCGCTGGCCACGCTTTGACCTTATAGTTACCGCGTTTTTGTTCGTAACTTTCCGGAAGCTGACCGAAGCTCCAAATGTGCAACCCGCTTTGTTCGATACCGTCATCCGCCACCGCAGACAATGTTTCCTGAACTTTACCCTTCAGCGCATCCTTCAAATCTTGCAGCGAACGCCCTTCCTGCAGCTTCTTATTTTTATCATCCACGACCCGGAAGGTGATTTTCAGGTGATCGGGCACCTGATCCCAGTGCCAGTCTTCACGGTCAACGGTAACGCCGGTCATGCGGCGCAGTTCACGCTCCAGCGCGTCCAGCAGCGGCAGTTCCAGCGGCGTGACGCGACCTAAAAACGCTTCGGCATAGTTCGGCGCAGGCACAAAGTTGCGTCGTACCGGTTTCGGCAGCGACTTAATCAGGGCGATCACCAGTTCGCGGCGTAGCCCCGGAATTTGCCATTCAAAACCGCTTTCGTCGATCTGATTGAGCAGCGGCAGCGGAATATGCACAGTCACACCGTCCGCATCAGCTCCCGGTTCGAACTGATAGCTCAGGCGAAGTTTGAGGTTACCCTGATGCCAGAAGTTCGGGTAATCCAGCTTACTGATTTTTTCCGCGCCCTCTTTGATAAGCATGCTCTTTTCAAAGTTGAGCAGATCCGGCGTTTCACGGCTGACCTTTTTCCACCAGCTGTCAAAGTGACGAGCGGAGACCACATCATGACTGATGCGCTGGTCGTAAAACTCAAATAGCGTCTCATCATCGACCAGAATGTCGCGACGGCGCGATTTGTGCTCTAACTCTTCCACCTCCGCCCGTAGCTTCAGGTTATCGCGGAAAAACGCATGGCGCGTTTGCCAGTCACCTTCCACCAGCGCATGGCGGATGAACAACTCACGCGACAGTGCGGGATCGATCTGGCTGTAGTTCACCTTACGGGCCGCCACAATCGGTAAACCATAGACGGTGACCTTTTCTGTTGCCATCACCGCGCCCTGCGCACGTTCCCAGTGAGGTTCACTGTATGAACGTTTGATCAGATGCTGGGCAACCGGTTCAACCCACTCAGGATCGATGCGTGCGGCAATACGTCCCCACAGGCGACTGGTTTCCACCAGCTCCGCTACCATCGTCCACTTCGGCGGTTTTTTAAATAGACCGGAGCCCGGAAAGATCGAGAAGCGGGCGTTACGCGCACCGGTAAACTCCTGTTTATCGGTATCTTTCATCCCGATATGCGACAGTAAACCGGTCAGCAGCGCGACGTGGATTTCCCGGTATTCAGCTGGTTCGCTGTTAACCGGGATCCCTAACTCTTTCACTACCTGACGCAGCTGGGTGTAAATATCCTGCCATTCACGCACGCGCAGGTAGTTCAGAAAATCAAGTTTGCACTGGCGACGGAACTGGTTTGACGACAGCGCTTTTTGCTGCTCGCCGAGATAGTTCCACAGGTTCACAAATGCGAGGAAATCAGACTCTTTGTCATGGAAACGGCGATGCTTCTCGTCGGAAGCCTGCTGCTTGTCCATCGGACGCTCGCGCGGATCCTGAATAGACAGCGCCGATGTAATGATCATCGCCTCACGCACACAGCCATGTTTTTGCGCTTCCAGCACCATGCGCGCCAGACGCGGATCCACCGGCAGTTGCGACAGCTGACGGCCCAACGGCGTTAACTTATAAGCGGTTGCCTGTTCGTCGGTGGTTATCGCCCCCAGCTCTTCGAGCAGGCGTACGCCGTCCTGAATATTGCGTTTATCCGGTGCCTCAACAAACGGAAACGCCGCGATATCGCCCAACCCCAACGCCGTCATCTGCAAAATAACGGACGCCAGGTTAGTACGTAGGATCTCCGGATCGGTAAACTCAGGGCGAGACAGGAAATCATCTTCGGAATACAGACGAATACAGATCCCTTCCGAAACACGACCGCAGCGGCCTTTACGCTGGTTAGCGGAAGCCTGTGACACCGGTTCTATCGGTAAGCGCTGGACTTTGGTGCGGTAACTGTAACGACTAATACGCGCAGTGCCCGGGTCAATCACATACTTGATGCCCGGTACGGTCAGCGACGTTTCCGCCACGTTGGTCGCCAGCACGATACGGCGACCGCTGTGCGACTGGAACACGCGGTTCTGCTCGCTATTGGAGAGACGCGCATACAGCGGCAGCACTTCGGTGTGGCGTAAATCCAGCTTATTCAGGGCATCGGCGGTGTCGCGGATTTCGCGCTCGCCGCTCATAAAGATCAGAATGTCGCCCTGACTTTCACGGCCTAATTCCTCTACAGCATCAAAAATAGCCTGCAGTTGGTCACGTTCGGTATCATCTGCATCTTCAACAATCGGACGATAGCGAACTTCCACCGGATACGTTCGACCGGAGACTTCGATAATCGGCGCATTATTGAAATGCTTTGAAAAACGCTCCGGGTCGATAGTCGCCGAAGTGATGATAATTTTTAGATCCGGACGGCGCGGCAGAAGCTCTTTCAGATAGCCGAGCAGAAAGTCGATATTCAGGCTGCGTTCATGCGCTTCATCGATGATGATAGTGTCGTACTGCATCAACAGCCGATCCTGCTGGATTTCCGCCAGCAAGATACCGTCCGTCATCAGCTTCACCATCGTGTTGTCGCTGACATGATCGCTAAAACGGACCTTATAGCCGATACAGCCACCCGGCTCGGTTTGCAGTTCTTCCGCAATACGGTTCGCTACCGTACGCGCCGCCAGACGACGCGGTTGGGTATGGCCGATCAGCCCTTTTATCCCGCGTCCGAGCTCCATACAGATTTTGGGTAACTGGGTGGTTTTACCTGACCCGGTCTCACCGGCAACAATCACCACCTGATGGTCGCGAATTGCCTCCAGAATATCCTGTTTTTTCTGGCTGACTGGCAGGTTTTCCGGATAGCTGATGACCGGACGCGCCGCTTCACGCAGCACAACTTTACCGGCTGCGTGATCAATCTCTTTTGCCATCTCCTGGTAAATGGCCTGTTGTGCATCAGGATTTTTAACCTTCTTAACACCGTGCAGGCGACGGGCAAAACGCTGTCTGTCACGCAGCATCAGTGAATCCAGCTGTTGCTGCAACATGTTGAAGGTTAATTTTTGTTGTTCTGTCATAGCGTTAAAAGGCAGTGCTCTGCCGGGTTAAATCTCTTTTAGATGATAGGTATAGAGTACCACATCGGCGCTTTTCATGTGTTGTTCAATAATTTCGAACATAGGATTCGATATATTGCGCTATCACTGCGACAGGATTGTGAATAAAGTGTCAACAAGCAACGGGGCATAACCCCTTCAAACACATAAAAGGAAACACCCATGAGCAAGGTATTAGTTCTGAAATCCAGTATTCTGGCAGGGTACTCTCAGTCTGGTCAGTTGTCTGATTATTTTGTTGAACAGTGGCGTGAAAAGCACTCCGCTGATGAAATCACCGTCCGCGACCTGGCTGCAAATCCTGTTCCGGTACTGGATGGCGAACTGGTGGGTGCCCTGCGCCCGAGCGATGCGCCGCTGACTCCGCGTCAACAAGAAGCGCTTGCGTTGTCCGACGAACTGATTGCTGAGCTGAAAGCGCATGATGTAATTGTTATCGCCGCGCCAATGTATAACTTCAACATCCCAACGCAGCTGAAAAACTATTTCGACCTGATTGCCCGTGCTGGCGTAACCTTCCGTTATACCGAGAAAGGTCCGGAAGGTCTGGTAACAGGTAAACGCGCAGTAGTACTGACCAGCCGTGGTGGTATCCATAAAGATACCCCGACCGACCTGATCACGCCGTATCTGAACGTATTCCTGGGCTTTATCGGCATCACCGACGTGAACGTCGTCTTTGCGGAAGGCATTGCGTACGGTCCGGAAGTGGCGACCAAAGCGCAGTCCGATGCGAAAGCCGCTATCGACAGCGTCGTCGCTGCCTGATAATTCACCCTCTCACCATCCGGTGGGAGGGTTTCTCGAGTATTTACTTCTTTACCTGCACCCGAACCTGTTTGCCGTGAATGCGATTAATATCACGCCAGATGGTTGCATAATCCCTGCATTTCGCCAGATTCTCTTCCCAGCAATGCAGCAAAAATTGTTCTGGCTCGGCGACATCCCGGCTTAATAGCTTAAATACCCAACGATTCCAGACATACCACTTGAGAAGCCACATGATCTCACTCCGCATCGCGACTGATATAGAACTATATCAGCCTGAATTTGATGCCGTGTGGCAACTATTGCGATGTTGATGAATAATCCAGATGAATACTACATCAACAGCACCAGCCAGAAAGCCCACAGAACCGCAATCATGCAGAGCGTATGACGAAACTGTTTCAATGCGCCGGACTGCCGTTCAGCCAGCGTTAACGTTTTCAACCGTTCACGTCGCCAGATAAAACACAGCGCACTTCCGGCCTGCTCGTTGTTTTGCGGATTAATCAGCGAAAAATAGCGTTCGTCGAGCCACAGTCGCCAACAGCCAAACCAGACCGCTGCGCACAGCAATGCCATGACGGCGCGCGGTACCCCTGACGAAGCAACAAACAGCACCCATGCCATCGGCGGGAGGGAAAAAAGCAGCATAAAGCGCCAGCTTGCCAGCGTATGCCGCAGCAGAGCATGCTGAAGCACTTCACCATTCGTTACATTGTCACTTTCTGTTGCCATTGTCGCAGCATCTCCAGATGTTTATCTGTCAGTACCACCTGTGGCCGACTCGCCCGAATCTGCGCCACGGCGTGCTCTACCGTCGCCGCATGGCCATAACGCAACAGCCACGCTGCAACCACCATTGCGCTGCGCGACAGCCCTAAGGCACAGTGCACCAGCACCGTTCCCTGTTCCTCACGCAGAGTCTCCAGAGTGCTAACCGCCTGCTGCAGTTCGGCTTCATGCGGGATCACTAAATCCAGCATCGGTACGCAATGATAAGTACGCGAGGACGTCGCCCGCCCACGTGAAAACTCAAAGGTTAAGTCAAGCACCGCCTTTTGCGCAGGTACCGAGCGCGGAAAACTGCCGAGATATACGCCAGCCACAACCTGACTTACTGCCGGTATACGGCGGGTAAACCAGCGCATCGACAGCCACATTCCCGCACGCCACGGCAATGATAGCCAGTAAACCGCGGGAGACAGTCGCCCCTGCGAATCTTTCGCCGTCACCGCCGCGCCAAATCCCGCGTAACCGCAGCCGACCATCAACAAGGCCATCGCTGGCCACAGCAGCCATGGCGTCAGCAACGCTGCAGCAAAAAAACATAATGCCGAGCCCAGCAGGTAACGGCGCATCAGCCTCTGACGGGCTGCATCCGGTCTGCACCAGCGCCAGCGGCATTGTTCCGGTACCATCCAGTCAATCAACATTCCTGCCGCCAGCCCGGTAATAATATCGATAAAGTGATGCTGCCAGGTGGTCAGCACCGATACCGCGATCAGTAAAGACCAGCCATCGCACAGTCTGCGCCAGCCGCCGGACAGATGGCGACTGAAATGCCGCCACAGCAGCCAACAAAGAATGATATGCAGCGACGGCGACTGGTTATAGGGCAGATCGAACTGTTCGAGCTGGGCAAACAGCCAACCCGCCGCGCCCGTCACTTCGGGGCGGGTAAAGGTAAACTGTAACGGGAACAGTAAAAAACCGGCGCAAGCAATCAACGATGCCAGTACCAGCCTGAGCACCAACCGACGCTGCTCGAAACGTGTAGTGCAAACAAACAGAGATAACCCGTAAAAAAGATCCAGACTCCAGTACGGGATGATGGTCCACGGAATAAAAGGAATGGCAGATTCCCAGGCAAAAACGATGCTGCCAACGTTCTGATAATGAGCATCCTGCCAGGCGGTAAACTGATTCACCTTGCCGTAGGTAAGGAAAAAAAATGGCGCCAGCAGCAGTAACCAGCCTACCGCCTGCACCATAACTTTACGCTGTTCAGGATGCACGGCGTACCGCCATAGAAACGGTGAAAATACCCCACTCATCAATCAGTTGGGTACACTTCTCAAAGCCTGCCTCGCGGACCAGCGCGTCCATTTCACCCTGTGTACGCACGCGCATAACCCATGCTTTGCCGTCTTTATGACTGGTCAGCGACCAGGCTATCGTTTTAAGTTGCGGATGCCACGGCTGCCCGGTGTAAATCAATACGCCCCCCGGCGCTATCGCCTCTGCCAGCCCGGCCAGAGAATTTTTGACCAGCGCATTTTCAGGAAAAAGCTCGTACAAACCAGAGACAATCCCCAGACCAGGACGAGGCTCCAGCGCCGCCAGCTGTTCGCGGTTGAAGGCATCGCCTTGCTCAAAACGCGCAATGTCAGCCATGCCTCTGCTGGCGATCATTTCCCGACCTTTATTCACATTCAATTCACTGTAATCACGCAATAAAATTGAACGTACCGCCTTTTCGCCTTCCAGCGCATCAAGCACATAGCGTCCATGTCCGGCAGCAATATCCACCACATGTACCGGCGTGCCCTGCTCATTCAACTGTGCAACAGCCTTACTAATCAGCATCTGCAAATGAATCTTACGCTGGCGGATCCCCTGCCAGCCGACATTGTTCAGGTAGTTCTTGTCGATTAAACGCCCCAGTGCACCGTTGCCCTGCGGCTGGTTGCGATAGACATAATCCAGTGTGCTACCGGAATCAAAACCGGTTTCAAATCCAAGACGCACGCCTGTTGATTGTGTGCCCAGAAGCTTCATTCCGTAGCGCAGGCCACGGTACGCAATATCGTCGAGAGAATACGGCGCGGGTCCCCCGTTGAGCATCCGCCAGGTATCGGCGCCAGGGCTCCAGCGATCTTCGTTGCTGTAATCAAAACGCTGTGGAGGCATAGCGTAGAGCGTAGAAATGAAATCACGCATTTTATCGAACGCCAGGTGCCGGTCTTTTTCGCCCAGCGTGTCGTGGTAAAAACCCGGCAGCACGTGCAGCTCTTTGAGGGGATTTCGCAGACGCTGATAAAAATCAATTTGCGGCTGGCGATGCACAACGAAATCATCGCCGGAGACCAGCAACTGCACAGGCATCGTAATGGCGGCGGCATCGCTGACAATGCGTTCTGCCGTTTTGTAGAGATCCAGCAAGATATTAACCGCAATAGCCCGGGTTATCTGGGTATCGAGGTTAAAGCTCGCCACACGATCGACGTCATGCGTCAGGTATTTACCCTTAACATAAGAGTTAACGAAAAACAGGCCGCGCAGTCGGTGCATTAACGCCAACCCCTGACGAGCAAACGGCACATACAATTTCACTTTAAAGGCCGGTGATGCCAGTACTAATCCGCGAATAGCGGGAGCATAGTCATGTACCCAGGTCGCGGCCAGTACCGCGCCAACGCTTTGCGCCACCACCACCACATCTTCCATGGCGGCATGACTGTCTGCAGCGGCGAAACGCACAAATTCTTCGACATCCTGTACCGAGCGCGCCAGAGAAGGACTATAGCCGCGCTGGCCCGGAGAGTGGCCATGACCACGCGCATCCCAGGCATAAAATGCGGTATCCGGCATCGCCAGCTCGTCCACAATATGCTGTAACCGCCCGGAATGTTCGTGTCCGCGATGGAACATGACGATCACTTTAGGCGCTGCGCCAGGGGCAATTGCCGGCCAGTAGCGATAAAACAGTTCGGTATTGTCACTGGTCACAAAATGACGTTCGTCAGGTACGCGTGTATCACTCATGCGAATGTAATCCTTTAGTTTGTTGCTCCAACAGCAACAGTTGCTGTCTGAGTCCGTCCATGAAGAGGGGTTTATCCCCGTGAAAATACAACGCACTGCCTATATTGACATCAATAAACAGCGGCAGCGGGATACGATTCCCTTTCGCCATGACAGATTCGGTACCACGCAGCCAGACGGGAATAATCGGTACCTCCGGTACGCACTGGCTCAGATGCCACAATCCGGATTTCAGCGGCGACAGTTTCCCCGGCTCGCCCCGCGTGCCTTCCGGAAAGAGGATCAGGATCTTGCCGTCGCGTAATGCCTGTTCGCACTGCGCCAGCGGATTGGCTTCTCCGCCCTTTCGCGAAATGGGAATAATGTTAAGAATATTTAGCGCAAACCAGGCCATGGCTTTATTACGCAGGAAATAGTCAGCGGCAGCCACCGGATGAACCGACGCCTGACGGCGCAGCGGAAAGAGCGAAAGCAGCGCAAAAACATCCATATGGCTATTGTGATTGGCGACAATAATTGCCGGGCCGCGGGTAGGCAAACGCTCCCGGTGCCTGATACGCAGCCCCAGCCACAGCCAAATCACCGGCCAGACGATGCACAGCGTAAACAGGGTTCGCAGAATTGAGTTCAGCATAAGTTAATAGCAAAAGTAGCGAATGAAATGGAAAAACACCGGCGCGGTAAAGATCAGAGAATCCAGTCGGTCAAGGATCCCGCCATGACCTGGCAGCAATGTTCCGCTGTCCTTCACGCCGATATCGCGCTTGATTGCCGACATCACCACATCGCCACAAAAACCACTGATGCCGATAATAAAGCCCGCCAGCAGCGACAACGGAATGCTTAACGGCGTCATCAGCGGCCCAAGCAGCGCCGCCATCAGCGTGGTGGTCGCTACGCCGCCGACCAGTCCCGCCAGTGTCTTATTAGGGCTGACTCTGGGGATCACTTTGATGCGCCCAATCGATTTGCCCCACAGGTACTGCGCAATATCATTGAATTCCGTTAAGCCAACCAGGAACAGCACCAGCAATGCGCCGGTTTGTTGGCCATCATCAGGCAGAACCAGCAAAAACGCGACATGGCTGAAGGCAAAAACGGTGGTCATCAGGCTCCAGTGATGCTGCGAGGCGTAGCGCAAGAAGCCCTGCGTATCGCCCGCAATCACCATTCGCACGGGTAAGAATAAAAAAGCGTAGACCGGGATAAACACCACAAACATGCCGTACCAGTTAATACCGATCAGCCAGTAGTTGACTGGAATAGCAATGAACATCCACAGCAGCGGCATGCGATCGGTCTGACGCGACGGCGCCAGCGTTAAAAATTCCTTTAACGCCATGAAGCTGACCAGCGCGAAAAAGGTCAGCGCCAACCAGTGCGGACTTAAAATCGCCAGAGAAAACAGGACGATGATTATCCACCAGGTGCGTATACGTAATGTCAGTTCCCGCCAGTCTTTATCCGGTCGTCGCCACACCAGTAATCCATTCACCACTGTTGCAACCAGCAGCAGTGCAAAAATGACCGCGAGTGACTTCTCCAGCATCATCATTGCGCCACCTCTTCGCGTAATGCGCTTCTACAGCGGTTAATCACTGTCCATAGCAGCAGGAGAATAGCAACACTCCACAGCACATTGTTCCACTGTACAAGCTGCGGCCACAGAGTCAGCGCCAGACCCCATGCGCCAAATACCAGCGCCCGGTCACTTTTCCCCAGCGGCCCGGCATAGCTGCGAACGCCATTAATCGTTTGTGCCAGAACGCCGCAAAACTCCGTCATTACCGCACAGAACAGCATCACCATAACCAGCAATCCATTACTGTCAGGAAGCAGCATAAACGGCAAATAAAGCGCTATATCTGAAAGAATATCCCCGCTCTCGTTCAGAATGGCCCCAAGGCGTGACTGCTGGTGACATTCACGCGCCAGCATACCGTCGAGGGCATTGAGCGCCATTCGAATAAACAGCACGATGGGCAGGAGAACAAAGTATTCAGGCTGGGGGAAAATCACCAGTACGCCGCCGGTCACAAAAGAGAGCGCCATTGCGGCAAGGGTAACGTGATTCGCTGTGACGCCTTTTTTATGTAGCCAGAACATTAATGGGCGCAGAAGTGCCTGGAAGGCGGGCTTGATCTGATAAAGCGTCATCATCACTCCTTGATAATTTACGGTGTTGACTATAGTGGATTAATTAACAGTACCCGCCTATTACTTTTCTTTGGATTAAACAGAAATCGGATTCTATCTACAACTCCGTTGATTATTTTCTCAGCCACTTGCCATTAATACCCTGCACATACTCTCCTGGTTTCGCGCGAGCAACCAGCTTTTGCCCGGCCATTTTCGCCACTTCATCAGGCGGAATGTTGTTGCTCCTGGCCAGTTGCTGATAGCTGGCGCTGCGCGCTTTGTTAATCTCATTCACCAGCGCCTGCGTTTCTGCGTCGGTTTGCAATGCCGCCAGATAACCATTAAGCGTTTCGCCCACCCGCCCCTCGGTTCTGGCTTCACTCAGGGTCAATGCCCACACGTTGCCGCTCAAAAAACTCAACGCCACCAGGATCGCTACAAGCTGTTTTTTCATTGTGACCTCAGAACAGATCGCTGCGCGATTTTAATAAGCTCTCAACGTCTTTATCGACTTTGATATGGATCTCATGCTCAATTTTGACGTTCATATTAATCGTGATCGGCTCTTTTGGCGCAGCCACTTCGATTCTTGGAGTACACCCGACCAGCAGAGATGAAGCCAGCAGACCCAGCATGGCAGCTATCGTTTTCATTGTTGTTCCTCACATTCCTTGCCTTCCAGGCAATGGGGTTCCGGCAGCGCTGCATTTTGTTCAAGCCATGCCTGTAAATTGTCGCCAAAACGCAAACTGCGCCAGAGCGTAAAGACGTTTTCCTCGTGGGTGTAATTCAAATTAACCGTCCCCACTTTGCCATCCACCCGGCTATTACCAGTCACGTTTGCCTGCATGGTTAAAACGCCGAGGTTATCCAGATTTATTTTCGTCCAGGAATGGCTTATTTCCATATAGCGCAGCCAGTTAATGGCCGCACCCGCCGCCATATTATCTTTGACGACGGCATCTGCGGTATCCTTATCAATACGCAGCGTCATCGGCCCCGGGTTGGTTAACCATCCGTCTTTAATGATCCACTTCTCGTTATCCAGCCATAACGGCAACGCGCCGCTGACCGGGCCAGACATGGCGAATTGCTTGGGGTTAACCGCGCTGATAAGCTCACTCGAGGAGATATTCTGCACCCGCAATAATGCAGGATCGTGTTGCGGCATCCGCAGTTGCTGCATGATGACTTTGCCCCCCAGCAGTTCGGCGCTGACATCGCTTAACAGTAACGGATTAGCTTCGCTCCAGGGATACGCCCCCTGCAGATCGGCGGCGATATTTTTCACCGTCACCTGATTAACCACTTCCGCAATACGCAGTGAAATAGGCCCACGCGTACCCAACTGCCATGCGCCTTCGCTAAACCGGAAAGGCAGCACAAAATCGACGCCATTAATTTGGTTATCGGGCATCCAGGCGCTACCGCCTTTTAATACCCCATGACCACCGGCTTCAAAGCCCTGTTCCGGGGCAGCTGAAAACGCTACCTGCGCATACAGTTCCCCTTCACGTAGCTTCATTTTCCAGTCAGGTGGGATGAGCGGTTGAAAGACGGTGAGCGATTGTTTTGGCCACCAGGCCTGTCCGCGCAGTCGGATCCCGTCCCAACGACCATTTAGCTGTACAGGGCCAATCGCCCCCGCGTGAAGCTGGCCTTTATACTGGAAAATCGTCGGGTCGGTGCCTTCCACACTGAACTTCAGGGTTGACGGTGGTAACACACTTCCCCCGGTGAAAGTGGTGTTCCCTGCGTCCAGCGACAGCGCACCGCTAAACGTCGGTTTGTTGGCATCCCGCACCCAGACAATGGGTTCGTCCATCACCAGGCGCGGGTTATCCACCTGCATGGTGCCGTATTGCAGATGATCAAACCCGGTGGAGAGATCAAAAAGCTTCAGGGTATTGTCATGCCATTCCCCCTTACCCGCCACGTCCCAACGCGCATGCATCGGCGTAAAGCTGCCTTTGCCCCAATATCGCCACTGCCAGCGACCCGCGTCGGGGAGAAAATCATTTGCCAGACCATCCAGATGCAATTCAAAACCGCCCATCTGGTTTTCATGCGCGCGCAATATAGCCTGCAGACGGCCATCCACGCCGCGTTGCGTTACCTTTACGCCCGCCAAAGGCCAGCGAATTTCGTCAATATCCAGCGAGTCGATCACCCGTCCGCGTGAACGCAGCAGCGCCCCTGGCTCAAAAACAAGTTGCGGGTCGTTCAGGCTGCCAGTCAGTCTGGCGGGTAACCTGGCGTAGAAGATGAGATCGCCCTGTTTCGCCTCGCCGATCAACTGCAACGGCATATCGCTACTATCCACACCCAACTTGCCCGGCCCCAGCGTTAATACGGCGTTTCCTTTACCCGCATCGCCTTGAGTAAGTATGTTCAGACGTCCGCTCACCACGGCATTTTCCAGCCCGGCCTGCCAGTTTTCAACTTTCATGCCCAGCCGTCCGCTTAGCGGAAATCCCTGATAAGGCCAGTTCCAGCGACCGTCGCTAATGGTTAACTGCTGACGGGTTATTTCCCACGGAAGATCAAGCAGCGGATCGGCATTATTTCGCGCCATGACGATCAGTTGTCCGCTGTTTTCTTGCCATTCAAGTTCGGCATCCACAAGCGTTGGCTCCTGCGGCAGGCTTAGAGTAGCAACCGCATGACCGCTCACCGGTAATCCATCGGGAACCAGCGGCATGGTAAATTCACCGACCAGTTTTATCGGCGGTTGCCCTTCAAATGCGGCGATATCCAGCTCATTTACCGTGAGATTTTGCCCATGCAGGCTCCCCTGGAATTTAACCTTTTCACCCTGGTAGCGCAGTTGCTGGCTAGAGGGAGTTAGCGAGAGCGACAGTTTTCCCTGCCATTCCTGCCAGGGAGAGAGAATGACTTTGTCGATGTTAATCCAGGTATTGGGCAGCATAGATTGCCATTCTGCCAACGTTTTGGGCGCTACCGGGGATGATTCTGTCTGCGGCAACCTGGCCAGGCAAGCTGAATCCAGCTCCACAGCCCCGACATTGAGCAACCAACGACTGGGATGGGAAAGATCCGCCTGAGTAATGCGCGCTAGCGGGCAATCATCGACCAGATAGCGGAGTTCCGGAATATGCAGCCCATGCCGTGTCAGCCGTGGACTCTCATCCAGCGCGATGCGCGTGCCAACAGGTAACCAGATACCGACCAGCGTAGGAACCCACAGGCCAAGCGTCATTACCAGCGTCAGCGGCACGAGAATTAATAATAAGAGGAGTGCCAGAACGGCTTTATATTTACCCTTCATGGGTAGTTAATATCCTGATTTAGCGAAAATTTAAGCCGGTTTAGGCCAGTATTGTGGCATGTTTAACAGGATATGCCCACATTAAGAATAAATTCCCATGAAGTATACGCAGAGTTAATGAATGAAAGAGAACCAGGAAAACATCATTTAATTCAATGAGATAAATTATTATATTATATGGCACGCTGTTACACGTGCCGTCGGGAATAGTAAGATTCAGACTCAATGAGGCCTCAGTTGTCCATCGCTATGTTTAGGTCCTATACGACCCGCTTCGATCAGAATTTCCTCGATAAGTTCTTCGAGGCACTCCCTACCGTGATGATCGCAGACCAGATGTACCTGCCGGGAAATCTCATCAGGTTTCATACCATCGCATAATGCCGCTTTGAGCATTAAGGTGGCCCATCGTTTTGCTTCAGAGTGAGTTAACATGACCCCTCCCGATATTTGCTACCTGTATAAGCGTAGCCTTCCGGATGTGATTCGGCTGGCTTTTTATCTGCGGCGATATCTGGGGGTTGAGTTGGATGGAAAAATATCCGGTTGTTGAAATTGAGTAACCTGCCCACACTAACAACAGATGCGCTGAAATTATTCATTACGCCTATGACTATCAATAACTTTTTAGATTTTGTAAAATAATTTGAATTGGATTAATGTGACCTCAAAATCACTGGAGAAAGTCTTATGAAACTCGCCATCTATAGTACAAAACAGTACGACAAGAAGTATCTGCAGCAGGTTAACGAGGCTTTTGGTTTTGAACTTGAATTCTTTGACTTTCTGTTGACGGAAAAAACAGCGAAGACTGCCCATGGCTGCGAAGCCGTATGCATTTTCGTCAACGACGATGGCAGTCGCCCTGTTCTGGAAGAGCTGAAAAAGCATGGCGTGAAATATATCGCGCTGCGTTGCGCCGGGTTTAATAACGTCGATCTCGACGCGGCAAAAGAGCTGGGTCTGCAGGTCGTACGTGTACCGGCCTATTCACCTGAAGCCGTCGCTGAGCATGCGATTGGCATGATGATGACGCTGAATCGCCGTATTCACCGCGCCTATCAGCGTACCCGTGATGCCAACTTCTCTCTTGAGGGCCTGACCGGCTTTACCATGTATGGCAAAACAGCCGGGGTGATCGGTACCGGTAAAATCGGGATTGCTGCGCTGCGTATCCTGAAAGGTTTTGGTATGCGTCTGCTGGCGTTCGATCCTTACCCGAGCGCTGCTGCGCTGGAGTTAGGCGTTGAATATGTCGATCTTAAAACTCTGTTCGCAGAGTCCGATGTCATCTCCCTGCACTGTCCGTTAACGCCGGAGAATTATCATCTGCTCAATCACGAAGCCTTTGAGCAAATGAAAAATGGCGTGATGGTGATTAACACCAGCCGCGGCGCATTGATCGATTCGCAAGCCGCTATCGATGCGCTGAAAAACCAGAAAATTGGTTCTCTGGGTATGGACGTGTATGAAAACGAACGCGATCTGTTCTTTGAAGATAAATCCAATGACGTGATTCAGGATGATGTGTTCCGTCGTCTGTCGGCCTGTCATAACGTGCTGTTTACCGGTCATCAGGCCTTCCTGACCGCCGAAGCATTGACCAGTATTTCTGAGACTACGCTGCAAAATCTGGCGCAAATCTCCAAAGGCGAAACCTGTCCAAACGCCCTCTTTTAATCCCAGTGCTCCCCTGACTTCAGGGGGGCATTTTCAGACAATCACCGATGATAAAACATTCAGTATCATTATTATATTGAATGTATCCCGTCACAAACGTAGAGAAATTTAATGAAGAAAGTTGTCACGTTGATTGCGCTCAGCATGCTGATGGCTGGCTGTGTGAGCAATGGAAAAGTTTCCGTCAATCGCGATCAGTTGCAGCATCACCGCTTCGTTTTACAGAGCGTGAATGGTAAGGCCGTCACCGTCGCTAATAACCCGCCCGAATTGAGTTTTGGTGAAAACATGACGGTGTCGGGAAAGATGTGTAATCAATTCCACGGTCAGGGCAAACTGTCCGACGGCGAGTTGAAGGTAAAAGATATGGCGATGACCCGCATGATGTGCGCCGATCCACAGCTTAACGCGCTCGACGGGATCGTCAGCGAAATGTTTAAGCAAGGCGCACAGGTTGATCTGACTGCTGACCAGTTAACGCTGGCGACAGCAGAACAAACGCTGACGTATAAACTCGCGGACTTAATGTAAGAAACGCGCTGGCTTAATAGTTGCCACAGCTTCCGGCGGCAAGCGACTGCTCACTACAGCGTTTGCCGTTGGGTAACGCACACATTCCGATAGCTGAACCATCCAGTTGACGGGCAACGGAGAGCGAACCACCAATCATGGCGCAATTAGCTTCTCCAGAACTGGACATTGCAGCCCTCATCCCCGGTGCGACATGCGCGGCGGTTGCCTGCTGAACAGGTTCACTGCTACAAGCCGATAATAATAACGCGGCACACCCTACCCAAAACGCTGCGCGCATCTTACTCCCCTCTGAATATTAACCAAACGACACAGCCATAAATAATAGGCAGCGGAAACACCGCCGTCGAGAGGCAATATGCGCATTTATGCGCGTTGTTTACATTTTCTGGCAATTTTTTGCCTGCTCCTTTGATCAAACCATTCATTCTGTTAATTCCAGGGACACAAAAGCGAAAATCTGTCTGAACGGCTTTTGCTAAAATAGAAAGATAATTACAGGACTCGCCGCTGTTACGCGTGTCCCTCTTTTTGCGCAATGTAAGGGTGTCAGTATGATCACAATTGACGGTAATGGTGCGGTTGCTTCAGTCGCATTTCGTACCAGCGAGGTTATCGCCATCTACCCAATTACGCCAAGTTCGACTATGGCTGAACAGGCAGATGCCTGGGCCGGGAACGGGCTTAAAAACGTGTGGGGGGATACTCCTCGCGTCGTGGAAATGCAGTCGGAAGGCGGTGCGATAGCGACCGTTCATGGCGCATTGCAGACCGGTGCGCTCTCTACGTCGTTCACCTCATCGCAGGGCCTGCTGCTGATGATCCCGACGCTGTACAAACTGGCCGGTCAATTGACCCCGTTTGTACTACACGTTGCGGCGCGTACGATAGCCACTCACGCATTATCGATCTTTGGCGATCATTCTGACGTGATGGCGGTGCGCCAGACGGGATGCGCAATGCTGTGTGCCAGCAGCGTCCAGGAAGCACAGGACTTTGCGCTAATTTCGCAAATGGCCACCCTCAAAAGCCGGGTCCCGTTTATTCATTTCTTTGATGGTTTCCGTACTTCGCATGAAATTAATAAAATAGTGCCGCTGGCCGATGACACGATCCTCGGACTGATGCCGCAGGCGGAAATCGATGCTCACCGTGCCCGCGCACTTAATCCTGAGCATCCGGTTATTCGCGGCACGTCTGCGAACCCTGACACCTACTTCCAGTCACGCGAAGCAACTAACCCGTGGTACAACGCGGTTTACGATCACGTCGAGCAGGCAATGAACGACTTCGCCGCTGCGACGGGTCGCCAGTACCAGCCATTTGAATATTACGGCCATCCGCAGGCAGAACGCGTCATTATTCTGATGGGCTCGGCAATTGGCACCAGTGAAGAAGTCGTTGAAGAGCTGCTGGCGCGCGGCGAGAAAGTGGGCGTTCTGAAAGTGCGTCTTTTCCGCCCATTCTCTGCCAAACATTTACTACGCGCCCTGCCGGAAACGGTACGGAGTATTGCCGTCCTGGATCGCACCAAAGAGCCTGGCGCGCAGGCTGAACCGTTGTATCTGGATGTGATGACCGCGCTGGCGGAAGCCTTTAACTGCGGCGAGCGAGAAACGCTACCGCGCGTGATTGGCGGGCGTTATGGCCTTTCCTCCAAAGAGTTTGGCCCGGACTGCGTCATGGCGGTCTTTAATGAGCTGAGTAACGCCAGGCCGAAGCCTCGCTTTACGGTCGGGATCTATGATGATGTCACTAACCTGTCGCTACCGCTGCCAGAAAACACGCTACCCGGTAGCGCTAAGCTCGAAGCGCTGTTTTACGGGCTGGGCAGCGACGGTAGCGTGTCGGCTACCAAAAACAACATCAAGATTATCGGTAACTCTACGCCGTGGTATGCGCAGGGTTATTTCGTCTATGATTCGAAAAAAGCAGGCGGCCTGACGGTTTCTCACCTGCGCGTTAGTGAGCAACCTATTCGCTCAGCATATCTGGTGTCGCAAGCCGATTTTGTTGGCTGTCACCAGTTGCAATTTATCGATAAGTATCAAATGGCCGAGCGCCTGAAACCAGGCGGTATCTTCCTGCTTAATACCCCGTATAACGTGGATGAAGTCTGGTCGCGTTTGCCGCAGGAAGTTCAGGCTGTACTGAATCAAAAGAAAGCCCGTTTCTACGTCATTAATGCCGCCAAAATTGCCCGCGAGTGCGGCCTGGCTGCGCGTATTAACACCGTTATGCAGATGGCGTTCTTCCATCTGACGCAAATCTTACCCGGCGACAGCGCGTTGATCGAATTGCAGGGTGCGATTGCGAAAAGCTACAGCAGTAAAGGACAGGATCTGGTGGAACGTAACTGGCAGGCGCTGGCCCTGGCGCGTGAATCCGTCGCCGAAGTGGCGCTCCAGCCCGTTGATCCGCATAGCGCCAACCGCCCACCGGTGGTTTCTGATGCCGCACCTGATTTCGTGAAAACCGTCACCGCGGCGATGCTCGCCGGTCTCGGCGATGCCCTCCCCGTTTCAGCACTGCCGCCAGACGGCACCTGGCCGATGGGCACCACGCGTTGGGAAAAACGCAATATTGCAGAAGAGATCCCCATCTGGAAAGAAGAGCTGTGTACTCAGTGTAACCACTGCGTTGCCGCCTGCCCGCACTCGGCTATCCGTGCCAAAGTGGTTTCACCAGAAGCGATGGGAAACGCCCCTGCCAGCCTGCATTCTCTGGATGTGAAATCACGCGATATGCGCGGTCAGAAATATGTCCTGCAGGTTGCGCCAGAGGATTGCACCGGCTGTAACCTGTGCGTTGAAGTGTGCCCGGCGAAAGATCGCCAGAACCCGGAGATCAAGGCCATCAATATGATGTCGCGCCTTGAGCATGTTGAAGAGGAAAAAGTTAACTATGACTACTTCCTCAATCTGCCGGAAATCGATCGCACGAAGCTGGAGCGTATTGATATTCGTACCTCGCAGTTGATCACTCCACTGTTTGAATATTCTGGCGCCTGCTCTGGCTGCGGTGAAACGCCGTATATCAAACTGCTCACGCAGTTGTACGGTGACCGCATGCTGATCGCCAATGCGACCGGGTGTTCATCAATTTATGGCGGTAACCTGCCCTCAACGCCGTATACCACCGACGCCAATGGTCGCGGACCTGCATGGGCAAACTCACTGTTTGAGGATAACGCCGAGTTTGGTCTGGGCTTCCGCCTGACGGTGGATCAGCATCGTGTGCGCGTCATGCGTTTGCTGGAACAGTTTGCCGATAGCATTCCGGCTGAACTGAATGACGCCCTGCACGCTGAAGCCACGCCAGAGGTACGTCGTGAGCAAGTTGCAGCACTGCGCCAGCACCTGAAGGATGTCGAAGGCGCACAGCAGTTGTTAACCGATGCCGACGCGCTGGTCGAGAAATCTATCTGGTTGATTGGCGGTGATGGCTGGGCTTACGATATTGGTTTTGGCGGCCTGGATCACGTCCTGAGCCTGACCGAGAACGTCAATATTCTGGTGCTGGATACTCAGTGTTACTCCAACACAGGTGGGCAAGCGTCGAAAGCCACACCGCTCGGAGCCGTCACTAAATTTGGTGAGCATGGCAAACGCAAGGCTCGCAAAGATCTTGGCGTCAGCATGATGATGTACGGTCACGTGTATGTTGCACAGATTTCTCTGGGCGCTCAGTTGAACCAGACGGTGAAAGCTATTCAGGAAGCGGAAGCCTATCCCGGGCCGTCACTGATTATCGCCTATAGCCCATGCGAGGAGCACGGTTACGATCTCGCACTAAGCCACGATCAGATGCGTCAGCTCACGGCGACCGGATTCTGGCCGCTGTACCGCTTCGATCCACGTCGCGCAGACGAAGGCAAACTGCCGCTGGCGTTGGACTCTCGCCCACCGTCAGACGCCCTGGCCGAGACATTGCTTAACGAGCAGCGCTTCCGTCGTCTGAATGCTCAACAGCCAGAAGTGGCTGAACAGCTGTGGAAAGACGCCGCCGCCGATCTGCAAAAGCGTTACGACTTCCTGGCCCAACTGGCAGGAAAAGCGGAAAAGAGCGGTACTGAGTAATACGTTTATCTCAGTATTAACCTGGAACCAAAAAAAAAGCCCGAACAGTCGTTCGGGCTTGTCAATTTATTCGCTGGCTAATTAATAATAGCTATCAATAGGTCAACGAAAAATAAAACGTGACAATAAAGGCATATAACACGCGCAGAATAGCCCAACACAATTCACTTGTATAATTTTTATTTTATATATTTCCATACAACACATTCATCGCAATTATCATCATTTCCGTAGAATTATTTATTTAAGGTTTTACTTAAGGCGTAACAATTCATATTTATCTCTTTACGGAACTTCTCCTTTAGCATGCTTTTACTCCCTACATGGGTAGTCACAGGTTAATAAAAAAACTAAAGGATTATTTCAATGAACAGAAAAGTACTGGCTCTCGTAATTCCTGCCCTGCTGGCTGCAGGCGCTGCTCACGCGGCTGAAGTTTATAATAAAGATGGCAACAAATTAGATCTCTATGGCAAAGTAGACGGCCTGCACTATTTCTCTGATGACTCTTCTAAAGATGGCGATCAGACTTATATGCGTATGGGCTTCAAAGGTGAAACCCAGATCAACGATCAGTTGGTTGGTTTCGGTCAGTGGGAATATCAGGTAAACGCTAACACTACCGAAAGTGATAAAGGTAATAGCTTTACGCGTCTGGCTTTCGCTGGTCTGAAATTCGGCGACTACGGCTCATTCGACTACGGTCGTAACTACGGCGTACTGTACGACGTTGAAGGCTGGACCGACATGCTGCCAGAATTCGGTGGCGACTCTTACACTCAGGCAGATAACTTCATGACCGGTCGTGCTAACGGTGTGGCAACTTACCGTAATAGCGATTTCTTCGGTATGGTGAACGGCCTGAACTTTGCGTTGCAGTATCAGGGTAAAAACGAAAATCAAAGCCTTAACGATGATAACGTAGGTACTAATAACCGTAATGGCGGCGATGCACGTTATGACAATGGGGACGGTTTCGGTATCTCTTCTACCTACGATCTGGGTATGGGCGTGAGCTTCGGTGCTGCCTATACCTCTTCTGACCGTACTAACGAGCAGATCAATTCCTTTAATGCAGGCGGCGACAAAGCTGACGCATGGACTACCGGTCTGAAATATGATGCGAACAACATCTATCTGGCCACTATGTATTCTGAAACCCGTAACATGACCCCTTACGGTAATGACGGTATCGCAAACAAAACTCAGAACTTTGAAGTGACTGCACAATACCAGTTCGACTTCGGTCTGCGTCCAGCTGTGTCTTTCCTGATGTCTAAAGGTAAAGATCTGAACAGCACCGACGGCGACAAAGATCTGGTTAAATATGCTGATATCGGCGCTACCTACTACTTCAACAAAAACATGTCCACCTATGTTGATTACAAAATCAACCTGTTGGACGAAGACGACAGCTTCTACACTCGCAATGACATCTCTACCGATGACGTTGTAGCATTAGGCCTGGTTTACCAGTTCTAATCCCTCAGCCCGCTGGCAACAGCGGGCTCTCTTTCTGTTCTAACAATTCTGTTTTATCCAGATCAAAACATTATATCTGTTGCGCTAAAACACTTCTCTGATAGATGATATCTTGCATTAAGATCGGTAGTAGAGGATACCTGCAATGAATCATCATCCTGTAAAATCATCCCGTATTGCATCCGTCGGCTATGACGAATCCTCCCGTACGCTAGAAATTCGCTTTCACCAATTGGCGACCCTGCAATATCAGCATGTGCCTGCCCGTATTTTTCGTGATTTCCTCAGCGTCGTTTCTAAAGGTCGATTTTACGATGGGGTAATAAAAGGAAAGTTTCCTGAAATTAAAATAAAGTGATGCCAAAATGTGATCGTTGTCATTGTACATAAAGTGCCATTACGCGGTAAGCTTTAGGAGGATGCTTAAACAGGAGGTTTTATGAACAGAACGATTCTTGTACCCATCGATATTTCAGACTCAGAATTAACTCAACGCGTTATCGCCCATGTTGAAGCAGAGGCAAAAATTGACGATGCACAGGTCCATTTTTTGACCGTCATTCCGTCACTGCCCTATTATGCTTCTCTGGGACTGGCCTACTCGGCAGAGTTACCGGCCATGGAGGATCTGAAAGCCGAAGCGAAATCTCAACTGGAAGAGATTATCAAGAAGTTCAATATCCCAACGGACAGAATGCACGTTCATGTTGCAGAAGGTGCACCGAAAGACAAGATTCTGGAGATCGCTAAAAAATTACCGGCTGATATGGTCATTATTGCCTCACACCGACCCGACATCACCACCTACCTGCTGGGTTCTAACGCCGCAGCCGTAGTGCGTCATGCGGAGTGTTCGGTACTGGTAGTTCGCTAATCTGTCTGGCCCGCACATCGCTGCGGGCTTTTTGTTTCTCCCTCATTTTCCCCACGATTCCTGATCGAAGCATACAAGGCCATTTCAGTATCGCTATGTCGTGACATCATTACGCCCTCTCTTGAAACCCGGATTAAAACAGAGTATAAATACTGTATATACATCCAGCAAAAAGAGCGATAAGCAATGTTCGTGGAACTCGTTTATGACAAAAGGAATTTTGATGGTCTGCCCGGTGCAAAAGATATCATTCTGGGCGAGTTAACTAAGAGGGTTCACCGGATCTTCCCCGATGCTGATGTTCGGGTTAAACCGATGATGACACTGCCGGCGATCAATACTGACGCCAGCAAGCATGAGAAAGAACAGATAAGCCGAACGGTGCAGGAAATGTTTGAAGAGGCTGATATGTGGCTGGTTTCAGATTAAACGCCTTGAACCGTCATATTGCTTAAGTACAATCCGCTGTGACTGGCAATCATTCAATACTCGCACTATCGGATGTTTGCCAGTTGGCCGCAGCCATGCTCTTGCATACGGTATGGTTGCGGCAGTTCACCACACCCTGTGGTTTTGCTTCCAGACACTACACGTTGATGGTTCAGAAATGAATTATCTGGCAGTGAGCGGTTCCACGAATATCTTCAGCGCTTCAATATCCGCCTTCGGTTGATTAATTACTTCCCGCCCGGGGCCACGCACCTTTATTCAATTATGCGGTTCCCTGTTCATTCTGGTCTGGTCACGGAGAGCAAAAACCTGACTACTCTATGAGTAGCATCAGTGCCAGATGGAACGCAGCTGTAAAACGTGCTGGTATTCGTCGCCGTAATCCGTACCATACGCGACATGCTTTTGCCTGCTGGCTGTTATCGGCTAGAGCAAACCCATCATTTATAGCTAATCAGATGGGGCATGAAAACGCGCAAATAGTGTCCGAAGTCTACAGTACATGGATTAAAGAAATGAATGGCGATCGGGTTGCAATGTTGAATAACAAACCAGCCCTGTGATGGAAGTTTGTCCCTTATTATGCCCCTTTGGTTTTTGAGAACGGTAAGAATGCAAGATAATCAACAAGCTACAAAGAAAGAACAATACAACCTGAACAAATTACAAAAACGTCTGCGTCGTAACGTCGGCGAAGCCATTGCCGACTTCAATATGATCGAAGACGGCGATCGCATTATGGTGTGTCTTTCCGGCGGGAAAGACAGCTATACGATGCTGGAGATACTGCGTAATTTGCAGCAAAGCGCCCCGATCAGTTTTTCCTTAGTTGCGGTTAACCTCGATCAGAAACAACCCGGCTTCCCGGAGCACATTCTGCCGGAGTATCTGGAAAATCTGGGCGTTGAATATAAGATTGTCGAAGAAAACACCTACGGGATCGTCAAGGATAAAATCCCTGAAGGTAAAACGACCTGCTCACTCTGCTCTCGCCTGCGTCGCGGCATTCTGTATCGCACGGCAACTGAATTAGGCGCCACCAAAATTGCGCTCGGCCACCATCGCGACGACATCCTGCAAACGCTGTTCTTAAACATGTTCTACGGCGGGAAAATGAAAGGTATGCCACCGAAGTTGATGAGCGATGACGGCAAACATATCGTCATCCGTCCGCTGGCTTACTGCCGTGAGAAAGATATCGAGCGTTTCTCTGAAGCAAAGGGTTTCCCGATTATTCCGTGTAACCTGTGCGGCTCACAGCCTAACCTGCAGCGTCAGGTCATCGCCGATATGCTGCGCGACTGGGATAAACGCTATCCGGGCCGGATTGAAACCATGTTCAGCGCGATGCAGAACGTTGTGCCTTCACATCTGAGCGATATCAATCTGTTCGACTTTAAAGGCATTAAGCACGGTTCAGAGGTTGTTGACGGTGGTGACTTAGCGTTCGATCGTGAAGAGATCCCGCTGCAGCCTGCGGGCTGGCAGCCAGAAGAAGAAGATGCTCAACTGGATGAGCTGCGTCTGAACGTGGTGGAAGTGAAGTAAACGTCTGTCAGGCCTACAACGTGCATAAGCGCCTGTAGGCCTGATAAGCGGAGCGCCATCAGGCGCCCCAACGGGCAGTTATTTCAATAACCGAACCCGGCAAGTCTTGCCTTTAATCTTACCGTTTTGCAATTGCTTCCACGCCTTATGCGCTACAGTCTGGCGAACGGCGACATAGACGTGCGCCGGATGAACGGCAATTTTGCCGATGTCGGCGCCATCCAGACCAATATCGCCGGTCAGCGCACCGAGAACATCGCCGGGACGCATTTTGGCCTTTTTACCGCCATCAATGCATAACGTCGCCATCTCGGCTTCCAGCGGCAGGATTGAGCCGTTAGCCGGTGCAGGCAGCCAGTTCAGCTTCAGTTGCAGCATTTCAGAAAGAATGTTGGCCCGCTGCGCTTCTTCCGGAGCACAGAAGCTAATCGCCAGACCGCTGTTGCCGGCACGCGCAGTACGTCCGATACGATGGACGTGGACTTCCGGATCCCATGCCAGTTCGAAGTTCACCACCAGCTCAAGTGATTTAATATCCAGACCACGCGCGGCCACATCGGTGGCAACCAGTACGCGCGCACTGCCGTTGGCAAAACGTACCAGCGTCTGATCGCGATCGCGCTGCTCAAGATCGCCATGCAGTGAAAGTGCGCTTTGCCCCGCCGCATTCAGTGCGTCACACACGGCCTGACAATCTTTTTTGGTATTACAAAAAACCACGCAAGAGGCAGGCTGATGCTGACTGAGTAATTTTTGCAGTAGTGGAATTTTTCCGTGGCTGGAGGTTTCGAAAAACTGCTGTTCAATCGCCGGCAGCGCATCAACCGTATCAATTTCGATCGTTAATGGATTTCTCTGCACCCGGCCGCTAATGGCGGCAATAGCTTCCGGCCAGGTTGCCGAAAACAGTAGGGTCTGACGAGATGCTGGCGCAAAGCGAATAACATCATCAATCGCATCGCTAAAGCCCATATCCAGCATGCGGTCGGCTTCATCCATAACCAGCGTATTCAGGGCGTCTAAAGAAACCGTGCCTTTTTGCAGGTGGTCGAGTAAACGCCCCGGCGTGGCGACAATAATATGTGGCGCATGCTGCAGGGAGTCGCGCTGTGCGCCAAAGGGTTGCCCACCACACAACGTTAAGATCTTGGTGTTTGGCAGAAAACGCGCTAAGCGACGCAGCTCACCCGCAACCTGGTCGGCAAGCTCGCGCGTTGGGCACAGTACCAGCGACTGCGTTTGAAATAGCGCGGCATCGATGTGCTGTAGCAATCCAAGACCAAAAGCCGCCGTTTTGCCACTGCCGGTTTTAGCCTGCACGCGAACATCTTTCCCCGCCAGGATTGCCGGTAACGCAGCAGCCTGAACAGGCGTCATTTCAAGATATCCCAGCTCGTTAAGATTCTCGAGTTGGGCAGCAGGTAAAACATTCAGGGTTGAAAAAGCGGTCACAATTTAATCTCGCGGTAAAAACTCACATTCAGCAGGCGCGTATCCTCGCAGATCTGCGCCCGCGATGCGACAATTTAATCGGCTCTTCATCCGGCGGCGGATCCGGCATGGGCTGCGGACGAGGAATGGGATCGGGAATGGGAACCGGGTCAGTCGGTAGCGAATCAGTGTGCGACGTTGCAATCAGACAGGTCATATACCCCTCCAGTCATTCAGATTGACTCTTTTAGGGTAGACGCTGATTTCATGCAGGCAAAAAAAAGCCGACTAATCTAAGTCGGCGTCGTACGAATCAATTGTGCTATGCAGTAATTCAAAAAAGGAAGTAAGACAATATGGAGCGCAACGCCCATCGCTTGACGTTGCATTCACCTGCGAGAGAGATATTGCCCCGAATAGGTAGATGGTTTATTGACCTCGCTCAAAAACCAGGACGTTTTCATGCCAGAAAGTCACTAAAAAACGTAGTTGTTACAACCATTTACTACGATGCAACCATAAAGTAACACCACCAATCAGGACCACTAACAGAATACAAAAAAGTGAGAAACCAAACGGCCAGCCACCGCCGGGGATACCGCCGAGGTTAACGCCAAACAGTCCGGTTAAAAATGTACTGGGAAGAAAAACCATTGCCATCAATGACATCGTATACGTTCGGCGAGCCAGAGACTCCTGCATCACCTGTGCAATTTCATCCGCCATAATACCGGTCCGGGCAATACAGGCGTCTATTTCATCCAGCCCTCTCCCCAGCCTGTCAGCGATATCCTGCATTCGCCGCCGATGGTCGTCAGTCATCCAGGACAACCGTTCGCTCGCCAGACGAGCATAGACATCGCGCTGCGGCGCCATATAACGGCGCATCACAATGAGCTGTTTACGCAGTAATGCCAGGAAACCACGCGGGGGGATCTGCTGATCCAGCAGGTTATCTTCCAGATCGATAATTTTGTCGTGCAGCTGTTCGATAAATTCGCTGGCATGATCGGTTAGCGCATCACAAACATCCACCAGCCAACCACCACAGTCAGCCGGTCCCGTACCTTCCTGGAGATCGCTGACAACATCATCCAGCGCCAGCACTTTACGCTGGCGTGTTGAGACAATCAGACGTTCATCCATATATAAACGCATCGCCACCAGTTGGTCAGGTCGCTCATCGGTGCTGCCATTGATACAGCGCAGTGTAATCAACGTACCTTCCCCAACTCTGCTGACGCGTGGGCGCGTGCTTTCGCCTGCCAGCGCATCACGCACATTATTGGGAAGTAAAGGTGTTGTCGCCAGCCATTGCGCGCTTTCAGGATGAGTATAATTAAGATGTAGCCAACAGGGATGCTGACTGTCGATAACATCATTATCTTCCAGTGGTTTCACCCCACCCCGACCATCCAACAGCCAGGCAAACACGGCATCCGGCACATTAACATCCGTTCCCTTAATGGCTTCCACAGCGCCTCCACAAACATTCAGCTTTTTTCGTTAGTCTAGCCGTCAGAATATGTTAAGCAATATCTCATTGTCCCATTGTGCTGAAATGATTCATAAAAATATCTGATAACAAGCAAAGCGCCGACGAATGCGGCGCTGTTTACGAGATTCCCCAGTTAAGCCTGCTGGCGTCTTTCTGACTCAAGAGCATGACTTAAGCGGAATTTATGCGTTCGCGATTGAAGGTCAATCACCTGATTTTTCAGGATACCTGAGGAATCAGAAAGCTCATCAACCATGATGGCATTACTTTGGGTTACGTTTTCCAGTTCGGCCAGAGCATGGGTGATTCTGATAATCCCTTTCTCCTGCTCCTGCGTGGTGGTTAATATCTCGCCCATCAGTTGGTTTAATTGCCCGGCCCCTCCGACAATATCATGCATATTTTTTTCAGCTTCCCGCACCACAGCTGCGCCTTGCTGAACATTTTGATGGGTTTGGGCAATCAGTTGCTTAATATTCTTCGCTGCATCTGCGCTGCGGTGCGCAAGCATTCTTACCTCACCGGCAACCACGGAAAAACCTTTACCATGCTCACCAGCCCTCGCCGCTTCTACAGCAGCATTCAGGGCCAGAATATTTGTCTGGAATGCAATACCATCTATTAGCGTAATAATTTCTGTCATCTGTTGTGCGCATTCGGTGATTGATCGCATATTTGTCGCCACCTGCACCATTAATTCGCCACCCTGACGGGCGCATTGCGTGGCAATTGTTGCCTGGGCGCTGGCTATTTGCGTGTTATCAGCATTATTTCGCGTATTAACCGCTATTTCATCCATGTTGGCAGCTGTCTGCATCAATGCTCCAGATTGCTGTTCTGTTTTCACAGAGAGCTCAGCGCTGCGTTCTGCAAGCTGTTCAGAGAGCGCCATCGCCGTTTGCGAGGATGTTCTGATCTCATTAACGAGTGTTGAGATATTACTTGATAAACTATTGATACCAGGAATTAGTCTACCCGCACAGTTATTGCCAAACTCTGGAATACTGATTGCCAGATTTCCGGACGTCACTTCTTCAATGCTTCTTTTAACCGTATTAATCGGCATGACCAGATATTTCGTCATGTACCACCATAAACACAATATAGAAATAATACTTACCGCATTAGTGCCAATAATGATTTCTGGGGTGGCGGAGAAAATTATTTCAACAAGATTGAGCGCAACCGCCGTAATGATCAGAAATAAAATAATAAAGGTTCTGACGCTAATATCATTTAACATTTTAGTCCTGTACACCAAGAAATAACGTGGATGTTATTTTTATAGCATCTGCAATACAGATTTCCATAGCTCGGTGATGAAAGCTTAACTTTCAATGAGAGCCAGAGATCCTTTTACTTAAGACGATAAATTGCACTGTTTATTTAGAATAATTCAGTACCTTATCCTGCAAACAACGACGATGACGCCCGCTATCAGATTATTGTGATGGCGAGCACGTGACGAGCATAAAACACACAGAATCATAATTTTGATGAATGAATATATTAGTAATGGCCTGTTATTTTCAATATCTGGCCCTTACTTCTAATACTCATTGTAAAAACACAAGAACATACCTGATTTTATCAGGTTAACTGGACAAAACCTGCTAGATTTACCATCACGGCTTTTTTTCGATAGGTAGCAAGATGTTGCACGTGTCGTGGGACCCAGTATTGATTGGGATTTCCTTTGTTGTCGCGTTTATTGCCTCCTTTATAGCCCTCGACAGTGCGGGTAAAGTAGCAATCTCCAGCAGACGTGAATCTACCTTCTGGCGACTCTCTGGCGGCGCTACGCTGGGTATGGGGATCTGGTCGATGCATTTTATCGGTATGCTGGCCATGAAAATGAGTATGCCGATCAATTACCACTTAGCACTCACGGCTTTTTCGTTCTTTATTGCGCTCATATCCGCGACTCTCGCTATCAATATCGCTATTTCAGGTCATACGCTATCAACAAAACGGCTGGTCATTGCCACTGGTATATTGAGCGCTGGCGTTGTCACGATGCACTACGTCGGCATGTACGCCATAATCGAACATGTGGCTATCGCATGGGATCGCTCACTGATTTTGCTCTCGGTGATCATTGCCATCGTTGCGTCTGGCGTCGGCTTATGGCTGGCTTTCCATTTACGCCAAAACACCCGTCGCGCGCTGATTAACCGGCTTATTGCCGCCCTTATTATGGCGCTGGCAATTGCCTCGATGCATTACACCGGTATGGGAGCGGCATCCTTCACCCATTTTGGACATACTGCACACGATGGGCTCAGTACCCTCGAACTCTCTGTCTGGGTCTGCGCTGTCACGCTGATTATTTTGGGGATCATGCTGGTGGTTTCGATGGTGGATTCGCAACTGCGCACCTCCCGACTGGCCGACAATCTGCATCAGTTGAATTGCCAGCTTGAACATCAGGTCCACTTCGACGCGCTGACCGGACTTGCCAATCGAACGCATATAGACACCTGCTTACAGGCCTGCCTGCGGCATTCCAAACTGCATCAACAGCATTTCGCGTTGGTGTTCATCGACCTCGATCGCTTCAAAGTCGTTAACGATACCTGGGGACATCACATCGGCGATCAGTTGCTGATTGCCAGTACACAACGAATCTACAGCTGCCTTGATGACTCAATGACGCTGGCAAGACTGGGAGGAGATGAATTTATCCTGCTGGTTCCGGACTGCAATCAGCAGGCTATCTCTGCCCTGCTGGCGCGGATTGCCGATGCGATCGGCGACCCTTTTACCTTGTTCGGACATACCATTCGGGTTTCGTTAAGCGCGGGGAGCAGTATTTATCCAGAACATGGTTCAACACTGCATGAGCTAAAAGTGAAGGCCGATATGGCGATGTATCATGTCAAACAGGCGGGCAGAAACGGCTGGGCTATTTATAGTCCCGAGATGGAAGCTATCGCGGATACGCCGCCGACATTTCTTCAGGAACTGTCACAAGCGCTTGAACGCGACCAGTTTGAGCTATGGTATCAACCTAAATATACTGCCGGAGATCATTCTCTGACCGGCTTTGAAGCGCTATTACGCTGGCATCATCCGGATCGCGGCATGCTGCTCCCAGCTGAATTTCTTCCTGCATTGGAAGAAACGGGCCTGATTATTCCCGTCGGCAAATGGGTTATCCAGCAGGCGTGCATGCAGTTGCATCACTGGAAATTACAAGGAAATACAGAATGGACGCTTGCCGTTAACCTCTCTCCCGCCCAGTTTGAACAGCATGATATTATTGATGTTGTGTGTAATGCCCTGGCGCAATATCAACTTTCACCGGCCAGCCTTACGCTGGAACTCACTGAAAGCACTGCGCTAAAAAATTTAAAACGCAGTATTGAAATACTGAATGCTTTTTCTGCTTTGGGGATCACCGTTTCTATTGATGATTTCGGCACTGGTTATTCAAATATATTGATGTTGAAGTCTCTCCCGGCGCGGGAATTAAAAATCGACAGGATATTTGTCAAAGATATTAGCGAGAACAGCAAAAATACAAAAATTGTGTCTACCATTATTGATATAGCTCACTCCATGAATATGCGCGTAGTAGCTGAAGGAATAGAAACCCAGGAGCAGGAAATACTTCTTACCCAAATGGGGTGTAGCATGCTGCAAGGATTCCTGTTTGCAAAACCGCTGCCAGCGCATAAGATTCATGAACTGCTACAACCAGAAAACAGCATCAAACAAAAGCCAGTCGTACAACCCTTGTCTCACCGACAATCAATAACCTTGTGAGACTGCGATATCTAAAATATTCGCCATTAAATGGGCTGCACAGCAGATAAAGATAACGGGATTATCGATGAGCACAACCGAGCTGAATTCACTGGATTTATTAACCTTTCCGGTGTGGATTGTTTCGCCGCATACCGAAGAGCTGGTCTTCGCTAATAACGCTGCAAGGGAGCTAATGCAGGATCTCTGTTTTTCCCCACTGCGTAACGGCCTATTTTCAACACATGCGCAAAATGATTTAACTATGTATCTCAGCGACTTGAGAAATCATCACGGTATTGTAGAAATTCTCACGGTTTATCGCGACGGCGAAAAAAACGCAATGGCCTGTCGCCTGTCGATCAGGACGTTGCCAGATGTGGGTGACGTCATCCTTTTTGAAGGCATTGAGACGCCTGCAGCGCAGGGTTTGAAAGCGAGCCGTTCAGCAACTTATCAACGAAAAAAGCAGGGATTTTATGCGCGTTTTTTCCAGACCAACTCCGCGCCAATGTTACTTATCGATCCGTCCCGCGATGGCCTAATCGTTGATGCGAACCTCAGTGCCCTCAATTTTTATGGATACAGCCATGACGTGATGTGTCAGAAACATACCTGGGAAATCAACATGCTGGGGCGCCACATACTGCCGGTAATGCATGAAATCGCCCACCTGCCCGGCGGCCATAAACCTTTGCATTTTGTTCATAAACTGGCAGACGGCAGCTCGCGTCATGTACAAACCTACGCCGGACCGATTGAAATCTACGGTAATAAACTCATGTTGTGCATCATTCATGACATTACCGAACAAAAACGACTGGAGCAGGAGCTTGAGCGAGCAGCACTGCGTGACGCCTTAACGGGATTACTGAACCGCCGACATTTTTATCAGGTAACAGAGCCCGAACCAACGCATGCGATCTCATTGACGCAGGACTACAGCCTGTTGTTGATCGACACCGATCGTTTTAAAAGCATTAACGATCTCTTCGGCCATTTAAAAGGCGATGAGGTGCTTTGCGCTCTGGCACGCACTCTGGAATCGTGTGCGCGAAAAGACGATCTTATTTTTCGCTGGGGTGGTGAAGAATTTGTGCTACTTCTGCCGCGAACCTCACTGGAGGCCGCACTCAATCTTGCAGAGGTGATCCGCGCAACGGTCGCCAGGGTGACGCTCCCTGGTCTTCCCCGCTTTACCGTCAGTATTGGCGTTGCGCGGCACGAAACAAACGAAAGTATTGATGAATTATTCAAACGCGTGGACGACGCGTTGTACAAAGCCAAGAACGAAGGCAGGAACAGAGTGCTGGCCGCCTGATGAACCAGGTTGCTCAGCGACTGCGTTTAGCGTGACGTTCCCAGTTTTCCTGTTTTGCCTGCGCGGTTTTACGTAATGCGACATAACATGCCCCGCTGCCGCCGTGATGCGGCAAAGCGGTGCAGTAGGCCTGTACGTCATCAAATTCCGTCAGCCAACGCGCCACATAGCTGCGCACAATATTGGCATGGGAGTTATCATCACGCCCCTTGCCGTGTATCACCAGCACGTTACGTAACCCATTTTGCTGCGCCTGCAGTATAAAACTGAATAACATCTGACGGCATGTTTCTACGGGCTGACGGATGAGATTAAGGCTCGCCTGCTGCGGGTATTTTCCGCTTCGCAGTTTGTCAGTCACGCCGTGCTGCAAACCTTCGCGACGAAACTCCAGCGGTTCGCTCAACGGGACAATATCGAGAAACCCCGTCGAGAGAAAGTTATCCAGTTGCAACATATCTATACGCGCTGGAGTGCGGATATTGCGCGTTGGCTGCCAGTGTACATCGGCGCAGCCCTTCAGCGGTTGAACATCCCCCATAGCATCAAGAAACAGCGAAGCATCATCAAGGTTCATGTTTCATCCTCCAGCGAATTACGACGAACGTTATCATAACCGCGCACTATTATACCGACAACGGTTTACGATTATTTCCAGTAATTCATCCGCTTCACTCCGCTGAGAAGATCTACTCACGACATGCCGATCTCCGTTTTTAGGGGTATAGCTGCGACGGTCACTGGCGTGATAATGTGTAACCTCGCCTGAACGCTGTAATGAGAGATATGGATGCTTAACTTACTGGAAGACACCATCGACACGCCGCTGGGCCCGCTGTGGGTTATTTGTGATGAGCAATTTCGCCTGCGCGCGGTGGAATGGGATCAGCACCGCGATCGTATGGAACAATTGCTGGATATTCATTACCGCGCGCAAGGTTATCAGCGCATTGCAAACAAAAACCCCGGCGGATTAAGCGATAAGCTTTCGGAGTATTTTGCCGGGAACCTCAGCATTATTGACACACTGGAAACGGCAACCGCTGGCACGCCTTTCCAGCGTGAAGTCTGGCAAGCATTACGCACTATCCCCTGTGGGCAGGTCATGCACTATGGTCAGTTGGCCGAACAGTTGGGACGCCCCGGCGCTGCAAGAGCCGTCGGTGCAGCTAATGGCTCCAATCCAGTAAGCATTGTGGTCCCCTGTCATCGTGTCATCGGACGTAACGGCACCATGACCGGATATGCCGGTGGCGTACAACGAAAAGAGTGGTTATTGCGCCACGAAGGTTATTTGCTACTCTAGATTCCAGGCAATTAATGCCTTATTCATCACACTTCCGCATAATGCGACCCCAAATTAAGTGTGGTTAATCAAGCAGATACAAACATTCACTCCAGTTATGCCTGAATTATTCTCTATTGGGAGTAGCTCAGGCTTACGTGCTCACCAAAAAGATGTTAAAATTGACAAATATCAATTACGGCTTGAGCAGACCTATGATCCCGGAAAAGCGAATTATACGGCGCATTCAGTCTGGCGGTTGTGCTATCCATTGCCAGGATTGCAGCATCAGCCAGCTTTGCATCCCGTTCACACTTAACGAGCATGAGCTTGACCAGCTCGATAACATCATCGAGCGCAAAAAGCCTATCCAAAAGGGGCAGACGCTCTTTAAAGCAGGTGATGAGCTTAAATCACTCTATGCTATCCGCTCCGGAACGATTAAAAGCTATACCATTACCGAACAAGGCGATGAGCAGATTACTGGCTTCCATCTGGCGGGCGATCTGGTCGGTTTTGACGCGATTGGCAGCGGACATCACCCGAGCTTTGCCCAAGCGCTGGAAACCTCAATGGTATGCGAAATTCCTTTCGAAACCCTTGATGACCTGTCCGGCAAAATGCCAAATCTGCGTCAGCAGATGATGCGTCTGATGAGTGGCGAAATCAAAGGCGACCAGGACATGATCCTGCTGTTGTCGAAGAAAAATGCAGAAGAGCGCCTGGCGGCCTTTATCTACAATTTGTCTCGTCGCTTTGCCCAGCGTGGATTCTCGCCTCGTGAATTCCGCCTGACCATGACCCGTGGCGACATCGGTAACTACCTCGGTCTGACGGTCGAAACCATCAGCCGCCTGCTGGGTCGTTTCCAGAAAAGCGGTATGCTGGCAGTGAAAGGTAAATACATCACTATTGAGAATAGCGACGCGTTGGCAGTTCTTGCTGGCCACACGCGTAACGTTGCGTAATCCTTCCGCAAGCATCTCTGTTATCCTTCTGTCAAATCGCTAAATTTTCCCGATTTATTGATCTGGCAGGAGGTTATCCCCTGTTTCAATCCACATTATTGGGTTACTCTTTTAATTACAAACTGCAGTGACAGTTGTAAGGAGACCCTGTATGGCTATGTATAAAAATATGCTGGTCGTCATCGACCCGAACCAGGACGATCAACCAGCATTACGGCGAGCTGTTTATTTGCATCAACGGATTGGTGGCAAAATTAAAGCCTTTTTGCCGATCTATGACTTTTCCTACGAGATGACTACCCTGCTGTCGCCCGATGAGCGTACGGCAATGCGTCAGGGGGTCATCAGTCAACGAACAGCATGGATCCGTGAACAAGCGAAATACTATATCGAAGCAGGGATCCCCCTTGAAATTAAAGTGGTATGGCACAACCGTCCCTTTGAAGCCATCATCCAGGAAGTCATTAGCGCTCAACATGACCTGGTCCTCAAGATGGCGCACCAACACGACCGCCTCGAAGCCGTAATTTTCACCCCCACCGACTGGCATTTATTGCGGAAATGCCCAAGTCCGGTATGGATGGTCAAAGACCAGCCGTGGCCTGAAGGTGGCAAAGCGCTGGTTGCGGTTAACCTCGCCAGTGAAGAGCCTTATCACAATGCGCTCAATGAAAAACTGGTCAAAGAAACGATCCAACTGGCAGAACAGGTTAACCATACTGAAGTGCATTTAGTTGGCGCCTATCCTGTTACGCCAATCAACATCGCAATTGAACTGCCTGAATTTGACCCCAGCGTTTATAACGATGCGATCCGTGGACAGCATCTGCTGGCCATGAAGGCGTTACGCCAGAAATTCAGTATCGATGAGAAAGTGACGCACGTTGAAAAAGGATTGCCTGAAGAGGTCATTCCCGATTTAGCCGAGCACTTGCAGGCGGGTATTGTGGTACTGGGGACCGTTGGTCGTACCGGGATTTCTGCCGCGTTTCTTGGTAACACCGCAGAACAGGTTATCGATCATCTACGCTGCGACCTGCTGGTCATCAAGCCGGATGAATATCAGACGCCCGTTGAACTGGACGACGAAGAAGACGATTAACCGCTCAACTCAATGCCGGATGGCGACCTCATCCGGCATAACAAACGTTTAGTGCTGTTCCTCACCGCCGAGGAAATAGATACCCAGCGGGATAGCCAACAGAATCGTAAATACCATACTGTAGACACAAATCATTGCAGATTGAATGGCGTACATTGAAGCGGTCCAGTCGGATAGCGGAATGTCATACTGTTCAATAACGCCACCGATCGTCGCTCGCGTCACGACCGACGCTGCGATAATAAACACCCCAAGCAGGCACAACAGAAACTTCCGTCCCTTCGCTGTCTTCAGCTTAGCCATGATCATAGTACTGTCCTTTTGCAGATGAAAACCTTGTTACTTTGCGCTAACAATACCATGACATCAACTGACTGTCTGCTACATAAACTGCTCACAAAGGTGATGCCTGCGCTATTTCCCGGAAAATAGCGCTAATTGCATTATATATCTCTCCTGATGATTAATGATCTGACCGCCTGAACTGAGTAAAATATTCGATGATGAGGATGTCAGATGATATTTAACTACCACGGAGCTACCTGGAAGAATCATGATCGCTGAACTGTTTATAAATAATGCGTTTAATTTGACGGTAATTCTCAGCAGCTGCGCAGCGCTGGTCCTGATGAGCGTCTGGTATCATCGTGGAGAGCGGCGCTGTAAAGGATTCATATTTCACGCAGCGCAATTTTTTGTCTATGCCATTATCATCGGGACGTTTGGCAGTATTGCTAATAACGTTATCGAAAGCTACAGCCTGAAATTTATCTCCCCCAGCGTGGTCGACTTTATCTGCACCTCGTTGATTGCGCTAATCCTGACTATCAAACTTTTTCTGGTGATTAATCAGTTTGAAAAGACGCAGATCAATAAAGGCAGAGATATCACCAGCGCGAGGATCCTGTCGCGAATTATCAAGATCACCATCATCGTTGCCATCATTTTGCTGTATGGCGAGCATTTCGGCATGAGCTTATCCGGCCTGTTAACCTTTGGCGGCATCGGCGGTATCGCTGTCGGTATGGCGGGCAAAGACATTCTGAGCAACTTTTTCTCAGGAATTATGCTCTATTTTGACAGACCGTTTAGCATCGGCGACTGGATCCGTTCTCCAGACCGCAATATTGAAGGCACGGTTACGGAAATCGGCTGGCGAATGACCAAAATAAACACCTTCGATCATCGTCCGTTGTATGTCCCAAACTCGATTTTCTCCTCCATCAGCGTAGAAAATCCAGGCAGGATGACGAACCGCCGCATCAAAACGGTGATCGGGTTACGATATGAAGATGCCGATAAAGTCGCTGCTGTTGTCGAATCGGTCAGACAAATGCTGCAAAATCATCCGGGAATAGACCAGAAACAAACCCTGCTGGTTTATTTCAATGAATTTGCCGATTCATCGCTGAATATCATGGTGTATTGCTTCACGAAAACCACCGTCTGGAAGGAATGGCTCGCGGTACAGCAAGACGTTTATTTGAAAATTATTTCGATTGTCCAGTCAAACGGCGCCGACTTTGCTTTCCCCAGCCAGACACTGTATATGGATAATCCTGAAGCATCGTCCTCGACACACTAACAAAAGAAAAGACGCGGAAATCCGCGTCTTTATTTGTATTTATTTCAATGAAGCAATATCAATTACAAAGCGGTATTTGACATCGCTTTTCAACATCCGTTGCCAGGCATGGTTAATATCTTGAATATTGATCACTTCAACATCGGCTGTAATACCGTGCTGGCCGCAGAAATCCAGCATCTCCTGGGTTTCAGCAATACCGCCGATAACCGATCCCGCTACAGACCGTCGTCCGAGGATTAACGGTACCGAGTTCACGAAGGGATCCAATGCCCCCAGATAACCCACCAGCACCAGCGTACCGCTTAGCGCCAGCGTTGGAATATACGGATTCAGGTCATGTACATACGGGACAGTATCAATAATCAGATCAAACTGATTCGCTGAGGCTTTCATCTGCTCGCTGTCAGTCGAAAGTACAACATGGCGGGCCCCCAGACGCCGGGCATCGGCTTCTTTACCCGGCGAGCGCGTAAACAGCGTGACTTCAGCACCCAGCGCATTAGCCAGTTTGATCGCCATATGCCCAAGGCCTCCCAGCCCGACAACCGCGACTTTACTCCCCTCCCCAACCTGCCAGTGACGCAGCGGCGACCAGGTGGTGATCCCGGCACATAGCAGCGGTGCGGCACCGCGTAAATCGATCCCTTCAGGAACCTTCACAACAAACTTGTCAGTCACGACAATCTTGTCAGAATAACCGCCGAAAGTGGGTAAACCGTCGTGACGATCGGTATCGTTATACGTCAGCGTGTTGCCTTCTTCGCAATACTGCTCTAATCCCTGTTCACAGGCGCTACAATGTTGACATGAATCGACCATACAGCCGACCCCGGCGAGATCGCCCACTTTAAATTTCGTTACCGACTTACCAACATGTATCACGCGGCCAATGATTTCATGGCCTGGTACCATCGGATATTTAGCGCCACCCCAGTCGTTGTAGGCGTTATGGATATCCGAGTGGCAAACACCGCTGTATAAGATGTCGATAACCACATCATCTTCACGCGGATCGCGACGAACAAAACTGTGTGGGACTAAATCTTCTTTCACCGCCAGCGCGGCATAACCCTTCACGTTCATGACCATGTAGATTTCCTCAGGGATTGGGTATTACCAGAACCAGCATAGTTCAGGGCAACAGGTTGTACTCAGCGTCGCTCACCGGTTCCAGCCACTCATTCGATGCGCCAGGCGCCGGGATTTCAACCGCGATATGGGCAAACCAGCTGTCACGCGCGGCGCCGTGCCAATGTTTCATGCCTGCCGGGATGTGTACGACGTCACCGGTTTTCAGCTCACGCGCCGGTTGACTCCATGCCTGATACCAGCCTCTTCCACCAGTCACCAGCAATATTTGTCCCCCTTGATGATGGATATGCCAGAAGTTACGGCAACCCGGCTCAAATGCTACGTTGCCAATTACCACACCTTCCTTGGAGAGCATGGTCAGATAGCTGTCGCCAGTGAAATACTTCGCATACGCTTCATTTTTCTCCCCTCGCGGAAAGACGCTGTTGCCATCAAATTGGTGATTCATAATCTCCGCATCAGCGCTGGACACGGTATTCAGTTGATTTTGCATTTCGACTCTCCAAAACGGTGGCGGCATGCGCCACCGGATGCTGAAAACTATAAAAATTATAGAGACTCGACAGGCTGGTGATTAGAGGTGGAAAGAAGGACAAACTTATGAATCATACTCATTAATAATAAGCGTACGATTTATCTCCTGGCGCTTGCGTTAAGCTCTACGCCACAATTTCAATCAGGTTACCGTCCGGATCGCGTATTACCGCTTCGTAATAGCCATCACCTGTGGTGCGTGGGCCAGAAACTAATACACCCTGTTCTTTTGCACGCATCGCCATAGCATCAACATTTTCGCTACCGCCAACGGAAATGGCGAGATGCACCCACCCTGAGGTGTTATTGTCCGGAGTATGTTTTGTCAGCCCGGGCTTAGTCATTAACTCAATCGCGATATCTTCACCCATTCTGACAAAATAGGATTCAAATCCAGGATTGGTTTTACTGCAGTATTTTTCGTTGATCCTTGCGTCAAAAAACGTAACCCAGAACTGAGCTTGCTGCTCGAGATCCAATGTCCATAACGCGATATGCGCAACCTTCATAGCTGACCTCTACTTGCTGTAACCAAAAAAATAGGTTCCCCACAGGGATGTTGACATCGCGAACCATAATGCACGATCATGCTTGTTGTTGCTCGATTTTTATTTTCTCTGGAGTGTTTATGCTCGATTACGCAGCGTTCCCGGAACAACGCCAGGCGCTTATCTATCAGATCCTGCAGGAAAACGGCAGAGTCATCTGTTCCGAACTTGCCAGCAGGTTAGGTGTTTCTGAACATACAATCCGCCGTGATCTGCATGAACTGAGTAAAGATGGCGTGTGCAAAAAGGTCTATGGCGGCGCGGTCATTGCACTCCCTGAGTCCGAAGACATCACCGTGCGCAAGAATATTAATGTGGCGAAAAAGAGCAACATCGCGCAGAGATGTGCCCGGTTGGTCAAATCGGGAAGCTGCATTTTTATTGACACCGGCAGTACCAACCTGGCGATGGCAGAAGCCCTGCCCGCCGAGCTGGCGTTAACCGTAGTGACAAACTCACCGGAGATTGCTGCCGCTTTGCTAAAAAAGCCGTTGTTTGAGGTCATTATGCTGGGCGGCGCGGTACAGCGATCTTCGGGAGGGTGTGTGGGCGCCCCGGCCATCTCACAGGTGCAGGGTATTTTATTCGATCAGGGATTTATTGGCGGCTGCGCGATGTCGCCCGAGTCCGGATTAACGGGATTTGATTACGCGGATTGTGAGTTCAAAAAAGCGGTGATCAAGCAGTGTAATGAAACTATCGTCGCGCTGACGGCGGAGAAAATCCCGGCAGTTGCCCGTTATGTCGTCACTGAAAGCAGCAATATTGATGTAATTGTCGTCGAGGAAAATATCAGCAAAGAGTATGCCACGGCTTTCCAGGCGCACGACATCCGGATTTATACCGTGTAGCGGCGGCGCTACGTCCCTTTCAATATGGCCGTATGGCTCATCGAAATCTCACTGTGCTGAACGACGCCCCTGGCGTCAGCGCGGTGATTGATGACAGACAATCCAGACGAATTTTTTGCTCATTTTCATGCAGCTCCACCAGCAGAAATTCTTCTTTATCGGCGGTGGTACAGGTTGTCAGCGCTTTGGCATCAAAACATGTGCTATCCGTTAACTCAATGCGCAACAAATAGTGGTACATACAGGCGATTTCCAGGTAATCATGAAGATCGCAATCTATCGGATGATACTTTTCCATTGCTTTCATAACCCCACCTTCGTCACAGCCTTATTTGTTCGGGAAATAGCCAGTACCACTTCCCGAACGAGCGAGCTATTTCAGTGCTTCACAATATACATTGTGCGACTGTATGCGACATCTTCAGGGTTAGTAATCGGATATCCTTTCAACCACGGTTTAATTAAACGTCCGTTGGTATACTGATAAATCGGCGCAATAGGTGCCTGTTCCATCAGAATTTTCTCCGCGGCATTATAATCGACATTGCGCGCTTTCTGCGTATTCTCCAGAGTAGCCTGGGTCAACACTTTGTCGTAAGCAGGATTATTAAAGCGGGAGATATTACCCGTATGGGTCGAGGTTAATAGCGACAGGAATGTAGATGGCTCATTGTAATCACCTACCCAGGAAGCGCGGATCACATCAAAATTACCGGTATTACGGCTATCGATGTAGGTTTTCCACTCCTGGTTTTGCAGTTTTACGTCAACGCCGAGATTTTTCTTCCACATCGACGCGACAGCAATAGCGATCTTCTGATGGTTTTCAGAGGTGTTGTACAGCAGCGTCAGTTTAAGCGGTTTCTGTGGACCATAGCCCGCCGCACGCAGCAGCGTTTTCGCCTGCGCATTCAGTTCTTCCTGACTCATTTGCTCAAACGGTGAAGGTTCCGGCACAAATCCTGCCGTGACATCCGGCGTAAAATGCCATGCGGGCTTTTCACCGGTTCCCAGAACTTTCTCCGCCATCAGACGACGATCGATAGTCATGCTAAGCGCCAGACGCACGCGTGAATCTGCCGTCGGTCCCTTCTGGGTATTGAAGGCATAATAGTAAGTACCAAGCTGCGGCGGGGTGTAAACCTGGCCCGGGATATCCTTCAACAATTTCTGATACATGTTTTTCGGGAAGGACTCGGTAATATCGATATCACCAGCAAGGTAGCGCTTGGTTGCTGCCGATTCCTGGTTAATTGGCAGGAAGGTCACTTTTTGCAGCACCGTTTTGGCGTTGTCCCAATAATGCGTATTCGGCACAACTTCCAGTTTTTCGTTGACGACGCGATCTTTGAGCACATAGGCGCCGTTACCGATCAGGTTGCCCGGTTTGGTCCACTCTTTACCGCTCTCAACGTTAGCTTTTTGTACCGGATAAAACGCGAAACTCGCCGTCAGATTGGCAAACCAGGGCAGCGGTTTATCCAGTTGGACTTTTAATGTACGCGCATCAACCGCGCTAACGCCGAGCTTATCCGGAGAGGCTTTCCCATCGATGATCGCCTGCGCGTTGCTAATTCCCGCCAGCGCAGCAAACCAGGCAAACGGCGACAGCGTTTTCGGATCAACCAGACGCTGCCAGCTATAGACAAAATCCTGGGCCGTTACCGGCGTACCATCGGCCCATTGCGCATTGTCACGCAGCGTAAAGGTCCAGATACGGTTATCGTTGCTTTTCCATTGGGTGGCGACGCCGGGCACAATCTCGCCCTTCTCATTCTGGTTGACCAGCCCTTCAAATAAATCACGAATAACCTGAATTTCAGGAAGCCCGACGGCCTTTGCCGGATCCAGCGACGCAGGTTCGTCTTTGATATGACGCACCAGTTCTTGTTTTTCTGCCAGTACCGTTCCGCTGGGAACATCAGCAGCCCAGGATAATGAAATGCTGCTTACCAACAGCGCACAACAGGTTACTGAAACAGAATGCTGCATAAAATACCCTCAATTCCGGCTACTAAGTGAATGTGTAATTATTTGTATCGCCAGCAGGAAATGCAATTAACTTCCGACAAGAAAGTGATATTACACCTGAAAAGATAAGTGTGTGAAAACGATTTGATTATCCATACATTTTGCACAACACTGCGAGTAATAACCCATGCATTCAGAGATGACTATGACCGTTACCCGCCCCCGTGCCGAGCGCGGCGCATTTCCACCTGGGACCGAACATTACGGACGTTCATTGTTAGGCGCGCCGTTAATCTGGTTTCCCGCATTGGCAGCCGATCGTGAAAGCGGCCTGATACTGGCAGGAACGCACGGCGACGAAAACGCATCGGTCGTCACTCTCTCCTGCGCATTGCGTACGCTTAACCCTTCCTTGCGTCGTCACCATGTGGTGCTGGCCGTTAACCCTGACGGTTGCCAGCTCGGACTACGCGCAAATGCCAACGGCGTGGATCTAAACCGTAACTTTCCCGCCGCAAACTGGAAAGCGGGCGAAACGGTGTATCGCTGGAACAGCAGCGCAGAAGAACGCGATGTGGTGTTGCTGACCGGCGAAAGTCCGGGCTCAGAACCGGAAACCCAGGCGCTATGCCAACTTATTCACCGAATTCATCCGGCGTGGGTAGTCTCTTTTCACGATCCGCTGGCCTGTATTGAAGATCCCAGACGCAGCGAATTAGGCGCGTGGCTGGCGCAGTCGTTTGAATTGCCCCTCGTTACCAGCGTAGGTTATGAAACGCCCGGCTCTTTTGGAAGCTGGTGCGCAGATCTGAACTTACACTGCATAACCGCCGAATTCCCCCCCATTTCATCAGATGAAGCGAGCGAGAAATACCTGCTGGCCATGTCCAATCTCCTGCGCTGGCACCCTAGAGATGAAGGTGTCCGGTCGTAAAATGCAGTGCCGGCTCCGCGTCGCTGGCAAGCCAGGTAGGACCATCAAGATCGGCAAAGCTAACCTGCGGCGTAAGGGGTAACGCCGCGCCGATCGCCCGGGAGGTGCACAGCATACAGCCCAGCATGAGCGCAAATCCCTGCTCGCGAGCTTCATTTGCCAGCGCCAGCGCTTCCGTCAGGCCGCCTGTTTTATCCAGTTTGATATTCACCATTTCATAGCGCCCGTGCAGCGCTTTCAGGCTGCTGCGGGTATGACAGCTTTCATCCGCGCAGATCGGCAGCGGATGCACAAAATTCTCCAGCGCGGCATCGTCCTGCGCCGGCAGCGGCTGCTCCAGCATCGCCACACCTAAATCAGCCAGGAGCTGACAGCGTGCCGCCAGGCCTTCTGCCCGCCAGGATTCATTGGCGTCGACAATAATCGTGGCATCAGGGACCGCGGCACGGATAGCGACCATCCGTTCGCTGATTAATCGCGCATCCAGTTTAACCTTTAATAGTTTCGCGCCATTTTCCCACAACGCAGCCGCGCTCGCCGCCATTTGTTCCGGCGAGCCAATCACCACGGTTTGCGCCGTCGTTACCACTTCCGCCAGTTCACTTCCCACCAATTCCGCCAACGGCTGCTGCTGTTGGCGCGCACTCAGATCCCACAACGCGCAGTCCACGGCATTACGCGCAGCCCCCGCTGGCAGCAGCTTTTGCAGCTCTTCACGGGTCAGTCCGTTTTCCAGTTTTGGCGCAATGCTCATAATTTGCGCCAGCACAGAAGCATCGCTTTCACCGTAGCGCGGGTACGGTGTGCACTCGCCGATACCGGTGACGCCGTTTTCTGTGACTTCAACTACCACCACATGCGCTTCGGTTCTGCTCCCACGGGCGATAACAAAGGGAGTGTGCAGCGGCCAGGCTTCCTCATACACCTTAACTGTTCTCATCTGTTTTCCTTAATGCAGTACCTGAAGCGGATATCCGCAAATAGCGTTTGCCGTGTTAACTACTGATGGCATAAACTAGCCCCGACGTTAACTATATGTAAACAGGAAGATAACCATGTCACAAACCGTTCATTTCCAGGGCAACCCGGTAGCCGTTGCCGGCTCTATTCCTCAGGCTGGAAGCAAAGCTCAGGCTTTTACCCTTGTGGCTAAAGACCTGTCTGACGTTACGCTGGGCCAGTTCGCAGGCAAGCGCAAAGTGCTGAATATTTTCCCAAGCATCGATACCGGCGTTTGTGCGGCATCGGTACGTAAGTTTAACCAACTGGCGACAGAAATCGACAATACCGTCGTACTGTGCATTTCGGCCGACCTGCCATTCGCCCACTCTCGTTTTTGCGGCGCGGAAGGTCTGAGCAACGTTATCACGCTGTCCACCCTGCGCAACGCAGAATTCCTGAAAAACTACGGTGTTGAAATCGCTGAAGGCCCGCTGAAAGGCCTGGCCGCACGTGCCGTGGTCGTTATCGATGAAAATGACAACGTTGTTTTCAGCCAACTGGTCAATGAAATCACCAACGAACCAGACTACACAGCGGCGCTGGACGTACTGAAAGCGTAAGCTGCGTCTGCATACAAAAATGCCTCCGAATGGAGGCATTTTTATTTACGGCATTACTCTTCGCTTTTTTTCTGTTGGCTCAAACCATACTCACGCAATTTGTTGGCAATCGCGGTATGCGAAACGCCGAGGCGCTTGGCCAGTTTGCGCGTACTGGGATAATTCATATAAAGCTGCGTCAGCACTGAGCGTTCAAAGCGGCTGGTAATTTCATCCAGCGACCCTTCCATCACCTCTTCTCCGACCGCAACCGTTGCCGCATCGTAATCTGGCAGTAAGATATCCTGCGGCCGCAGCTCATAACCTTCAAGCTGGGTCAGTGCCCGGTAGATGGCATTTTTAAGCTGACGCACGTTACCCGGCCAGCCGTAACGGGTTAACACCGTGCTGAGGTCAGCGGACAGCTTCGGACGTGGCACGCCCTGCTCATCGGCGAAGCGCGCCACAAACAGTTCGGTAAGCGGCATAATATCCTGCGGGCAATCGCGCAGCGGCGGCAGGTTTAACGTCAGTACATTCAGACGATAATAGAGGTCTTCACGGAAAAGTCCTTTTTGTACCAGCTCAACAAGATTCTTTTGCGTCGCGCAAATCACGCGGACATCAACGTTAACCTCGTGATCTTCTCCCACCCGACGGAACGTGCCGTCATTGAGAAAACGCAGCAATTTGGTCTGCATTCGCGGCGACATTTCGCCAATTTCATCTAACAGAACCGAACCGCCATTCGCCTGCTCAAAGAAGCCTTTTTTGCCTTCCGGTGCATGGCCAAACAGTTCGCTTTCGACCGCATCTTCAGGAATTGACGCGCAGTTGAGCGCCAGATACGGTTTCGACGCACGCGGACTGGCCAGGTGGCATGCATGAGCAAAGAGATCTTTGCCGGTGCCGGTATTACCGGTAATCAGCAGCGGCGCGCTCAGCGTCGCCAGCTTTCGCGCCTGTTCCACCACGTGTTTCATTTTGGCGCTGACGGCAATAATCTGGCTAAACGCGCTCAGATCCTGGGTCGTCATATTTTGCAGCTGACGTCCCATCCGCAGGGTGGAACGTAGCATGACAACTGCACCGGTCAGCATCTGCTCCTGATTTTCACCCTGCAAATGGACAGGCGTAATTTCCATCAGGAAGTTCTGGCCGTTAATAACGACATGCTCGCTATGAGAATCCTGTGGATTGCTTTCGAGCCAGCGCTGGAAGTTAAACCCGTTGATTAACTGGGCGGCGGTATGATTGCGCATCCGATCCTGAGTGTGCGCGAAAAGCTGACAACTCGCAGGGTTCGCCATCTCGATTTTGCTTTTCATGTCCAGAGAAAGGACCGGTTCTGGCAATGCCTCAAGCAGCGCGCTCAGCGCAAGATGTTCACGCTCGGAGGGCATCCAGGGCACGGTACGCACATCCGTAACCCCTGAGATACGGCGGATTTCAGCCATCAGGCTGCTGAAGTTAGTGAACTCCAGTTCCGCAAAATTGAGGTAAATTCGCCCGATGGGGTCAATCTCGATACCGCGTAAATCAATGCTTCTGAGTACCAATAAATCGAGCAATTCGCGGGTCAGACCAAGTCGGTCTTCACAAAAGACTTCCAAACGCATAGGAACCTTCACCTGGACAAGGGATTATGTGTTAAATGATAAGACAGTATTTCGTTTGCAGGAAGAACTCTGTCAACAAATATTGACAGCTCGTTGGAAAATTGGGCGCCGGGGCGTAAAGTTAAACAACTGGCGCCCAATTTTAGTTAACTTTCGCGTGGAGATTTGTTCTTTTGTAAGGTCTCTTTCACCTGACCAATCAATTGACGGCGAAAATCGCCCAGTCGTGGCTTATCGTCATCGATCCACGGCAGCGGTCGGCACAGTTCCATGGCTTTAATGCCCAGTCGCGCCGTTAATAACCCCGCGCCAATGCCCTGTGCGGCACGCGTTGACAAGCGGGCGGCTAAATCCTGCGACATCCAGTCCATTCCCACTTCCCGCACCAGCTCACTGGCCCCGGCAAAAGCGATATTCAGCAGCACCAGTCGGAACAAGCGCAGGCGGCTGTAATAACCAAGTTCAATGCCATAAAGCGATGCAATACGATTGATCAGCCGCAGATTGCGCCAGGCGATAAACGCCATATCCACCAGTGCCAGCGGGCTGACGGCAATCATCAGTGTAGACTCTGCCGCTGAACGGCTAATCTCACGTCGGGCCTGCGCATCCAGCACCGGCTGCACAAGATGGGCATACAGGCTGACCACTTCGCGATCGTTCTGCGTTTCATGAATTGAGGCATACCAGCGCTGTAGCGCCGGATGGGACTGATCGATACCCGCCTGCTGCGCCAGCTTTTCACAAAATGCACGACCTTTTCCGGTTCCATGGCTGTGGAGCAGATCTCGTGCTTCGTCACGCTCGTGCGCGCGCTGGCGCAAGCGCCATAACCGACGCCACTCGGTCGCAACCGATCCAACACCGGCACCAATAATCAATGCGCCAGCGGCACATCCTCCCAGCGCGACCCAGTCCTGAGTCTGCCAGGCGTTCATGGTCCACTGCACGCCCTGCGCGACGACGCTCACGCCAAACAGCGCCAGGCCCCCCATCACCATCTTACGCCACAGACTGCGTTTAGGGCGTAAGGCCGCATCAATGACGGCCTCAGCCTGACCTTCGTCTTCCAGTGGTTCATCCACTTTCCCCGGAGAAAAAGTCTGTGCCTCCGTCTCATTGAACATCTGCTGCGCTTTAAACGCCGCGTTTTGCTCCACCTCCAGCGGACCTGAGAAATCGATACGCGGTTTTAACGGCTCGCTCATCGCAATTTATCTCCTATTAAAAACTCCAGCGCGGCATCAAGACGAATATGCGGTAAGGGTTTATCGACATCCATAACCTGCGGGCGAAACGCCTCAAACTGGAAGCCCTGGCTGTCCCAGAATGCCTGTCCGGGTAAACGCGCGGGTACCTCACCCGGATAAACGGTTAGCGGTTCGCCATCGCTCAGCCGATTACCACGCAGCGCCGGGATCTTCTCGCCCTTCACATCGATCAAACCGCTGGTGGTTGCCTGTACCGATGCCAGTCCCAGACAATCCATGCTGATACCTTCGAACGCGGCGTTTTGCCAGGCGTCCTGGATCAGCTGCTGCAATAACGACACCATATTGGCGTGCTGATCCACCGTGACGTGATCGGCTTTGGTAGCGGCAAACAGCAGCTTGTCGATCACTGGAGAAAACAGCCGACGAAACAGCGTGCGCTGTCCGTAATGGAAGCTCTGCATCAGTTGGGTGAGCGCCAGACGCATGTCGTTAAACGCCTGTGGCCCGCTGTTGAGCGGTTGCAGGCAGTCGACCAGCACAATCTGGCGGTCAAAGCGCAGGAAGTGATTCTTATAAAATCCCTTGACGACTTTTTCACAGTAATAGTTAAACCTGTCGCGCAGCATGCCCGCGTTGGTGTGTTTGTCTGCCTGGGCCAGCTTCGATTCACCATAAGCATCAACGTCCGGCCACGGGAAGAACTGTAACGCAGGCGCGCCCGCCATATCCCCGGGCAGGACAAAACGGCCCGGCTGAATAAAATGCAGCCCCTGCTGCTTGCACTGATGCAGATACTCCGTCCAGGCGGCAGCTATTTCCGCCAGACGGTTTTCATCAGCAGGCGCCAGCGGATCCAGCCCCTGGCATAACTGACGCCATCTTGCCGACCATTCGCCCCGCTGCCCTTGCAATAACCCGGTCATTTGCCGCGACCAGCTCAGATAATCCTGGGCCAGCATCGGTAAATCGAGCAGCCACTCCCCCGGATAATCGACGATCTCCAGGTACAGCGTGGAGGTGTCTTTAAAGTGGCGCAATAAAGAGTCATTGGATTTGTAGCGCAGCGCGAGGCGTATTTCACTCACACCGCGCGTAGGCGTCGGCCAGGTCGGCGGTGAGCCATACAACTGCGCCAGTCCCTCATCATAGGTAAAGCGCGGAATGCCAAAATCGCGTTGTGGAACCCGTTTAACGCCAAGCAAACGCTCTTCGCGCACGCAACTGAGCAACGGCAGACGCGCACCGGCATGAATATTGAGTAACTGGTTTACCATCGCGGTGATAAACGCCGTCTTACCGCTGCGGCTAAGTCCGGTGACAGCCAGGCGCAAATGCCGGTCTACGCCGCGATTAACCAGCGAATTGAGTTCATTTTTAAGTCGCTTCATCGCCATCCCGTTTTGCTGAAGGAACCGAAGAAATTATAACAAACAGGAAGTAAAGATAGGGGTCAATTCTTACTTATCAACTATCTGAGCTGTATCAGGCGGCATTATTCTTACCGCCTGCTGCAGAATGAATGCGGGCGGTTTATTTATTCTCTACTTTAGGAAGCGCTATCTGATTGATGCCACCTTCGTTGGTCACCTGCGTGTAGCCCATTTCAGTCAACATATCCCTGGCCTGCCCCGATTGACGCCCGGAGTTGCAGTACAGCTTCACAGTGTCGTTCTTATCAGGAACTTCAGCTGCGATACGCGTCTTCATCTCTTTCAACGGTATGTTGACGGCCCCCTGAATATGCTGCTGTTGGTACTGTTCAGGAATACGAACATCAATCCAGTGTTCGGCTGCAAAAACCGGCATGCCAATGACCAGTGCCAACGCTAATACGCCTTTTTTCAACATAATATCTTCCCGACTGATTGTTGGATTTAACCACCACACTATACGCTTGTTCTTAAGAAAATATTGCGACCACATTATCACCGTCTGCAGGTGCGGACGATTGTTCCTCAGGTGACACGTACTGCAGTTAGCCTTTTGATTTTTCTACCCGCATTCCGAGATTGTTGTCATTCGCCAATTAACTCCATAATATGTCCGCCATTGACTCTCGGACGGAGCTTGGGATCTATGTCTCCTACCATTTATGATATTGCACGAGCCGCTGGCGTATCAAAATCCACGGTATCGCGCGTGCTGAATAAGCAAACCAACATCTCGCCAGAAGCGCTTGAAAAGGTGCTGCGCGCTATTGATGAGTTACAGTATCAGCCTAATAAACTTGCTCGCGCGCTCACCTCTTCCGGGTTTGATGCAATAATGGTGATATCTACCCGTTCAGCAAAAACTACCGCCGGTAATCCGTTTTTCTCTGAAGTACTGCATGCCATTACGGCCAAGGCCGAAGAGGTCGGTTTTGATGTCATATTGCAGACCTCGCGAAGCACCGAAGATGATTTACAAAAATGTGAGAGCAAGATTAAGCAGAAATTGATCAAGGGGATCATTATGCTGAGCTCTCCTGCTGATGAATCATTTTTTGCACGCCTGGATAAATACAATGTCCCGGTTGTGGTTATTGGGAAAGTGGAAGGTGACTACGCCAATGTCTATTCTGTAGACACAGATAACTATCGCGACAGTATTACTCTGACAAATGCGCTGATTGAAAGTGGGCACCGTAATATAGCCTGTTTGCATGCGCCGCTTGACGTTCATGTTTCTATCGATCGCGTGAACGGTTATAAAGCCAGTCTTCAGGCGCATAACATTAATATGCGCGATGAATGGATTATTGACGGTGGTTATACCCATGAAACAGCCCTGCTCGCTTCACGAAAACTACTGAGTCAACAACCGTTACCCGACGCTGTATTTGCTACCGATAGTTTGAAATTAATGAGCTTATATCGCGTGGCGGCTGAGAAGAATATTACTATTCCGCAACAGCTTGCCGTCGTAGGCTACAGTAATGAGCTGTTATCGTTTATGCTGACACCGGTTCCAGGCGGAATTGATGTACCTACCCAGCAGTTGGGCGAGCAAAGCTGTAATTTATTATTTAACCTGATCGCAGGCGAGAAAGGATTAAAGAATATCACGGTGAGCACACACATATCGCTGGCCGACTCACTGGTGTAAAAACTGGGGCATTAATGCCCCAGTATCTTTTAGAATGCGTAGTTCACGCCTATACCAGCATAATGGAATCTGTCACTTTCGCCTTCGTCGTGATCTTCCCACTCATAGGCATACTCCAGCGACATTGATAAACCGTTCTGGAAATCATATGCATACAGTAAACCGAGACGATTGAAGTCATGGCCTTCACGTGCAGGGTCATCCTGCCAGTCCCAGTTTGACCAGCGATCAAGCCCCAGACGGGTATACGGCGTCAGGGTGGTATTGCCGAAAGACAGCGGCAAATATGCACGAATTTCCTGGGTTGAGAATTCACCATTATTGCGCGAATCAGCCAGATTAAAACCGCGTTCGAGGTAATAGTTAACCGTTAAACCCACCGTTTCGTTAAACGTATAATTCAGACCGGTCTCACTTTCAACGCGGCTATCAGAGTAGCCGGTGGTGCTCAAATCATTAACGAACTGATACATCGCCAGCCAACCGCTAAAGCGCAGATCGTCGGTCAGTTTAACATCCCAGTCCGGCTGAACTTTCCAGCGCTGCATATTGGCGGTGTCTTTTCCGGGTTCATTGACATAGTGATAACCGTAATTACGGAAACCACCGGTCAGGCCGAAATTAACATCCTCGCTTTCCAGAAATTGATAGCGGACTTCCAGTTCTGGGCGATCAAACCAGGTTCCACGTTTCCCCTCGCTGTAATCAACCGGTCCTTCCTGATAATAGGCCAGCGATATTTTCCACGGCCCATTAGACGCATTAAAATAGACGGACGGCTCAGCCAGTCCATCCATATCTTCGCCCTGACCTTCAACATTTTCTATTTCGTACATAGCACCAATATTAAAGTGCCAGTCATTCTTTTCAGCAGCCTGCGCGCAGGCCATTCCTGCGCTCATAATCAGCGCAGTAGCGGACAGTAGGGTTTTCATTATTATTCCTTGTTAAAATACTCGCAAAAATGCCCCAAGGCTTGGGGGATGATTATCCCCCGGAATTTTATTGAATAGCCACTTCAGTTTCAGCATCAAAGAAATGGCATTTCGCCATATCAAAATGAATAGTGATGTTCTCTCCTGCGTGATAATCATTCACTGCCCCAGCACGGACCACTAACTCATGCCCCCCAACAATGGTATAAAGCATAAATTCAGCGCCGGTTAATTCTGCAACGCTAATTTTTGCCGATACACTATTTTCATTATTAAGCTGCGGATGTATATCTTCAGGACGAATTCCCAGCGTGACCGCCTGATGTTCATAACCCTGCGCTTTTAATTGTGCTAATTTATTTTCTGGAATCGTTAATTTCAGTGTTTCTGTGACAAACTTATCACCGTCAATCGCGCCACGAATAAAGTTCATAGCCGGTGAGCCAATAAATCCGGCGACAAACATATTTGCCGGGTGGTTATAAACCGTTTTCGGTGCACCAACTTGCTGAACAATGCCATCCTTCATAATCACAATACGCGTCGCCATCGTCATGGCTTCGGTTTGATCGTGGGTAACATATATCATGGTGGTATTGAGTTTCTGATGCAGTTTGCTGATTTCTGCCCGCATCTGTACGCGAAGTTTGGCATCGAGATTCGATAAGGGTTCATCCATCAGGAAGACCCCTGCCTCACGAACAATCGCACGCCCCAGCGCCACACGTTGACGCTGTCCACCGGATAACGCGCCAGGTTTACGCTGCAGATAATCGCGCAGGCCAAGGATTTGCGCCGCCCAGTTGACACGCTCTTCAATCACGGCAGGGGCAATTTTCTGCATTTTCAGGCCAAACGCCATGTTGTCATAGACTGTCATGTGCGGGTACAACGCGTAGTTCTGAAAAACCATCGCAATGTTGCGCGATTTCGCCGGCACATCGTTCATCCGTTTACCGTCAATCAGCAGATCGCCGCCACTGATCTCCTCCAGACCGGCGATCATGCGCAACGTAGTAGACTTCCCGCAGCCGGAAGGTCCAACAAAAACAATAAACTCTTTGTCTTCGATTTCCAGATTGAAGTCTTTAACGACGTGTACCTGGTTGTCGTAAATTTTTTGAATGTGTTGCAACGAAAGCTGTGCCATGTTGAATCCTTTACTTGTCGTGTTGCCAGAAAGCCGATAAGCACGGCCACGTCAGAAATTCGGTTGCAGGAAGCTGCAAGCCTGCCCCATTCAGCCCTGTACCGATGCCGACAGAAAGCATGCCGCAGGCGTTGATTGCATCAATTCCCGCTTGTGCATCTTCTATGCCAATACACTGCTGCGGGTCAACGCCAAGGCCCGAACACGCGGCCAGGAATATTTCGGGATCTGGTTTCGAGCGGGAAATCAGCGCCGCATCTGCACAGAAATCAAAATAAGAGCTAAGATCAAGCGCTTGTAAAATCGCTGGGGCATTGAGGGACACAGAGGCCAGCCCCACTGGAATCCGCTCTTCCCGCAGCGTCATCAGCAGCTCACGTATTCCCGGCAATACCGAGTTCACCGTCAACTGGCGCAAAGAATGGACATACAGTCTGTTTTTTCTCTCGGCCAATTGTACGCAGGCCTCAGCAGAAAACGCCCCCGCCTTCCCACCATGGCGCAAAATACGCTGTAGCGATTCGCTGCGACTAATCCCTTTCAGGCTGTCATTAAATGCTTCGTCAATCGCAACCCCGATTTCAGCGGCTACCTGCCGCCAGGCGAGAAAATGCAGATGCGCAGTGTCGGTAATCACGCCATCTAAATCAAAAATGATGGCCTGTGGTTTGAGTATCATTCATCGCCCCTTTTTGTGGTAGCGGTCCCATAGCTGGGCGAAATAATGGCGTCATTACTGATTATGGCCTCCCCCTGCACGGAGATTTTTTCGCCATTGACCCAAAGGAAAATTTGCTCAGCACTGCGAATACTGATTTCGGCAGCGTTGATAGTTATCTGCATAGCGGAACCCTGCCAGCGCAGCGGAAAAGACAGCATTTGCCAGTGAGCAGGTAATGCAGGCGCAAGATGTAACTCTCCATGGCGAACGTTCACACCAGCAAATCCCTGAATTGCGCCCAGCCAGATGGCCCCCGTCGCCGCGGCATGAATTCCGTCATCACAACTATGTGGATCATCCCCAAGATCGATAAGCGATCCTTCGCGCCAGAACCGATACCCCTGAGCCGAATCACCGCAACGTGCAGCCACAATCCCATGGATCGCCTTACTCAAAGACGAGTCGTGTATTGTGCGCGGCTCGTAAAAACGCAGGTTAGCCAGACAGGTTTGCGGGCTAAACTGCTCCGGCAACATGTAGGTCAGCATCACTACATCGGCCTGTTTAAGAATTTGCATCTCATTGACTTCTGCACGGGAGTAATCGAGCAAAACGGTCTGCTTGCCCGCTTTGGCTTTGTACTGCGACAGGTCGATAACCGGTTTGTTCAGGAAGGTATCATCCTGAGGAAGCACGCCATCGGGCTGAACTTCCGGTCGCCAGAGATGCTGTAAAAAATGCTCTGCGCGATGAATAAACGTGTCATCGCCGCAGCCCAACCGACGGGCAAAACACAGCGCCTGCTCTACGTTGTACCAGGCCATGTAGTTGGTGAACGCATTGTTGTTCACGTGCTCAGTGTATTCATCCGGGCCAATCACATCGTGGATCTCTAAACGACCGTTGACCATGATCGCTCTGCTTATCCAGAACTTTGCCGTTTCCAGCAGCAGCGTTATACCTTCACGGGACATAAAGTTCATATCCCCGGTGGCATGCCAGTAATTGATTACCGCCCAGGCAACATCCGCCACGAGGTGATGTTCAGCCTGTGCGGAGGCCACTTTTTGCCGCAGCCCGGTACGGATGTTGATCGCCGCGAATTCAGGCGTTTCCTCATCACCGCTGCGAGCGCTTTCCCACGGGAAAAGCGCGCCCTGCCAACCGTTACGGCGGGCTTTCTCACGCGCGCCCGGCAAATTATGCCAGCGATAACGCAGTAGACTTCTCGCGGTTTTCGGTTCGGTAAACAGGTGAAACGGTAACAAAAAGACTTCAGTATCCCAGAAGATGTGCCCTTTATACCCTTCGCCCGTCAGACCCTTGGCCGCAATACTGCTGCGCTCATCGTGGTCTGGGGTCATCACACGCAGATGATAGAGCGCATAGTCCAGCGCCCGCTGATCGCTGATATCCGTGCTGGTAACCTGAACGCGACGAGTTTGCCACCAGGCATGCCAGTTGGCGCTCGACTCAGCCAGCAGTGCGTCATATCCTTGTTGCGCGCATGCTTCCAGGTTACGCAGTGACTGGCGTCCCCAGGTCTCCAGCGACAGGTTACGTTCGCTCGCCCAGTCTACCCAGCTCATTTTCGTCAGCGTGACGCGCTGCCCGGCTTGCGCATGTACGCTGTTGTGTTGTAACAACCGGCGCTCTTTCGCGGTGAAACAACGCTGCGCCGCGCCATCTACATCACAATATGTCGTGATAGCGATGTCATTACGATTGTCCTGGGTGGTGTAAATCCCTTGCATAAGATGCTGGCCAAAGACCCGGACCTGCGTTTCGTCCAGATGCTGGCGACCATGATTAGTGATCGTGGCATCAATACCGGTCGAGATACCAATGTTGGCATCGGCATCCAGTGGCGTTACGACAACTTCCATAGCAAACAGCGGCAGTTTATGTGCCGAGACAAATCGCCTGCTATCAATGGCAAAACGCGCCCCGTCAGACGCACGCCAGGTAAGCGTACGGCGTAATTCTCCGCTGGCAAAATCCAGTTCACGATGCCAGCTTTCAATCACACCGCTGCTGAGTGTGAAAATCTCGCCATTGAGTGAAATCTCGACGCCCACCACATCAGGCAGATTAACCAGTTCATTAATTTCGCCTTTCCCTGCCCGGTGATACAGTCCTGCAAGGTACATGCCGCGAGTTTGTAAGGTGTAGGCTTCCTCGTGGCTGGCACGAATGCCCATATAACCGTTGCCGGTCGTCATGAGGGACGCATATTTATTCAGACTGTGTGGGCAAAAAGCCGGTTCAGTTAGCATTACTGGCTTCGTCATAAGTCTACGTAGGTCCCTGTTTCAGCCGATTGATACAGTGCGGCAACCAATTGTTGAATAACGACGCCTTGTTCTGCGTCAGCAATAGTGACAGGCTCACCCTGGACATGATTCACGAAAGCGTCCATGCTGCGATAATGACGGTTGTCATCAGCCATTTCGCGCGCAAGCAGCACGTCAAGCGCACCATCGCGGTCGGTGTAGACCTGGGCCGGGAATAACGTTGCCCCCGCCAAATCGCCGCAGAAATTAACGTTCATAATCGATTGTTCCGGGATATTCAGCGCGAAAGAGGTTTCCAGGCGCAGGATACCGCCGTTATGAAATTCAATCGTGCCGAACAGGGAATCCTCCACGGTATACGTCGCGGGATCCCATTTCCCAAACTGGCCGCTGTTTTTACGCGTGCCAATGCGTTGATAGCTGTGCGCGTTAACGCGCTTTACCGCCGGGAACCCCAACACATACATGGCGGCATCCAGCATATGAATACCAAGATCAATTAACGGCCCGCCGCCCTGCAGTTCTTTGTTGGTAAACACCCCCCAGCCGGGCACGCCGCAGCGGCGCAAAGCACGGACATTGGTGACATAAATTTCACCCAGCACACCGGCCATCACCTGCTCACGAAGCAGTTGCGTATCCAGTGCGAAACGATGATGAAAATCATAAGCCAGTACTTTTCCCATCCGACGCGCCGTTTGACACATTTCCAGCGCCTCGTCTGGCGTCATCGCCGGAGGCTTCTCGCACATCACATGGCACCCAACGTTCAATGCCAGCATGGTGTGTTCATAATGAAAACGATTGGGCGAGCAAATACTGACGATATCTGGCTTAGCCTCACGTAACATCGTTTGAGGATCGTCCCAAACCTGCGGATTACCGTATTTTTCTGCAAACAGCCGCGCCTGTGACAGGCGGCTGTCGCAGACAGCCACCAGTTCCAGATCGTTACGGGTGCAGTAGTACGAAGCATGAACTTTATCCGCCACCTGCCCGGCGCCGATAATGGCGACGCGTAGCGGAGAGCTTGTCAGTGCACTTTTCACGGAAATCCTCTTAGCAGGTACGCAGCCAGGCCAGTGACTGACGGTACGCTTCCGGCAGATTCTCTGCCCGCACGCGCCCTTCGTACACGACGTAACCCTGATAATTATCTTCACGCAACTGGTCAAACAGCGCAGCGAAATCCAGCGTACCGCTCCCCGGCTGATAACGATGATTATCCGCAATATGGACGTGACCCAGCAGATCGCGGTTGTCGTGCAGCGCCTGTGCCATATCGTCTTCTTCAATATTCATATGGTAAAAATCACCAATGATTTGCACATGCTTCAGGTTGTTTTCCACGATATATCGACGGGCATCCGCCAGGGTGTTGATCATATGATCCTGATAGCGATTGAGCGGCTCCAGATACACCACCGTCCCCGTACGCTCGGCAACTTTATCAAGATAAATCAATGAATCACTGACGGCTTTACGATCGCCTTCCAGGCTACGTGGGGACGTCATCGGCGGTAAGCGGAAGGTAAACATGCCCCATGCCGCGGGTACAATGATGCCTTGCCCACCGACTTCGGCCAGCGCTTCGAGAATGCGGGTAATCTGCTTTAAACCGTTCAAACGACGCTCTTCGATAAAATCACCGATCCAACCGTCATATCCGCCGCAGGCGGTCGTGACGGGCAGCCCCGTTTCTTTGATTGCCGCTTTTACTTCTGCAAGATTATTGACCAGCAATTTGCCGTCAATTTCAAAACCGTCAAACCCCATTTCTTTGATATAACGAAATTTCTCGAGAATATTTTCCGGGAAAAAAGCCTGGTTCTGTGTTCCGATTTTCATTTTCTGCATTCCTTAATTAAAACGTCACGCCCATTTTGATGCTCTTTTCCGGATGTCGGTCCACATACTGCATATAGCTTTCCGGGCTGCTGGCAAAAGTTACTACCGGGTCAATAAGTTCTTCACAGTTCAGATAACCGTTCATCAACAGCTCCCAGCAGGTCTCCTCAATACGCTTGCGGCTCCAGCGCGGATAATCTGGATTTGGTTCACTGCAGGCGCGGGAGAAGACAATTTTGGCGTTGTTGAAGTGCGCTTCACGCCCAAGGTTGAACCCTTCTGCAAAAGGTTTCGCGAAAGCGACATAGGAGATGGTTCCACCATAGGCCAGACCACGTAGCGCCGATTGCAACGCATCCGCATAACCGCTGGTTTCGATGATCACATCCGCGCCCTGCTTGCCGGTCAGCTTCTTAATTTCCATTCCCACATCGGTGCCCAGAGGATTGAGACAGAAATCCGCGCCGTGGCGACGTGCGATATCGCAGCGATGAGCAATCGGATCCACGCCAATAACCACCGAGGCTCCCGCTTTCTTAGCTAACTGGACGGCAATCTGACCAATCGCACCTAAACCCACGATGACTACGAAGTCGCCGACACGCACATTGGCGTCGCGCACACCGCTCATGGCAAATTGTGCCGGGTCATAGCAAACGGCATTTTTCCACGAACTGCCTTCCGGCATTTTGCGTAATTTATAGTTGTTCACCGCATTAAAAATAACCGTTTCAGCCAGAGGACCGTAGCCGCAAACTGAATCGCCAACGGCGTATTCGGTCACATCGCTGCCACACTCAACAACATCGCCTACCACCATGTTGCCAAGCTGGAATTTGCCGAATTCAATCCCGCGCGGCGCCCCTTCCGGACGCGGCATGAACATTTGCCATTCGCTGTTAAAATCTTCGTCAATAAACGGGCTGGCCGCGCGAAAATCGACGACTTCCGTGCCATGTTTCGGCGCACCAAAGCGAACGCGTACTTTAACTTCATTGGCGGATACCGCTCTGTCTTCATATTCCACCAACGCCGCAACGCGCGGTTCTGTGGCAACTAACTTCTTCATTTACAACTCCTTAATTAAACTGGCCGCTTAGCCTTTCACGCCGCCTGCGGTCAAACCACTTTTAATAAAACGTTCGGAAAGCGCATACATAATGACAACCGGCAATGCAGTGACTAACGATGCAGCCATCATGCGTCCCCAGATATAGTCAGGCGTACTGAACAGCGCGTTCAGACCGACCGGTAAGGTAAAATTGCTGGCGCTGGAAAGGAAAATCGAGGCAAACAGATAGTCATTCCACGCCACCATAAAGCAGTACACAAAGACCGAAACCAGCCCAGACATCGCCAAAGGCACGGTAATGCGAAAGATTATCTGCAGACGATTCAACCCATCCATCATCGCGGCTTCTTCTATCTCATCCGGAATAGTGTCGAAGTAGCTTTTCAGCATGAACACCGCGGTCGGCAGCGTCTGGGTGACCATGGTGATAATCAACGCCATTTCGGTGTCATAAATACCGAGCGCCGTGATGATTTTGAAAAGCGGCACCACCAGCAGGATCCCTGAAAACATGTACACCGTATAAAAGCTGGCATTGATGGTCATTCGTCCCTTAAAACGCAGGCGGGAAAGCGCATATGCCCCGAGCACGCCCAAAAATACCGCCACCACCGATGACGTGACCGATACCACCAGGCTATTACGGAAGTAGTCGACAAACGGGAAAATCATCGGGTTGAAGATGTCGATGTAATGTTCCAGCGTCCATTGCTGCGGTAACAGCGTCGGATGCAGCGAGATCGCCTCTTTTGCGCTTTTGAATGAGGTCATCAGCATCACAAAAAATGGAAATAGCGTGATGCCCAGAAAGACAATTAATCCACAGTAAAAGCCAATGCGGCCAAGCGTGCGCTTATTTGTTGCCATTGAGGTTCACCCGTTTTCTGGTCAGCAAGATTACAGCGAAAATGATGACGAAGAGGACGACAGAGATCGCGGCCGCTTTGCCTAAGTCATTAAATGCAAACGCCGTTTTATAGAGATAGACCCCGAGAATATCGACTTTAGTGGTCAACAGATAAACATCGGCGAACATGTAGAACATCCAGATCGTACGTAGCGTGACCACGGTCGCCAGCACGGGCATAATCGCCGGCAGAGTGACGATACGAAACCGTTGCCAGGCATTCGCGCCGTCCATTTCTGCCGCCTCATACAACGATTTATCAATAGTCTGTAAAATCGCCAGAAACGAGATAAAGGCGTATGGGAAATAGCGCCAGATGGCGAACAGCACGACCAGCGCGAAGCTGCTGCCGGGATTGTCGAACCACAGCGGCGCCTGATCGTAGAGATGCAACAGATCCACGCCGAGGTAGTTCACAATGCCGTAGCCGTTGTTGAACATGTATTTCCAGGCAAACACCAGCGAAATTGATGGCGTTACGTAAGAGAGGATGACCAGTGAGCGCGCCGTTTTCCGCAGACGAAACTCACGGTTAAAAAACATCGCCACTCCCAGCCCCAGTACCGTGCTCCCTGCCACAACCAGCGCGGTATACCAGACCGTCATCCATAGCGAATGCCAGAATCCAGGATCGGATAAGATTCGGATATAGTTGCTCAGCCCGACAAACGTAGACTCAATTTGCGGATTAAGCGGCAGACGCATAAAGCTGATTTCGATATTAGATATCATCGGCCACGCCACTAAACCGCCCAATAACAGTAAGCTGGGCGCAAGCAGGAGCATGGCAAATGGCATATCAGATCGACCTGAAAAGAACTTATTCATCACGGCTTTCCATTTCCCCATTAGCGCTGTTCAACGAGGTCATCCAGTTTTGTCTGGCTGGCCTTGATAGTCGATGAAAGGTCAGCTTTCCCTACCGTGACGTTGTGCACCATGGTACTCACAACACCCGATCCGGTTACGTCGCCCATGCGGGTAAAGTTCTTATCACCTACAGCGCCAAAGACCTGAATATTCGGCAGTTCGGCAATCAGTTGATCGGGTAATTCACCCAGCGCTTTGATAACGGCGTTATCTTTCCACGTCGGCGTATTCACCACCGCTTTGTTGACCGGCAGCGCAGCCCCTGGCGACATCATGACCCAATCCGCAATGTTGTCGGCCTGCTCCATGAAGGTGACAAATTTCTCTGCGGCTTCTGTCTCTTCGGTTTTTTGACCAGCAGTAATGGTTAGCGACGTCAGCATGCCGTAAACCGCGGAATTTTTTTCCGTCGGTACCATAAAGCCAACATTTTTAGGATCGCCCTCTTTGATCACCGCCGGGAGGATATAGGTGGAATAAATCGCCATTGGCGCCGTGCCGTTCATGAAAGCGTCTTTGACTTCCATGATGTCGTTAGAGCCCGGCATGGTGTTCATGGCAAGTTGGCGGTAATACTGCAGCGCCTGCGCCATCTCAGGTGTGTCGAGCGTAATCTTTCCCTGCGCATCAAAAACGTTGGCCTGGTTAGAGAGCGCGAACTGAGAGAATGACTGTTCGGTCAAAACGCTTTCTGCCGTGGGCAGCGCAATACCGTATTTCTTACTGCCAGGATTGTTGAGCTTCTGGGCCACGTTCAGCAATTGCTGCCAGTCTTTTGGTTCTTCCAGTCCAGCTTTTGCCAGCACATCCTTGCGATACCAGATCCCGCCAATCCAGGCGCTGACCGGAACTCCGGTCCATGCACTACCGTCTTCAGTGCGCACAATTCGCAGGACGCCATCATAAAAAGTACCTTCACCGACGCCGTTGATGACCTGCGCCACCGCTTTACGATCGATAAGGGATTCTTTATCCATAACTTTCGCGTAGTCATGGCTGGTTTCAATGACTTCAGGCAGTGAACCGCTGCGCGCCAGGGTAATGACCTTGGTGTTGTAAGCATCTTCTTCCACAGGAACCTGTTTGACGCTGATGCCCGGATTTTCTTTTTCAAAACGCTCAATCAGTTTTGCAATAACTGCTTGCCGCTCCTGCTCGACAGAAGAGTGCATAAATTCAATCGCGACAGAGGACTTTTTATCATCCTTACACCCGGAAACCAGGGCGCAGGAAACCAGTGCTGAAATCAGCACAATTTTAGCTTTAAGCATGAAATGTTCCTTTTTATTACTTAACCCACATGACCTGCCAGGCGTACAACGTTAATTCTTTACCTGAAATAGTTTCACCGCTAATCAAATCAAATCCATTTTCAATATCAATGCAAATGGTTTGCGTATGACCGCTGACATTAAATAGTCCAGTAATTTCCTCGCCTGTTTCCGCCGTACGTTTAATTTGCATGACAGCTGGTGTAACATTGCAAATTTGAAAATTACTATCAGGGTGGAATGCTTTATTATTACGACGTATTACAATGAGTCGGGATAACTCATGATAAATAGCGTTACGCAAACTGGTTTCATCTGCCAACTCCGTTTCTATTTGTCTTATCTGATATTTTTTGCGGTTGATCGCACGGTTATAACCTAACGTCTCAACACCTTTATAGTCATTGCGTGATCCAAGGATGCTTTGAATGTAAACCGCCGGCACACCAGGAAAACTCAGCAAAATGGCATGTGCGAGAATAAAGCGAGAAAACCGCTCAGCATCGCTACAATTTCCTGGCGTTAGCGCATCCATATATGTCACGTTAATTTCATACGGACTGCGAGTACCATCAGGATTATTTTTCCAGTTAACCAGCGCGCCTTCCTGTTGTAATTCTGTCACCAGACGCATGATCTCGTCTTCAGGCAACAAACCGCGCAATGGATTGAGACCAATACCGTCATGCGATGCGAGAAAATTAAACCAGGTGGTCTCGCCAGACGGCAGTTCCAGTGATTGCGCCCACTGGCACAATGTCGACGTGTCCTGGCGTTGTACCGCATGCAGCACCAGCGGCGGCAGCGAGAACTGGTACACCATATGCGCTTCATCACGGCCATTACCATAGTAAGACACGTTATCCTTATGTGGGACGTTCGTTTCGGTAATAATCGCTGTGCCAGGCGCCGCACAGTCAGCAATAGCGCGGAATAGTTTGATAAGCTGATGCGTTTTTTCCAGATGAATACAGCTCGTTCCTGGCTCTTTCCACATAAAGCCAACTGCATCCAGGCGGACATAATCTGCGCCCTGCTCAAGATAGCTCAATAGCACATCGACCATCGCCAGTAGTACTACCGGGTTGGCATAATTGAGATCGACCTGGTCGTCGCTGAACGTCGTCCATAAATGGCGTACGGTGTTATCTTTTAGCGTAAACGGCGTCAGTAACGGTAATGCGCGTGGACGTGTGACGTTGCTCAGGTCCGTATCAGGATCCATTGCAATAAAGAAATTTTCATAACCGTCAAGCTGTTGTAAATAATTATTAAACCACTCGCTTTTAGCTGACATATGGTTACAAACAAAATCAAACATCAGTCGACTGGATTCACCTAATTCCTTAATATCATTCCAGTCACCCGTTTCTTCGGCAACCTGATGGTAATTAATCACGGAAAACCCATCATCCGATGACCACGGATAAAACGGCAGCAGATGCACATGAGAAAATGTCGTCTTAAGCCATTCATTATAAAATTGATTAAATGTAGGCAGCGGTTTTTTACCAGCCCCGTGGAATTGATCGGCGTAGGTAATAAGAACGACATCACCCTCATCCCAATGCGCTTTACGGATCTTTTTAATTAATCCCTGTGACTTCTCTAAACGTGCAAGCAGCGCTTCATAGTGGCATGAAGTGAATGTATCACCATAAACTTCTGTCAGACATTTTTGGATTTTTTGGTTCACCTTCAATTCTCGTGGTAGCGGTCCCATGAATCAAGAGACTACTCTGAGGAAAATAAGCTGTCAATCAGCCGAGGTGGTCTGGAGGGGGGTAAAAAAAGAATTTTGGCAGCCAAAAAATCGTATTTGTGAGCTGCCGCAAATTAACTGAGGGAATGTTGATTAATTGTTGCTTGCTTTTGCTGATTCAGATATCAGGTTTGATTACCAGAATAGCGTTTCGACAATTTTGCTGCTGCCCGACTCAACACCGGCTCCAGAACCAACGCCAGCAGCATTTTTAGCGGGCGTCGGGCGACGGATTTCACCGCCCACCCTGCTACCCCTGCCGGGCCGTAACGAAGCGCCGTCAAAAGCACCAGCTTACCTGCTATTTTAAAGCCCGGCTTAACCCTTTGCCCGGCACGTTGCCAGCGATTGTTCATGTCTAACCTCACAATTGGCGGAAGCGACTACGTAATGAAAAAGTATCAGACGTCACATAACGTTCCATTTCACGCAAACGCTTTTCACTTGCTGCCAGCTCGCGATCGACAGCATCCAACAGCTCGCCGCTAGATGGCTGTTGCTCGCCACAGACCACATTGTCCGGCATCGGGTCTAACACAAACGTCAGCACGATGTAGGCGACGAAGGTGAAAAAGGCCAGGCCAAAAAAGACTGACAACACCACCAGGATCCGTACCAGCTTCACAGGCACATCGAGATAATGCGCAATACCTGCGCAAACCCCCTTCACCATGCCCTGCTGCGGAATACGCCACAGTTTTTTGTTCAGGTTAACGCCTCCCATTAGCGGTCCCTCCAGTTTGGATGTTCAGCATCAAGGATGTCTTCCAGCGCCTGAATGCGCTCGCGCATCCGCTGTGCGTCATCGTTGAGTTCGACCAGACGTTGCTGTTCACTTTGCGACAGTTCGCCACGACTGGAACGGTTGCTGTAATGCAGCCAGAGCCAAATCGGTAAAACGAACAACACAAAGATGGTTAACGGGATAGCCAGAAATAGCGCGCTCATGAGTACTCCTTACAGGTGATGAGCGGCGGCGCGTTCGGGCGCCGCCAGATGTTATTATTGCTTGTCTTGCTGCATTTTGGCTTTAAGTTGCGCCAGCTGCTCGCTGATTTCATCATCTGCTTTCAGGTCAGCAAATTGCTGATCCAGAGACTTTTGTTTACCGAAGTTATGGCTTTCAGCCTCAGCTTCCATATGATCGATACGACGCTCGAAAGATTCAAAGCGCGCCATCGCTTCATCCAGTTTACCGCTGTCCAGTTGACGACGGACATCACGCGAAGAACTCGCTGCCTGATGACGCAGCATCAGCGCCTGCTGACGAGCCCGGGTTTCACTGAGTTTATTTTCCAGCTCACCAATCTCTTTTTTCATACGCGCCAGCGTATCGTCAACCAGCGTCACCTCATGCTCCAGAGAGGCAATCAGGTCAGTCAGTTTCTGTTTTTCGATTAACGCAGAACGCGCCAAATCTTCTTTCTCTTTACGCAGCGCCAGCTCGGCTTTTTCTTGCCACTCTGCCTGTTGCGCGCTGGCCTGTTCAATACGGCGAGATAATTGTTTCTTTTCTGCCAGAGCGCGTGCGGAATTTGAGCGCACCTCAACCAGCGTATCTTCCATTTCCTGGATCATTAACCGCACCAGCTTCTGCGGATCTTCAGCCTTTTCCAGCAACGCATTAATGTTGGCGTTCACGATGTCGGCAAAACGAGAAAAAATACCCATAATGTAATCCTCACTTACTGTTCTGATATCGGGCTATGCCCTGCTGATTTCGTAATGCACTTGGCGTGCCAACTTTTTATCTCATTGATTTTAATAATTATATCTAATTTTACCTGTCGAGATAATTAGGGTAAATTGGTGAATAACACTAACAAATGGTGAATTTCATCATGGCAGAATACAAAGATAATCTTCTGGGTGAAGCAAACAGCTTTATTGAAGTGCTGGAGCAGGTTTCTCATCTGGCGCCACTGGATAAACCTGTGCTGGTTATCGGTGAGCGAGGTACAGGGAAAGAGCTTATTGCCAACCGCCTGCACTACCTCTCTACGCGTTGGCAAGGTCCGTTTATTTCACTTAACTGCGCGGCGCTCAACGAGAACTTACTCGATTCCGAACTGTTTGGTCACGAAGCGGGTGCCTTTACCGGCGCGCAAAAACGCCACCCTGGACGTTTCGAGCGCGCCGATGGCGGCACGCTGTTTCTTGACGAGCTGGCGACTGCCCCCATGCTGGTGCAGGAAAAACTGTTGCGCGTCATTGAGTATGGCGAGCTGGAGCGCGTTGGCGGCAGCCAGCCGTTGCAGGTTAACGTACGCCTGGTTTGTGCGACCAATGCCGACCTGCCACGTATGGTCAGCGAAGGCACTTTCCGCGCAGACCTGCTGGATCGTCTGGCCTTTGACGTGGTGCAACTTCCCCCGTTACGCGAGCGTCAAAGCGACATCATGTTAATGGCCGAACACTTTGCCATTCAGATGTGTCGCGAGATCGGGTTACCGCTGTTCCCGGGGTTTACCGCCGAGGCCAGGGAGACCCTCCTCCACTACCGTTGGCCGGGCAATATTCGTGAACTAAAAAACGTCGTGGAGCGTTCCGTATACCGGCACGGTACCAGCGATTACCCGCTGGATGAGATAATCATCGACCCCTTCCGTCGCCATGTTGCGCAGCCGCAGGTAGAGGAAACAACGCTGGCATCTGCAGCATTACCGCTGGATTTGCGTGAATTCCAGCAGCAACAAGAGAAAGACTTTTTACAAACCAGCTTGCAGCAAGCGAAATTTAATCAGAAAAAGGCCGCTGAACTACTGGGTCTGACTTACCATCAGCTTCGTGCCTTGCTGAAGAAACACCAGATTTAGGACACTTTCGCCGACGTTATACTGGAGGATTTGACGCATAGCGTTAAAACAGATTACCATGATGAAATCACTGTATAAAAAAACAGGCATATCATTATGACTCTGGCACTAGTCAGCGAAAAAATTGACAGAAACCGCTTCACCGGGGAAAAAGTTGAAAACAGTACTTTTTTTAACTGTGATTTTTCAGGGGCCGATCTTAGCGGCACTGAATTTATCGGCTGTCAGTTTTATGATCGCGAAAGCCAGAAAGGGTGTAATTTTAGTCGCGCAATGCTGAAAGATGCCATTTTTAAAAGTTGCGATTTATCCATGGCGGATTTTCGCAACGTCAGTGCCCTGGGAATTGAAATTCGCCACTGCCGCGCGCAGGGTTCAGATTTTCGCGGCGCGAGTTTTATGAACATGATCACCACGCGGACCTGGTTTTGCAGCGCATACATCACGAATACCAATCTAAGCTACGCCAACTTTTCGAAGGTTGTCCTGGAAAAGTGCGAGCTGTGGGAAAACCGCTGGATGGGAACTCAGGTAGCGGGTGCAACGTTCAGTGGATCAGATCTCTCGGGCGGTGAATTTTCAGCGTTCGACTGGCGGGCCGCAAACTTCACGCACTGTGATTTGACCAATTCAGAACTGGGTGATTTAGATATTCGGGGTGTAGATTTACAAGGCGTCAAATTGGATAGCTATCAGGCAGCGTTGCTGATGGAGCGCCTTGGCATCGCGGTGATTGGTTAGCATTCTCGGAGCGGTAAGTACCGCTCCCGCCCTTATACACTAGTGTCCGTCCTTGCCTTAAAAGTCACTTTCGACGTACAGAGAATAAACGCTAGAGGGTTCCGGTTCCCCCATCAGAACACCAGACCTGACCAGACGTATAGCTGTTCTCCTGAGCGGCCAGGGTGACATAAAGCGGCGCGATTTCCACCGGTTGTCCAGGACGTCCCAGCGGCGCATTTGCCCCAAATTTCTCCACCTTTTCCTGCGGTTGACCGCCACAACACTGCAGCACCGTCCAGTATGGACCCGGCGCGACGGCATTAACACGGATCCCTTTCGGGGCCAGCTGTTTCGCCAGCGATTTAGTAAATGCCACGATAGCTGCTTTAGTCTGAGCATAATCAAGCAAGATTTCACTTGGCTCATAAGCCTGTACCGAGGAGGTATTAATTATCACGCTGTCTGGTGAAAGATGGGGTATGGCCGCTTTGGTGATCCAAAACATAGCGTAGACATTGGTCTTAAATGTTGCGTCGAAATCTTCTGTGGTGAGTTCCTCAATTGACTCACAAAATTGCTGACGACCCGCATTATTGACGAGGATATCCAACCCTCCCAGTCCTTTTACCGCCTGTGTTACCAGATGACCGCAAAAAGCTTCATCACGGATATCTCCGGGGATGGCCAAAACATTTCTGCCTGCTTTTTTTATCAGGTCGACCACTTCACGCGCATCGTCTTCTTCTTCAGGTAAATAGTTGATCGCAACATCAGCGCCTTCACGAGCATAGGCAATAGCAACAGCACGACCAATCCCTGAATCCCCACCGGTAATTAATACCTTGCGCCCATTCAGGCGACCGCTTCCCTGATAGCTGTCTTCTCCATGGTCGGGACGCGGTTGCATTTTCCCCGCCAGCCCAGGAAAGGGCTGCTGCTGCTGTTGAAAAGGCGGCGCCGGAAAACGCGCAGAATTGGTTTTATTGAAGGTCTTTTTTTCCTTGTTTAAGCCAGCCATGCAATTACCTCTCTTTATTTATCACAAAGACTAATAAGCGTAGACCAAAATGAATGGCATGACCTATATTATCCAGCTGTACTTAATTTTCTCGGAATATTACCCTCCCTACTTCCCCCTACCGTTACGCTTATATCCCCACCAACGTTATACTTAATTTAAACAATGTCATTTGAGACTTTTCCAGTTCGCAGTATTAATAAATAGCAACCACAATTTACATCTCAACCCAGGCAAAAGGGAGAACGTATGAAATTATCCATAACGCCATTATTATGTTGTTTTTTATTGTCGCCAGCGCTTGCTGATGATAACGGCGGGTTGAAAAATGATACAGCTCCACCGCCAGCCCACGCTCTGGATGAAGGTTATCGTGGGACCGAAGATGCAAGAATCATGACTGTCGAACAGGCCAAAACGATGCATGACGGTGCGACCATTTCTCTACGAGGTAATCTCATCGAGGATCAAGGCGGAGACAAATTTATCTTTCGTGATAAAACCGGCAGTATCCAGACTTTAATTCCACACGCGGTTTTCGATGGCCGAACGGTTAAACCCGATCACATGATCAGTATTAACGGTAGCCTCGATGCGAAAATGCAACCACCAGTTGTTCGCGTAAATAAGATCCAGAAGTAACGCAATAACCGGGAAGGAAGCCACTCTTCCCGGTCGATTTTCTTTATTCCTACGATTTTGCTAATGCTCACTTCTGCCCGTCATGGTCATTTCCTCCCCTCTTTTCCCTCACGTTTTTCTGTCTGCCAGCGAATCACGCGTTTAAGCGAGTCAGATGGGTCATGAAAATGCTAAGATAGTTAACAGAGTAGATTCAAAGTGGATAGCGGGTATGAATGTTGAACATGTCGCGATGTTGAATTCGCGTTTATCACCCTTGCTGCCCCCAAACACAAACGGTAATGGCAAATGTCATTAAGTATTAGTAAGATAGCCTCTTTATTTATAATCCTTTAAAATTATGCGCCTGGTTTTATCATCTCTGATCGTGATGGCTGGATTTCTGAGTGGTCAGGCTGCTGCCGCGCCTGAACAGGCTTCGCACGCCGATATTCGTGACAGCGGCTTTGTCTATTGCGTCAGCGGGCAGGTCAATACGTTCAATCCGCAAAAAGCGAGCAGCGGCCTCATCGTCGACACGCTGGCGGCCCAATTGTATGACCGACTGCTTGATGTCGACCCGTACACCTATCGACTGGTGCCTGAGCTGGCCGAAAGCTGGGAGGTGCTGGATAACGGCGCAACCTACCGCTTCCACCTGCGTCGTGACGTCCAGTTTCAGAAGACTGCCTGGTTTACCCCCACCCGTAAACTGAATGCGGACGACGTGGTGTTTACCTTCGAGCGCATCTTTGATCGCCAGCATCCGTGGCATAATGTGAACGGCAGTAGTTTCCCCTACTTCGACAGTTTGCAGTTCGCCGATAATGTCCAAAGCGTACGCAAGCTGGACAATAACACCGTTGAATTTCGTTTAACCCAGCCCGATGCCTCCTTTATGTGGCACCTTGCCACGCACTATGCTTCGGTGATGTCAGCAGAATATGCGGCTAACCTTGCAAAACAGGATCGCCAGGAACTGCTCGACAGACAACCCGTCGGCACGGGCCCGTACCAGCTTTCGGAGAATCGCGCCGGCCAATATATTCGACTGCAGCGCCATGAAAAATTCTGGCGTGGTACTCCGCTGATGCCGCAGGTGGTTGTGGACCTTGGCTCCGGCGGCACCGGACGCTTATCGAAACTCCTGACCGGCGAGTGCGACGTTCTGGCCTGGCCTGCCGCCAGCCAGCTCAGCATTTTGCGTGATGACCCACGCCTGCGTCTGACACTGCGTCCGGGGATGAACATCGCGTATCTGGCATTCAACACCAATAAACCGCCGCTGGATAACCCTGCCGTGCGGCATGCGCTGGCGCTGGCCATTAATAACCAACGGCTGATGCAGTCCATCTACTACGGGACGGCGGAAACCGCAGCATCTATTTTGCCTCGCGCCTCGTGGGCATATGACAACGAAGCTAAAATTACAGAATACAACCCGGCAAAATCGCGCGAACAGTTAAAAGCGCTGGGGCTGGAGAACCTGACCTTGCAACTTTGGGTTCCCACCAGCTCACAGGCCTGGAACCCAAGTCCGCTGAAAACCGCCGAGCTGATTCAGGCAGATATGGCTCAGGTGGGTGTGAAAGTGAAAATCATTCCGGTAGAAGGTCGATTTCAGGAGGCGCGATTAATGGATATGAACCATGATCTGACGTTATCCGGCTGGGCGACGGACAGTAACGATCCTGACAGTTTTTTCCGACCGTTGCTAAGCTGTGCCGCCATCAACTCGCAAACCAACTTCGCCCACTGGTGTAATCCGGAATTTGACAGCGTTCTGCGCAAAGCCCTCTCGTCGCAGCAGCTCTCATCGCGAATTGATGCCTATGACGAAGCGCAAAATATTCTCGCGAAAGAGTTACCAATCCTGCCGCTGGCCTCTTCACTGCGTCTGCAGGCTTACCGCTACGATATTAAAGGGCTGGTGCTCAGTCCGTTCGGTAATGCCTCTTTTGCCGGGGTTTCCAGGGAAAAGAAAGATGAGGTGAAAAAACCATGATTATCTTCACCTTGCGCCGTTTTTTATTGCTGCTGATCACCCTGTTCTTTCTGACCTTTATTGGATTCAGTCTGAGCTACTTCACACCTCATGCGCCGTTACAGGGCGCATCACTGTGGAACGCCTGGGTATTCTGGTTCAATGGCCTCATCCACTGGGATTTCGGCGTCTCCAGTATTAATGGCCAATTGATTTCAGAACAGTTGAAGGAGGTGTTCCCGGCGACGATGGAACTGTGCATTCTGGCCTTTGGTTTTGCGCTGATGGTCGGGATCCCCGTTGGTATGTTGGCAGGCATCACGCGGAACAAATGGCAGGACCGCTGCATCAGCGCATTAGCGCTAATGGGTTTTTCGATTCCGGTTTTTTGGCTGGCGCTGTTGCTGACATTGCTCTTCTCACTGACCCTTGGCTGGCTTCCCGTGTCGGGGCGTTTTGATCTGCTCTACGAAGTAAAACCCGTTACCGGTTTTGCCATTATTGATGCGTGGATCTCCGACTCGCCCTGGCGCGATGAAATGCTGGTCAGCGCAATCCGGCACATGGTGCTCCCGGTGTTGACGCTTTCCGTCGCCCCTACTACCGAAGTTATTCGCCTGATGCGTATCAGCACCATCGAGGTCTTTGATCAAAACTACATCAAAGCGGCCGCCACGCGTGGTCTGTCACGCTTAACAATTCTGCGCCGTCACGTCCTGCACAACGCCCTCCCGCCGGTGATCCCGCGCCTGGGTTTACAGTTTTCCACCATGCTGACGCTGGCGATGATCACCGAGATGGTCTTTAGCTGGCCTGGCCTTGGCCGTTGGCTGATTAACGCGATTCGCCAGCAGGATTACGCGGCGATTTCGGCGGGCGTTATGGTGATTGGCTCACTGGTTATCATCGTCAACGTCATCTCTGATATTTTGGGTGCTATGGCTAACCCTCTGAAACATAAGGAATGGTATGCCTTACGATAGCGTCTACAGCGAAAAGCGCCCACCGGGAACGCTGCGCACCGCGTGGCGTAATTTTTACGGCGATGCGACGGCGATGATTGGCCTGTATGGTTGCGCGGGATTAGCGATTCTGTGTGTTTTTGGCGGTTGGTTTGCCCCTTATGGCATCGACCAGCAGTTTCTCGGTTATCAGCTTTTACCGCCGTCATGGTCGCGCTATGGCGAAGTCTCATTTTTCCTCGGAACTGACGATCTGGGGCGTGACGTGTTAAGCCGCCTGCTCAGCGGTGCGGCCCCGACCGTTGGCGGCGCGTTTGTCGTCACCCTCGCCGCTACCCTGTGTGGTCTGTTGCTGGGCGTGGTTGCCGGTGCGACGCACGGTTTACGCTCCGCGGTACTGAACCACATTCTGGACACTCTGCTCTCGATCCCTTCGCTGCTGCTGGCGATTATTGTGGTGGCCTTTGCGGGGCCGCATCTGACCCACGCGATGTTTGCCGTATGGCTGGCGCTGCTGCCGCGCATGGTACGCTCCGTCTACAGCATGGTGCATGACGAGCTGGAAAAAGAGTACGTTATTGCCGCTCGTCTGGACGGCGCAACCACACTCAATATTCTGTGGTTCGCCGTTCTGCCCAATATTACCGCCGGGCTTATCACCGAAATTACCCGTGCGCTGTCGATGGCGATTCTGGACATCGCCGCGCTGGGTTTTCTCGACCTTGGCGCACAGTTGCCGTCACCAGAATGGGGAGCCATGCTGGGCGACGCGCTGGAGCTGATTTATGTCGCGCCGTGGACGGTGATGCTGCCAGGTGCAGCGATTATGATAAGCGTACTGCTGGTTAACCTGCTGGGTGATGGCGTGCGCCGCGCAATTATTGCGGGGGTGGAATAATGCCATTACTGGATATCCGTAACCTGACCATTGAATTCAGGACCGGCGACGAGTGGGTAAAGGCGGTTGACCGCGTCAGCATGACCCTCAATGAAGGTGAAATCCGCGGGCTGGTCGGCGAGTCCGGGTCCGGAAAAAGTCTGATCGCCAAGGCCATTTGCGGCGTTGCTAAAGATAACTGGCGCGTAACCGCAGACCGTATGCGCTTTGATGATATCGATCTGCTGCGCCTTTCAGCTCGTGAACGACGCAAGCTGGTCGGTCATAACGTTTCTATGATCTTTCAGGAACCGCAATCGTGTCTCGACCCCTCCGAGCGCATCGGACGTCAGCTGATGCAAAATATTCCGGCATGGACCTACAAGGGCCGCTGGTGGCAGCGCATTGGCTGGCGCAAACGCCGCGCGATTGAACTCCTGCACCGCGTCGGGATAAAAGATCATAAAGATGCCATGCGCAGCTTCCCGTACGAACTCACCGACGGCGAATGCCAGAAGGTGATGATCGCTATCGCCCTGGCTAATCAGCCACGCTTGCTGATTGCCGACGAACCGACGAACGCGATGGAACCCACCACTCAGGCACAAATTTTCCGCCTGCTGACCCGGCTAAATCAAAACAGCAACACCACCATTTTGTTGATAAGCCATGACTTGCAAATGCTCAGCCAGTGGGCAGACAAAGTTAACGTGATGTACTGCGGGCAAACGGTAGAAACTGCGCCCAGTAAGGACCTGGTGACGATTCCGCATCATCCTTACACTCAGGCGTTGATTCGCGCCATTCCTGATTTTGGTAGCGCAATGCCGCACAAAAGCCGCCTGAATACCATGCCAGGAGCAATTCCATTGCTGGAACAATTACCTATCGGCTGTCGTCTGGGGCCGCGCTGCCCTTATGCTCAGCGCGAATGTATCGAAACCCCAAGACTGACCGGAGCAAAGAATCATCTCTACGCCTGTCATTTCCCGCTGAATATGGAGAGAGAGTGAGATGGTAGAAACCCTGCTCGAAGTTCGTAATCTGAGCAAAACCTTTCGCTACCGGACGGGCCTATTTCGCCGTCAGACCGTTGAAGCCGTTAAGCCCCTGAGCTTTACCCTGCGCGAGCGTCAGACGCTCGCTGTGATAGGCGAAAATGGTTCTGGTAAATCTACTCTGGCGAAGATGCTGGCCGGTATGATTGAGCCCACCAGCGGTGAGGTACTGATTGACGATCACCCGTTAAAATATGGCGATTACTCATTCCGTAGTCAGCGTATCAGGATGATTTTCCAGGATCCGTCAACGTCACTTAACCCGCGGCAGCGTATCTCACAGATCCTCGATTTCCCGCTACGTCTTAACACCGACCTCGAGCCGGAACAGCGTCGCAAGCAGATCGTCGAGACCATGCGTATGGTGGGTCTGCTGCCTGACCATGTGAGTTATTACCCGCATATGCTGGCCCCGGGACAAAAACAGCGTCTGGGCCTTGCTCGAGCGCTCATTTTACGACCCAAAGTAATTATCGCCGACGAGGCTCTGGCCTCTCTCGACATGTCGATGCGTTCGCAGCTCATCAATCTGATGCTGGAATTGCAGGAAAAACAGGGTATTTCATATATTTATGTGACCCAGCACATTGGCATGATGAAGCATATCAGCGATCAGGTATTAGTCATGCACCAGGGGGAAGTGGTTGAACGTGGCAGCACAGCAGATGTTCTGGCCTCGCCGCTGCATGAGCTTACCCGTCGCCTGATTGCAGGCCATTTCGGCGAAGCGCTTACCGCTGACGCGTGGCGTAAAGATCGCTAGCAGATGCAGCCCTCCTTCAGCGGAGGGCAATTTTGCAATCAGTGGCAAACGCTGGGTAAGAGCAGTGTATCTACCTCGCTAAAAGCAACCGAAGGGAAAAGGGTTCCCTGCATCACCCAAACACCCGCAGCGCCTGCCTCGTCGATAAGACGTGCTGTTTCCACGCCCTCCACTGCAATACGGTCGCAATATTCACGAATGTTTTTCATTAGCACCGGGAACATTGGTTTTTCAACCTGCTCCAGGAAGAAACCACGATCCAGCTTCACAACGTCAAAACGACCGCACACCAGCGGACTGGCACCAATGCTGCCGGAACCCAGATCGCCCAGCCATAATGCGTTTGGGCCGTCGCGAAGTGAATTAATCAGTAGATTATTCAGACACACGGTATTCGTCAGAAAACGTTCTGAAAGTTCCAGTGCAACAAATGGCATTGCATGTAATGCCGATTTGACGATCGGGTCTCCAATCGCCAGTAGCGCCATTTCATCAATAAGGTTCAGAGTACAGAAAAGGTTGTGGCTTTCAAACCAGTCACGTTTTTCGGCAATTAATCGAATTTGCTCGAGCATGAAATGACGTTTTTGTTCGCTATTCCACGCTGAAATGATGAACTCCGGATGTAACGGAGAAACCGTATCTGAAGCAAACCGGGCGCTCATCTCAACTCCCAGTAACGTATCAGTTGTGTCTCTCATCGGTTCCGCGATGAAATGATAGTGCATAAGACCACTCCAATTGATCATAACTTCCTGATAATGCACTTTTAATCACAATCAATCAATAATATCGATCAATGTATCAATATCGATCGATAAAAACAATATATCATAAAGAACTGAATCTGGTCATATTTTTTGTTTTAAGAAAGTTCCTACCTTGCTATGTTTATAAACATAAGCTAGCAGTTAATAATACCATTGAGATGCCTTTAAAGCCTTGTATTTTCTCCATCCTTCCGCGCTTGTATAATCCTCATATGTCATGGGTAGTGATTGTCACTGCGGGCTGATTACTCTTCTACAAGGAACAAAGAGTGGGATATAATTGCAGCCCCATTTCGGGCAAGCTTGAAATTGTGATCATAACTCATTGATTGCTAAAAATAAGCAATGACCATAAGGATTAAAACTATGGGTTTCCTTTCCGGTAAGCGTATTCTGGTAACGGGTCTTGCCAGCAAACTTTCTATCGCCTGGGGTATCGCTCAGGCAATGCATCGCGAAGGCGCTGAACTGGCTTTCACATACCAGAACGACAAACTAAAAGTCCGCGTGGAAGAATTTGCAGCTCAACTGGGTTCCAGCATCGTACTGCAGTGTGATGTGGCGGAAGACGCCAGCATTGATGCAATGTTTTCGGAACTAAGCAAAGCCTGGCCGAAATTCGATGGTTTCGTTCACTCAATTGGGTTCGCACCTGCTGACCAACTGGATGGCGACTACGTGAATGCAGTCACCCGCGAAGGCTTCAAAATTGCTCATGACATCAGCGCTTACAGCTTTGTAGCGATGGCAAAGGCCTGCCGTTCCATGCTGAATCCAGGCTCTGCGCTGCTGACGCTATCCTATTTAGGCGCTGAGCGCGCCATCCCTAACTACAATGTGATGGGCCTGGCGAAAGCCTCTCTGGAAGCGAACGTTCGCTACATGGCTAATGCGATGGGTCCTGAAGGCGTGCGTGTGAACGCTATTTCCGCAGGTCCTATCCGGACACTTGCCGCTTCCGGCATTAAAGATTTCCGTAAAATGCTGGCGCATTGTGAAGCGGTTACGCCGATTCGCCGCACTGTAACCATTGAAGATGTGGGTAACTCCGCGGCATTCCTGTGCTCCGATCTCGCTGCCGGCATCTCTGGTGAAGTCGTTCACGTCGATGGTGGCTTCAGTATCGCGGCTATGAACGAGCTGGAACTGAAATAATCGTAAGTCCTCAATGGGCGGAATTAACCCGCCCATGACTCTTCTCTACCCGCCGCCATATATGCTTTTCTGATATTTATTATCACGTAACAATCTTTCATCCCCTCTTCTGCTTACGTCAGGATATTGCAGCGCAAACGATCCGGCGTAGTGGTATGACGACGTGTCCGGGTCGCCACTTTTTAGACCAAGGACCGCCCATGGAACAACGCCGAATTGAAGGCAAAAGCCACTGGTATCATGAGACGCAATCCAGCACGTATCCGCAAGATGTTTTGCCGCTGGTGCCGGAAGCCGCTCATGTCGACGACAGCTTTTTACTGGATCTGGCGATACCTGATGACGCCCTTTTGCCTTTTCAATCCTGGTTAACTCCTGCCCGTAAACTCGCCCAGACCCTCTTCCCGGCTCATGTAAACCAGGATCAGATGCACACATTCAGCGCCTATGATCGGATGAGTACAGCCTTAACTGTCGCTCAGGTGTATGGCGTCCAGCGATTGTGTAATCACTATGCCGCACGTTTAACACCGCTTCCTGGGCCGGACTCCTCACGGGAGAGTAACCATCGACTGGCGCAAATCACCCAATATGCGCGTCAACTTGCCAGCTCTCCTGCCGTGATAGGTGCACGCGATCGCCAGCATCTGGATGCTGTCGGGCTGACCACCAGCGATACCATTTTGATGAATCAAATTATCGGATTCGTCGGTTTTCAGGCCCGTATCGTAGCCCTGTTTCAGGCCTGGTCCGGACATCCGGTACGCCGAATTCCGGGACTGGATATACAGCAATTCGCTCACGCTGCGCCATTTAATGCAACAAACACAACCTGGCACGCTGCGCCATTCCCGATAGAAAAACATCCTGGTCTTGATGAGGCGGCGACCAGACGTTATCCCGATGAACTGCAAGCTCTGGCGCCATTACTGATACATTCACCGGTCATTTTGGATTTACTTGCGACGCTTATTTCCAGTACCCGGCGCAGCGCTGTACCGGCGCGGGCATTTTCTCTGACGGTGCTAATGACGTCACGGATTAACGGCAGCGTGGCCTGCTTTAATGAACATACTCACACAGCAAATGAATTAGCCGAGGTCATCGCCCTGCTTCGCCTGGATGAGCGTGAATTACAGCGTTGGGAACAACGACATCCGGTTGAGCGCGTCACCCTGCAGGCGGTACAATGGCTAACCCGAGCGCCTGACCGCTTTAGCGCCACGCTGTTAACTCCCTTGTTCGATCAGGACATCTCCTCTGAACAAGCGATTAACCTGCTGGCCTGGAGCGGATTGTGCGGATGGTTGAATCGCTTGAAAATCGCGCTGGGCGAGACTTGTTAACCGATCCACTTACTGAAAGAGCGCTTGCCGCAACTGATAGAATCGCGTAAAACTGTCAGCCGCTCTTTTAGCCACGAAAATAGACAATTATGCTTCAGGACAACCCGCTGCTAGCGCAGCTTAAACAGCAACTGCATTCCCAGACGCCACGTGCTGAAGGGGTGGTAAAAGCCACGGAAAAAGGCTTTGGCTTCCTGGAAGTCGATGCACAAAAAAGCTATTTCATTCCGCCCCCGCAGATGAAAAAAGTCATGCATGGCGACCGTATAGTAGCGGTTATCCATACAGAAAAAGATCGTGAATCTGCCGAGCCGGAAGAACTGATCGAACCCTTCCTGACGCGCTTCGTGGGTAAAGTTCAGGGCAAAAATGACCGCCTGGCGATTGTGCCAGATCATCCGTTACTGAAAGATGCTATCCCTTGCCGTGCCGCCCGCGGCGTCGAGCATGAATTTAAAGAAGGTGATTGGGCCGTAGCTGAAATGCGCCGCCACCCGCTGAAAGGCGATCGCACCTTCTATGCCGAGTTAACCCAATTTATCACGTTTGCTGATGACCACTTTGTTCCGTGGTGGGTCACGCTGGCACGCCATAATCTCGAAAAGGAAGCACCGGACGGTGTGGCAACTGAGATGCTGGATGAAGGTCTGATTCGTGAGGACTTAACCGCCCTCAACTTTGTCACCATCGACAGCGCCAGTACCGAAGATATGGACGATGCGCTGTATGCTGAAGAACTGGCCGACGGCAAACTGCAATTAACAGTCGCCATTGCCGATCCTACCGCCTGGATTGCAGAAGGCAGCAAACTGGATAAAACGGCAAAAATTCGCGCGTTTACTAACTATCTGCCGGGATTCAATATCCCGATGCTGCCACGTGAACTGTCTGACGATTTGTGCTCTCTACGTGCAAACGTTGAGCGTCCGGTTCTGGCATGTCGGATGACCATCACCGCGGATGGCGCGATTGAAGACAACATCACGTTCTTCGCAGCAACGATTGAGTCGAAAGCGAAGCTGGTCTACGACAACGTCTCCGACTGGCTGGAAGGCGCAGGCGACTGGCAGCCTGAAAACGACGCGATTGCTGAACAAATCCGCCTGCTGCACCGTATTTGCCTGAGTCGTGGTGAGTGGCGTCATAATCATGCACTGGTATTTAAAGATCGCCCGGATTACCGTTTCGTTCTGGGTGAAAAAGGCGAAGTGCTGGACATCGTCGCAGAACCGCGCCGCATCGCAAACCGTATCGTGGAAGAATCCATGATTGCGGCGAACATTTGTGCCGCCCGCGTGCTTCGCGACAAGCTGGGCTTCGGTATTTATAACGTCCATATGGGATTTGACCCCGCTAACGCCGACGCTCTGGCCGCGCTGCTGAAAACCCATGGCATGCACGTGGATGCCGAAGAGGTCCTGACGCTGGAAGGTTTCTGCAAACTGCGCCGCGAACTGGATGCACAGCCTTCTGGTTTCCTCGACAGTCGAATTCGCCGCTTCCAGTCTTACGCTGAAATAAGTATCGAGCCAGGTCCGCACTTTGGGCTGGGTCTGGAGGCTTATGCCACCTGGACATCTCCTATTCGTAAGTATGGCGATATGATCAACCACCGCCTGCTTAAGGCCGTCATCAAAGGTGAAAACATCGCCCGCCCTCAGGATGATACCACCGTGCAAATGGCGGAACGTCGTCGCCTGAACCGGATGGCTGAGCGTGATGTTGGTGACTGGTTATACGCCCGTTTCCTGAGCGACAAAGCCGGGACCGATACCCGCTTTGCAGCCGAGATCATTGACGTCAGCCGTGGCGGCATGCGTGTGCGTTTAATTGATAATGGCGCTGTTGCATTTATTCCTGCCCCGTTCCTGCACGCCGTTCGTGACGAACTGGTATGCAGCCAGGAAAGCGGCACCGTACAAATTAAAGGTGAAGTGGTTTACAAAGTCACGGATGTGATTGACGTAACTATCGCCGAAGTGCGGATGGAAACTCGCAGCGTTATCGCACGTCCCGCTATGTAAAATGTCGTAATCCAGCGACCTTTCTCATTTTGTGAAAGGTCGTTTTCTTTTTTCCGCCCAAATTCCCACCAGGCACTACACTTCTTTCAATCGGTCAAAATTATTTTTTTACTATTTTCAGTTCCGTTTGCTTTGCTTTTTACGGATTCTGGATTACACATAAATATATAAAAAAAACAATACGTTCAGCCATAATCACCCTGAATGAATCATGGCTACCCTTACTTTTGAGGCTCTATGCGCTTTAAACGGGATAGTACACATCATGAAAGACGTCCGGGAGCTGGTTACGTTGTATAGCTATGTGGGCACTCATAACCCCTACTGGCGTTTGTCAGAGGATTGCAACATCCTGCATTTCTCTATCGACGAAACGTCAGGCGCCGATCAGACCATCGAGTTATCACCTGAACAAGCCGATCGCATTCGCGAGATGACGGTGATTACGTCAAGTCTGTTAATGACGTTGCCCATTGAAGATGACGACATACCTGTGCATCTGGTCGGTCGAAAAATCAATAAACGCGAATGGGCCGGAAGCGCATCCGCCTGGGATGACACCCCTTCCGTCGCCCGCGACCTGGCTCACGGGCTCTCTTTTGCCGAACAGGTCGTTTCTGAAGCCAATTCCGTTATTGTCATTCTTGACCGGATGGGCAACATTCAGCGGTTTAATCGCCTGTGTGAAGAGTACACTGGCCTCAAAGAACGTGAAGTTATTGGCCAAAGTGTATTCACATTATTTATGAGTCGACGTGAGGCTGCGGCTTCACGGCGCAATATCGAGGTCTTTTTCCGCGAAGGTAATTCGTATGAGGTTGAGCGCTGGGTGAAAACCTGCAAAGGCCAGCGTCTGTTTCTGTTTCGCAATAAATTTGTGCATAACGGTAGCGGCAAGAACGAAATATTTCTGATCTGTTCCGGGACCGATATCACTGAAGAACGCCGCGCGCAGGAGCGACTACGGGTGTTGGCAAATACCGACTCCATCACAGGCTTACCTAACCGCAACGCAATTCATGAACTGATCGGCAATGCGATTGAGAACGCAGGCGATACGCAGGTCGGTATTGTGTACCTCGATCTGGATAACTTCAAAAAGGTAAACGATGCCTACGGGCATATGTTTGGCGATCAATTATTACAAAGCGTATCGCTGGCAATCCTCAGTTGTCTCGACGACAACCAGATACTGGCGCGGTTTGGCGGCGATGAATTCATTGTCCTGGCCACCGAAACATCCCAGGGCACACTGGAAGCTACCGCATCACGCATTCTGACGCGCCTGCGCCAGCCATTTCGCATCGGCCTGATTGAAATCTATACCGGATGCTCTATTGGTATTTCCCTCGCACCTCAGCATGGTCAGGACTGCGAGAGCGTCATTCGTAATGCGGATACAGCCATGTACACCGCAAAAGAAGGCGGTCGCGGACAGTTTTGTGTTTTCTCTCCGGAAATGAATCAGCGCGTATTTGAATATCTGTGGCTGGATACCAATCTGCGTAAGGCGCTGGAAAACGATCAGTTGGTTATCCATTATCAGCCAAAGATAACCTGGCGCGGTGAAGTGCGTAGTCTGGAGGCGCTGGTACGCTGGCAGTCCCCGGAACGTGGCCTCATTCCCCCACTGGAGTTTATATCCTACGCCGAAGAATCGGGGCTCATCGTCCCGCTGGGTCGTTGGGTTATTCTCGACGTAGTGCGCCAGGTCGCGAAATGGCGCGCCAAGGGCATAAACCTGCGCGTGGCGGTAAACGTTTCTGCCCGCCAGCTCGCCGACCAGACGCTTTTTACCGCACTGAAGCAGGTACTTCAGGAACTCAACTTTGAGTATTGCCCCATCGATGTTGAATTAACGGAAAGCAGCCTGATTGAAAATGAACAACTGGCGTTGTCCGTTATTCAGCAATTTAGTCAGTTGGGAGCGCAAATCCATTTGGATGATTTTGGTACCGGTTATTCGTCGCTGTCGCAACTGGCCCGCTTCCCGCTGGATGCAATTAAACTGGATCAGACCTTTGTCCGAGATGTACACAAGCAATCCATTTCACAGTCGCTGGTGCGAGCCATTGTTGCAGTAGCACAGGCGCTCAACCTGCAGGTGATTGCTGAAGGCGTGGAAAGCGCGAAAGAGGATGCGTTTCTGACCAAAAATGGCGTCAATGAGCGTCAGGGGTTTTTATTCGCTAAACCAATGCCAGCAGCCGCATTTGAACGTTGGTATCGCCGACATCTGAGTAAAAAAATGCGTTAATGTAGAGAAATTATACGTAGTGAATAGCCATAAATGGACATTACATGGAGATCTTATCTGCATGTAATCACAGAATATATAATATTCTCCAATCGTTCAGGTTAATACTATTTTTCCCTTCTCTTTTGCCATGAAATTCTGCATCATGAAATTCAAACTCTATTGCCATTAGGATGATGACCATGTCTGATATCGACGCTCAGCGTCTGGCCGAACGTATTGATACCGTGCTGGATATCCTCGTTGCAGGTGATTACCACTCAGCCATCCATAACCTTGAAATTCTGAAGGCTGAACTGTTAAACACTGTCAAAGAAGATACCGAATCTTTGGCGAAAAAGCCTAAGGCTCCGTGGGAGATCTGATGACATCGCACTTTTGATGTCGCTGCTATCAGCAAACTGCGGATAATGCAGTTTCCGTTTAATTTCCGATACGATATCGCTATAAAATTAATACTATGAATTCCCGACAACAATCTATTTTGCAGATGGTGACCGACAAAGGTCAGATGAGCGTCGCCGATCTGGCAAAACTCACCGGCGTATCAGAAGTGACGATCCGACAGGATCTGAACACGCTGGAAAAACAGAGTTATTTACGCCGAGCGCACGGCTTTGCTGTTTCATTGAACAGCGATGATGTTGAAACACGCATGATGACCAATTTCACCCTGAAGCGTGAGCTGGCTGAATTCGCCGCATCGCTGGTAAGCCCAGGCGAGTCCGTGTTCATTGAAAACGGCAGCAGCAATGCGCTTCTGGCCAGAACATTGGCTGAGCAAAAGGATGTCACCATTATCACTGTGAGCAGCTACATTGCCCATCTGCTGAAAGAAACCCCCTGCGAGGTAATTCTTCTCGGTGGAATTTACCAGAAAAAAAGCGAGAGTATGGTCGGCCCTTTAACTCGCCAGTTTATCCAGCAGGTACACTTCAGCAAGGCCTTTATCGGCATTGATGGCTGGCAAGCAGACACCGGCTTTACCGGACGCGACATGATGCGTTCTGACGTGGTTAACGCGGTGCTGGAAAAAGGCGCAGAAGTCATTGTGCTAACCGACAGCTCAAAATTCGAAGCCATCCACCCTTACACGTTGGGTCCGTTAGAGCGATTCAGCCGTGTAGTGACGGACTCCAGACTCAGTGCCAGCGTGCAAATGCAGCTCGAGCATTCAGGATTGACCGTCAATATCATTGATGCCCACGCATAAAATCTTCAGCAGATGATTTGTCAGCAGGCAAATCATCTCCTCTCTGAGAGTTATCTGACAGTCCAATTAAGACTTTTTACCTGTCGTTAACAGGATAAAGTCGTAAAATTAATGTTAGCGATATAACAGGAACGAACATCCAACTTCAGGATAGTGTTTGTAATGCCTTCGCTACACGGTTTCACGGAAATATCTTCTATAGTCTTAATTTAGCGCTATTCTTAAAGAACACTGGATTCCGTGAATCAATAATTCAGGAGAAAGTATTATGTTAGTAACGAGCAAAAAAATGACCGCCGCCATTCTGGCAATTACTCTGGCAATGTCTCTGAGTGCCTGCTCTAACTGGTCCAAACGAGACCGTAACACCGCTATCGGCGCTGGTGCGGGTGCAGTGGGTGGCGCAGTCCTGACTGATGGCAGTGCGCTGGGTACGCTGGGTGGTGCTGCAGTAGGTGGTATAATTGGCCACCAGGTGGGTAAATAATCTACGGTTGAACGGCTCGATATAATAATACGTTTACTTTTTCAGGTCTGTATTATTAAAAAGCCACGGATTTTTTCCGTGGCTTTTTTTATTAACCGCCTGCCAGTTTAACCTTCATTCCTTTGGCTTCCAGCAACGATTTAATCAGGTCGCGTTTGTCACCCTGTATTTCAATCACACCGTCTTTTACCGCTCCACCACACCCACACTTTTTCTTCAGTTCAGCGGCTAATTTGGTCAGTTCGGCATCGTCTTGATCAAGACCGGTAATCAGACACACGCCCTTACCTTTGCGGCCACTGGTCTGGCGCTGGATACGCACAATGCCATCGCCTTTTGGACGCTCAGGCGCCGTTTTCGGTTCATCAATACGCCCGGAGTCGGTTGAATAGACCAGACGAGAGTTTGAGTCGTTCATTTACGCACCTCGTTTCAGGGAGGCGTTGATCATCTTCAGCGTCTGCGCGGGATCCGCAGACTGCGTGACCGGACGACCAATCACCATGTAATCCACACCGGCTAACTGCGCCTGCTCCGGCGTCATAATACGACGCTGATCGCCCGCCTCGCTACCTTCCGGACGAATCCCTGGCGTCACCAGCTTAAATGCCTGACCAAACGCCTGCTTGAATCGCACCGCTTCCTGCGCTGAACACACTACCCCGTCCAGACCACAATTTTGAGTTAAGCGCGCCAGTCTCTCAGCATGCTCTGCAGGTGACAACGTCACGCCAAGATCGGCGAGGTCGCTGGCTTCCATACTGGTCAGAACCGTTACCGCAATCAGCAGCGGCGCGTCCTTGCCAAAAGGGAGTAAGGCTTCACGGGCTGCGGTCATCATACGTGCCCCGCCAGAGGCATGAACGTTAACCATCCACACACCAAGATCGGCTGCGGCTGCAACGGCATGCGCGGTGGTATTGGGAATATCATGAAATTTCAAATCAAGAAAGACATCAAAGCCACGCTGTTGTAAATCGCGAACCATCTGAGGTCCAAAAAGCGTGAACATCTCTTTGCCCACTTTCAAACGGCAATCACGAGGATCAATTCTGTCGACAAAAGCTAATGCTTTATCACGATTGGAATAATCGAGAGCGACAACGACAGGAGAATCAGTAACAGCACGAGAAGAAGATGAAGCAGTAAACGTCATGACCAGACCTTCTTGAGGATGGGCGCCTCCGGCGGCGCGAAATGGGTAAACGGCGTGCATTCTACCTGCGGTAATAGAAAATTAACAGGCGCGATTACATTTCTGCCAGGCGAAACTGGCAGCGGAGGTGAAGGATGGATCTATTAAATATAACTAGTATGTTGTAACTAAAGTGAGGTTTTTTTAAAAATTACAGCCCATCAAGTCCGCGAATGGGCTTAATGCTTGACCATGAACGGCAAGATGGGCAATGCCAGTACAGCGTATACGCGGTAAAACCACATTTCTGGCAGCGGTAGCGCGGCTTGCTGCGTACCTGCTCCCCGACCATATCGCGCAGAACCATCAGGCTTTCTTTGGCACGCCCTTCTTCTGCTTCGTTGAGATGGTAATCCATCAGTTTGTGGAACACGCGCATCGTAGGATGGCGTTGCAACTGCCGAGTGATATAAACCTGAGCTGTCTCAGCACCCTCACGCGCTTCAAGAATATCAGCCAGCATCAGTTCGGCGGCGGCGCCAGTATTCTCCTCAACGGCCCGACGCAAAAACTCCACCCACTCATCGTTTTTCCCCAGATGCTGGTAGCAGCTTTGCAGCATTTCCAGCGTTTCACTGACCAGTTCTTTATCCTGGGAAATCACCCGCTGTAGGCTTTCAACTGCCTTTGCGTAATCACCTTTCTCCATATACACGCGCCCCATCATGATGGATACCCGCGCACTGTTTTTATCTGCCGCTGCGCCTTTTTTCAACAGCGTCATGGCGCGATCCAAATCGTCGCTACCCATTTGCTGTAGGGCCAGTTCGCAATAGAAGTGGGCTATCTCATTACGCTGCTTGTCTTTACCAAGCTTCACCAGACGCTCCGCGACATCAATGGCTTTTTGCCATTCGCTGGTGGCCTGATAAATTTGCAACAGCTGCTGTAATGCGCCGACGCGAAAATCAGTTTCATCGGTCAGCTGATTGAACATGTCTTCAGCGCGGTCATACAAACCCGCGGCCATGTAGTCGCGTCCCAGTTGTTGCACGGCCAGTAAACGCTGCTCGTAGGTCAGCGAGGCACTTTCCATTAGCGTTTGATGGATGCGGATTGCGCGATCGACTTCACCGCGAGAGCGAAACAGGTTTCCGAGGGTGAGATGAGCCTCAACGGTGCCTGTGTCCTCTTTTAGCATATCAAGGAACAGATCCACCGCTTTGTCTTGTTGGTTGCTCAGGAGGAAGTTAACCCCGGCGACATAGTCACGGGAAAGACGGTTAGCTTCATCCTGCTTGTTTTGTTGCGCACTTCTGCGACCCATATACCACCCATAGGCAGCGGCTACAGGTAAAAGCAGAAACAACAACTCCAACATAAATAATTATTCCTTCACAACCGACGAATCGGCAGAAACCGCAACGTCGGTCGCAGGCGCAAGCTGGTTTTCCAGTCGTTTGATTTTACGTTCGGCGCGCGCAAGAGACACACGAACCTTCAGCCAGAAAAGGCCGCAAATTAACCAACCAATCGCAAAACCTGCGGCAAACAATACAGCAAGCAGCGTAGAGATACGATACTCACCCTGAGCCAGCAGGTAATTAAACGTAACCTGTTGATCGTTTTGCGCGCCTAATGTCACCGAAATAACAAAAATCGCCAACACCAGTAAGAAAATGAGTAAATATTTCACATTACTTCCCGTTATGTGGTTTGAGCGAATAAATCGTGTCCAACTTACCGCATTGAGCCCTTTAAATTACCATTTTCACAACGAGTGCGAAACGGAAAAGCGCTTTCCACTTTCTGATTTAAGGGCAAAATTTGAAAAATCAATCATCGCTAGCTTTCTTGTTCTCGCTGCGCAATTTCTTTTTTCTCCTGTACTGGCGGTGTTAATGGCCCGCATACCCGCTGCGCAAGCCACGTCGCCAACGTCACCAGCAGCCACGAAATCAGCGTTGCCACCACCAAATCACGGGGCCAGTGCATGCCTAACAGCAAGCGGCTACCCATAACGCCGGTGGCCCAGGTCAGCAAAAACACAATTGTCAGCGTACGTCTGCGCGGCCATAACAATCCTACTGCCAGTAAAGCCCAACTGGCGGCAAACATCGTATGCCCGGATGGAAAAGCGAACCCCGTTTCTTTTTGCCAGTGCTTGCGTAAAAACGTTGGAATATCCTGCTGTTCTGCCAATTGTTCTTTGACTAAGTGCCCACGATCTTTACGTTTTAAAGTGTAGAACTCATCAACCGGAATATGGTGCGTTTTTTCCAGCCACATGACAAAAGGTCGCGGCTCTTGCACCCTGTCTTTGACCCAGGACTTCACGCCCTGCCCGACTAAAATCGCTGCCGCCAGAATAGCAAACAACATCACTGCGGCTTTCAGACGAAAGCGCAGGCACCACAGAAACCATGCGCAGAGAACAACATGAGTGATAATTCCCCACGGCTGCGTCACCGTTTCCGTTACCCAGTACAAGGACTTTAACCACCAGACATTGTGTCCCGGCTGCCAGCTCCAGCCAGATACCCATACGGCAACCGGCATGATAAGTAGTAGTCCAGCCCCAACTGCGGTGCGCTTTGCAATAGAAAGCATTGCCTCTCCTTTCGTCGATAAGTCTCACAATCATAACTGAAAATTGCGCATGCCGGGAAAATTGACAATTTTGTGCCATTCCAAAAGCGAATCCTTGGTCGCGATTAGGTGAACGTCGTTGCCTTATGGCAAAATAGTGTAATACAGAACAGAAGCCGACAGGCGAAGGCACGACGAGTGCCAGCATAATCTGGAGAATTACATGCAGCTTAAACGTGTGGCAGAAGCCAAACTGCCAACCCCCTGGGGTGATTTCCTGATGGTGGGATTTGAAGAACTGGCAACCGGACACGATCATGTCGCATTGGTTTTTGGCGATATTACAGGCCAAACGCCTGTCCTGGCGCGCGTCCACTCGGAATGTCTGACTGGCGATGCACTGTTTAGCCTGCGTTGCGATTGCGGTTTCCAGCTCGAAGCGGCCCTCACCCATATTGCTGAAGAAGGGCGAGGGATACTGCTTTATCACCGTCAGGAAGGACGTAACATCGGCCTGCTCAACAAAATCCGCGCTTACGCGTTGCAGGACCAGGGTTATGATACCGTTGAAGCTAATCATCAATTGGGATTTGCGGCAGACGAGCGCGATTTCACGCTGTGTGCGGATATGTTCAAGCTGCTGGGTGTGGATGAAGTTCGTTTGCTGACCAATAATCCGAAGAAAGTAGAAATCCTGACCGAAGCGGGAATCAATATTGTTGAACGTGTGCCGTTGATTGTGGGCCGTAACCCAAACAATGAACATTACCTGGACACCAAAGCCGCCAAGATGGGACATTTGCTGAGCAAATAAGCATTGCCAGCACTGGTAAAAAAGCCTGCCCTCGCAGGCTTTTTGCATTTTAATTCAACATATTACGAATCACGTAATGCAGAATACCATCGTTTTGATAGTACGTTAGCTCCGTTGCGGTATCAATACGACAGCGGCATAGTATCACCTCTTTACGCCCATCCGGGCGTACCATACTCACCGGGACTGTCGCCCCCGGCTTAATGTTTTGTAAGTCCGTGATATCGATCGCTTCCTCACCGGTTAATCCCAGCGTTTTACGCGTGACGCCCTGCGGGAATTCCAGCGGTAAAATCCCCATACCAATCAGGTTAGAGCGGTGAATACGCTCAAAAGACTCAGCGATAACTACGCGAACCCCTAGCAAGCGCGGGCCTTTCGCCGCCCAGTCGCGGCTGGAGCCGGAGCCATACTCTTTCCCGGCAATAACTGCCAGAGGTACGTTCTCCTGCTGATATTGCATGGCCGCATCATAGATAGCCACCACTTCAGTTCCCGGCAAATGACGCGTCATGCCGCCTTCCACGCCGGGTACCATCTCATTGCGAATACGAATATTGGCAAAGGTACCACGCATCATCACTTCATGATTCCCGCGTCGTGAACCGTAGGAGTTAAAATCTTTACGTTCAACGCCGTGACTTTGCAGATAACGCCCGGCCGGGCTGTCCGGTTTAATACTGCCGGCAGGAGAAATGTGGTCGGTGGTGACGGAATCCCCGAGCATTGCCAGAATACGCGCGCCGTGAATGTCCTGAACCGGATCCGGCGTAGCCTGCATACCATCGAAGAATGGCGACAAGCGGATATAGGTCGAGTCAGACTGCCAGCCATAGGTATCAGCCCGATCAACCTGGATTGCTTTCCATTCTGGCGTGCCTTCAAACACTTCAGCATACTCTTTATGGAACATGGCGGTAGAGACCTGCTCTACGGCACGGGCTATTTCCTGGGCTGTCGGCCAGATATCTTTCAGATAAACGGGATCGCCTTTCCTGTCATGGCCTAACGGATCTTTCGTCAGGTTGATATTCATATTTCCCGCCAGCGCGTAAGCCACCACCAGCGGCGGAGACGCCAACCAGTTAGTTTTCACCAGCGGATGGATACGACCTTCGAAGTTACGGTTGCCGGAAAGTACCGCCCCTACCGTCAGATCGCCTTTTTTGATGGCGGTCTCGATAGGATCGGGTAAAGGCCCAGAGTTACCTATACAGGTGGTACAGCCATAACCTACAAGATTGAATCCCAGCTCATCAAGATATGGTGTGAACCCGGCCTGTGCCAGATAATCAGAGACCACCTTCGATCCAGGCGCCAGCGAGGCTTTTACCCACGGCTGACGTTTCAGACCCAGCGTCACTGCTTTTTTCGCCAGTAGCCCCGCCGCCATCAGTACGCTTGGGTTGGAGGTGTTGGTACAGGAAGTGATAGCGGCTATCACCACCGCACCGTCCGGCAGCTTATACTGCTGGCCGCTCATGGTGTAGTCCACGGGCTGACGGTCTTTCAGCGAGCTATTCACCTCAAGTTCATTACTGGCCGAAAAAGCTTTCGGTACATCAGCCAGCGCCACCCGATCCTGCGGGCGCTTTGGTCCGGCAAGACTTGCCTCCACGCTGCCCATATCCAGCTCCAGCGAACTGGTAAATACGGGTTCATCGCCGGCGTTACGCCACATGCCCTGCGCTTTGGCGTAGGCGCTGACCAGCTCAACCTGCTCCTCACTTCGCCCACTCAGACGCATGTATTCGAGGGTGATGTCATCGATCGGGAAGAAACCGCAGGTTGCGCCGTATTCCGGCGACATATTCGCAATGGTTGCCCGGTCGGCCAGCGGTAAGGTGTCCAGCCCATCACCGTAGAATTCAACAAATTTACCGACCACGCCGTGCTTACGCAGCATCTGGGTGACGGTCAGAACCAGGTCAGTCGCGGTGATACCTTCCCGCAGCTTGCCCACCAGTTTAAAGCCCACAACATCGGGGATAAGCATTGAGACGGGTTGACCCAGCATTGCCGCTTCGGCTTCAATGCCTCCAACGCCCCAGCCCAGTACACCGAGACCATTAATCATCGTCGTATGAGAATCGGTACCGACCAGCGTATCGGGATAAGCCACCCACTCACCGTCCTGTAACTCGCTCCAGACGGCTTTGCCCAGGTATTCAAGGTTAACCTGATGGCAAATCCCCGTCCCCGGCGGCACAACGCTGAAGCGACTAAATGCCTGCTGTCCCCATTTCAGGAACACATAACGCTCATGGTTGCGTTCCATTTCCAGACGAACGTTTTCTTCGAAAGCATCATCATCACCGAAACGATCCACCGTTACCGAGTGGTCAATGACCAGATCCACTGGCGAAAGCGGATTCACTTTTGCCGTATCCCCACCCAGACGTTTCACCGCTTCGCGCATGGCGGCCAGATCGACCACCGCCGGCACGCCGGTAAAATCCTGCATCAAAACGCGAGCAGGTCGATAGGCAATTTCACGATCGGCATGGGCGGTTTTCAGCCAATGCGCGAGCGCATGAATATCTTCTTCAGTAACAGAATTTCCGTCCTGCCAACGAAGCAGGTTTTCCAGCAAAACTTTTAGCGACTTAGGTAGGCGGGTGATATCACCCAGTGATTTCGCGGCCAGCGGCAGACTGTAGTAACGGTAGGTTTTATCTTTAACCTGCAATGTGTCCTTACTGGCTTCTCGTAGGGTCGACGACATAGCTCCTCCTTAAATGACAGGGTTGGATCCCCTGATTTTCTTCAGGGTTAGTATTAAAGATAACACAAACAAAATGTAACGCTTTGATAACAACTCAAATTGATAAAAGTGGCAGGTGAAGTCAATGGCGAGAGAAAGGTTAAAGCAATGAAAATTTAAACGGTGAATGTGTAACAGACAACGGCCACTCGATAATACGCGGATTAGCGTGGCTGATGGCGCTTGTTCGGAATTAATTAGTAGAGATACAAGACGGTGGGCTAATAATAGTAATAAAAAACATATTAATTATTGTTTCTGTTCATCATCATCAGCATCAGCAAACAGATCGATAAAGGCCCGCTGTTCAGGAGAGAGTTTCCAGGTCAGAGGAATATTCGGCTTATTCTCTGCGTCGCGTTGACTCTCATGTTCACGAGAGTCAGGAGATGGCGTTGCGGTGGAGCGTTGTTCCGGTGTGGACATCACCTACCCCCACACATTCCAGGCCACGAGCGCGACGATGATCCAGAATATCGCAGAGCCAAGAAACACAGCGAACCAGGCTTTACGTTTCATTGCGGGATCCCGGCGTGCTGGCTGGTTTCCTGAAGGCATCGCTAACCTCATACTATCGAAATCACTTATCATTTAGGCACCAAACAATTGGTACAATTAATCATCAGATAGGAGGAATCCTAATAAAAAAGGTGAAAAAAAGCCAGATAATTTTCGTGCTCGACCTGATAAATAAATTAATAGTTTGATCGGTTATAAATATTTGTGAAGGATTTTTGGCGCGCTTAGTAATTTGAAACTACTTTAGTGAAACTTCACCATAAACAATATACGGTTAATATAGAGATGAAAAATAATGAATAGTTCAGATTCTGTCGTCGGTATCGCTTTATGTTTAAGGATACCGACGAGGTTACAGTCGTTATTATTTCTCAGGTAATTTAATATCTTTAAACATGGCTTCAATATCGTCGTTGGAACGCAGCGCCACCGCCGTATCCACCACATCACGCGTCAGATGCGGTGCGAAACGTTGAATAAAATCATACATGTAACTGCGTAAAAAGGTGCTGCGACGAAAACCAATTTTGGTGGTGCTATGGCTGAAAATGTCATGCGCATCAACGCGAACCAGGTCAGGGTCGGACACAGGATCAACCGCCATACTGGCAATGACCCCCACGCCGAGACCCAAACGGACATAGGTCTTGATGACATCGGCATCGGTCGCGGTAAAAACAATGCGCGGCTCCAGTCCGGCACGATTGAACGCGGTGTCCAGCTCCGAACGCCCGGTAAATCCAAAGGTGTAGGTCACCAGTGGATACTGCGCCAGTTCCTCAATAGATACGGAAGATTTGCCCGCCAACGGATGGTCCGGCGTAACGACAATCGAACGGTTCCAGTGGTAGCAAGGCAGCATCACCAGGTCGTCATACAGGTGCAAAGCTTCCGTCGCGATAGCAAAATCTGCATTCCCTTTCGAGACGGCTTCGGCGATTTGCGTCGGCGATCCTTGATGCATATGCAATGAGACGCGAGGATAACGTTCAATAAAGCCTTTAATCACGTTTGGCAGCGCGTAACGCGCCTGAGTGTGGGTAGTAGCGATATACAATGAGCCCTTGTCCGGCCAGGTATGTTCGCCAGCTACGGACTTAATGGCCTCGACCTTGGACAAAACTTCGCGCGCAATACGAATAACTTCCTGTCCCGCTGGCGTAACCTGGGTCAGGTGCTTACCGCTACGGGCAAAAATCTGGATGCCAAGCTCATCTTCCAGCATGCGAACTTGCTTACTGATACCTGGCTGGGAGGTATAAAGCCCTTCCGCGGTTGAGGAGACATTAAGGTTGTGGTTCACCACCTCAACAATGTAGCGAAGCTGCTGTAATTTCATGTTAAGCCATCCCGATTTGCGCCATCAAATCATCGTTTCAGAGCAGGCTCGTTGGCGCTGCTAATACGATTTAATAATAAAAAGTGTGTTAACTATAACCACTATATCATTTCTATGTGAGCTGTATAGTGATGAAAAAAAATAATACGCCAGAAACAAAAAGGGCCGCTTACGCGACCCTTTGAGGAGAAATTCAGCCAGAATGCTGTTATTTCTTTCCTTCTACCCATTTGCCATCAACGAAGAACGCGGACCAGCCGGTAGCCTTACCGTCTTTCTCAGCGGCAACATATTGCTGCTTAGTTTTACGGCTGAAACGAACCATGGACTTGTTGCCGTCCGGATCGGTCTGCGGCGCATCTGCCAGATAGCGCAGTTTTTCCGGCAGACGATCGCGGAAGCGGTACAACTCTTCCACTAACGGCGCACGGGTCTCACGTGATTTCGGGAACGTATTTGCCGCCAGGAAGATACCCGCAGCACCATCACGTAACACGAAATACGCGTCAGATTTTTCACACGGCAGTTCTGGCAACGGAACCGGATCCTCTTTCGGCGGAGCGACTTCACCGTTACGCAGGATCTTACGGGTATTTTTGCACTCGTCGTTGGTACACGCCATGTACTTACCGAAACGTCCCATTTTCAGGTGCATTTCAGAGCCACATTTCTCGCACTCAACGATAGGACCGTCATAACCCTTGATACGGAATTCACCCTCTTCGATCTCATAGCCGTCGCAGGTAGGGTTATTACCACATACATGCAGCTTGCGCTTAGGATCGATAAGGTAGCTGTCCATCGCCGTGCCGCACTTCTGGCAGCGTCGTTTGGCGCGCAGCGCGTTCGTTTCCGCATCGTCGCCTTCCAGCACGTTCAGCACTTCGTTTTCCGGCACCAGGTTAATGGTGGTTTTGCAACGCTCTTTTGGGGAAAGCGCGTAGCCGGAACAACCAAGGAAAACGCCGGTACTGGCGGTACGAATACCCATCTTGCGTCCGCAGGTTGGGCAATCAATACTGGTCAGCACCATCTGGTTCGGACGCATACCGCCTTCTTCAGGGTCTTTCTCAGCTTTATCCAGTTGCTGAGTAAAATCAGTGAAGAAGTTGTCGAGTACGCCCTTCCATTCGGCTTCGTGATTTGCCACCTGGTCGAGACTGTCTTCCATCTGCGCGGTAAAATCGTAGTTCATCAGTTCGCGGAAGTTTTCTTCCAGACGATCGGTGACGATTTCACCCATTTTTTCAGCATAGAAACGACGGTTCTCAACGCGAACATAACCCCGATCCTGAATCGTAGAGATGATCGACGCATACGTGGATGGGCGACCAATGCCACGTTTTTCCAGCTCTTTAACCAGCGAAGCTTCGCTGAAGCGCGCAGGCGGTTTGGTAAAGTGTTGCGCTGGCGTCAGTTCGATAAGCGTCAACGTATCGCCTTTATCTACCGCCGGTAAAATGCGATCTTCATCGCCCTTACGCAGCGCAGGCATTACTTTGGTCCAGCCATCGAAGCGCAGAATACGGCCACGCGCCTTCAGACGGAAATCACCCGCGCCCACGGTCAGCGTGGTGGAGTCATATTTGGCTGGCGTCATCTGACAGGCAACAAACTGGCGCCAGATCAGCTGATACAGTTTCTGCGCATCGGCTTCCATATCTTTCAGCGATTCCGCCTGTACGGCGACATCAGAAGGACGGATAGCTTCGTGCGCTTCCTGCGAATTCTCTTTGCTGGCGTACTGGTTCGCGCTCTCCGGCAGATACTTGTTGCCAAAATTATCGCCGATGTACTCGCGAACCATGTTCACCGCATCCTGGCTCAGGTTGGTTGAGTCAGTACGCATATACGTGATGTAGCCCGCTTCATACAAGCGCTGCGCCATCATCATAGTTTTCTTCACGCCGAAGCCCAGACGCGTGCTGGCAGCCTGCTGTAGCGTGGAGGTGATGAACGGCGCGCCCGGCTTGCTGCTGGTCGGCTTATCTTCACGTTCCAGGACGCTGTAGCGCGCTTTTTCCAACAAGCTAACGGCGGCAAGCGTTTGTTCCCGGTTGACCGGGCGGAACGGTTTGTCATTCTGATGCGTTACCTGAAGCGGTAACGCGTCGCCGCCTGGCGTAGTCGTGCTGGCATCAATCTCCCAGAACTCTTCTGGAACGAATGCTTTGATTTCGCGTTCACGCTCAACCACCAGACGCACAGCAACCGACTGTACGCGGCCAGCGGAAAGACCGCGCGCAATTTTTTTCCACAGCAACGGCGACACCATATAGCCCACAACACGGTCCATAAAGCGGCGCGCCTGTTGCGCATTCACACGGTCGATATTCAGTTCGCCCGGTTTTTCAAACGCCTGACGAATAGCGTTTTTAGTAATTTCGTTAAACACCACGCGGCTGTAGCGGGTGTCATCGCCGCCGATCACTTCCCGCAGGTGCCACGCAATGGCTTCCCCTTCGCGGTCAAGGTCGGTTGCGAGATAGATGTGGTCTGCTTTTTCAGCCAGTTGCTTCAGTTCAGAAACAACTTTTTCTTTACCGGGCAGCACTTCATAGCGCGCGTCCCAGTTGTGCCACGGGTCAACACCCATACGGTTGACGAGAGCGCCACGTTCATCCTTTTTGGGCTTTTTAGCCGTTTTGGTGGAGGTTGAGTCGGCGCTCTTTTTAGTTGCTGAGCCACTGGTCGGCAAATCACGGATATGACCGACGCTGGATTTCACCACGTAGTCATTACCCAGATACTTGTTGATCGTTTTGGCTTTTGCCGGGGACTCAACGATGACAAGAGCTTTACCCATATTCACCTTTACCTAATTTGATTCTTCCAGAATGCGTCGCACGTTGATTCACCTTCCACTGGCGACGAGACATCGATATGGTCTCTGCGTCGGCGGATATCAACCCCTTAAACTGATTCGCGCTTGTAATGTAGCTCTCATGTTACTGAGTTAACAGGATTTTTTGCTCACAAACGCTATAGCACGACGGAGTATTGGTCGAATGTCAAGCAAATCTGTTGCCAGATTGACGAAAGCGTCACACTGTACCTGATAAAATGCGTTACGCAACTTTATTAGCATGCAAAAACAAATCTCGCCAGTTGCAATCCCCTCCTAAAGCCTTCATTTAAGTCAGGGAATATTTGCCCACAAGCCGGGCTCGGCGTAGACTAATGTCCTTGTTTAAGGAGTAAATAATGCATAAAGACACTCAACCCATCGATCGCGAAACACTGCTGATTGAAGCCAACAAAATCATTCGTGAGCATGAGGACACGCTGGCGGGGATTGTCGCCACCGGCGTTACGCAGCGAAATGGCGTGCTGGTTTTCAGCGGAGATTACTTTTTAGACGAGCAAGGGCTACCAACGGCCAAAAGTACGGCGGTGTTTAATATGTTTAAACACCTGGCGCATGTACTTTCTGAAAAGTATCACTTGATCGATTAACGCGAGAAATGATTTGCCGGATGACGATGTTCGCGCCATCCGGCAATGACAATTTACATCAGCGGCTTTTGCCCCCGCTGCCACCAGCGCAGCAGTAAACGATCGGCGCTCTCGGCCGCACTGCCGGTAAAACGGTCCATCAGTTTTTTACGCTGCAGATAACGTACGTTAAACACTTCGCGACCTTTCATCAGGCTGAGAATCACCTCATCGCTGGTATTAATCTCATCCACCAGCCCGTTTGCCAGCGCCTGTTGCCCAAACCAGTGCTCCCCGGTGGCTACCTGCTCAATGTCCAGAGTCGGACGCATGCGCTGCACAAAATCTTTAAACAGGTGATGCGTTTCGTTCAGGTCTTCGCGGAATTTCTGCCGCCCTTCTTCCGTGTTCTCGCCAAGCAGCGTCAGCGTACGCTTATACTGTCCGGCCGTGTGCAGTTCGATATCAATGTCTTTCCCTTTCAGGAAGCGGTTAAAGTTCGGGATCTGTGCCACGACGCCAATAGAGCCGACGATGGCAAACGGCGCAGAGACAATTTTATCCGCCACGCAGGCCATCATATATCCGCCGCTCGCAGCGACTTTATCCACCGTGACGGTCAGTGGGATCTGCTTATCGCGCAGGCGTTGTAACTGCGACGCGGCCAGGCCATAGCCGTGTACCACACCGCCCGGGCTTTCCAGACGAACCACTACCTGATCCTGAGGTTTAACGACCGCCAGCACCGCCGTCACCTCTTCGCGTAATGCGCTAACCTCATGGGCATCCATACTGCCTTTAAAATCAAGTACCCATACACGCGGTTTATCAGATGACGTGCTGTCTCCCTGTTTTGCTTTAGCTTTGGCAGCCTTAGCCTCTTGCTTATGTTTCTTTTTCTGCGCCTTATGCCAGAACTTTTGTTGATGCCCATCCAATAGGGCCAGCGACAGGTCTTCTTTCATCTCTTTATATTGATCGCTGAGATTAATAACCCGCAATTCCCCACGCTGACGTTTGCGTTGTGTCGCGTTGACGATCAGCATAACTATCACCGCAATAGCCACCACGACAGTGACAATTTTTGCCAAAAACAGCCCATATTCAGACAACAATTCCACGAGACCCACCTTGGTTAAACAACGCTACTTTCGCTCAGTGTACAACAGCCTTGTTAACCCGTCTTGTTTCATCCACCCCGCAAGGAATCAGCAAAAAGCATGACAAAGCGTTCATTTTGCGGTGTTATTGCCTTTGGCTGATTGAAAAAGAACAGGGTTTAAGGCATAAAGCCCAAAAGTTATCGCGAACGAGATGGCCAGGCGTCGCCGAGGAGTAGCCGTGCATTATCAACCTAAACAAGACCTTCTACAGGACCGTATTATTCTGGTCACCGGTGCCAGCGACGGCATCGGACGTGAGGCCGCACAAACTTATGCGCGTTACGGCGCGACCGTTATTCTGCTAGGGCGTAATGAAGAAAAGCTGCGTCAGGTTGCCCGCACCATTGCCGATGAAAACGGTACGCAACCACACTGGTTCACGCTGGATCTGCTCACCTGTACTTCTGATGAATGCCACCAGCTCGCACAGCGTATTGCCGCGCATTTCCCGCGTCTGGATGGCGTACTGCATAATGCTGGTCTGCTCGGCGATATTTGCCCGATGAGTGAGCAAAACCCGCAGGTCTGGCAGGACGTGATGCAGGTAAACGTCAACGCCACCTTTATGCTGACCCAGGCATTGTTGCCGTTGTTGCTCAAATCCGATGCCGGATCGCTGGTCTTTACTTCTTCAAGCGTTGGCCGCCAGGGGCGCGCCAACTGGGGAGCGTATGCTACCTCCAAATTTGCTACCGAAGGAATGATGCAGGTTCTGGCAGATGAATATCAGAACCGTCACCTGCGCGTAAACTGTATCAATCCAGGCGGTACACGTACTGGTATGCGAGCCAGCGCGTTCCCGACGGAAGATCCGAACAAATTGAAAACCCCCGCCGATATTATGCCGCTCTACCTGTGGCTGATGGGCGATGACAGCCGCCGTAAAACCGGTATGACTTTCGATGCCCAACCGGGCCGTAAACCAGGAATTGCCCAATGAGTGAAGAACGCTATCAGCAGCGCCAGCAGCGCGTAAAAGACCGGGTTGACGCCCGTGTTGCCGCAGCGAAGGATGAGCGCGGGATTATTATTGTGTTCACCGGAAATGGTAAGGGTAAAACCACCGCTGCGTTTGGTACCGCCACGCGTGCGGTAGGCCACGGTAAAAAAGTCGGTGTGGTGCAATTTATTAAGGGTACGTGGCCAAACGGCGAACGAAACTTACTCGAACCCCACGGCGTAGAGTTTCAGGTTATGGCGACAGGATTTACCTGGGAAACGCAAAATCGCGAGTCCGACACCGCAGCCTGTATGGCCGTGTGGGAACACGGCAAGCGGATGCTGGCCGACGCTGAACTGGATATGGTGATACTGGACGAGCTGACCTATATGGTGGCATACGACTACCTGCCGCTTGAAGAGGTCATCAATGCCCTAAACGCGCGCCCTGCCCATCAAACGGTCATTATCACCGGTCGTGGATGCCATCGCGATATTCTGGAGTTAGCGGATACGGTCAGCGAACTACGCCCGGTCAAGCACGCGTTTGAAGCGGGTGTGAAAGCCCAAATAGGGATAGATTATTGAGTGCAGGCCGGATAAGGGTTTGCACCACATCCGGCTCCACGCTAACGCCTGATGGCGCTTTGCTTATCAGGCCTGGTCATGATTAACCGTTGTTGCTACGACCGCCCGGACGACGGCTGCTGCCGACCTGTGAGTGGCGCTTCACCGCACGACGGATCTGATTCGCCTTCATACGGCGACGATCTTTCTCGACGGCAACTTTAGAGGTCGTTTCCGGCTTCAGTTCTACCAGCTCACGCAGATAGTTGGTCTGGGCAAGATCAAGCTCCGTCCAGCCGCCACGCGGCAGGCCTTTCGGCAGCGGGATATCACCGTAACGGACACGGATAAGACGACTTACCTGCACACCCACGGCTTCCCACAGGCGACGGACCTCACGGTTACGCCCTTCGGTCAACGTAACGTTGTACCACTGGTTGATCCCTTCACCACCGCTGAACTTGATCGTTTTAAATGCCGCAGGACCATCTTCCAGCTGCACGCCACGGCTCAGATCGCGCAGTTTTGCATCATCAACCTGACCAAACACACGTACCGCATATTCACGTTCAACTTCGCGGCTTGGGTGCATCAGACGGTTAGCCAGTTCACCATCGGTGGTAAAGAGCAGTAAACCACAGGTATTCACGTCCAGACGCCCTACGGCAATCCAGCGCGCATCGCGCAGTTTTGGCAGACGATCAAACACGGTTGGACGACCTTCCGGGTCGTTACGGGTACACAGTTCACCTTCGGGCTTGTAATAGGCCAGAACGCGGCAGATTTGCTCCGCAGACTCTTTAACCGAAATCAGATGACCGTCGATACGGATTTTCAGACCCGGAGTGACTTCAACGCGATCGCCGAGCGTAGCAATTTTGCCATCAACGCTCACGCGACCCGCGGCAATTATGGATTCAATTTCACGGCGAGAACCGTGGCCAGCGCGCGCCAGCACTTTTTGTAACTTTTCGCTCATAGAGCTTCCTTTAGATGTCGCCTTCACAGGCGTCGAACAGGAGAATCAACGGCGCCAGTCAGCGCCATTTTAAGGCCGCGTAGTATAGCGGTTCGCGTCCTTATAAGAAAGGTTTAACGTCGCCGACGCCTTCACGCAACACGACCGGAGAATCGTCGGTTAAATCGATGACCGTGGTCGGCTGTTGGCCGAGATATCCGCCGTGGATAATTAAATCCACCTGTTTCTCCAGACGATCTTTAATTTCTTCCGGATCTGACTCGGTAAATTCGCTGCCCGGCAGCATCAGCGACGTAGAGAGCATCGGCTCGCCCAGCGCTTCCAGCAACGCCAGCGCAATGGGATTCGAGGGTACACGCAGGCCGATGGTCTTACGTTTTTCCTGCAACAGTCGACGTGGTACTTCTTTCGTCCCTTTCAGGATGAAGGTGTAGTTGCCCGGCGTGTTGTTTTTAATTAAACGAAAGGCCACGTTGTCGACAAACGAATAGGTCGACAGTTCAGACAAGTCACGGCACATCAGCGTAAAGTTGTGCCCGTCCGGCAGGTGACGAATGCGACAAATGCGCTCCATCGCGCCTTTATCTTCAATTTTGCAGCCCAACGCATAGCCGGAATCGGTTGGATAGACGATCACCCCACCTTTACGCACGATTTCAACGGCCTGATTGATCAGTCGCTGTTGTGGGTTTTCGGGATGAATATAAAAAAACTGGCTCATACTTTCCTCTCTGTGGTCTCGGGCTGTTCCCAGAGTTGCCAGACGCCTTCTACGCCTGCGGGCAACCAGAGTTTACGCCCCAGCTCAATCCATGGACAGGGTAGATGAAAATCAGACCCTTGCGATGCCCACAGTTGATGCGAACGCGCAAGCGTCGCCAGATGGGTGCGTTCATTGGGAGACTGCTGGCACTGTGCCACTTCCATCGCGTCGCCGCGATGTTCAGCAAAATGCGCAACCAGTCTTTTCAGCCACTTAGCGCTAAGATCGTACCGCCCAGGATGAGCCAGAACTGCCTTACCGCCAGAATGATGAATGACATCAATAGCTTGTTCTATTGTACACCACTGTGGCGGAACGTAACCGGTTTTCCCACGGGCAAGATATTTTTTAAAGACATCCGCCATGGTTGTGGCTTTTCCGCATTCCACCAGAAAACGCGCAAAATGGCCCCGGGTAACCGCCCCGCCATCAGCAAGACGTAACGCCCCTTCCCACGCCCCGGGAATATGCGCTTTATCGAGCCGTTCGGCAATCAGGCGTGCGCGCTGCTGACGACGTTCCGTTTGTTGCGCCAGAAAATCGCGCATCATTGGATGGGCGGTATCAATGTTCAGACCCACTATATGGATCTCATGATTTTCCCAGACCGTTGATATTTCGACGCCGGGGATCAAATTTAACGCTAAACCCGAACGTGAAATTTCTTCTCTTGCCGCCGCAATACCCGCCGTGGTGTCATGATCGGTGATCGCCAGTGTACCGACTCGCATCTCTACCGCACGGTGTACTAAGGCTTCTGGCGTTAATCGTCCATCGGAGGCTGTAGTATGACTGTGCAGGTCATAAATCACTGCGTAATTCGTGTCGCTCAAGGCGGCTCCCGTTTCAATAAATGTCTTAACACGCTCATCATAGCGGTTTCGACAAATATACTGAAATCAGGTGTTGACTTTATTCCATCGAACTAGTTAACTAGTACGCAAGTTCACATGAAGAAGGTATCTGAGATGAAAGCAACATTTTTTCTGCACGGTTGGTGGCGCACTTCCTGATTTCGGGCAGTGTCTTACGTCTGCAATATGCAACCAGATACCCGGCCCGCCAAATGAGCGGGCTTTTTTTTGAACAAAATTAATGAGAATAACGATGCAAACTCAAAAACCGACACTCGAACTGCTAGCCTGCGATGCCGCCTACCGTGAAAATCCAACGGCGCTGTTTCACCAGGTGTGTGGCGCACGCCCGGCCACGCTGCTGCTGGAATCTGCCGATATCGACAGCAAAGACGATCTGAAAAGCCTGCTGCTGGTCGACAGCGCATTACGCATTACCGCCCTCGGTGACGCTGTCACTATTCAGGCATTATCCGCAAACGGCGCATCGCTGCTGCCCCTGCTGGATGCCGCTCTGCCAGCTGGCGTTGAGAACGAACAACAACCAAATGGCCGTCATCTGCGATTCCCTGCCGTCAGCCCGCTGCTTGATGAAGACGCTCGCTTATGCTCCCTTTCCGTATTTGATGCTTTCCGTTTATTGCAGGAGCTGGTTAATGTTCCTGCGCAAGAACGTGAAGCCATGTTCTTCGGCGGTCTGTTTTCCTACGACCTGGTTGCCGGTTTTGAAGAGTTACCACAACTTGAAGCGGGCAACCGTTGCCCTGACTACTGCTTCTATCTGGCTGAAACGCTGATGGTGATCGACCACCAGAAGAAAAGTACCCGCATTCAGGCCAGCGTATTTACCCCTGACGATGTAGAAAAACAGCGACTCAACGCCCGACTGGCGCAGTTGAGCCAGCAGCTTACCGAGCCTGCGCCGCCGCTGCCCGTCACTGAAGTCCCGCAGATGCGCTGTGAATGCAATCAGAGCGATGAAGAATTTGGCGCCGTGGTGCGTGGGATGCAAAAAGCCATTCGCGCGGGCGAAATTTTCCAGGTTGTTCCGTCCCGCCGTTTCTCGCTGCCCTGCCCGTCACCGCTGGCAGCCTACTATGTCCTGAAGAAAAGTAACCCCAGCCCGTACATGTTTTTCATGCAGGACAACGATTTCACGCTGTTTGGCGCCTCCCCGGAAAGCTCACTGAAATACGATGCCACCAGTCGCCAGATTGAAATCTACCCGATTGCCGGAACCCGCCCACGCGGTCGTCGTGCAGACGGTTCGCTTGACCGCGATCTCGACAGCCGTATTGAGCTGGAGATGCGTACAGACCATAAAGAGCTTTCCGAGCACCTGATGCTGGTTGACCTTGCGCGTAACGACCTGGCGCGCATTTGTACGCCGGGCAGCCGCTACGTTGCTGATCTGACCAAAGTGGATCGGTACTCCTTCGTGATGCACCTGGTTTCCCGGGTAGTAGGCGAGCTGCGTAGCGATCTGGATGTGCTGCATGCTTACCGTGCCTGCATGAACATGGGCACGCTTAGCGGCGCGCCGAAGGTTCGCGCCATGCAGCTTATCGCCGAAGCCGAAGGTCGCCGCCGCGGCAGCTATGGCGGCGCGGTAGGTTACTTCACGGCCCATGGCGATCTGGACACCTGTATTGTGATTCGTTCTGCTCTCGTGGAAGACGGTATTGCCACCGTGCAGGCCGGCGCCGGGATTGTGCTGGATTCTGTTCCACAGTCTGAAGCCGATGAGACCCGTAATAAAGCACGAGCGGTTCTGCGTGCTATCGCCACCGCGCACCACGCACAGGAGACTTTCTAATGGCTGACATTCTGCTGCTCGATAATATCGACTCTTTTACTTATAACCTGGCAGATCAGCTGCGCACTAACGGTCACAACGTGGTGATTTACCGCAACCATATTCCGGCCCAGACGTTAATTGACCGCTTAGCAACCATGAAAAACCCGGTGCTGATGCTCTCTCCGGGTCCTGGTGCGCCAAGCGAAGCCGGCTGCATGCCGGAGCTGTTAACCCGCCTGCGCGGCAAACTGCCAATTATCGGCATTTGTCTGGGGCATCAGGCGATTGTTGAAGCCTATGGTGGTTATGTCGGTCAGGCTGGCGAAATCCTGCACGGCAAAGCGTCCAGCATTGAACACGACGGCCAGGCAATGTTCGCCGGTCTGGCAAATCCGCTGCCGGTGGCGCGCTACCATTCGCTGGTTGGCAGTAATGTGCCCGCCGGATTGACCATCAACGCCCACTTTAACGGCATGGTGATGGCGGTGCGTCACGACACCGATCGCGTCTGCGGCTTCCAGTTCCATCCGGAATCCATTCTGACTACCCAGGGCGCGCGTCTGCTGGAGCAAACGCTGGCCTGGGCGCAACAGAAGCTCGAACAGACCAATACGCTGCAACCCATTCTGGAGAAACTGTATCAGGCTCAGACGTTGTCTCAGCAGGAAAGCCACCAGCTGTTTTCTGCTGTGGTACGCGGTGAACTGAAGCCGGAACAACTGGCTGCAGCACTGGTGAGCATGAAAATCCGTGGTGAACACCCGAATGAAATTGCCGGTGCGGCAACCGCGCTACTGGAAAACGCCGCTCCGTTCCCGCGTCCTGATTATCTGTTTGCCGATATTGTCGGTACCGGCGGCGACGGCAGCAACAGTATCAATATTTCTACCGCCAGCGCGTTTGTTGCGGCGGCTTGCGGATTGAAAGTCGCCAAACACGGCAACCGCAGCGTATCCAGCAAATCGGGTTCTTCGGATCTGTTAGCGGCATTTGGTATCAATCTGGATATGAACGCCGATAAATCCCGTCAGGCGCTTGACGACCTCGGGGTGTGCTTCCTGTTTGCGCCGAAATATCACACCGGATTTCGCCATGCCATGCCGGTACGCCAACAGTTGAAAACCCGCACGCTCTTTAACGTGCTCGGCCCACTGATTAACCCGGCGCATCCGCCGCTGGCACTGATCGGCGTATACAGTCCAGAACTGGTGCTGCCGATTGCCGAAACGCTGCGCGTATTGGGATATCAGCGGGCAGCCGTAGTGCACAGTGGCGGCATGGATGAGGTTTCATTGCATGCGCCGACCATTGTGGCAGAGCTGCACGATGGCGAAATCAAGAGTTATCAACTGACGGCGGAAGACTTTGGCCTGACGCCATACCACCAGGAACAGCTGGCTGGCGGCACGCCGGAAGAAAACCGTGACATTCTTAGTCGCTTGTTACAAGGTAAAGGTGAAGCCGCTCATGAAGCTGCTGTTGCCGCAAATGTCGCCATGTTAATGCGCCTGCACGGTGAAGAAGATTTAAAAACCAATGCGCAAACCGTGATTAATGTACTGCGCAGCGGTGCGGCCTATGACCGCGTCACTGCACTGGCAGCAAGAGGGTAAATGATGCAAACCGTTTTAGCGAAAATTGTCGCAGACAAGGCGATTTGGGTAGAAGCCCGCAAACAGCAACAACCGCTGGCCAGCTTTCAGAATGATGTTCAACCCAGCTCTCGCGATTTCTACGATGCGCTGCAGGGTGCGCGCACCGCCTTTATTCTGGAGTGCAAAAAAGCGTCTCCGTCAAAAGGCGTGATCCGCGATGACTTTGACCCGGAACAGATTGCGGGGATATATAAACATTATGCTTCCGCAATTTCCGTCCTGACCGATGAGAAATATTTCCAGGGGAGCTTTGATTTCCTGCCCATCGTCAGCCGGATCGCACCGCAGCCGATTCTGTGTAAGGATTTTATTATCGATCCATACCAGATTTACCTGGCACGTTTCTACCAGGCGGACGCCTGTCTGCTGATGCTGTCGGTGCTTGATGATGAGCAATACCGTCAACTCGCCGCCGTCGCCCACAGTTTGAAAATGGGCGTACTGACCGAAGTCAGTAACGAAGAAGAGCTGGAGCGTGCTATCGCTCTGGGCGCCAAAGTCGTTGGTATCAATAACCGTGATTTACGCGATCTGTCGATTGATCTGAATCGCACCCGCCAGTTGGCGCCGCGACTGGGTCATGGCGTAACCGTCATCAGCGAGTCCGGCATCAATACCTATGGTCAGGTGCGCGAGCTCAGCCACTTCGCCAACGGTTTTCTGATTGGCTCCGCGCTGATGTCGCACGATGATCTGCATGCCGCCGTACGTCGCGTACTCCTTGGCGAGAATAAAGTCTGCGGTTTAACCCGGGCTCAGGATGCAAACGCGGCATACGAAGCGGGCGCCATTTACGGTGGCTTGATTTTTGTGCCCACATCGCCGCGCGCGATCGGCGTTGAACAGGCGCGAGAGGTCATGACCGGCGCGCCGCTGCAATACGTCGGGGTGTTTCGCAACACAGAGATTAGCGACGTGCGTGAAATAGCGGCTGCTTTGGGACTCACTGCCGTGCAACTGCATGGTAGTGAAGACCAGATCTATATTGATGCACTACGCGATGCGCTACCCGCGCAGGTACAAATCTGGAAGGCGCTGAGCGTCAGCGAGACCTTGCCAGCCCGTGATTATCAGCATGTCGATAAATACGTATTCGACAATGGTCAGGGCGGCAGCGGTCAACGCTTCGACTGGTCACTTTTAGGCGGACAATCGCTGGATAACGTTTTACTGGCTGGCGGACTCGGCGCAGATAACTGCGTTGACGCGGCAAAGGCCGGCTGTGCCGGTCTCGATTTCAATTCTGGCGTAGAGTCACAGCCGGGCATCAAGGATGCACGTCTTTTGGCTTCGGTCTTTCAGACGCTGCGCGCATATTAAGGAAAAGGACATGACAACATTACTCAATCCATATTTTGGTGAATTTGGCGGTATGTATGTGCCACAGATTCTGATGCCTGCCCTGCGCCAGCTGGAAGAAGCTTTTGTCAGCGCGCAAAAAGATCCTGAATTTCAGGCGCAGTTTACAGACCTGCTGAAAAACTATGCTGGTCGCCCAACCGCACTGACCAAGTGCCAGAACATTACTCAAGGCACTAACACGACGCTGTATCTCAAACGTGAAGATTTACTGCACGGCGGCGCGCACAAAACTAACCAGGTACTGGGCCAGGCGTTGCTGGCGAAGCGTATGGGTAAAACAGAGATCATCGCCGAAACCGGCGCGGGTCAGCACGGTGTTGCATCAGCTCTCGCCAGCGCACTGCTGGGGTTGAAATGCCGTATTTATATGGGTGCGAAAGACGTTGAACGCCAGTCGCCTAACGTTTTCCGTATGCGTCTTATGGGTGCTGAAGTCATCCCGGTTCACAGCGGTTCCGCAACGCTGAAAGATGCCTGTAACGAAGCGCTGCGCGACTGGTCTGGCAGCTACGATACCGCGCACTATATGCTCGGTACGGCGGCAGGTCCGCACCCCTTCCCGACCATTGTTCGTGAATTCCAGCGCATGATCGGTGAAGAAACCAAAGCACAGATCCTCGAAAAAGAGGGGCGCCTGCCGGACGCCGTTATCGCCTGCGTGGGCGGCGGTTCTAACGCTATCGGTATGTTCGCCGACTTTATTAATGAAGCCAGCGTCGGTCTGATTGGTGTAGAGCCAGGCGGTCACGGGATTGAGTCCGGGGAACATGGCGCGCCATTGAAACATGGCCGTGTCGGGATTTACTTCGGCATGAAGTCCCCCATGATGCAGACCGAAGAAGGACAGATTGAAGAGTCTTACTCTGTATCTGCGGGGCTGGACTTCCCGTCAGTCGGACCACAGCATGCGTATCTGAACAGCATTGGTCGCGCCGATTATGTTTCGATCACCGACGATGAAGCGCTGGAAGCCTTCAAAACGCTGTGTCTGCACGAGGGGATTATTCCGGCACTGGAGTCCTCCCATGCCCTGGCGCACGCATTGAAAATGATGCGTGAAAACCCGGAAAAAGAGCAGCTACTGGTGGTTAATCTCTCCGGTCGCGGCGACAAAGACATTTTCACCGTACACGATATTCTGAAAGCGCGAGGGGAAATCTGATGGAACGTTACGAAAACCTGTTTGCACAGCTGAAGGACCGCAAAGAAGGTGCTTTTGTCCCCTTCGTAACCCTGGGCGATCCGTCTGTAGAGCAGTCACTGAAAATCATTGATACGCTGATTGAAGCCGGTGCCGATGCTCTTGAGCTCGGTATTCCGTTCTCCGATCCGCTGGCTGACGGTCCAACGATTCAGGAAGCCACCCTGCGTGCGTTTGCCGCCGGCGTTACGCCGTCGCAATGCTTTGAAATGCTGGCGCTGATTCGCCAGAAGCACCCAACTATTCCCATTGGGTTGCTGATGTATGCCAACCTGGTGTTCAGTAAGGGCATTGATGAGTTTTACGCCCAGTGCGAAAAAGTAGGTGTGGATTCGGTGCTTGTAGCCGATGTTCCCGTTGAGGAATCCGCGCCATTCAGAGCTGCGGCACTGCGCCACAACATCGCACCTATTTTTATCTGTCCGCCGAACGCCGATGAAGAACTGCTGCGCCAGATTGCCTCTTACGGTCGCGGCTATACCTACCTGCTTTCGCGTGCAGGTGTTACCGGTGCGGAAAATCGTGCGGCGTTACCGCTGCATCACCTGGTCGAAAAATTGAAAGAATATGATGCGCCGCCTTCTTTACAGGGGTTCGGTATCTCTGCGCCTGAACAGGTAGCCGGTGCTATTGAAGCCGGCGCTGCTGGCGCAATTTCCGGCTCGGCGATTGTGAAAATCATTGAGAAGAATGTTGCGGTACCAGAACAAATGCTGGCTGAGCTGAAAGCTTTTGTCAGCGCGATGAAAGCCGCCACCCGCCAGTAAGCTACATCAACCGCCAGAAACTTCTGGCGGTTTTATCCCTCTTTCTTGTGCTTCATTTTATACATGGCGTTATCCGCATTCTGAATCGCCACATCCAATTCGCCGTTCACCTCTGCAATCCCCCACGAGACTGACAATGGCACGGTATGGCCGTCCACCACAAACACATGGCTGGTCACCTGCCCGCTAATACGTTGCGCGATCGCGAAGGCGTCATTAGCCTGCGAGCGAAACAGCAGGATCATAAATTCATCCCCGCCGGTACGGATCACAATATCGTGACTGGTGCGGGTGTTTGACAACATCCTGTTGGCAATAATTTGCAGCGCACGATCGCCCGCCGCATGGCCCCAGGTATCATTGACGGCCTTAAACTTATTGCAGTCCAGTAGCACCACCGAACAGTGTGATAAATCACGGCGCTTAATGATGTCGAGAATTCGACGATTAAAACAGCCGGTCAGCGTATCAATATAAACTTTAAGATCGCTTTCGTTCAGCCATGATTTTAACGAGAAACTAATGATGATGAAAAAGAACGGCGCCAGCAGCATAACGATTCCTGCATGCGGGTCGCGCGCCATAAAACGGCCTAATGAAAGTGAATAGTGCAGTGCATATTTCTCCGAAAAATTGCGCACCATAAAGCGGGATTGACCGTTACATTTACCGGATAAGCAGAGACTCTCATTATTGGTTAAATTCACCAACTCCACATTCAGCTCCGGTGGAATTTGGTCGTCAAAGGCCTGAGCCAACGCTTCCTGTAATTCTGGCTTTGAATGGTCATAGACCAGATAGGCCACAATTTGGTCTGATATCTCTTTACCAGACAGATCGTAGATATAGCTCACCACGCTATAAGCTTTTTCACCGGTAATTTTATCGGTATAAAAGTTCGTGGAACTAAGGGCTTTATTTTTGACATTTTTCTGCAACAGTCGGGTATAGAAATCGACCGGCGGATAGAAAAATTGGGTAATATCCCGCGCCATTTCAGAATTAGAGAAACTGAAATTGCGCGAATCAGAAGCCATAAACCAGTAAAAATAATCTGAATTTTTGGCAATAATATAACGATGTGCATCGAAGCTGCCTGGGTTCAGCTCATTGACCATGCCGCGAATAAACTCCGCCGCCGTATACATACACAGCGCGTTGTGACCGATTTGCTGGGCAACCATTGTCCCCGTCGCCGAATGCAGCCGCTTTGGGTCGGCGTTAATTCCCCATTCATTCTCATAGCGGGGAACAAATTGTGAAATATCGCCGCATTGTTCACCCGTTTTGATATGGTGATAGCGCTCACCAATCGCATCGGCGATCAGCTCGTTATCGTTAAAAATGTCCATCATGCGCGCTTGCAGGCGGTTAACACCTTCGCTGGCTGCAGCCATACGCTGCTCATAAATAATAAACAGAAACAACGAGGTAAATATCAACGTAATGAGCCCTGATACCAGCAGTGCCTGCCTGTTTCTGAGCTTGTCCTGCACAATCTTCACGAGTCCACCCTGATAGTTAACATATTGCCAAACCGGTTACCCGTTTTTGTTGTTGCATAACTGCGCTGTACGTTGATTGAGAATATTAACCTTCCCTAAGCTGATGAGTTAGAAGCCCGTTGTTATGCGAGCTAAAGTTACAGACTTATACAATAAAAGCGCATTTTTGTTAACATAAATGCAAACTAATCATCACCCTCAATCGGATATCCTGCCCGACGAATGGCCTCACGACAATCGCTCACGCCTGCGGCGTAGCCCGCTTCAATCTCACAAACCGGACTGGCGCTGCAAAAAGGTAGTGTAACCGGAGTCGCAATACGTTTTTCCAGCGTCTCAATTTTATCCATATAAATCAGTAAGTCACGCGCGGCACTCACGGCAAACGCTGCCGTTTGATCTTCGGTGAATGGTTCCAGAAGCGTGATTTTTTGTTGTAGCAGGTGGCGAGTCAACATCATTGTGAATGCCCTCAAAGCCAGTTTGCTTAAAGAGTAGCATTACATCGACGGGGAGAGTGGCTGGAAGAAATAAATGGGCAATAAAAAAAGCTGACCGTGGAGCGATCAGCCTTTCAGCATTTTAATCACGGACTTAGAAGCGATAACCCGCAGAGAACATAAACACCCACGGATCGAGGCGTACGCTGTCATGCTGCTGCGCGCCAGCCAGTTTGTAGCTCGCGGTGGTATCGATATCCATGTACCAGACCGATATACATCTGATTTTACACTATCAGCATGAATTAAAAGCGTTTTATTGATATTTTTCCATCTCTAAATCAACATTTAGAAGGTGTTGTAAGCTTATGATTAGCCGATAGATTTAAATAGTTTTGCAGAACGTATTTTATAAGATATTCATTGAGTACCTATACTTTCAGTCTGGAGACTGGAGGTGTCTATGTGTGGACGTTTCGTTCAATCAATGACGCGTGAAGATTATCTCGCCCTACTCGCTGATGAGGCCGAACTCGACATACCATACGATCCCGAACCAATCGGTCGTTTTAACGTCGCGCCAGGCACCAAAGTTCTGCTACTGAGCGAACGTGATGAGCTGTTGCATCTTGATCCAGTTATCTGGGGATACGCCCCCGGTTGGTGGGATAAACCGCCACTCATTAACGCACGGTCTGAAACTGCGGCCACCAGCAGAATGTTTAAACCACTCTGGCAACATGGTCGCGCAATTTGCTTTGCTGATGGCTGGTACGAATGGAAAAAGGAAGGTGACATAAAGCAGCCCTACTTTATTCATCGAGCCGATGGCCAGCCGATTTTCATGGCGGCGATCGGCAGCACACCATTCGAACTTGGAGATGAAGCTGAAGGATTCCTGATAGTAACAGCTGCTGCCGATAAAGGACTGGTAGATATTCACGACAGGCGGCCACTGGTACTGTCACCAGATGCTGCTCGCGAATGGATGAAGCAGGACGTTGGAGGGAAAGAAGCAGCGGAAATTGCAGCCGACTGTTCCGTGCCGGCTGATCAATTCATATGGCACGCTGTGACGCGTGCCGTTGGGAATGTTAATAATCAGGGAAATCAGTTAATTCAGCCAATATGACTAAACAGTAGTTAGATAGTTCAATTGCAACCATGTAATAAGTAACAATTTTACCGAATACATCGCCCTAGTCGATTCAATATACAATCTATTAGCATTGTCACCTTCTTGTTGAAAGGTATATAAAGGTGAGGGGTATAACCTCACCTTATTTATTATCATCTCAGAACGTGGAATATCAGAAACTACATTGTTCTGAGCGTTTTTGTACTGCCATAACAATTAAAAAACTTTCGACCAGTCAAAATTCGAAGACGCCTCCAATGATTTAGGCCAGTGAGAAAGATAAGATGGTGTAACTGGATTTTCCACCCTGTCAAGACTCGGTGTATAAGGTTTAAGATCTATAACCGGACTTCCATTGTTCGCGTCAATCCAGGATATAATCAAAATACCTTTGTCTAAATCAATATCAATTATTTGTACTATTGTGAGAGCAATTGGGTTTGGTCTCTGAGGGGTACGAGTCGAAAACACACCTAACGCTTCCTCAGAATATGGTGCTGACGTTATCATTTTCTGTCGAGATAATGGAGCATCACATCCATTACACCACCACAAAACATTGGTATGACTGAATTCTTCTAATCCTTTCAGACCAACGCGATAGGGGGGATCAAGAACAATGCTTATATCATCATTAATAACCTTAATTTTCCCTATGGCATCAATATATTTTCTCATAGCATCTCCTTAACAAAAATAATTAAAATTGAATTTATGTTCAGATATGCCGTCGACGACACTGACAATCCTGAATTAACTTTCAAGCTATTGCAACAGTCGAAAAATGAAACGCCCTTCTGTAGCCTCTTCACATCACCGGACAATCATCAAACTCCGCGTTCCTGGCATCATTAATGATGTACGTGATCACTCCAAATACCGTGAAACCATCATCATCAATAGGGTGCGCTTCCCTTCTCCCGTTCTCCAGATTAATCAGGTGGGGCTGAGGATGTTTTTGGTATCGCTTGATTCTGAACTCCCCGTCTATTGCACATATCAGCAGCGAACCATCACAGGCAGAAAGCGACGCATCTACAACAAGTAGCGCCCCCTGGAGTATTCCTTCCCTGAAATGTGAACGCGATGCCCGCATGAAATATGTCGCTGCGGGCTGGTCGATTAGTTGCTGATCGAGTGAAATCGTCGTTTCAACGTAACCGCTGGCTGGTGAAGGGAACCCCATATCTAAAGTCCTCCGTTTGGATTGAACAGCTGAAAGGTACGGTTCTCCCCTTCCTGCGTTGATACATCGCGGAATGTTGTCACATACCACTCGATCCATTCGTTGGCCTGCTTCATCGTCCAATTCCAGTTAACCTTGCTCAGTTCCTGGACAAACCGCTGTGTGGTGACGGTCTTCCGCCCATTTGGTTCTTGCTGTATCGAAGCATGCCAGGCCATTTCAATATCGCTACGTCGTGGCATCATTTAGCCCCTCTTGAATACAGGATAAAAACACAGCATAAACACTGTATATCCACCCAGTAAAGAGGCAATAAGCAATGTTCGTGGAACTCGTTTATGACAAAAGGAATTTTGATGGTCTGCCCGGTGCAAAAGATATCATTCCGGGAGAATTGAGTAAGAGAGTTCACCGGATTTTCCCGGATGCTGATGTTCGGGTTAAACCGATGATGACACTGCCGGCGATCAACACTGACGCCAGCAAGCATGAGAAAGAACAGATAAGCCGAACGGTGCAGGAAATGTTTGAAGAGGCTGATATGTGGCTGGTTTCAGATTAAACGCCTTGAACCGTCATATTGCTTAAGTACAATCCGCTGCGACTGGCAATCATTCAGTACTCGCACTATCGAACATTCGCCAGTCGGCCGTAGTCTATGCTTCCATGCAAAGTGGCAGCGGTTACCCCATCACACAAGACCCTCGTTAAAAAACCCGGATCGCGTATAGTTAAACATAAATTACGGATGCTATTTCAAAGTAACTTAGTTATAGTTATTCAGGAATTTCAGGGAGTATTTTATGAACAAAAGAATAGAATCTTTGCAGGCTCTACGTGGATTAGCCGCAATTTTGGTTATGTTGTTTCACTACCGCTTTTACCTAAGAAGTCAGGTTGAAAACGGCACAACCATTTGGGACGCATTATTCGGATGGGGAATTATCGGCGTTGATATTTTTTTCATCATTAGTGGATTTATAATGGTATACACCACTCAAAATTATACTCAGAGTCTGTTCTCAACAAAACGATTCCTGATTAATCGTGCTATAAGAATATTTCCAATGTATTACGTTGGCCTTTTGATAACATTTCTTTTGAGTGGAGCAATGAGTACTTTCCATTATCCTGAGAAAGTGCAAAATTTGCTAAGTGCTCTTACATTCACTGTCTATAAGACGGACATAACACCTCATTATATTGATGATGGTGGTATGTATAATATACGCTGGACACTTAATTATGAAGTCTATTTTTATATAGCTTTTTCCGTTTGTCTGCTTGTTAAACATCGTTTATTAGCTCTAATTGGTTTTAGTGCACTTATGATATGCCTCATTCCTGCCATTGCGGGATTCCAACCAACAACAAGTATACAAGGCTATCCCTTCCACTCCCCGACTCTTGGTTTGTTAACAAATCCTGTTTTCCTTGAGTTTATTATAGGGGCAATAGTTGGTTATTTATATTTAAAGCTCAAGAATATTACATCGTCAACTAAGATTCAAGCTATCGCCAGCTTTATATCATTATCTTTGTTCATGTATGTAATTTATGGAATATATAATGAAAGCTTGAGAGCGTTTAATACAGAAAGCGCTATTATTTTAGGTGTGTTTATTCTTTTTATCACTCTAGCCGATCCTTTATTAAAGAAATACATCCCTCACATATTAACATACCTTGGTGATATATCTTTCTCACTCTATTTACTTCATGGTGCTATAGGTTCCGCTGTCATGAAAAGAATGGAGCTGTTTGAATTATCCAATTACAAAGGAATCGTGACAGTTGTTATAGCTATTTCCCTATCTATATTCATTTCTCATTTAACGCATAAATATATTGAGATTAGATTAACCAGAAAACTAAAAAAGAGAATGCTTCCAGTAAGTTCATTAAGGCAAAAACCGTATAACTTAGCTAACTAATTCATGAAATGACATAACAGGCGGATTCTCTTCTCTGCCTGTTTCTAAGAATCATAACTCTGGTTTCTCCGGCCAGTCAGGATTTGAGGTGTCGACCCTACCCGGTGCAAAAGATATCATTCCGGGAGAATTGAGTAAGAGAGTTCACCGGATTTTCCCCGATGCTGATGTTCGGGTTAAACCGATGATGACACTGCCGTCGATCAACATTGACGCCAGCAAGCATGAGAAAGAACAGATAAGCAGAACGGTGCAGGAAATATTTGAAGAGGCTGATATGTGGCTGGTTTCAGATTAAACTCCTTGAACCGTCATATTGCTTAAGTTGTATTAGCTCTGACCTGGCACTCTTAAGGCACAGAGCGAAACCTAAGCTGACAGTCCACTCAGTGCCAAAGCGGACGTTGTTAAGCTCATTCAGTATGGATTCACGAAAAAAATACGTTATATTTTGTCCTGATTTACACGGGATGAAAGCTCCTGATGGCTTTCTTTTCGCTCGCTGTAACGATCTGCAAGATAACCGGTTTGTCCCTTAAGCAGCAGCGTGACTTTAAACAACTCCTCCGCTACATCGACGATGCGGTCATACCATGAAGAAGGTTTCATTCGTCCGTTTTCGTCGAACTCTTGCCATGCCTTGGCTACAGAGGACTGGTTGGGGATCGTAAACATCCGCATCCAGCGACCCAGAATACGCATCTGGTTCACGGCATTGAAGGACTGTGAACCACCGCAGACCTGCATTACCGCAAGTGTTTTGCCCTGCGAAGGACGAACCGCGCCTTCACTTAAGGGTATCCAATCAATCTGCGCCTTCATAACTGCGCTCATAGCACCGTGCCGTTCCGGAGAACTCCACACCATCCCGTCACACCATCTGACCAGACCGCGCAGCTCGGTGACTTTAGGATGCGTATCTGGCGCGTCATCCGGCAGGGGTAAACCTGAGGGGTTAAAGAGTTTTACTTCCGCGCCCATCGCTGTCAGCAGGCGACCAGCTTCTTCCGCAGCAAAGCGGCTGTAGGAGCGCTCTCTAACTGAGCCATATAGGATCAGAATCCGCGGCGGCTCGTGCAGGTGCAGGCGCTCGGCGATGTGTTGATCAAAGCATTCACTATTCAGGGCTGGAAATTGTTCCATTTTTCTACTCCGGAGAGATCAGATTATTTCAAATTTAATACATATGATTTAACATATGTATATTCTAAAGGGAACGGAGTGAAAAATGCTACAACCTGTTCAACTTTTCAAAATTCTGTCGGATGAAACCCGGCTCGCCATCATCATGATTCTCCGGGAGTCAGGAGAACTGTGCGTCTGTGATATCTGCGCAACAATTTCCGAATCGCAGCCCAAAGTCTCGCGACATATGGCTATCCTTCGCGAGGCTGGGTTGGTTCTGGATCGTCGTGAAGGCAAATGGATCCACTATCGTCTGTCACCCCACATACCGGCATGGGCAGCTGAGACAATCACAACGTCCTGGCAGTGTATGCGAGAGGATGTGCGTGAATGGCTGGATAAATCAGCCTGCACCTCCTGTTGAGAAAAGAAAACACATTTACATAATCATATATAATGGAGTCTGAGATGCTTTTGGCAGGGAGTATATTTTTACTGACGCTGATACTGGTGATCTGGCAACCCAGAGGCTTGAGCATTGGCTGGAGTGCGAGTATCGGGGCTGTGCTGGCGCTGGTAACCGGTGTCATCCATATCACTGATATACCCGTTGTCTGGAATATCGTCTGGAACGCGACAGCGGCATTTATTGCGGTCATTATCATCAGCCTGCTGCTCGATGAAGCCGGCTTCTTTGAGTGGACCGCACTGCACGTCTCCCGCTGGGGTAACGGGCGTGGTCGCCTGCTGTTTACCTGGATAGTGTTGCTCGGAGCCGCTGTTGCTGCTTTGTTCGCCAATGACGGCGCCGCGCTGATCCTGACACCAATTGTGATTGCGATGCTGCTTGCAATGGGATTCAGCAAGGGCACAACACTGGCCTTTGTGATGGCCGCAGGATTTATAGCAGATACGGCCAGCCTACCGCTCATTGTTTCTAACCTGGTGAATATCGTCTCGGCGGACTTTTTCAGTCTGGGTTTCACGCAGTATGCCTCCGTTATGATCCCCGTAGATGTGGCAGCGATTGCGGCCACGCTAGTCATGCTGCATCTCTTCTTCCGCAGGGACATTCCGGCGACGTATGACGTTTCGCTGCTGAAGACTCCTGCCAGTGTGATAAAAGATCCGGCAACGTTCAGGGTGGGCTGGATTGTCCTGTTATTGCTGCTTGTCGGTTTCTTTGTTTTGGAGCCTGTGGGGATCCCGGTCAGCGCGATAGCGGCTACTGGCGCAGCAGTACTGTTTATAGTGGCGAAAAGAGGTCATGCCATCAACACCGGTAAAGTCCTGCGCGGTGCGCCATGGCAGATCGTTATTTTTTCGCTGGGCATGTACCTGGTGGTCTATGGCCTCCGCAATGCAGGGTTAACGGAGTATCTGTCTGGCGTGCTAAACCTGCTGGCAGAAAAGGGATTATGGGCAGCAACGTTTGGCACCGGCTTCCTGACCGCTCTCCTGTCGTCGGCGATGAACAATATGCCGACAGTGCTGATTGGCGCGCTGTCGATTGATGGGAGTACGGCGACTGGCGTTGTCAAAGAGGCAATGATTTATGCCAACGTGATCGGCAGCGATTTAGGCCCGAAAATCACCCCGATTGGCAGTCTGGCAACCCTGCTTTGGCTGCATGTGCTTGCTCAGAAAAATATAACGATTACCTGGGGGTATTACTTCCGCACCGGCATTATCATGACTCTGCCGGTGCTGTTTGTCACTTTGGCCGCGCTGGCGTTGCGGCTCTCCATCACTTTGTAATGAGATACAGATATGAGCAACATTACCATCTATCACAACCCTGCCTGCGGTACTTCTCGCAACACGCTGGAGATGATCCGTAACAGCGGCAACGAACCAACGATAATTTATTATCTCGATACGCCACCGACCCGTGATGAGCTGATTAAACTTATTTCAGATATGGGAATTACGGTGCGTGAATTACTGCGTAAGAATGTTGAACCTTATGAACATCTGGGTCTTGATGAAGAGAAATTTAGTGATGAGCAGTTGATTGATTTTATGCTTCAACATCCGATCCTGATTAATCGGCCGGTAGTCATTACGCCGCTTGGCACTCGTCTTTGCCGCCCTTCAGAAATAGTGTTGGATATTCTACCGGAAGGTCAGAAAGGAGCGTTTAACAAAGAGGATGGCGAGAAGGTCATTGACGAAACGGGGAAGCGTGTTAAGTAATCTGCCCACATCAAAATATCGGACGCCTGTTCACGCTATGCGGGCGTCCGCTTTTCGCTCTCAACGGAGCTTTAACTCAGCCAGTTCGTTCGCTCTGTGCCGGGATCGAACGTTGGTGTCAGTGTTCTCAGGCGGAGGCACACCTGAACTGGCTACCTCCTGATAAAAGGGCGTTAATTTTAGATGTTATTTTTCATATCCGTATAAATTAATCCTACCTGATAAGTACTCACCTAAATATACCTCACTGATTTTATTGAAGCCTTTCTTTGTAACTTCATTATCTAACCATTCATTGTCTTTATTAAGGATTTCTAGCAGATCATGGTTGGCTAAACCGTCCACTATAATTGGGTAGCGTATATTTTCATCGCCACTTTGTATAATAGTTAATTGCCCATTTTGTTCGAGAACCACGCGTTTTAGTTGTTCTATTTCATAAATACCATTTGCTCTTAATTTGAACATTAAATCATTTGCAGAAACACCATTCCGTAAACACTCCTTAACATTAATGCTACCATTGTGTACTAAAGTAATAGGTTTTCCATCGATCACCCTTTTTACTAACCGACTATTTTCCTTCAAAAACTTAAGAACAAAGACCAAAAAAGTCCATATAATTAGGACTAGGACAAATTGGAGAACTGTTATAGATTCGTTGTAAATCACACCTCCTATAATCCCCCCCAGCACATAGTTTTGAACTTGGTCCATTGCGGATGAAGGAGCCAGATTTCCTTTCCCCATAAGATTTATTTGAACAATTAAACACAGTATCCCCAGACCCAACTTTATAATGATAGGTAAATAAATCATCATTTCCACACCTCATTTATTTATGATTTCTACTTCTGGGTTTATTAACGAAACCTCTACTAAATTGTATGTTTTTTGATCCGAGCCTAAGTTGACGCGATAAAAAAGATCATTAATTTTAACGATAATGCCATCAGTGAGTTGTACTGAACTGGAAGATATAGCATTCACATTCACATCTTTTTTTTGTGATAAGAATCTAACAAAATTAACCATTTGTGATGATTGGGAATGTATATTTTGACTATCAGTATAATCAGCATACTGAATGCCACAAATGAAGAGCAAAAATAAGAAGGCTATGATTGTTAAGTCACGATATTTAGTTTGCAAACGATGGCGCATATACAGACTAAAAACAACGATTAGAATAAATAAAGTACTAAATATAACGATGTATTTTAAATAATCATTGATGTTAGACTGCATTTGTAGGTAATCTATGCTATAAAATCTCATATATGTATAATCCCCAACCCCTCAAGACCCCATTTTTATTATAGTAACACATTGTCATTATCCGTTCTGGTTTACTTAACAGCTAATAATTATCAGTTATCAGCTGAGATTTGTCATTATCATTTAAGTCAACTGCAGTGACCTGCTTACTATGACTCAAGGTACCTCGATGTAAGTAAGCATTCTGAACTTCTACTCTTCGTTCAAAACGGGCTTTCAACCATTCAATACTCGCACTATCGGACGTCCGCCAGTCGGCCGCAGCCATACTCCTGCATACGGTATGGTTGCGGCAGTTCCCCCATGTTATTTCGCTTTATGACATTGCACGCAGCAGAATTATCTGGCGGCGAGCTGTTCGACAATTTTCTTCAGTACCTCCATATCTGCTTTCAGTTGATTGATATCTTCCTGCTGCACTTCGTTTTCATCCATCAGAGAAATAATGGTTGCGTGGTGAACAGCGGCCAGTACGCCGGAATCGCCAGCCTGTACAGATAAGGCATCCTTAACAACAGTACCGTCCCGTAGTTCGATATCACCGGCAGTAACTTTCGCCTCCGGGTACGCCTCATACAGCCCTTCAGCCAGAACACCGATACCGAAACGCCCGTCAGCATTTTTTGTTTTCAGTCGCCAGGTACATGCGCGGATTATCCGCATCGTTTCGCGCGGATTCTGGATGTCTTCGACTTTCTCTTTAATTTCAGCAGTCGAACCACCGTTAATCCAGTTGCCAGAAGCAGTGGCGTTACCATTAGCGCCATTAAACCGCCACATGTGCGGCGTGGTTCCCACCTCCGTTGTCCAGGAGAGGACGTACTCGGGGTTCATGTCGTTTGCCCATGCAGACCATGTAAACACCCCGCCGTAATGACCTGGCCAGTACATCTTGAAACTCATATGCGGATACAGATATCCTGCACCGAGTACATTCATCTGTTCCTGGTAGAGACCGTAGTTGCGGTTTCCGGCATAGAGGGAGTCAAAGCTTCCCGGCAATGCGTTGACCTTTCCAAACGGGCTGGTTATCTGGCCTCCGGATTTGCCGCCGATGGTGTTAAGGCGGTTATCATTACCCTCACAGAAAGAACCTGCCACTGCACCGAAGGGACTGGATAACCCTGTCCCACCCTGCGCTTTTGACACCACGCCGTTGACCAGGTCAGCCTTGCCGGCAACGCTATTGATGAGTTTCTTTGCTGACGGTCCTGTGGTCTGACTGGTATCCGGTAATTTAATAGTTACATCACCTTCGGCTGTAAAAAACTGCTGCCAGTTCTGCTTGTCGTAGTTCAGACCGAGAAGCGCCTGGGTATTCTGAACGACCATTGCGGCAGTGACCATATTCAGCGCCACGCGGGG